>CAZNHL010000005.1:29283-104059 GCA_964572965.1 uncultured Bifidobacteriaceae bacterium
CTGCTGAAGCTTGATTCGGATCTGATACGTATTCAATGTGCATTTATTGATACTACTGAAGTAGAAGCGCTTTCTGACTTTATAGGAGGGCAGAGGGGGTATCCGTCGGCATACTTATTGCCTGAATACTCTGGTGATGAAGATAATGGTTCCGGAGAAGGATTTGATTTTTCAGAAAAAGATGCCCTGTTTGAAGAAGCTGCCCGTTTAATTGTTGTACATCAGCAAGGCAGTACTTCATTAATTCAAAGAAAACTAAGTTTAGGGTATAATCGTGCAGGTCGTATTATCGATCAATTGGAGGCAGCCGGAGTAGTAGGACCGTTTGAAGGAAGTAAGGCCCGGGAAGTTTATATTAAAGATGAAGCAAGTTTGGAACAATTATTGCAAACTCTTCAGAATAAAAATTAATTTTGCATTCTAATTGTTGAAATTATCAAATGAGGAAGTTTTTATTTTTGACATTAACATGTCTTAATTTAGTTGGGTTGTTGATTGTAAATGCGCAGTCAAAAGACGCTAAAGCGGAGCAGGTATTGAATGAAATGAGTAAAAAATACCAGGCTTATAAAGCGTTTACGGCCGATTTTACCTATTCATTGGAAAGCCCTTCATCTGGAGTGAAAGATAATTTTAAAGGGAACATTACTGTAAAAGGCGATAAGTATCATTTGAAATTGACGCAACAGGAGATCTATAACAATGGTGTTACTGTCTGGACTTACATGAAAGAAGAGAATGAAGTGAACATCACTGATTATGCACCTGATGAAGATGATATTACTCCAAGCAAAATTTATACGATGTATAAAAAAGGCTTTAAGTATGTTATGAACGATGAAGCTAATGAAAACAAAGCTTTGTATTATGTAATAGATCTGATTCCTGAAGACAAATCAAAACAAGTGTTTAAAATCAGAATGACGATTAATAAAACAGATTATTCTGTTAAAAAATGGAAAGTGTTTGAAAAGAGTGGTAATAGATATAATTACTCAATCATAAAGTTCACTCCAAACCCGCCGGTAGATGATAAATCTTTTGTGTTTGATAAAACAAAATACAAAGGGGTACAATTGGTTGACTTGCGTTAAAACATACGGAAAAGAAATATGAAGAGCCAAGACCTGAAAGTCTTGGCTCTTTTACTGATATATAACAGGCATTCTCAAGTCTAAAGAAATGAATCGTAAAGAACTATTTGCTCAAATTCAGAAAAAGAAGTCTTACCTCTGTGTCGGACTGGATACTGATGTTACAAAAATACCTGCTCATTTAAGTAAAGCAGCTGATCCGATCTTTGAGTTTAATAAACAAATTATAGATGCTACAGCTGATTTTACTGTGGCTTATAAACCTAATATTGCTTTTTATGAAGCGGAGGGTTCTAAAGGCTGGGAAAGCCTTCAGAAAACTCTGGAATACATTCCGAAGGATATTTTTACAATTTCAGATGCCAAGCGTGGCGATATAGGAAATACTTCAGGCTTGTATGCCCGTGCCTTCTTCAAAAACATGAATTTTGATTCTGTAACAGTTGCTCCTTATATGGGAGAGGATTCTGTTACTCCTTTTCTTCAATATCCGGGTAAATGGGTAATCTTGTTAGGCTTAACTTCTAATACCGGAAGCAAAGACTTTCAGGATCTCGATTTGAAGGACGGAGGGAAGTTGTTCGAAAGGGTGCTTGAAACCTCTAAAAAGTGGGGAAATGCTGATCAGTTGATGTATGTGGTTGGTGCTACCAAAGCTGCGCAATTGGAACAGATAAGGAAAATTGTTCCGGAGCATTTTTTGCTAATCCCTGGTGTGGGAGCCCAGGGTGGCGATTTACACGAAGTGTCTAAATATGGTATGAACAAAGAATGTGGTTTGCTGGTAAACTCAGCCCGAGCCATTATCTATGCTTCTTCCGGAGAAGACTTTGCTAAAAAAGCAGGTGAAGAAGCTCAAAAAGTAGCGCAGGAAATGGAAGGCTATCTGGCTAAGTATTTGTAGCCTTGATTTAGACGCTAGATTAAAGACTTTAGATTTGAGAAGCCCGCGGTTTAAACCGCGGGCTTCTTTTATGTCATTGTTAGTGATGCTCCTGATAGTCTGAATCTCAATTTTATTAGCTTGTAGAGATAAATATCTACAACAGTGGAAAGTATTTTGAAAGTTTTTAAAACAAAATGGCGGAAATTTAATATATGTATAAATAAAAATATATTATGACAGTAGAAACACATTTTGAAAACCACAAATCAGTAATTGAAGCGGAATTGAATCAGGCGAATAAAATCGTCCTAATTGCAGTAGCTTGGATTAACTTCAAGGAGTATTTTGATATTTTTAAAAATGTTCTTGAAAAACCTGCAAAACTCAAAATTGTTTGTAGTGATAATTGGCAGAACCGTTCTCATCAATCGTCCATCGATGCATTAGAAAAACTGGGAGCAGAAATTAGGCTATTAAAAATGCCTCGTCAGACAAATCATATGCATCATAAGTTTTGTATAATTGATAACAATACAATTTTAAATGGTTCATTTAATTGGTCACCAAACGCAACAAGTAGTTTTGAAAATATTATAGTCATCAAGGATTTTCCAGATGAGGTAACAAAGTTTATTGATGAGTTTGATAAACTTTTAAAAATTGAAGCAAGATCTATTCGTGTACTTCAGAAAATAAAAAAATGCTCTGAAAGAAATTGTGATGGAGAACTATTTAATATTTTGGTTTTTAGCGAACGAACAAATCAATATTTTGAAGTTTATGGTGATATTGTTGAAGCTTGCAATGTATGTGACAATCATACAATATTAGAAAATTGTATACCTAATAACCAAATTGATTTAATGTTAAATGCTTATCAAAGTTCTTCGGACGATTATGAAACAGATCTTATTGATCGAGATATTAACAAATTACTTAATTCTTATGTTAAGGGTCCCGTAACAATTCACGCTATCGGGCGAGTTAATTCTGCTATTGATCATGATGGTGAAGAATATGTTGAAACTAACATTGTTTGGAAAAATAAATTTGTTGGTAACCGACTACGTAACGACTTTGAGGGTACAACATTTGGAGTAGTGTATGACAATTAAAAGAATTATGGTGCATGACATTTGGTTGTATTCATTACAGGCTGATGATGATAATTCCGGAGTGTAATGTTCTCTGTCGTGGGCTATCCATATATAAAATAATCTCAATCAAAAGATTCTCGTAAATATCATTTAACCATTTAGCTATATGAACCCTAATAACATTACAAAGAAGTATACCAATGGTGAAGTAACCGTTGTGTGGCAGTCGGGGAAGTGTATTCACTCTGCCATTTGTTTTCGAGGATTACCTTCAGTGTTTGATCCAAGAGTTACTCCCTGGGTTGATCCAATGGGGGCGGGTACGGCCGAGATTGTGGCACAGGTAAGTAAATGTCCATCCGGTGCACTGACTACCTATATGAATGATAAAGTTGGTTAGAAGTAAATAAGGATAATAAAAAAGCCTCTCACATTTTCTGTAAGAGGCTTTTTTTATTGTTCGAAAATCTTAAACGTTGAAACGGAAGTGCATAATGTCACCGTCAGAAACTACATATTCTTTCCCTTCTACAGACATTTTTCCGGCTTCTTTACAAGCAACTTCTGATTTAAGAGTTTGATAGTCTGTTAATTTGATTACTTCAGCTCTGATAAAGCCTTTTTCAAAGTCAGTGTGAATTACACCTGCTGCTTGTGGTGCTTTCCACCCTTGCATGATTGTCCATGCACGCACTTCCTGCACACCTGCAGTAAAGTATGTAATCAGATTTAATAATTTATAAGAAGCACGGATCAATACATTCAGTCCTGACTCTTTCAAGCCATATTCTTCCAGGAACATTGCTTTGTCTTCTTCACTGTCCATTTCAGAAATCTGAGCTTCAAGAGAGTTACAAAGTACAACCACGTCGGCACCTTCAGCCGCCGCGGCAGCTTTCAATGCTTCAGAGTATTTGTTTCCTGTGTGAATAGACCCTTCGTCAACGTTAGCAACAAAGATTACAGGCTTAAGACTCAATAGGTATAAGTCTTCAACAGCAAGCAAATCTTCTTTGCTCAATGTAAGGCTTCTGGTGTTTTTACCCTCCATTAAGTGATCTTTTACAAGAACCAATGTTTCAAGTTCTTTTTTAGCTTTAGCGTCACCGGCTTTGGCAGTACGCTCCACTTTCTGGATTTTTTTCTCTACAGCTTCAAGGTCTTTCAGCTGAAGTTCAGTTTCAATAATTTCTTTATCGCCAACAGGGTTGATAGCTCCTTCGTCACGCAATACATTAATGTCTTCGAAACATCTGATTACGTGTACAATGGCGTCTACCTCGCGGATGTTCGCAAGGAATTTATTTCCAAGGCCTTCACCTTTAGATGCACCCTTTACAAGTCCTGCAATATCTACCAGTTCAAGTACGGTTGGCAGAATACGCTGAGGATTAACAATATCTGCAAGTATCTGCAAGCGATCGTCCGGTACGTTTACAAGGCCAACATTTGGTTCTATAGTACAGAAACGGTAGTTTGAAGCCTGTGCTTTGGCAGTAGTTGATACAGCGTTGAATAGGGTAGATTTACCAACATTGGGTAAACCAACGATACCACATTTTAATCCCATGGATTGATTTTTATTTTTTTAAGAGTACAAAAATAGCAAAAGGCTCCGAAATCTCAGAGCCTTTTGTTATTTAAGCCATTAAAGTTGATCTTAGTCCCACTTAAGATCTCCATCATTTTCAACAAGATTAGAATTTTCTGGTTCTTTTGTAAAGTCGTAATCTGGCAGAAGTTCGTTTTTTAGATGGTCGATTGTTTGCTGGAGGGCTTCAGTGAATTTCAAGATGTCTTCTTTGTAGAGGAATATTTTATGTTTTTCATAAAATACGCCATCATCTTTGAATCTTTTTTTGCTTTCTGTAACGGTTAAATAAAAATCATTAGAGCGGGTTGACTTGATGTCGAAAAAATAAGTCCTCTTGCCCGCTCTTACCTTCTGAGAATAGATCTCAACTTTGTCATTGTCTGGTCTTTCTTCCACAGTCTCAGCCATTTTAAGGTTGTTTATATACAAATATATATTTTTGAACGAATAATCAAAAATATATCTAATTAAAATTGCGTTATTATTAGTAATTTTGTATTGCACATCTTTAGGATAATTTGAAAGGTATTTTATTGAGTTTTTTGCTGTTTTTAGGGTCGTTTGGACTCACTTTTTCTCAAAAGTTAGGTACTAAACAGAGAGGTGTGGCCTCTTATTATGCCGATATGTTTCATGGAAGACGCACTGCCAATGGAGAACGCTATAGTAAGAACGATTATACAGCAGCACACCGCACATTCCCTTTTAATACTGTTGTTAAAGTAACAAATCTCGACAATGGGAAAACCATTCTGTTGAGGGTAAACGATCGTGGCCCTTATGCACATCAACGGTTGATTGACGTTTCCGGGATTGCAGGAAGGGAGTTGGGGCTTACCGGGCCGGGTTTTGCCAATGTTGAAATTGAAGTTGTAGAAGAGTCTGTTGATATTGCAGAAGATTTGATTGTGTTTGATCTGGAAGTAAAACAACAAAAGTACTTTTCCGGAATTCATTACGATCCTTGGGGGAATCAAAGACAGTTAAAGGGATATAGTGTTAAAGTGGATGAATATTCCAATTTCGATATGGCACAATCCGGAGCGAATGACCTTTTTAATGAAGGATACAGAAGTGTTTATATTTATGTCACAGAGATTAGAGAAGGTGAAAAGTCTTACTGGTTATTGTCGGGCGATTTCATAAATAAAAAATTAGCACTGAAGCATGAAGAGTTCATGCGTTTGAATGGTCGTTTTGGCTCTATCATAAAATTTAAGCTATGAAAATCAACGCGGAAGAGATTCTTAAATTCGGGAATATTGAGTTGCTTGCAAAACAGGCCGTAGAGGGTTTTATTACAGGTATGCACAAATCTCCCTATCATGGGTTTTCGGTAGAATTTGCAGAGCACCGTCTCTACAATACAGGAGAAGGTACACGGCATATTGACTGGAAAGTATATGCTAAAACTGACCGTCTTTTTACCAAGCGCTACGAAGAAGAAACCAATTTGCGTTGCAGAATCCTTATTGATGTTTCTCTGTCTATGTTTTACCCTGAGAAAGATCACGGGAAACTGGTTTTTAGCGTAGCAGCGGCCGCTGCTCTGGCTTATATGTTACAAAAGCAGAGAGATGCTGTGGGGCTTACTTATTTCAGTGATGAAATAGAGTACCAGTCGCAAATTAAATCGACGGGTTTGCACCTGACACAGCTTTTTCAGAGTCTTGAACAGTTACTGCAAAGAAAACCGTTACAACGTAAAACAGCTATTGCTAAAGTACTGCATGATATTGCCGAGAGTATTCATCGTCGCTCTCTCGTTGTAATTTTTTCTGATATGTTCGATAATGCAGAAGAGGCTGATTCTTTATTTGCAGCTCTACAGCATTTGAAGCATAATAAACATGAAGTTATCCTTTTTCATGTAGTTGATAAAGCTACAGAAGAAGACTTCATTTTTGAAGAAAGACCCTATGAGTTTATTGATATTGAAAGTGGAGAAAAATTAAAGCTAAGGCCATCTCAGGTACGCGAAACGTATAGTGAAGCAATGAATGCTTATTTACATGAGCTGAAAATCAAATGCCATCAATACAAAGTGTCGTTTGCAGAAATAGACATCAAAGAAGATATAGGACAGGTATTATTCTCTTATTTGGTTAAAAGAGGAAAAATGAGTTAAGTGGTTTGGTTGGTCGATTCAGTTAAACCCATCTTCTATTTTATTATTTCAACCGTAAGTTTTTTCCGACCTTGATTTAGTAAAGTTGTTTGTGGGACTATTAATACTAAGTCAGATATGAAATTAATCCAAAAGGGCCATTTAGCCAACAGCATTCCTCTTCATGTAATTATATGGGGAATTTTGTTTGGGTTTCCTTTGCTCTTTATGCCCGGTGACTCTGAACTGAGTTTTAATGTATATATGCGTGTATGGACGCCTATTATATGTTCAGCACTTATTTTTTACACCAATTTTTTTTTCCTGATAGATAAGCTGCTGCTGCAGCATAAGACCGCATGGTTTATAGTAGTCAATATCTCTTTAATTATTCTCTGTATTTATTGCGTAGATGTGTTAAGAGAGGCTTTAAATATACATAACAACCATTTACCTCACTCACCGGACTGGAAAGGCAGCAGACCGGATGGGCACCGTCCCCCGGTAGAACCTAACCACCAGATCATGCATTTGGGCAGGATTATCAAGAATGCTTTTACATTTGTCCTGACAGTAGGGATTAGTGTTGGTGTCAGGGTTACGCAACGTTTAGTACAGTCAGAGAGTGAAAAGAAAAATCTGGAGAATGAGAAGCTGAAATCAGAACTTACACATTTACGTTATCAGTTACAGCCGCATTTCTTTTTCAATTCTTTGAATAATATTTATTCACTCGTTGATATAGATGCAGATAAAGCCAAAGCAGCCATTCATGGCCTGGGCAAGTTAATGCGCTATATTCTGAATGAAACAAAGGTGGAGCGCATTTTCCTTTCAGAAGAAATTGAGTTTTTACAGAACTGCAGCAAACTAATGGCTTTGCGTTTACCGGCAAAAGCGGTTTTGGAATTGAAGTTCCCGACAGTGTATCATGACAGGGAAATAGCGCCATTGTTATTTGTTTCTTTGTTGGAAAATGCTTTTAAACACGGAGTTTCTGTTAACCGCCCCACGAGTATTCTGATTGAAATGATTGTGAAGGATACCAATGTGGTATTTATTACAGAAAATACATATTACCCGAAAGGAGTAGAGGATCAGAGTATTTCCGGAATTGGTGTTGTAAATCTTCAGAAACGTTTGAGCCTTCTTTATCCGGGTAAATACAAATTGGTGCAGGAATTGCAGGGGGATATATTCAGAAGTGAACTAAGCATAGATGTATGAGAAAGATCACATGTTTGATTGTAGATGATGAACCGCTGGCACTTGATCTGATTGAGAGCTATGTGAAACGTACTCCTTTTCTGGAACTGGTAGGCAGGTGCTCCAGCCCTTTTGAAGCAATGGAAGTATTGGATACTCAAAAGGTAGATCTGATGTTCTTGGATATACAGATGCCGGAGCTGAACGGGCTGGAATTTTCGAGGACTTTAAGTAACTCTGATGTGCGCATTGTGTTTACTACTGCTTTTGAGCAGTATGCTTTAGATGGGTTTAAAGTGGATGCACTGGATTATCTTTTGAAGCCGTTCAATTATGAAGAGTTTTTAAAGGCAGCCAATAAAGCAAAGGACTGGTTTGCTCTGGTTGATAAAGGACAGCAGGTTTCTGCAGGAGATAATAATGATTTTATATTCGTGAAATCGGGTTATAAACTCGTTAAAATAAAGATAAATGATATTCTTTATTTTGAAGGTGTAAAAGATTATGTGAAAATTCACTTACAAAGCCAGCCGACAAAGCCTATTATGTCGCTGATGAGCCTGAAGTCTTTGGAAGAGCAAATGTCTGAGAAGAAATTTATGCGCATTCATAGATCCTTTATTGTTAATTTAGACAGCATTGAAGCAATTGAACGCGGTCAGGTGCTTATTAACAAAGTTTCTATAACTGTGGCTGATAACTATAAGGATCGTTTTAATGAATACCTGGCAGCGAAGTCCATGCATTTTAACTAGTAGACAAAAGCCTCAGAATAACAAGGAATTTGAATTAGCTCATACTTTTTGTTTTATAGCGAAATAGGGCTGTTTTTCAGTCTTTTGCTTATTCCGTTCTTTGTCCAGATAATAGAAATTGAGGTATTTTATAAAATTGGAATAAGAACTGCCTACGCTAATGATAAAGCCTATTTTGCCATGTAAAAAACCTCCGTTAAGGAAATACATTTTTACAAAGGTGAATAACGGATTTACTGATAATTTCCAGCTTTGAAATTTTTTTCCTCTTCTTATATATTCCTCAGCGCTATACTTGCCGTAAGTATTCATTTTTTGAATATAATCATGAACAGAATTATAGCTATAGTGATGTAAATCTGAATGAAGATGTCCTATTCCTGCTGAACCATCTGTTTCTAATTTCTCGTGGACGATATCCTTGCTGAAATGGCAGTGATTTTTATTGAATAGACGTAGCACTTTTCCCGGATACCAGAGCTTTACCCACTCATTCATGAAAAAAGTTTTTCTTGGGAAGTCGAAAGCGATCTTATCATTATTGTTAAGAAGAGTTGCCTTGATTTCATTTTCCAGATCCACCGTTACTTCTTCATCAGCATCAATCCAGAGTACCCAGTCATTTGAAGTGTAGCTAAGAGCAAGTTGCTTAGCTGCCGAGAAGCCTAGCCACTCATGCTGAAATATTTTTACGTTAGAATAGGTCTGGGCTATTTCGAATGTTTTGTCTTTACTATAGCTGTCAACAATTATGATTTCATCAGCAAAAGAAAGAGAAGAAAGACATCTTCGGATATTCCGCTCTTCGTTAAGCGTGATAAGGATCACTGAAGTCTTAGGGGTCGTCATTGAATGATACTTTTGGAGGAGTAGTAGTCAAATGTATGAAATCCCTTGAAGCTCTGAAAAAAATATCTACGAAAGTTGCTTCTTAGTAGAAGAAAGGTGCTTTATTGTCTATGTAGTTTACTTGTCTGCGGAAAGAAAATGATGGCTTGAGAACTTAAACTGACTCATACATCAGAGTCAGTTTAAGTCAGGTTACCCTTGGTTTATTTTTTAAAATCAAGAGGAATCATCACTTTAATACTGATGTTTCGCCCCATATTATATACTCCTTGTCTTCCTGTGGCCTGATTTACACCAAGGTATTTTAACCTGTTTTGTTGATTTTGATAAGCAACATCGGTAATGTTTTGTGCTGAAATATAAACGGAAAAAATAGTACGTTTAGCCTTATTGGTAAAATCAGTGCCTATACCCGCGCTTAATAAGTAATAATCAGGTGTCCGGGTTTCTGTATTGTAAGCCAATAAAGCCCTGTTTTGAGCCTGATTGTATTCTAGGCTCACCTGAAAATAGGTGTTTCTTAATATATGTCCTGTTCTGTCCCTTGTAAATTTAAGTTGTGATAACCAGCGTGGGGGAGGCATAAATGGCAGGTATTTAGCCGAATCATTTTTTGCAGAAAGGTTTTGAGTGAAAACCGCAGAATAACTTTGTGTGAAACTAAACCAACGTGCAGAACGAGGGTTGATTGTCACCTGAACTTCTCCTCCATATAGTTGCGCATTACCCTGTGTATATCGGAATACAGGAACACCATTAATGATTGAATCCTGGCCGCCTTTGGTGTTTACACGTTCAGAATAGCTATAGTGCTGGATATTGTTTTGATAAATGGCTGCATCTACATAGATGTTGGCTGTTTCATAAGTAAAACCTAAGTCTGACTGCAGAGCAATTTCAGGTACTGCATTGATATTGCCTATTTCATAACGGTAAGTTCCTGCATGTTCGCCGTTAGATGATAATTCAGGAACAGTAGGGGCACGGAATGCACGGGAAACATTAGCGCGTAAAAGGAGCTTTTCTGTTAAGTTATATACAGCGCCAAGACTTCCTGAGACATTTGAGTAAGTTGGGTCAAAGCCAGGGAACCGCTGTTCTACTGCATTTTCAGGGGTTGTTTGGAATTTACCATTGGCATCAATCCAAAGCGGAGCAATGTGGAGAGTTCTGATGTCATAACGTACGCCTCCGCTTATAACCAATCGCCTGATTTTCTTTTTCGCAAATGCAAATACACCATTGTCGAACAGTTTGAAGTCAGGGTAAAGCGTTTCGGCACCTTTGTTATGCATACTCTGGTACATACCATTAGTTCCTATAGTCACCTCCCAATGTTTGTATTCCGGCAATGTTAATCTGAAATCATAATAAAGGGTTTGTAAATAGAAATATAAGTCAGGTACGTCCGGGGCCAATACGTTACCATACTCTTTTCTATGGTTTTGACTATAGCCGACATTGGCCATGAGTGATGATTTGCCTATCAGGAAAAGGTTGTTTGTAGAAATTTTATAATTGCTGAGGTTTTGAGAATTGGATGGGTTGATACTTCTTGTACTCAATTCATTGTCAGATACTGCTACATCCTGCACTGTATCGGCTACTGCAATACTTTTGATAAAACGCCCATTGGCATCTCTTCTTCCGTCAATAATGTTGATGCGGTTATTCCATGAACAGAAGTAAAGCCGGGAGAAGCCCCACTTTTTACTGATACCAACCATTCCGTTTACATTGAGGTCTTCCCGGAAATTGGAGCCATACACGCGGCCGTCATATTGGTTTCGGTAGTTATTCGCACTTTTTTGGCTTGTACGCAGCATCCAGTTAACCCCTTTTTGTGTGCCGGCTGTCATGGCTGACCAGCCATACATATTGTTGTTGGTTTGGTAATTGCCTAAAACATTAGCGATGATTTTGCCTTCTTCAACAGGCCGTGCCGAGAGTAGTGACATCACCCCGCCAAGTCCATCTGAGCCATACATTAAACTACCCGCCCCACGAATGATTTCATAACGGTCAATAGAATATTCGTCAACCTGGATAGCATGTTCTTCTCCCCACTGGTTGTCTTCCTGCCTGATCCCGTCATGCATGGTAATCACTCTGTTAAAACCCAAGCCTCTAATCACAGGCTTTGATAAACCTACCCCGGTTGTTACTTGTGACATACCAGGTAATTTAGATACTGCGTCAGTTAAGTTGGTAGAGCTGCTTTGAAGCCATTGGGTTTTCGAAAAAGTAGCAATAGGAATAGGGCTCTCCTTAACGATGGTTTTGGTTGAGCTGCCTGAAATGATTACTTCATCCAAAGTCACAGCGTAGTTTTCAATTACAAAGTTTTTTATCGTATCACTACTAACATCAATCGTTTCTATAATTGTTTTATGTGAAGTGTATTTTACTTCTATAGTGTACTTACCGGTTGGGATATTTTTAATAGTGTATGTTCCGTCTACATCAGTTGAAGTGCCTATTCTTAGTTCAGGAATATAGATTGCGGCACCAATTACCTCCTCATTATTCTCAATATGGGTAATTTTTCCTTTTATAGTATGCTGGCTGTAAGCAAAATAAGGCAGAAGTGTGTAGATCAGTAATTGGTAAATCAGGCGCATGGATTAGTGTATTTATAAAAGTTATTTTGACAAATATATAATTATAAATAATATTAACATAAAAATATTTTTAGATTAGTCTAAAAATGTGGCTAATAAAAAACCCACGAATTGACTCGTGGGTGGGAGATGATCTGTATGTAAACTGCGCTTAGGCAGGTTCAGAGGTCTTCTTCTTTGGCTTTGCCGGAGCTGCTTTTGCTGCTTTTTTCGTTAATTTTGCAGTTTCTTTTTCTTCTTTCTGCACAAGCTTCTTCGTTACTTTTTTGAATTTGGAAGCAAGTTTGGCAGCAAAGTTCTCAACAGACTTCTTTACTTTTTTTCCTGCTTTTTCATCGTGGCCGTTCAACAGGCCGTGTAATTGCTCTGCAATCTGGTTGCGCAATTCGTCTTTAGAGATTTTCTTGCTCATAATCTTCAGCGTTTGTAGCTCAAAAATACGCTTAATAAGTGAACAAAAAGCGGCTTAACAAAAAGGTAATCTTTATTTAATATTAATTCTGAAATAGCACTTTAAAAACCTGATAAATCATTTTTTAAATAGATTAACATGAATAAATTTGCAACTCTTATTTTAGTGTACAGATTACTAACATCATAAAACGTAATAAAAATGGCAAAAGTAACCGTAGTAGGGGCTGGTAACGTAGGTGCAACTTGCGCTGATGTATTGGCTTACAGAGAAGTAGCGAATGAAATCGTTCTTCTTGATATTAAAGAAGGTTTTGCAGAAGGTAAAGCTTTGGATATTTCTCAAAAAGCTCCTATCGACTTGTATGATTCAAGAGTAGTAGGTGTTACCAACGATTATAGCAAAACTGCTAATTCTGATGTTGTAGTAATTACTTCAGGTTTGCCACGTAAACCGGGTATGACTCGTGACGATTTGATCGCGATCAATGCCGGTATCGTTAAAACTGTTACAGAAAACGTTATCAAGCATTCTCCAAATGCAATCATCATTGTGGTTTCTAACCCATTGGATGTAATGACTTACCAGGCGCACATCGCTTCTAAATTGCCAAGAACTAAAGTAATTGGTATGGCCGGTATTCTTGATACGGCACGTTACAGAGCATTTATCGCTGAAGAATTGAATGTGTCTCCAAAAGACGTTCAGGCTCAGTTGTTGGGTGGTCACGGTGATACAATGGTTCCATTGGCTCGTTACACAACTGTAGCTGGTATTCCGGTTACAGAATTGATCGATGCTGAAACATTGCAGTCTATTCTTGAAAGAACTAAGCGTGGTGGCGGTGAACTAGTGAAATTAATGGGTACTTCTGCCTGGTATGCACCAGGTTCTGCAGCTGCTCAGATGGTTGAAGCTATCGTAAAAGACCAGAAACGCGTATTCCCTGTTTGTATCAAACTGGAAGGTGAATTCGGTATCGACAATTGCTACTTAGGTGTGCCTGTAGTATTGGGTAAAGCTGGTGTTGAGAGAATTCTTGAAGTTTCATTGAATGCTGATGAATTGGCATTATTGAAGGCTTCTGAAGTAGCTGTTAAGTCTGTAATGTCTGTTTTGGACAAACAACCGGCTGCTTAATCAGCGTTTGATTTATATTATTCACTTATTTAAAAGAATAAAGACATGCCAAATAATTTCGGTATCCCACAAATAAGCAAATACATCAGCAATACAGATTTGTTTGATGGTAAGGCAGAAGTAGCTGAGAAATACGCAGCTGCAATCAAAGCTGGTAACTTGTCAAACATGGCTGGTTACGATTTGAGTACTTACAAAAGCAAAATGGCTAAAATTAAAGTACTTTCTAAGTAGATTTAATTGAAAAAATGTGTATTTTCAATCAGCTAGGCTTCACGCTTAGCTGATTTTTTTATGCAAAAATTTAACTTAATATTATTTGATATGAAAAAAGTATTCGTTTTTGTTTTGGCTATTTTTATGAGCGTTGGTATTGCTTCGGCTCAAAAAGGTGGTGGTGATGCTTCTGATAAAACTTTTGGAGCAGGTCTGGTGGCGGGTATCCCTACAGGTGTAAATGCTAAGCTGAACCTGAATCAAAAGTTTGACCTTGAATTTATGGCAGGTTTAGCTCCAAACTTTGGAGGTAATTACGCGGCTTATAATAGTAACTACAGACGTAGAAAGGATTATGCCTATGATTATTATAGCGTAAGAAGAATGGGGACTTTTCTTGTTAACTTCCATTATCATCAAAAAATTAAGGCATTGCCTGAATTGATGTGGTATGCAGGTGGTGGTGTTCAGATGAATGTTGTTAATTATTATACGAATGACTATTGGCATAATGGTACTCATTATCGTAACGACAATGTAACTGAAGTTAACTTAGGTTTGAATGTTAATGGAGGAGCAGAATACTTCTTTAAAGGTATTGGAGTGCCGTTGTCAGCATTTGCACAAGTTGGTGTATATGTAGAAATGGCTAATGATCCGGGATTGGCCTTTGTTGTGCCAAACGCAGGTGTGAGATACTGGTTCAAATAGTATATGATTTACTGCAGAGACGTTGAATGCAACCTCTCTGCAGTAATCATTTTGATCCTATTCATTTGGGGATTAGCTTTGCAATGATGAATCTGACGAAACAAATAGCTTTACTAAGTATGATTACCTTATTGGTAGTTCATATTTTTAGTACTGCATTAGTTTCTGCCCATTATCAGATTAATAAGGATTTTATAGCAAAAAACCTTTGCGAGAATCGCACAAAGCCCAAGATGAATTGTAATGGCAAATGCCATTTGAAAAAAACAATGAAACGCCTGGATGGCGAAAAAACAGAAAGCAAATCGATACAATTAAGTATCTCAGAGTATATTGATACGCCGGCACTACACATTCAGGCCGGTTTTGTTTCGTTCAGAGAAAAGGATTATCAGGAAGATAATTTGCATACACTATTCTCCGGATTTACAGTTTCCATATTCAGGCCTCCACTGGTTTAAGCTCTTTCCTGTTTACTATTGCAACCTTTGGTTGTAGTATATTTGTTATACCAATCTGAGATTGGTCATTCCTTATTGTATTTACTAAAATTGAAAGAATGAAGAATAATGCATTAGCGTTTATTGTATTCATTTGTTTAGGCATGCTTGTGTGTCTGGGAGGTTGCGGGCAGCAGTATGATAGTCCGAATCCGCTTTCCGGTTCTCCGCTCATTGATGCTCCGGCATACTTCGGTACTTATAAAGTGCCTGAAGATAATCAGACTACTGAAGCAGGTGTAGAGCTGGGCAGGATGCTTTTTTACGAAAAAATGCTTTCTGCTGATAATACGCTTTCATGTGCCAGTTGTCATAAACAGGAACATGCCTTTTCTGATGAACGCACGTTTAGTATAGGTGTCGATGGAAAGCCTGGTAAACGCCAGTCAATGTCATTGGCTAACCTGGTTTGGCAAACACAGTTTTTTTGGGATGGACGTGTTTCTACTTTAGAAAAGCAGGCTTTATTCCCTATTCAGGATTCCTTGGAAATGCATCAGCCTCTCGATAAGATGGTGGGTAAGTTACAGGCTTCTGCAAATTATCCTGTAAAGTTTATGAATGCATTCGGTACTGATCAGATTACAGCAGAACTTGTAGCCAAAGCATTGGCTCAGTTTGAACGAACACTGGTGTCTTCAAATTCCCGTTATGATAAATTCATCAGAAAGGAATATGTGTTAAGTGCTCAGGAAAGAAATGGAATGGTGTTGTTTCAGACCCATCCAACACCTGAAAATGGTTTGAGAGGCGGTAATTGTGGCGATTGTCACGGGGGGGGGTATCTGACATTTCTGAATGGTTTTCACAATAATGGACTGGATGCGTCACCAAGTGATCCTGGTTTGGGTGGATTCACTAAGGCGGCATTCGATAACGGAAAATTTAAAGTGCCAACGCTTCGGAATATTGCCATGACTGCTCCTTATATGCATGATGGCAGATTTAATTCTTTGGAAGAAGTGCTTGATCATTATAATGAACATGTTCAGAACAGTGCTACGCTGGATCCGAATATGAGTGCCAGTAATAAAGTAAATGGTAAAAGTCTGGGGCTTACGGCTCAGGAAAAAGCAGATATTATTGCATTCCTGAAAACATTAAGCGATAGTACTTTTATCCAAAATCCGAAGTTTGCTTCACCGTTTTGATACTACTCATTTCAGAATTAGCTTTGTAATAATGAATTTAACGAAACAAATAGCACTATTATGTATGATCGCCTTGCTGGTGGTTCATATCTTTAGTATTGCTTTGGTTTCTGTTCATTATCAGATCAATAAAGATTTTATTGTCAGGGAACTCTGCGAAAATCGTGACAAGCCAACGCTGAACTGTAAGGGTAAATGTCATTTAAAAAAGACATTGAAACGTTTGGGAGCAGATAAAACAGAGAGCAGGCCAATAGAACTAAGTGTCTCTGAATATATAGGTAATATTGCGCTTGAGGTGAAGCCGGTTGTTTTGTCTGTTATTGTTATGAATTATCCTGTTGATACTTTCCCTCAGTCGTTGGCAGGTTTTACCTCTTCGGTTTTCCGGCCACCCCTCGTTTAGTCATTCCTTATAAGTTGCTTACTATTATTACAATTGTTTGTAGTAATAGCGTATGCCGGTAACCTATCGGTTGGATTGATCTTATTATTTAAATTGATAAAAATGAAAAATATTTTATTTGCAGTTATTGCATTGGTTATTTCTTTAGGTACAGTTTCTTGTGTAAAGTATAAAGACCAGGATCCCGCTCCTGGGGTTGGTCAGTTAAACTTTGGTTTTACATCTGCTATTAATGGTGGTGATTTTGATTTGAATACTTACTATCCGATCAATAATGGAGCAGATAGTATTACGGCTTCGACTTTTAAATTCTTTGTTACAAATGTGCAGTTGAGAAAGAAATCGGATGGTACTTACTTCAATATTCCTAATAGTTATTATCTGTTTGATCAGGCAAATGAAGACCCTGCTGCAAGGGTAGCACATTACAATACTTTTCATATTCCGAATGTAGTAGCCGGGGAGTATGATCAGATCCGTTTCCTTGTCGGTTTAGATTCTGCAACCAATTTTGCAACAGTTGTTCCGGATATTGATGCTTTAAACAGAAACAATAATATATACTGGAGCTGGAGCAGTGGTTATAAGTTTTTGATGTTTGAAGGTAAAAGCAAGCAAAAAAGCGGATCGACAGAATTGTCTCAGGTTTTCCATGCCGGATCTGATTCAAATAAGAAATGGATAACGTTTGATCTACCAACTACATCTGTTATCAGTAATGGAGGCTCAAGTACTATTAAAGTGGTGGCTAATGTGGAGAAAGTTTTTACCGGTACTACCAATTTTGATATGAGGGCTCAGAACAATGTAATGATGGGGACCGGTGCGGCCAATCTCGCAAATAATTATGCATCAATGTTTACATTGACGAGCGTAACCAATGAAGTCCCTGCTAATTAAGGCATGAAGTTCAAAAAGGTAGTAAGTATTGGTTTACTTTTATTTGGTGCCTTTTCTTGTCATCCAAGAGAAGAGGAGGTTGCTGTTTATAGTATTGAGCAACCTCCTCATTTCCCTAAACCTATTATTCCGGAAGCTAATCCAATGCGTGCTGAAGTAGTCGATCTCGGTAAAAAACTGTTTTTCGATACGCAGCTTTCATCAGACAACTCTATTTCATGTGCTTCCTGTCATATGCCGGAAAATGCTTTTTCAGATAAAGGAAAAGCATTCAGTTTGGGAGTGACCGGACAAAACGGGCACAGAAACAGCTCTGCGTTATTTAACAAAGCCTGGGAGAAAGCTTTGTTTTGGGATGGTGGGGCGAATAGTCTGGAAAACCAGGCACTGGCACCAATTACTGACCATCTGGAAATGAACATGGATTTAGCATTACTTGAAAAGCAGTTGACGGCTGATGCAGCATATCAAAAGCTTTTCAAAAGTGTTTTCGGAAAAAATGAGGTAAAAGAACGTGAAATTACCATGGCGCTTGCACAGTATCAGCGCACACTGGTATCGGCAGGGTCAAGGTATGACAAGTATTTATTGGGTAAAACAGCGCTAACTGCAGAAGAACTGGCAGGTGAAAAGCTTGTTGAGTTGAAATGTGCCTCATGCCATTCCGGAGTATTATTTACTGATCAGCAGTATTATAATATCGGACTGGATGCGGAGTTGCCTGATTACCCTGAACTTGATGACCCTAATTGGGGAAGAGCACGCATTACTTTAGACTATGTCAATGATAAAGCAAAATATAGAACGCCGACGCTTAGAAATCTGGCCTTTACTGCTCCTTATATGCACGATGGCCGTTTTGCAACTTTGAATGAAGTGCTTGATTTCTTTGTGTCAGGAGTTAAAAAGTCGCCTACATTGACACCTGTCTTAGGTAATGGCATAGTGCTTTCCCAGATCGAAAAGGATCAGATAATCCTTTTTTTGAATACTTTGAATGACTACGATTTCGTGAGTAAGAAATAATGAAAAAATTGATTCTGGGGCTCTTGTTGCTGACTTCACTGCAGACCCTGGCCTGTGATGTATGTAATGTATATGAGTACGCCAATCGCAATAACAAATCATATATAGGTGCTTTTTACCGTTATCGCCTTTTTAATGGTTACTCACAATTGGGTAATGATCATAATTTTTCTCTGCAGCCGCAGAATAATACTGCGCGGATAATGCATGACCCCGAGAGTTATGGTTTATATGTAGACCGCACACCGAAGGATTATGAGCGTTATCAGACTATGGAGATCCGCGGCAACTGGGCTATCAGAGAGAAATGGAACCTGACGGTTTTTATTCCTTTTGTTTCTAATGAGATATACTTTGCCAAAGTTTATAAAACTCCCTATCCTGTTTCTGACAGTATTATGCGTATGTCTGGCCTGAGCGATATAATTGTAGGCGGTGAATATGTACATACTATTGAAAAGGGAGATTTTAAGCACTTTCTAAAACCCGGAGTAATGTTGAAATTGCCAACGGGTAAGTCAAATGGCAGAAGTCCGAATGGAGAACAATACCAATATGAATTGCAGCCGGGTACATCGTCCTGGGACTTTATTTTGCGCGGAGCCTATACCGTTACTTACAAGAATAAACTTGGTCTTGAAAATTACCTGAGCTATAAATTGACCACGCGAGGTACGAATGATCACCTTCTTGGAAATCGTTTTAACTGGATGGGGAATGTCTTTGGCGTAATAGAAGCCAAGGAAGATGTGTTGCGTTTGATTCCTAAAGTCGGTGTTTACTTTGAACAGGCACGTGCAGATTATCAGGGTATGACCGAAGTGTCCGGTTCGGGAGGATATTCTTGGTTTTATAACCTCGGATTAGATGTAAGCATTAAAGCATTTACTGTACAGTTTATGTATCAGCGGATAATGAATGAGCGATTAAATGGCAATGTTATGGGCAATGCCGGACGTTTACAAACAGGAGTTATCTTCAATTTTTAATTTAGGAATAGGGAATAGGGAATAGGGAATAATATTTTGTTACTAGCAATACATTACGCACTTTGCATAAAGCATTTAGCAAAATTATATGGAGAACTTTGAGGAGAGAGCCGAGGCGTCAAAAGCAATTATTACAAAAGCTGTTTGGCCAAATAACATCAATCACCATGATACGCTTTTCGGTGGCGCTGCATTGCAGTGGATGGACGAAATTGCTTTTATAGCAGCAACACGTTTTTGCAGAAAAAGGCTTGTAACAGTAGCTACTGACGAAATTAGTTTTAAAGTCCCGATTCCTGCCGGCACTTTTGTGGAGCTGATAGGCAAAGTGATCAAGGTAGGTACGTCAAGCATAAAAGCAGAAGTAGAGATACATGTAGAGGAAATGTACAAACCCGGAAAAATTCTTGCAGTAAGAGGAGCTTTTACTTTTGTGGCAGTAGATGAAAACAAAAAGCCGGTGAAGATAGATTAAGTTTTAGTTGTTGGGTGATTGTTGTTAGTTGTTAGGAAAGGAACTGGCAAAAAGCAATAGTCACCTAATAATTAGCAGTCTAAATAGTTGTACCCTGACAACTACAAACCAACAACTATCAACTACTTTGTACTATTAAGGCTCACAAGCAACACCCCCGCCAATACCAATATTGTTCCGATTCCTTCTGTCAATGATACGCTTTCGTTCAGGAACAAATAAGCGAGTACAATAGTAGATACAGGTCCAACGGCTGCAATGATTGATGCATTGCCCGCACCAATCATCTTGATACCTTCAGAAATCAGGAATGAAGGAATCACTGTTGCAAAAACAGCCATAATCACACCATATATCCAAACCTGCATTGGCAGGTCAAGACTTGAGATCGGGTTTGTGGCAAGAAAGTGAACGATCACGGCAATAGCAGCAATAATCATTACATAACAGGTATATAATACAGATCCGAATTTAGGGATCATATAACCGGTGCCAATGAGATAACAGGCATAAGTAAATGCTGCAAGAAAGATCAGAATAGCACCCTGAATCAAATCTGGTCCCTGGGCATTATGTCCATCTCTGAAAACAATAAACATTCCCGAATAGGTAAGTGTCAGCGCTAATACCTGAATTTTTGTGATTTTTATTTTAAGGAAAATGGCAGAAAGTACTACCACAATAGTCGGATAGATAAACAAGATCAGCCGTTCCATACTTGCCGTTACATATTGTAGGCCCATAAAGTCGAACACACTTGATAGGTAGTAGCCAAGTATTCCCAGCGCAAATACTATAGAAACATCAATAACACGCAGGTCGCTGGGTTGCTTAGGAATGAAAAATAAAAGTACGAGATAAAACGGAAGTGATAGCCCCATTCTAATGGCCAGTAACGTGCTGTAGTCAACATCGTACTGATACACCAGTTTCACCAATACAGCTTTCCCTGAAAAACAAACGGCACCCGTAAGTACCGCCAATGCCCCTAAATATCTTTTCCAGGCAGGACCTTTAACAACCATGTCACTCATTCCTGCAAAATTAAGGCTTATTCTTTAAATCGTGTGAGATTACGAGATTTAAGATTCTAAATTTTTATGTATGGCCTGACACCCTTTAGTCTGTACCAGTTTCCTCCATCGTTGATCTGTGGGTGCAGTACAACGGTTTACTGGACAGAATCCGGAATGAAGCTATACATTATATTTTCCCGCCCATTCAACCATAGCCCCTAAGATTGGTGTCAATTCCTTTCCCGGATCGGTTAAACTATATTCTACATGCGGAGGTACTACGGGCATGGCTTTGCGGTTTACCAGATTGTCAACCTCCAATTCTTTTAAGTGCTGAATCAGCATTTTCTCACTGATATTCGGGATAGATTTTTTTAATTCACCATAACGCTTAGTGCCATTCATCAACTGAAAGATAATCAGAGGTTTCCAGCGGCCACCTATTTTGTTCAGAGTAAAGGTAACAGGGCATGAAGTAAGCGCTTGTTCCTTGTTTAGTTGATTGGTGGATGAAAGTTTAATGGCTGTCATGATACATACTTTAGGGTTAGTACTTGTCTTAAAGTAAGTGCAAATATACATTTGTTATATCGTTAATCAAAACCCAAAAGTCATGAAATACATTGTCACAGGATCACTCGGAAATATCAGTAAGCCATTAACTCTGAAGCTGGTTGCTGCCGGACACGACGTTACTGTCGTTACTACAAAAGAAGACAAGAAAGCTGCTATCGAAGCGCTCGGAGCTAAAGCAGCAATCGGATCTGTTGAAGACGTAGCTTTTTTAACGCAAACGTTCAAAGGGGCAGATGCAGTTTACGTTATGGTACCGCCTACTTTTGCCGCTGCTGACTGGAAAGGCTATATCGGTCAGATCGGAGAGAATTATGCAAAAGCAATACAGGCTGCTGGTGTTAAAAAGGTAGTACACTTGAGCAGTATTGGTGCACACATGGCAGAAGGCTGTGGCCCGGTAAGCGGTATTTACCGTTCTGAATCAGCACTGAATAAGCTCGAAGGTGTAGACGTTAAACACCTGCGTCCTGGTAATTTTTACACTAACTTTTATGCCAATATTGGTATGATCAAAGGTGCCGGCATTATCGGAGGAAACTATGGAGACGGTACAAAAATCTTATTGGTACATCCTGCAGACATTGCCACTGCCGCAGCTGAGGAATTGACCGGTCTGACATTTACAGGTAAAGGCATCCGTTATGTAATCAGTGACGACCGTAGCACGACGGATATAGCCAAAGTATTGGGGGCAGCAATTGGTAAACCTGAACTGCCATGGATTGATTTTAAAGATGAAGACAGCCTGGCAGGTATGATAGGAGCAGGATTACCGGATGAAGTTGCTAAGAATTATGTAGAAATGGGACAGGCCATTAGAACCGGAAAAATGTTTGAAGATTATCGTAAATATCCTGTTACACTGTCAAAAACAAAGCTGGAAGATTTTGCGAAAGAATTTGCCGTAGCATATAACGCATAGAGCTTCATGTCCCTACAGAATCGTTTATGATTTATCATAAACGATTCTGTATTAGAGTTTTTTTACACATTTTTAGTCTGTTCTTATTTCTGATACTGCATCCCTGTCAAAAGCTTCAGCCTGATATGAGCGCCCGTTAATTCAATCTTTGTGTCAGATTAGCATTGGTGTTGCTGAGAGCCAATTGTAAAACTTCTTGCAGCAATGTCAGTGATTTTTATTTATAAAGTCGTTATTTGAGACTATTTTTGATAATTAAATCAATTTTGTAATCAGATAACAGAAGAATTGGCCTGCCAATCCTGAGAATTCTAAAAAAGGTATGGGAAGAGACTTATTAAAAACAGAGCAGGCAATTACATTTGTCAAGCAAACATTTGCACAGAAGTTAGCGCAGACATTAAACCTTATTCCGATATCTTCACCATTGGTAGTGTTAGACGGAACAGGAATTAACGATGACCTTAACGGTATAGAAAGACCGGTCGGGTTTCCTATCAAGTCATTGAATGAGCAACGTGCAGTAGTGGTGCATTCATTGGCCAAGTGGAAAAGATTACGTTTGAAAGAACTGGGAATAGAAGTAAACGAAGGGATTCTGACCGATATGCGTGCCCTTCGCCCTGACGAAGACTATACACCTATTCATTCTATCTATGTAGATCAGTGGGATTGGGAAAAACACATTGCTCCGTCCAGTCGTACTTTTGCTTTTCTGAAGCAAACCGTACTTGAAATCTATCAGTCGTTATATGAAACAGAGCGTGACGTAGAAGCTCGTTATTCTGAAATAAAAGCAGTATTGCCTAAAGAAATTAAGTTTGTTTCTGCCGAAGAGCTTTTACAGAAATACCCGAACCTTACACCAAAAGAAAGAGAAAATGCTCTTGTGAAAGAACATGGTGCAGTTTTCTTGTATGGTATTGGTGGAGAGCTGAGCAACGGAGAACCGCATGATGGCAGAGCTGCTGATTATGATGACTGGAGTACAGAAAACAGCAATGGTTACAAAGGTCTTAACGGGGATATTCTTGTATGGAATCCTGTTTTAAATACAGCTTTTGAATTGTCATCTATGGGGATTCGTGTTGATAAAAAAGCATTGCTTTATCAACTGGAGGTTAGAAACAACCAGGAACGTTCCAAGCTGTCATTTCACTCTATGTTGCTGGGCGACAAGTTACCAGAGTCTATTGGTGGTGGAATAGGCCAGTCACGTGTTTGTATGTTTATGCTTAAAAAAGCACATATCGGGGAGGTGCAGGTAAGCATCTGGGGCGATGATCACAGGCAGTCACTGGCAGATAAGAATATTAAATTGTTGTAATAGCACTCTTTTAACCCTCCAATAGTTCAAAACTGTTGGAGGGTTATATTAATAAATAGGTTGAACCTATCGAAACAGGTAGCGGGTAACTGAGTTTCCGAAGTCATATCAGCAGCAAGGTGATGGAAGGCCATTGGTTTATTTGGGAGTAGTGGAATTGAAAACTATATCCACATTACCGGAAGCTGGTTTCTCTCTAAAAGTCTGTTATCTTTATAAATCATTTATTGAGTATCCGTTTCATCGTACCTTACCTGATTCGTTTAAACAGGGATTCTGAATCTCACTGATAGCATAGATTTTATTGATTGTTAAACTTTCAGGGTTTGCAGAACCGGAGTTTTAAATCCTAATTTGCGTTATCTGCGGAAGAAAACATAAGAAGATTCATAGAAGCGGATAGTCATTAATCATTTTAAGTAAAACGGCATGGAACAAAATCAGCTATTCTCTTCTGCGGTATATAAACTATTTATCTCTCTGTTGCTTTTTCTTACATTTTCCTGTGCGTCGCATAAAAATGTTATGGAGTGCTCAGGTAAATGTACAGGCTCAAAAAACTGTGATATTTGTAAAAACTGTACAAGGTGCGCGCATTGTTCCGGAGGTGGTACTTGCGGGGTTTGCAGAGGGCGGTAAACTAATACAAATCAGTACTGCAGCCATAAGGTTCAGGGCGATGCTGTTTTGCCATTAACACCTTTTGCTTTGAGTTTTTTCTGAAAATTATGGATAGAACCAGAGTTGACAATCAGATAAAATATGCCATTTTTCAACATCGGCCAGACAGGAAGCATGTTCCGCTTTATTGTCGTAACAAGGTATCGGGGAGAGTATATATTCTGGATGTCTTGTCTGGTTTACAGACTCAATATATCTGTTTTAAAGATTCAATTACGTAAAATTCTGAAAGCGCAATCATGCAGGCTATATAGCCTAAAAGTGTTTGGTCGCTATTTCGATAGCGCCGGTTAAATAAACTGCAAAAGAACCTACTATGACAAATAGGATAAATAGCAGTAAAAACCAAAAGATTTTACATTCCATAAGGTAGCTCTGTAGAGCTTTTGAAGGGTGAAATTAATAGGACTAAATGACCACCCAAGGTTAGGCTTAAGCGGGGGGAAGAAAATAAAGAAGGGAATAAGTATGATCTACTCTCTTGAAAAGTGGAGCAGATCTGTTTAATTCTGCACGCTGTAACCCCAAATTACATAATTTTTAAATGGCCAACTAATGCCATGTAAGTTTTAAGGTAAAATAGTATTTAATAATTACGGTAAACGAACTTCACGAAATCTGCTTCACCTTTAATTCCCATTTTGGTTTTGATATTTTTTCGGTGGGTTTCGGCTGTATAGAAGGAAATGTTGAGTTTTTCGGCTATTTCTTTGGTGGTCATGCCTTCTTTTACAAGGTTAATAACTTCTATTTCGCGGTTTGAAAGTTTTAGTTTTTTAAGAAAATCGTCTTCTGCATGTGTATGTTTTTGGTTCGAATCGGGGAATATGGTTTCATTATTAAAAACAAGGTTGATAGCCTGTACTACCTGCTGGGCGGATGCGGTTTTGAAAAGGTAGCCGCGTGTACCTGCTTTTTTGAACTTGTCTATGTAGAGGGCTTCGTCATACATGCTGAGGATGATTATTTTGAGCCCCGGCCAGCTTTGTAATAGCAGGTGGGTAAGTTCGATACCGTTGATATGTGGCATGTTGAAGTCCATTAAGACTACATCGGGTATGGCTACATCAATTTTCTGTAGTGCTTCACGACTGTCATATATCTGAGCAATTACTTCTATGTCCGGTTCAGACTGTAGCATGTGGTTGAGACCGTCGTTGAACAAACGGTGGTCATCTACAATAATTACTTTTATAGGTTTAGCTGTTGTGGTCATAGGGAATTTCTAAAATGGCAAGTGTGCCTTTGTGGTCACTTTCAAAATTGAGTTTTGCACTGATGTATTCAGCTCTGAGCCTGATGTTTTTCAGTCCTAGCCCATCTTGTTTGTTGCTTGTATGAATACCTGTACCGTTGTCTTCAACCATTACAATGAGGCCCTCTTCCTGATAGATCAGTTGTATGAGTGCGGAAGTGGCGTTGGAATGTTTCAGGATATTGGTGATGAGTTCGTTAATGATACGATAGATGACAAGTTCTTTTACCGGGTCTATTTTGATGATATCGCCTGCATGCTCATATTCAAAGCTGATTGAAGGGTGGTTTTTGAATTTGTTAACGGTATGCTCTATAATATAAGATAGGTGGTGTTCCTGGAAGTCGACCGGCATCAGGTTGTGACTAATGTTTCTGATGTCATTGATAATATGGTTCACTTCCTGTTCTATCAACTGATTGTCGCGCTTTTGTACGAGCATGTTTTTGATAGCGGCAAGTGAATTGCCCACGTCGTCGTGCAGGTCACGGGCAATGCGCCTGCGTTCGTCCTCCTGAATGGTCAGCATTTGGTGCTGGGTCTTGTTGAGGTCAATCTGAGCTCTGAATTTCTCTTTCATATTGGCAGAAAAATGAATACCCAGTCCCAATACCATGAAGATGATTTCAAGAAGAGGAGTGAAATAGTAAAGGTCAGTATTTTGGTTGATACCATCTACCAACTGCAAATCTGCTATCATCAGCAGTGATGCTACAAAGAGCGTTACCAGGAAGCCGGTAAGGTAAAAATAAACACCGGGTTCTTTTCTGACAATACCTATGAAGATTACATAAAGAATGTAGGCATCCATAAAGAAAACGATGAAGTAGGAGAAATAACCCAGCCACCAGCGTAGTACATCAGGAATAGGGACGAAGAATAATAGCAATGCTATAAAACAAAAGAGGAAACCGGAAACGCGGCCTACCATGTAGGCCCAGTTGTGCTGGTAGGCTTTGAGATTGATAAGGATGATGGTCAGAAGCATGTGCCAGCCTACTATCCAGTAGTAAAAGATGGTGGTGAATGTATTAATGACGAACTGGTATTTTTCGTTAGAAATGAATGCGTGCAGGAAGCCTGAATCGGCAAGTACAAGTACAAAAAAGCTGAGACAGTAAATGCTGTAGTAAAGGTATATCTTGTCTGAGATGAAGAAGTAGAGCACGAAACCGACCAGCATGGCCAGGAGGATCATGCCTTCAATGACACTGATGAAATTGGAAAATAAATGTTCGTAATTTTTGAAATAGCTGAGTTTTTCCAGACTTATAATAGTAGCATGGCGGCCAAACTGCCTTTGGGTATAAAGGAAGAAGGTGACGGTTTCTCCTTTTTTTATATTGACAGGAAAGGCAAAATGCAATGAATAGTAAGGACGTTCCATGATATTCTGGAAATGGCCTGTAAGCGGGAATTTTTCCAGAATATCATTTTCGCGGAGCATGAACAATTGCACGGTGTCAACACGTGACTGTTGTATTTTAAGTATCCAGTCGTTATAGTCTCCCGTGTTTTTAATAGAAAATTTACACCAGCCGCTCGGCTTATAGAACCCATAATTAATTTCCTGATAAATATTGTTCCGGATAAAAGCACTGTCAGAAGCTTTTATTACTTCCAATATATCGCTGATGGTTGCATGCTGTTTTTTGTAAAGTAGTGTTCCCTGATTCAGTATGTAGTCGGTATTGTTGGCTGTGATCTCTGTTAATTGCTTTCCATGGGCAGCAGGTATTGCTACTGTAAGGCAGTAGAAGAACAAGGTAGCAACAATACTGATAATCGGTTTCATACAGAACAGGAAGCTTCTTTGATGAGCTCCATTATATTTTCAAAATTAAGGAATTCCTTCTATTGTAAAATTACCTGATATCAGGTATTGAGGAAGGTAATGGTTGCAGGTAATTTTGTAGCATGGAGATCTTGATAGAGAACTGGTTTTGTGCAAGATACTTCAAAAACTAACTAACCTATTTATTGTTAATGGTCTTCTGTTATTTCCTATAGCGGTGGGCATTTAATCTGACATTTATGAACTGCTTCCGCAAACTACTTGTGCCGTTTCTGCTTACTATTTACAGTTTGCAGGTTTCATCGGCTACTTATAATGTTACCAATGACAATAATGCAGGAGCAGGCTCATTGCGACAGGCAATACTGGATGCCAATGCCAATCCTGGAGCGGATATTATCAATGTGACAGCTAATTATTATATCAATGTACTCAGTCCTTTACCTACGATTACAGATCAGCTGTCCATTACTAATAACAGACTGGAAATAGATGGCGCCAGTTGCAGTCCTAACAACAACGGCCTGTATGTAAATGCTGCTAACTGTACTATTAACAGACTTTATGTATACAGATTCACTGTAGGGATTCGTATCGAGAGGGCTAATACAACAGTAAGTGCCTGTAATATAGGTATGACTACAGCAGACCTGGCCCTGGCGAATCAAATAGGCGTTTTTATTACATCCTCAGACAATCAGATTATATCCAGTTTTATATCGGGTAATAGCGGCAGCGGCATTATTCTTGACGGAGCTGGTGCAATCAGGAACAAAATACAATCATGTTATATAGGGGTAAAAAGTGATGGTATAACTGCGCTTGCCAATGGTACTCAGGGCGTTTTATTGCAGTCTGGAGCTTCTTCAAATATTATTGGTACAGATAGTGATGGTTTAAATGATGCAACTGAAGGAAACCTGCTTTCCGGTAATGGCGCCAGTGGTGTCAGGATTATTGCAGGTAGCAATCAGAATATTGTAGCTGGTAATAAAATAGGTACGAACATAAACGGAACAGCTGCTTTAGCTAATCTTTCAGCCGGTATTTATATCAGCAACAGTAATAATAATCAAATCGGTGGCGGACTTGCTGCACAACGAAACATCATCTCCTGTAACCGCTGGGACGGTATAGATATCATCAGCAATTCAACCGGCAATAAAGTGCAGGGTAATTATATAGGAGTCGACATTAACGGAACTGCTAACCTGGGTAACAGGTACTATGGAATTTACACACAAGACGTAACCTATACTTTGATTGGTACCAATGCCGATGGTATTAATGATGCTACTGAAGGTAATGTGATTGCCGGAAACAGCTTTACTGCAATTCACCTTTTTATGAATTGTCATTATAACATTGTAGCGGGTAACTTAATGGGCACCAATGCTGCAGGTACAGCAATAATTGCCAATGGGCTCTTTAATCTATATGTCAATGCGTCTAATTACAACCAGATCGGTGGTCCGCTGGCTGTACAGCGTAATCTTATTTCCGGCAGTAACAGTTATGGTATTTATATAGAAAACTGTACTCAGATCAACAAGATCCAGGGTAATTATATCGGAACAAACAAAGCTGGTACTGCCGCCCTTCCTAACCGTTCTTATGGGATCTGGGCTTTTAATAGTCTTACAAATTTAATTGTGGGTACTGACGGTGACGGAGTAAACGATGCGACCGAAGGAAACCTGATTTCCGGTAACAACAATTATGGTATTTATATTGAGGCTAATACTTATTCTAATGTTTTTGCGGGCAATCTGATCGGTACTAATGCCACGGGTACCGGTATACTCCCTAATGGCGGAGGTATTTATATCACCGGAGGTAACAACAATAACAAGATCGGCGGTTCGCTTGCGGCACAACGTAATATCATTTCAGGAAACGGAGGTCATGGTATCGGTATTGAAAGCGGAACTTCAGGTACGAAAATCCAGAACAACTATATTGGTACAGACATCACAGGTACGCTTGATTTAGGTAATAGAGCTCATGGTGTTTACCTGATCCTGAATGTTACAAACACTGTTATTGGTACAGACGGGGACGGAGTAAATGACGCTAATGAGGGTAACCTTATTTCCGGAAATAAGGATTGCGGAATCAGGATACATAATACTTCTCCTGGTAATGTTGTGGCCGGCAATCTGATCGGTACAAATGCAGCTGGTACTGCCGCCGTCGGTAATACCAATTATGGTGTTTTGATTTCTGGGGGTAGTATTAATAATACCATCGGTACTAATGGTAACGGTGTAAGCGATGCACTTGAAGGAAACCTGATTTCCGGCAATTACAATGGTGTATTCATTGATAACAGTTCTCGGAATATTGTGACTGGCAATAAAATAGGGACAGACAAAGCAGGTACTGTTTCTGTAGCCAATACGCATGATGGCGTTTACCTGAAATCAGCAAATGATAACCGTATCGGCGGTACAGGAACTGATGACGCAAATACAATAGCCTTCAACACTTTAAGAGGTATTGCTGTTGAGTCAGGTACAGGTAATGCTTTCAGGAGAAATTCCATATTTTCAAACGGAGGCTTAGGAATTGACCTTAATGTTGACGGGGTAACACTGAATGATGCCGGTGATGCAGATACCGGACCTAACCAGCTACAGAATTTTCCGGTCATTGCTTCACACCAATGGACATCAACAACAGTGCGTGTAACAGGTACTTTCAATAGTGAACCGAATAAGGTTTATATACTAGAGTTTTTTGTTTCTGTGTCCCGTGACCCTAGTGGCTACGGTGAAGGCAGCAGGTATATCGGCACCACCAATGTCTCTACAGATGCTTCAGGCAATGCCACTTATGATGTTGTGCTGGCAGTCACTGTACCTGCCGGTTATTATGTAACAGCTACTGCGACAGATCCATCCAATAATACCTCTGAGTTTTCAGGTTCATCAATTACACCTTTGCCGGTTACTTTGCTTCAATTTAATGTAAAGGCTTCTGATAACAATGCATTACTTACCTGGCATTCTGCCAATGAAAGGGCTTTTGCAGGATATGTTGTCGAAAAATCTCAGGATGGAGGAACTTTTGATTCATTGGGATTTGTACCTGCAGGTTTAACTTCTTATGCTTTTAGAGATCAGTCGGTGGTAACGGGTCTTACATATTACAGGTTGAAAATGATGGATCGCAACGGTGTATATACTTATAGCAGTATAAAAGCGGTTAACAGCTCGTCTTTAGGCTTGGTGCTGGTATATCCCAATCCTGCAAAAGAAGTTTTGAATGTGGTATTGAATGAGATGGAGGCCGGCGAGCTAATCATAGTGATTACAGACATTAATGGATTGAAGGTTTATGAATACAGAGAAGAATGTGTTGAAAAAACAGGAGTCAGACACAACATAGCAACAAATGGGTTTCTCCCGGGAGCTTATGTCGTATCCGTTTGTACAGCAACAGGAGACATGTATAGGCAGAAGCTTATAATACAATAAATTGATTCTCCGTTTCATCGTGCCTTATCTGCGGAAGAAAAACTTATGAAGGTTCATAGAAACGGATAGTCATTGTACAATAATATTCCAACTTCTAAATTACTAAGGCCCGTCTGATTTCAGGTGGGCTTTTTTAGTATTAGACATGACTTGATTTAAAACTAAACTATCAGATACAGGCATATTTTTAGATAGTATGTTTTTTCTGATAAATTGATACATTGGTGTTTCAAAAGGATAGCCGATGAAAATTACTCAAAATATTATTTGGTTGGTATTGATCAGTGTGCTCATTATTGCATGTAACAAAGATCGTGAAAAGCAGAAGGAAGCGCTAACTACAGAAACGGCTCCTGTTGTACTTACAGACAGCATACGTTTATTAAAACATATTGACAGCTTGTCAACTGTAATCCAATTTCCCTACCTCACTTCAGATGACAATCATAAAAACCAATATAAAGAAGGGCTTGCTGTCAATCTTTCAGAATTTAAAGACAAACAGCTTTTTAAGCTGTCATATCAGCGCATAAATTCTGATTTCGGGAATGAAGAAATCGAATATTCAATAGGTGATGAAGATTCTGTATTTAACCTGACAGGAAGTGATTATAGACTGGATGGGGTATTGGTGGGAAAAACACCTGAATTTCTGGTTATTCATTTTTTTGATAGGGAGAAGGCTTCCGGCTGGCTGGTGACAATATCTCATCAGTTAAAGCTTATTGATGCCATAAGGTCAGATGTATGGGAAGGTAATTCACATTACCAGTCAAAAAGAAGCATCAGAGTTTTTTCTGATCTGAAATTTGAGTTACTTAACTATTATAGTGTACAGACAGGCGAAACGGAGTTTGATGCTGTAGAAGGAAAAGAAAGCTGGTTTATAGATTCTAACGGTTACATCCGGAAAATAGAAGATACTACTGCCGCAACGAAATAAAACACTATGAAAATCAATAATTTGCTCCTGATTGGATAAGGATAGCAGCAGATCAGAACACTGTATCTGACACAAAGTATTGATATATATAAAATGGTGTCAGGAGAAAACTCCTGACACCATTTCAATTAGTTGATATTTTTAAAGAAAACCGGACTATTGCCATAGAGCGGAGTACTGCCATTCCATTTTTCAATGAATTGTTGTTGTATCAACAGAGGGCTGAGTGTTTTTATTCTTAATTCGTTTGCTTTTGCTTCAGCTTCTGCCTCTACTATTTTCTTTTTTGCCTGAGCTTCAGCTACTTTTAGCTCATTTTCTACCTGCATGGCTTGTTGAACGGCTTTGTTCTTAGCATTGATGGCCTGAACAATGGTTTCAGGATATTGTAACCCGCTGGTTAGTTGTTCCAGTTTGAAGCCATCGATACCTAAAGTAGCATCAAGTGTTTTTTGTACATCAGCTTCAAACTGTTGTCTGTTGCTTATAAGCTCGTCTGTCGTATATTTATTCATCTGAATCCTAAACGCATCTTTTACATAATTCAACAGCGTAGTTTCAGTAATTTGGACTATTTCTTTTCTGTATTTTTTGAATATATGTGGTGATTTCCCTGATAGTACATAAAAAGAAATAGTTGGGTCTACTGTGAATACAGAACCGTCTTTGGCATTTACTGTAAAAGGCTCGTAATCGGCAGTCTGCACAAATGTCGGGAACTGGAATACGTCTTCTGTGAATGGGTTATACCATACACGGCCGGTTACCAGTGTTACATCCTGTACTCCTTTATCGGTACCATATTGTTTTACAAGTATACCTTCATGACCGGCGTCGATACGCGTGCATGAACCCAGGAGGATAGCCACTGTAAGCAGTGCCGCTAATCCGATAAAAATCTTTTTGATCATTGTTTTAATTTTGAATAGATAAATTTGATTAAAAGGATATTGGCAGAAAGTAACAAACAAAGCAATACTGCACCAAAGAAAACGTGCATGTCTGAGGCTTGTCTTAACAGCCAGGTAACAGGAGATAATAAAAGGATATCAGCCAGTACGATCAGCGGTATCCCGATAAGGTATTTGTTCATTACAATATAACTTGGCTAGAGGCTTCGTAATTATTTCTTCTCCTTTTTTATTCTGTAAATGGTATAGATGACAGGAGCAAGGATTGCGATTGCAATAATAAAGTAAAAGAAACCTAACGAAGGGGCTTGTTGCATTATGGCGTTTTGTTGGGTGACTTAAAAACCTTCGTATTCTTCATCGCCGGGTCTTACTACCTGAAATTCAACCCTACGGTTTAGCTTATGGTCAGCGTCGGTCAGTTCTTCTTTTACAATAGGTTTACTGCTTCCGTAACCAATTGCCTTAATACGGGATTTTTTGATGAAATCACCTTTCGTAGCGGCAAGATATTCTTTAATAGCATCAGCCCGTCTTTGTGAAAGATCTCTGTTTACATTAGGGTCACCACTTTTGTCGGTATGGCCCGATATAATCAGTTTGAAATCGGGGTTGTCTATCAAGAAGTCAAATAATTTGTCAAGATCTGAATACATGAAAGGCGTGATATTGGCTTTGTCCCTTTCAAATTCCAGTGTAGCAAACTGGAGCTTTTTGAATTTAATAGACGGAGTTTTGATATGAATAGTTGTATCGCCTTCTATGTGCATTTTTTGTTCGATACGGAAGAAGTCGTCACCCTGAATGATCAATAAGTAATCTGCATTGTCTATCAGGTCAAATTCAAAGCTACCGTCAGGATGGATATTTTTTGGTGCAATCTCAATACCGTTTGTCAAGTCAATCATCGAAACAATACCATCGAAAGATTTTCCTGTAGCACTGTCACTCAATGTGCCTTTGAAAGAAGTAATGGCATTGGGCTGTGCCTCCATTGGCAGAGGAAAAGAATACAAATCAAGGTTGGTATTGTCGTCATTTTCAGCTCTTGAATAATAGAGGTTTTTCGCTTCAGAATCAATAGTGAAATAGTATTCGTTACCTTTCCCGTTTACCAGAGGGCCTACGTTTTTAGGCTCAATCCATACACCGTCAATGCAACGGGTTCTGTAAATGTCAAATTCTCCGAAGTTGAGCAGGTGTCCGTTAGAGCTGAAATAAAGAACATTGTAAGTCGGGTGCATAAATGGGCTTACTTCATTGTTAGAAGTATTAACGATTGGGCCCATGTTGATTGGAGTACCCCATTCCCCGCCTTTATTTTTTACACAATAATAAATGTCAGATAAACCGAACCCACCCAGACGGTCAGATGCAAAATAAAGCGTGTCTTCAGAATGTGACAATGCTGGTTGTGAATCCCAGGAACGGCTGTTGATATGAAAACCTAAATTTTGCGGCGGTGACCAGGAAGTGTCTTTCGGGTTAAGTTGTGTGTAATAAATATCACAATCACCCATGCCGTCAGGAGCCATGCATTTTGCAAAATATACCGTCAGACCGTCTCTGGAAATACAGGCAGAACCTTCATTATATGGAGTGTTGAGCTTTTTCATGAGCTCGGCTTCATTCCAGAAACCATCGTCATTTTGTGTGAAGTAAAGGTCTTCGCTCAATTTCGGATCAAAAGACTTCTCTATCGGTACCCTTCTTGTAAAAATCAGATATTTACCATTTACATGCATAGCGGGGCCGTAATCATCAAAACGGGAATTGACATTGTCTCCCATATTAATGAATACCCCAACGGGAGGGCGTAAAGTGTCAATGGCTTTCCTGTATTCTACAAGTTCATAATAATGCTTTAGAGGAACCCAGGAATCTTCGTTGTTTATATTGAGTGTGTCGTAGTGTTTGCGTACACGAGCTTCGAGAGAAAAAATACGTTCGTGCTTAAGCACTATTTTGTAGAAAAATATAGCTTCCTCCTTGTTTCCGCGAAATTCATGTAACTGCGCAAGCTTCCAGAGAAGATCTGTGTCTTTGTTGAAATTACCGGCACCAAAGTTTAAGATGTAATTTTGTAAAGCCGGAAGGAGTTCTTCGAAGTTTTTACTTTCTTCAAATTTCCTTATTTCTTTAAGTTCTGCTTCATTACGGTAATAGTTGATTTTACCCAGGTTATGAAATTTATAAGCAGTTTCGGGGTGTTTTCTCTCTTCGATTGAATCTCCTTTCAATGAAACTTCCCGATCAACTACATAATTGTTCTTCTTTTGAGCCAATAAAAAATGATTTGCCCAAAGGTTGAAAAAGATTAATCCAACTATAAGTTTACTGTTTATTTTCATTTAGGATCGAAAATTCTTCGATAAAAGTAATTGTTATACTTTAATTCATAAAAATAGCATATTTTCGGAACTCTGCCCAATTTTCCGATTTTTCGTTTGGCATAAGTATTGCCATTGTAGTTGAAACGTAAAATTTCTGTCTTTATTCTTTGATTTGTGACAGATTGGCATTTTTGATCTCGATACTATGAGCAATAACTATAATAATAATTTTAATACCTACTCTCTCAGTCAGTTAGCTGACGATGATAGCGAAGAAATGATTTCGTTGATTTCGTCTGAAGAAGATTTGAGCGGGCAGGAGACTCCGGAAATACTGCCAATTCTTCCTGTTAGAAATACGGTGCTTTTTCCGGGTGTCGTAATTCCTATCACAGTCGGGAGACAAAAATCGATTAAACTAGTTAAAAAAGCATACAGAGGAAATCGCATTATCGGTGTTGTTGCCCAGGCAAATCCTAAAAAAGATGAACCTTCATTTGATGATTTATACAAAGTAGGTACTGTTGCTAAGATATTGAAAATGATTGTACTGCCTGATGGAAATACAACCATTATTATTCAGGGAAGTAACCGTTTTCAGATCAGTGAAATGGTACAGGAAGAGCCTTTCATCACTGCAAAAGTTGAAGCCATAGCAGAAACTTTTCCTGAAAAACTGAGCAGGGAAAATAAAGCCTTGATTCAGTCGCTGAAAGAAACTGCGACGAAAATCATGCGCCTGAATCCTGAAATTCCGAAAGAAGCACAGGTGGCTTTGGATAATATTGAAAGTCCCGTTTTTCTAACTCATTTCCTGTCTTCTAATATCAATGCAGATGTGCTTGAAAAACAGATTTTGCTTGAAATAAATGACGGTATTGCACGTGCTACTCAATTGCTTGAGCACATGTTGCGGGAGCTTCATTTCCTGGAAATAAAACAGGAAATTAATAGCAAAGTCCATCAGGATATTGATCAGCAGCAGCGTGATTTCTTTTTACGCCAGCAGATAAAAGTGCTTCAGGATGAATTAGGTTATGAAGGCCCCGATCAGGAAGTAGAAACTTTGCGAGCAAAAGCAATTAAGAAAAAACTCCCTGAAAATGTAATGAAGCACCTGAACAGGGAGCTTGATAAAATATTGAGACTCAATCAGCAATCAGCTGAATATCCGCTGGCTGTCAATTATTGTGAGCTGATGGTAGATTTGCCATGGGGCGAAGTTACTAAAGATAACTTTGACCTTGTAAGAGCGCAGAAAACACTTGACCATGACCATTATGGCATGGAAAAAATTAAGGAGCGTATCATAGAGTATTTGGCTGTTTTAAAGCTGAAAAATAATCTTAAAGCACCGATTCTTTGTCTATATGGCCCTCCGGGAGTGGGTAAAACATCTCTTGGGCGTTCTATAGCAAAGGCTTTGGGAAGGAAATATGTCAGAATGTCACTAGGTGGCTTGCATGATGAGTCTGAAGTGCGTGGGCACAGAAAAACTTATATTGGAGCCATGCCCGGAAAAATTATTCAGGGTATCCGAAAATCTGAGTCTTCCAATCCGGTATTTATTTTAGATGAAATAGATAAAGTAGGGACAGATTTCAGGGGAGATCCATCTTCAGCTTTGCTGGAAGTGCTTGATCCGGAACAGAACTCTACCTTTGCTGATAATTACCTTGAAGTAGAGTATGATTTGTCTAAAGTTCTGTTCATCGCAACTGCCAATTCACTGGATACTATTCAGCCTGCTTTGCGGGATAGGATGGAAATTCTGGAGCTGACGGGTTATACTCTGCAGGAGAAAGTTGAAATTGCTAAAAAACATTTAATACCAAGACAGAAAAAAGACCATGGTATCGGACCCAAGTCTATGACTTTTACTGATGATGCTTTGGTTAAAATCATAGAAGGTTATACTTCAGAGTCAGGCGTCCGTAGTCTTGAACGTCAGATTGGTACTGTTGTCAGAAAAATAGCAAAGTCTATTGCAATGGAGCAGCCATATAAAAAGAATGTCAATGCCGCTGAGGTAGTTAAATTACTGGGAGCTGAATATTTTGACAGAGATTTATATGAGCATAATGATTTTGCCGGTGTGGCCGTGGGTCTTGCATGGACTTCAGTAGGTGGTGATATCTTATTTATAGAAACAAGTTTGAATAAAGGTAAAGGCCATGTGACTTTATCGGGTCAACTGGGAGATGTAATGAAAGAATCTGCCACTGCAGCTTTATCTTACTTAAAGGCACATGCAGAAAAGTATGGTATTGATTACAGGCTTTTTGATCATTTTGATTTACATATTCACTTTCCGGCAGGAGCAGTCCCTAAAGATGGCCCATCTGCAGGTATTACGGTAGCAACGGCTTTAGCTTCTGTTTTTACACAAAGAAAAGTAAAAGAGAAACTGGCAATGACAGGTGAAATTACTTTGCGCGGAACAGTATTGCCTGTTGGCGGTATCAAAGAGAAAATTCTTGCTGCAAAAAGAGCCGGTATTGCTGAGATTATCATGTGCAGCAAAAACAAAAGAGATATAGATGAAATTCCGAAGCATTATGTCAGTGATTTGAAATTCCACTATGTTGATACCGTTGATCAGGTGTTAGCAATTGCTCTTTTACCGGAAAAAGTAAATAAACCGATAGATTTAACAATCCCGGAAAATAAAGCGAACGAATCTTACGTTTAAAAATTCGGATAAATTACCGTAATTTGAAACGGCTGAAATTATTTTCAGCCGTTGTTTTTTGATGAAAAAGCTATTCACTCTATTTCTTGTAGTATTTTATACTATTCAAGGCTATTCTCAAACAGGAGGATTAGGCAGCTTTGCGTTTGTTGGTTTGCCGGTAAACGGACGTGTAGCAGCTTTAGGAGGTATTCAGGTTTCTCCTTCTGAGGCAGACCCCAATCATATTTTCTACAATCCGGGCGCGCTCTCTGCAAAATCGGATAAAATGTTGTCAGTAAACTATACACCTTATCTTGGAGGTACAAATGCTACTAATCTGGCTTATACCCACAATTCTTCAAAATTAGGGGTAGTTGGTTTGGGTATGCAATACATGTCATATGGCTCTATTACAGAAACTGATGAAGCCGGCAACGAAATAGGTCAGTTCAGGGCTAATGAATATGCATTTTCTGTAGCACATAGTCAGACCGTAGGTCCCTTTTCATTGGGGGCAAACCTGCGTTTTGCAGGTTCTCAGCTCGGAAGCTACTCTGCTTTTGCGGTAATGGCAGATATGGGTGGTGTTTACAGGCACCCTCAACATGATTTTGTGATTGGAATGGTGATCAGGAATGTGGGCTGGGTTATGAAAAATTATACAGCCGGCAGCCAGTCTTATCTTCCTTTAAATGTGCATGTAGGAGCAAGTTACAAACCGGAACATATGCCTGTCAGGCTTTCTTTAACAGCCATCAATTTAACAAATTACGACACACCTGAAAATGCTTATTTACAGGTGTCAAATGCTTCACAGCAAAAGCAATTGAGTGTGGCAGATAAGATAGCCCGTCATGCAATTATTGGTGCAGAAATAATTTTCTCGAAAAACTTCCAGGGAAGAGTAGCTTATAATTTCCAGAGGAGACAAATGAAGCTTGAAGAAAAAGGTGGAGCAGCAGGTCTGAATTTAGGCGTAATGGCTCGTATTAAAGCATTTTGTTTTGAATATGCATATTCGGTATATGCTGTTTCCGGCGGTAATATCAGTACGCTTACCTTAACAATGGATACTGCAAAACTTTTCAGAAAAAAGGTTCAGGCTACAAGCACCCCTGCTGAATCTGACCAATAAATAAAATAACATATCATGATTCAGAAGTATTTGACAACAAGAGAGATTGTTGCTGAGCTGGATAAATACATCATCGGGCAAAAGGAAGCTAAGAGAATTGTCTCTATTGCATTAAGGAACAGATGGAGAAGGCTGGCAGCACCTTTGGATATGCAAAAGGAAATTGTTCCAAGCAATATATTAATGATAGGTGCTACCGGTGTTGGTAAAACAGAAATTGCCCGCCGTCTGGCTAAAATAGCTGATGCCCCTTTTATAAAAGTAGAAGCTTCTAAATTTACAGAAGTTGGTTATGTAGGAAGGGATGTTGAGAGCATGGTACGCGACCTTGTAGAGCAAGCAGTGAAAATGGTACGCTCTCAGAAAAAAGAAGAGGTTCAGCTGAAGGCTTCTGCAGTTGTTGAAGATATTATTCTTGATATTGTTATTCCTCCAATGAAAAAGCATGAAGGTAATGCTGACGATGTGGAGTTGAATGACAAAACCAGGGATAAGTTTCGTGAGAAGTTGAAGAACGGAGAATTGGATGAACGCAAGATAGAAATCAATGTTCAGCAGAATAATAATCCAGGAGTTGGTGTTATAGGAGGCGGTCCTGGTATGATGGACGAAGCAGCTCTTGATGGCCTGAAAGATATGCTTAGCGGCATGATGCCTAAGAAGACCCATAAGCGTAAAGTGACGATCAAAGAGGCCCGGAAAATGTTGCTTGATGAAGAAGCGGCAAAGCTTATTGATATGGATGAGGTTAAAGATGAGGCCATCCGGAAAACAGAAAACTCCGGAATCATCTTTATCGATGAAATAGATAAAATAGCTAAAAGCGGGGGCAGTTCCGGCCCGGACGTAAGCAGAGAAGGGGTGCAGAGGGATCTTTTGCCAATCATAGAAGGAAGTGCAGTAAGTACTAAATATGGTATCATTAATACAGATCATATATTATTCATTGCTGCCGGAGCTTTCCATGTTTCAAAACCGTCTGATTTAATCCCTGAATTACAGGGACGCTTACCTATCAGAGTTGAGCTGGAAAAACTGACAAAAGATGATTTTGTACAGATATTGAAATCTCCCAAAAATGCTTTGACAAAGCAGTACGAGGCTTTACTGAAAGCAGAAGAAGTGGAGTTGTCATTCAATGAAGATGCTATTGACAAGATCGCAGAGATTGCGTTTGATGCCAATAGTGAAATGGAAAATATCGGTGCTCGCCGTTTGCATACTGTAATGAGCCATTTATTGAGTGAGTTTTTGTTTGATGTACCCGATATTATCGGACCCAATGCTCACATTGTCATTACAAGTGAGATTGTGAATGAAAGATTATCCGGTATTGTTAAGAATAAAGACCTGAGCAGATACATATTGTAGGGCAGTTATAACAATCATTTGTGCTTGGAATAATATTTCTACACAATGCAATATTCATTATAAAAATTGTTTTACTTTTAGTTTCTGTTTTTGAAGAGTAGAAATAATTGGGAACTTATAATTTATATAATCTCTTTTAAATGAGGATTGTAATAGAATAAAGACTATTTTCCGCCTAATAATCAATTAATAATGAAAAAGATATTTGTTGCTTCTTTATTCCTGTGTGCATTCAATGGTGCTATTGCACAAATGAATGGAGGACAGTCGACTTTTGGTGCAAATGACGCTAAGGCACCGGAAGAAGCTCCTAAAGGTATCGAACGCGAAGGTGTGGGGTCTGGAAATGAAGGGACTGAAGTGCTAAAAGCACTGGCTGCTCAAAATGCAGGTGCACCTAAGATAGATGATAAATCAGGTCAGGTGATTGTGAGAAAACCAACTAAAGCAGTAAGTCCTGAAAATTACAGAGTAGCTTTGGTAATCGGTAATAGTAATTATAAATATGATATCGTTAAAACAGCTGTTAACGATGTACCGATGATTTCTCAATCATTGCTGAATGCCGGTTTTGAAGTAATAGAAATTATCAATGCTCCTAAAGATGTTTTTTTTAAGCAAGTAGCGGAGTTTGTAGAGAAATCGAAGACTGCCGCATATTCTGTATTCTATTTCGGAGGTCATGCGGTAAACTATAATTCTGAAAACTATTTAATCCCTTTAAATTCTGAGCCGACTGCTGCTACAGATTTGCCTTCAAGCGGTTATAATGTTAGCTTGTTGCTTAAAGGACTAAAAGCTGATAAAAGTGATAAAAAACAAGGAAGGCAATCCTTGGTATTACTTGATGCGTCAAGATACAATCAGTTTTATTACACAATGGGAATTAAAAGACAAAAAGCTTTAGCGCCGGTTACTGCTCCTGAAGGTGTTTTGGTATTAGCAGCTTCTTCTGATGGTAATAATGCTGAAACAGCAAATAAAACAAGTTTGTTCGCTTATGTATTGTCAGTAGAGCTGACAGAATCGAAGTCAATTGCAGATGTAACAAAAGCAACCAAAAGTCAGGTTGAAAGTTTGTCTGGTGGTATGCAAAAGCCCTGGATTAACGGTAAAGCACAAAAAACTAATTTATTGAATTAATTCTGTTCGGTATTAAAACAAAAAAGCTGTCGGAAGGCAGCTTTTTTGTTTTAATACCGGATGTGAAATTTAAAAATTCCAATATAAATTGTGCTATTTTTGGTTTTATTAATAGAGAAGAGCTAATTTTAACTTGGAAACAGGCATCTTATTTAAACAAATAACATGAAGAAAATACTTATAACCCTTTTTACAATTTGCTTAGTTAATAGTGCTTTCGCTCAAATGGGTGGAACAGGCCAGGGGACTTTCGGCAGTGATAAAGAACCTGCGAAAGAAGAGAAACCAAAACCTGTAGAAGAAGTAACCGGTGCAGGAACAAGTGGTACAGCTGGTTCAGAAGCGCTAAAAGCTTTGGCAGCTAAGAAAAATGACAACAATGTCGTTTCGTCTTTCAAGGATGGGGAAGTAATTGTAAGAACTCCTGAAAAGTCTCCTGTTGCAGAAGAGTATAGAGTTGCATTATTGATTGGGAATGCGAATTACGAAAGTGATAAAGTAGCTACTGCTGTAAAAGATATTCCTGCATTGTCAACTTCTTTGTTGAACTCAGGATATGAAGTGATTGAAATCAGAAATGCTCCTAAAGATGTTTTGCTTAAAGAAATCGATGCTTTCATAGTAAAGTCTAAAAAAGCAAAGGTGTCTGTATTATATTTTGGAGGGCATACTGTTACTTATAATAAAGAGAGTTACCTGATTCCACTTGGAGTTGAGCCTGCCAGTGTAGCAGACTTAGTAAAAAATACTTATAGTTTGACTAAAATCCTTAACTCAATTAAAGCTGATAAGACAGATGAAAAGCAAGGAAGGGAATCGTTGGTAGTTCTTGATGTTGCAAGATATAACCACTTCTATTATGCTCTTCAGCAAAAAAGCACAAAAGCTTTTGCTCCTGTTAGCGCTCCGGAAGGCGTAGTTGTAATGTCAGCTTCTTCTGATGGTACAAATGCCCTTACAAGTACAGATGAGAGTTTGTTCGGTTATGTATTGGCAAAGCAGATTCAGCCTGCAAAAGCAATTGCTGACGTTACTAAATCTACAAAGAGTGAGGTTGAACGTTTAAGTGAAGGCACACAAAAACCATGGGTTGCAGGTAAACCATCTAAAACACCAATAGGCAAGTAATAACTTCAAAATTGAATCTATACAAAAAAGCTGTCTTCGGACAGCTTTTTTTATTTTGAGACTATACTGGAAGATAGCTGTACAGTTTTTGAATTATGTTTGGTTTTTTGGTAGGATTAAAGTTAATTTTATAATGGTAAAACCATATTTTATTTAACTTTAGGAATGAAAAAAATAGTATTAATCCTAATCTCGCTGTATTGCTGTACCCAGGCATTTGCTCAAATGGGAGGTGCACAATATTCTTTCGGAGCAAACGGGCCGGTACAAGGTGAGGTTAAACTTAAAAATTATGCACGGGGTCATCTTGTTGATGATAATAAATCTGGTGTGGAAGCGCTAAAGGCGCTTGGCTTAATTGATACAATTCAGTCTGCTTTTATTGATAATGAAGTAACTGTAAAGAAAATCAACAGTCCGAATGCAGCAGATACAACATATAAAGTGGCATTATTGATTGGTAACAGCTCTTATGCTACCGATAAAGTACCTACTCCTGTAAATGATGTGCCGGAATTGTCATTGTCATTGTTGAATGCCGGTTTTGAGGTTATTGAAATTCGTAATTGCTCTAAAGAAGTATTTATGAGAGAAATTGCAAAATTTGTGACAAAGTCTAAAAGGGCTAAATACTCTGTATTCTATTTTGGAGGACACGCCATCAATTATAATGGAGATAACTACATGGCTCCGGTAGGTGTTGAGCCTGCTAATGTAACAGAATTGAACTCTGTTACTTATAACTTAACAAACTTAATCAAGCAAATTAAGCGTAATAAGGATGATAGCCGTCCTGATCGTGAAGCTTTGGTTGTGTTAGATGCATCGCGTTACAACCATTTTTACTTTGCGTTGAACATCCCAAGGCAAAAATCAGCAGCGTCCGTAAGCGTATCGGAAGGAGTGAGTGTTCTTGCTGCTTCTTCAAATGGATATAATGCGAAAACAGATTATAATGAAACAAGCTTGTTTGGTTATATTTTGTCAAGAGAATTGTTGAGATCTCAATCTATTGCTGAAGTTTGCCAGTATACACAGTCAGAAGTTGAAAGGCTGACAGAGAAATTTCAAAAGCCTTGGATAAAAGGTAAGGCACAGCCGACAAAGCTTTTAAAGTAAATATTTTTCGAGGATAAATAACAAAGGCCATCTCATAAGAGATGGCCTTTGTTATTTTGGCACAGGTTTTATTTTCGTTTAAAGACCTGCAAATTTAAATGCCAGGCTTTGTATAAACTGTCCCGAGGTTTCTCCTGAATAGGTGGCATTGTTGGCGAGGTTCAGCTTTTTAATAGCAGCTTTTTCGCTGAAGTCGATTTTTTTGAGATCTACCCAAAATGTATTGGGTGTCATAACGGTTTCGAAATAATAGATAAGATTTTTATGGTCAGCCACTGATCTCCACCGTGTAGAAGAAATATTGGGCTCTTCTTTCGAGGAGATTCCGAAAGGGACTGAACAGTTACGGATAACACTGAAAACACTTGCAATAGCTACTCTGGTGTTGTCAGTTTGTGGAATAGCTTTACTATAGTAAGACGCTCTGACAAAACGGTCGGCAGCACGGTTGGTGCCAGGTAGCATAATAGTGCCCGGGATACCTGTCCAATATTGGTTAATGGCTAATTGTTGGTCGAAAACAGGAGAGTTAGTCATTACAGTGTAATCTTTACTATGATGTATCACCAGCTTACCTCCGATGTATTCAAAAATAGCATTGTCGCCCGATGCATCCGAAATTGATAAATGAACTGTTGATAGTCTGTCAGTTCCGGGTATTTTATCTGTTATTACAACAAATTCTTCTTTTTGTAATGTTTGTACTGCTTCTGTAACTGTAGCAAAGTTATCCAGTACATATTGTGCCCATGCCGCTATAGTAAGGCCTTTTTTTGTACCATCTTGTTTAAATTCAGGATACGATGATTCTGCCAGCCAGAGTATATTAGTTACCAGCCCTTTTTCATTCATGCCGTCAGCGGTGGCAATATCCCATGCAGTAGCAACTAAGCTGCCATATTTTGATTTCCATTTGATGGAGTTTGGGCCTACTTCTCCCTGACGTTCAATACCTCTGGGAAATACCCATAGATTAGCAGCTATTTCGTCTTTCCAGTCCATAGACCGTGCTGTGATAACTGTGTTGTTTGGTCCTTGGTAGACTACACGAGTGCAGGCCTGTGAATTTTCTGTTTTGCCGGTAATGAGAAAGCCCGCAATAAGGGCAATGAATAAAAGTTTTACTGGTTTTTTCATAAAAGTAATAGCTTATAAATGAGGGTACTAATTCTAATATATTAGTTTTTTGTCTTTTAACGAAATACAGGATGAAAAGTAATTAAGAAACTTTCAAGTATAGTGGTAGAATCGGTAGTATTACAGAATGGTCTGGGTTTTCTGTCAGCTAAGTGTTAGTTACCGGTTTTAACGGACGGATGTATACCATCAGGAATATTATCAGCGAACCAATTATAGTAGACCAGATAAATATTTGAACTTCATCCTTCATACAGTCATCTAGAGATCTTTGATGGGTTATCAATATTGGCTGGCTGGATTTGTATTCATAGTTAGTTTTGGCAGCTTTATCATAGTATTCAATAGCGTCAATGGTATTGAGTTTTTCCAGATAATTAAACTCTGTTAGTCTTGTGTTTGTAAAGTTCCACCTTGAGTCGTTGTAAAACGTTTTTGTAGCCCAGGCTTGTTCATCTTCATTGAGAATTCCTTTAATTTTTTTAGTGTAAGTTAGCCCAAGCCAAGCTACCGGTGCTGTGTTTGGAGCATGGGAAATAGGAATTGTGTAATAAATAGTAATCTGAAAAGATTTGCCTCTTCCGTCTCCGATTGTATTAGTGGTATATGTTTTAGCATTTAGTTTATTGAAATAAAGGCTGTCAATGTGAAAAAAGGAGTCTTCGGGAAACTTATTTATATCTCTGATGCTTTGCAACTGCCTGATAACTCTGGTTCTTGAAATTATGTATTCCTGCGCAGTAATCAGAGGTACTGTCATAATCAACATAATTATTATAGAGTAAAATGAGGTAAGTTTTGAGTTGTTATTGAAATCTAGTATTGAGAGTTTTGATTTAATGAATGTAATACTTATTACAAATGATATAAATAAAGGAATAAATGTTGTTGTATAAGAAGGATCTGTTGAGAGTAAATGAAGTTTTATTATAAGTAGCCAGTTTAAAAACGAGTAAACTATAATTGTACTCACTATCATGAGAACAATAGGAAGAAGAACAGTATAGAATTTTACTTTCATTAGTTTTGTTAAGGAAATTGGAACTTCACGTAGTGAATCTAATAAAATAGTGTTCAGGAGGCAATTTTATTGATTACTTTGAACTTCTGTGGGTTCCGGTAAACCTTTAAACCCGCCGCCACCTTGTGGGTTAACGTTCTGATGACTGATAATGGCGGACGGGCCATACATAATATTTCTTCACAATTTGATTTTGTAAAAAGCCGTGTGGTCAAGGGAAATCTTTGTACTTTTGTGGCTTGAAAATTTCTCTGAAGTAAACATGAACAACTCAAAGAAGATCGTGAAAATAGGCATGGTTCAGCTGACAAGCGAACAGGATGTGCTTAAGAACATGGAAAAGACTGCTCAGAAAGTACGCGAAATTGCTGATATGGGCGCTCAGATTATCTGTTTGCAGGAAATGTACAGAACGGATTATTTCTGTGATACTGAAAACTATGATAATTTTGACCTGGCTGAAACTATTCCGGGGCCTTCAACGGAAATGTTTTCTAAAATTGCGAAAGAAAAAGAGGTTGTGATCATTCTTCCTCTATTTGAAAAAAGAACCCAGGGTTTATACCATAACAGTGCGGTTGTAATTGATGCTGACGGGACTAATCTTGGTACATATAGAAAAATGCATATTCCTGATGATCCGGGCTTTTATGAGAAGTTTTACTTCACGCCGGGAGATTTAGGTTTCAAGGTTTTCAAAACACGTTATGCTACAATCGGTACTTTGATCTGCTGGGATCAGTGGTATCCTGAAGGAGCACGTATCACGTCATTGATGGGCGCTCAGATTTTGTTCTATCCAACGGCTATCGGCTGGGCTAAAGACGAAGTTCAGGAAGTGAAAAATACACAACAGGGTGCCTGGGAAGCTGCTCAGCGTGGCCATAGTATTGCTAATGGTGTGTTCGTTTGCGCGGTTAACCGTACCGGGCATGAAAATGGTATTGATTTCTGGGGTAACAGCTTTGTTTACAATCCTACAGGTAAGTTGAAAGCAAAAACATCTGCCGACAAAGAAGAATTGCTTGTGGTTGAGTGTGACCTGGCAGAAATTGATTTCTACCGTGTTCACTGGCCGTTCCTGCGCGACCGCAGAATTGATGCTTTCGGCGACATTACTAAACGTTATATTGATTAATATACTCCCGCTGAACTCGCAGAATTACGCAGACCATTTGAATCTTCTGCGCAATTTTGCGAGATCTGCGGGATTTTTATTTTATTAGAAAAATGATTGTATCTCCAAGTCCTTCAGAATTAGGCTACAGAATGCCTGCTGAATGGGAAGAACATAAAGCAACGTGGTTGTCGTGGCCACACAAGCTGGAAAGCTGGCCTGATAAGTTTGAGCCGGTACCTTATGTGTTTGTTGAAATGGTAAAACATTTACACAAATATGAGCATGTAAACATCAACGTGAAAAACGAAGAAATGCAGGCTCAGGTGGCTGGTTTGTTGAAAGATGGCGGCGTGGATATGAACGCTGTTACGCTGCACCTGATTCCAACTAATGATGCATGGTGTCGTGACCACGGCCCGATGTTTATCAAGAACGCGGCAGGCGACCGTCAGATTGTTGACTGGGGCTACAATGCCTGGGGTGGTAAATATCCTCCTTTCGACCTGGACGATGTGGTGCCTACACGTATTGCAGAGAAATACGGGATGAAAGTGTACCATCCGGGTATTGTGATGGAAGGCGGTTCTATTGACCTGAACGGAAAAGGGACTTTGCTGACTTCTAAAGCCTGTCTTTTGAATGAAAACAGAAATCCGCATTTGACTAAAGAGCAAATTGAAGATTATCTGAAAGCGTATCTGGGTGTTACGAATATTCTTTGGGTAGGAGATGGCATTATAGGTGATGATACTGATGGTCACATTGATGATATCAGCCGTTTTGTGAATCCTACAACCATTGTAACGGTTGTTGAAGAGAATCAGGAAGACGAAAATTACGAGATATTACAGGAGAATCTGGAATTGTTGAAAGGCTTCAAAGATCAGGATGGTAATCCGATTAAGATTGTAACACTGCCAATGCCGGCTCCGGTTTATTTTGACGATACTCGTTTGCCGGCAAGTTATGCCAACTTCTACATTGCAAATAAAGTAGTGTTGGTGCCAACTTATCGTGATGAGAAGAACGATCAAATTGCACTGGATATATTACAAGGCTTATTCCCAGACCGTAAAGTGGTAGGTATAGATTCTACTGACCTGGTTTGGGGTTTGGGGTCTTTCCATTGTGTAACGCAGCAGGAACCGGCGTAATTTTAGTTTCATGTTACGTGTTACTTGTTAAGAGCTCAATAAGTAACACGCAACATTTAATCCCACCAAAGGTACAAACGCCCGTTGGTGTTTTGCATTAATCTTCTTTCCTTTTCAGTGTTAACTTTACTGACGTTTTTTTTCGCGGATTGACTAATGTGAGTTTATCATTGTTTACAGAGAACAGGTAATAACATCTAAACTCAAAATGGCTACTTTTAAGGAATAGTGTATCATTGCTGATGGAATAGCCACATTTGGCGGTTATTGATTCTTCCTTTTTTTCTCCTTCAGGAATAACTTTTACAGTTACTCTTTCATGAATATACTTTTTACAAGTATCACTTTTTGATTCGATCTCTTCGAAAGCACAGTAATAAGATAAAGTCAAAGGTCGAAGTCCTCTGATTTTTGTTTTTAATGTGCCTTTTGGAGTAAAAAGATAATAGCCTTTGGAAGATATATTATTAAGCGTCCTATTGTTATCAAAGTAGACGGAATCTAATTCCCATTTTCCTTCTAAAGAATTTTGAGCAAATACAGACGAAACGCTACCCAATATAAATGAGAGAAAAAGCGTAATTCTAAAACACATATAAGAAAATTAATCCCACCAAAGATATAAGCGCCCGTTGGTGTTTTGCATCTCCATTTTGATAACATCTTTATTGCCTGTACTTTGGTCTACAATGTCGGGACAGAACGCATAGACATCTTTGATAAATGTGTCGAGGTCAGCAGGCATGGTGGTGAATTTGAGTTCTATCCAGTCTGAACTGGCACCTAGAACTACAAAGTCATTTGCTGTTTTCCAATTGCTTAGTTTTGTAATAATGGCATTGTTATCAAGACCATAGTTAAATCCATTGGTTTGTCTGAATTTGATAATTTCAAGGTCATTTGCGCCTTTAATTGTGGCAAGATATCTTTTAGAATTATTTTCTTCCAGTACAAATATCAGGTAACCATTAGCTCTGAATTTATCTTTCAGTTTTAAGACACTTTCAAAACCTGATTCATCTGTAATCTGGCTGTAATAGCCTTGTGCTTTGGTGTCAAGCACCTCACCAAGTTTGTTGATCCATGGGATCTGTTTGACAGGTTGTCTGGTTTCTCTTTTAAGATCTTCGGCAATTCCTTTGTCCAGTTGTAATGAATCGACTAAAGCGAGTTCTTCTTTGGTTAAAGGGTTTTTGTTATTAAAGCAGGATGTGAGAATAAAAACACTCAGCGATAGGGTTAATAAATATTTCATGGTTAAAAGGTTTGTGCTAATGGTTTAGAGATGATCTGTAGCTCTCGTTTAGTATAATCATGTATTTCGCAGTTTAATAACTCTGCCAATGCTTTTGCTTTATTGAAACATTCTGATGATGTAAGGCTGATATATATAGGAATCTGGATTTCTTTATGGTGACAAAACAAAATAACTTTTGTTGAAGCTGTAGCGATTGTGCCTGATGATATAATTCCCCCATATGACAGACCGAAAGCACTGGCAGATCTGGTAATATAAAGATAATCAACGGAAGGTAGTTTGGTCCAATTGCCTGAACGTATTCCAAAAGTACTTTTATAGACACGGAACTCACCAGTTGATGGGTTATATTCAAAACCGTTATGAGCACTAATAGTATAAAAAGGTAATAGTGTGAAAATAATGATAACCAATAGGTTTCCATCGCTGGCACCAATAGCTGCAAAGGTTAAAAGTATTGGGATGAAACGGATACTTTGTGAAAAAGTGTTTGAGATTTTGGAAGAAAAATTCATTGTTAATAGTATTAATCAATCTAAAATAAGAAGTTTTTAGATTGATTAATACTAAATCTTATCTATACGAATGATTAATGTATCATACTTCTTTCTTCAGGTTAGGGAGTAAAATAGTCAGCAACCCGAGTAACGGAAGATAAGATGTAAGGTGTATGACAAAGTCAATGCTTGTATGGTCGGCAATGTAGCCAAGTCCGGCAGCACCAATACCACCTAAACCGAATGCGAGTCCGAAGAAAAGCCCGGCAATCATCCCAATTTTACCCGGCATCAGTTCCTGTGCATAAACGAGTATTGCAGAAAATGCAGAGGAAATGATCAAGCCGATTAATGCACTTAATACTGCCGTCCAGAATTCATTGGCATAAGGTAAAAGCAATGTGAACGGTGCGCTTCCAAGTATTGAAAACCAGATGACATACTTTCTGTTGAAGCGGTCCCCGATCGGCCCTCCCAAAATAGTACCTGCCGCACTTGAGGCAAGAAATATAAACAAGTATAATTGCGACTCCTTAATGCTTACTCCAAAATGCTCGATCATATAGAATGTCAGGTAATTATTGATACTTGATATGTAAATGTATTTTGAGAAAATAAGGGTAATCAATACTGTCATAGCAATGATCACTTGTTTCTGAGAAACAGGACTTGCTGTACTCGGTGCCGCCTTTTTCTTGTTTTTTATCTCGGAGAGGTGGTTACTGTACCACTTAGCCACTTTCATTTGTACTACAATAGCAATAATTGCTAGTAGAGCGACCCAAATAATACCTGTTTGGCCTTGCGGAGCAATGAACAATGCAACCACTAATGGAGAAATTGCTGTTCCTGCATTACCTCCTAATTGAAAGATTGACTGAGCAAGCCCTCTCTTTGCTCCGCCAGATGCCAGATAAGTAACACGTGATGCTTCCGGATGAAAAATGGCAGAGCCAATTCCTATAATTGCCACAGAACCAATCATCATGATGTAGGTTGGTGAAAAAGACAGTAATATAATACCTAAAAGAGAAGAGCACATTCCTATAGGTAAGAGGTATGGTTGCGGATGCTTATCCGCATAAAATCCTACCAGAGGCTGTAATAATGATGCTGTCAGGTTAATAGCCAGAGTAATGAGGCCAATTTGAGTATAATTCAGTTGCAGGGCTTCTTTAAAAACCGGATACATTGCCGGTACTGAAGCCTGAATGGCATCGTTTAACAAATGTACCAGGCTGATAGAAAAGATAATTGAGAATACAGCCCCTGTTTCATCTTTTTGTTGCATAATTTTGTGTTTTAGATCAGATCATCTGATGTTTTTGAATACATATTTTATGAATCTTTGGCAAGGATCTCTAAAATTATTGAAGCTGCTGTATCTCCATTGCCGTCAGCAATAGCTTTATACACGGCTTCGTGTTGCGCATGGCTTCTCTTATAAGCTTCTGCAGTAGTAAAATGCTGCACAAACGACTCTTTTAAAACCAAGGCAAATGCTTTATACAAATCGGTCAATACCGGATTATTACAGGCATTGGCTATTTCCATATGAAATGCAATATCAACATCTACACATTTCTTCGGGTCATTGGCTTCTATTGCCTGCAAACGCTGCAGCAGGCATTTCTGCATTTCCTTCAGATTTTCTTCTGTGCGGAATTTTGCTGCCTTTTTAATGATAGAAACTTCCAGAATACTCCTTACTTCTGAAATGTCTTTCAATTCAGACCGTCTCAATCTTTGATCAAGAGGCTCTGATATGGCTTTTTCAGAACTTACAAATGTTCCTAAACCTTGCTGAACTTTCAGTATTCCGGCGTTGGAAAGTGTCTTTATAGCTTCTCTGATAGATGATCTTCCAACTCCCAATTGTTCCATCAATTCCGGTTCAGTCGGTATCTTTTCTCCGGTTTTATACAGGCCGGTCGTGATACGCCTTTGCAGTTCAGTTGCTACCTGATCGGCAAGTTTGGAGGGTTTTATTTGAATGAAGTTTTTTGACATGAGATCATCTGATGTTTGTAAATGTAGGACAAAATTCAAAAGATGAAAAGCTATTCCCGAAAATTATTGACTTGCTTCAGAAGAGAGTTTTTGGTATACGCCATTAGTCCAGCCGAAGCCATCCTGGTTGGGATATTCACCACCGCCACCTTCTTTTCCCGGGTTTTCTACATTATACTTTTCAGACATAATATAGCTGTTATCATAAGCCTGTTTATTTAAATTAAGCCAGCGTTCTTTAATGTCATTTGCCAATTGCCTGTGCTCATATTTTCTTAATGCTTCAATACATATCCAATGTAATGGCGCCCAGCCATTAGGTGAATCCCATTGCTGATTTGTTTTGTTTACCGTGCAGACTAATCCTCCTGTTTTCAGAAATGATTGTTTTAATTTAACAGCAACGGACTTTGCTTGTTCCTGATTAGCTATTCCAATAAATAATGGGAATACACCTGCCAGTGAGTAGACTTCTGTCTGTTGGTTTTTAACAAAATCATAATCCATAAAAAAGCCTTTTGATGCATTCCAGCAATATTTTAGAATGGCTTGTTTGCGGAGTGAAGCTTGGTTTTCATATTGTCGGGCCAGATTTTGATTGTTTGTTTGAATATAGCATTTGGCCAGGGTTGTTTCTAAATGGTAGAGCAGGCAGTTGAGATCTACAGGAATAATATCTGTCGTATGAATTGTAGAAAGGTGGTACTGGTTTACTGAATCAGGGCTTAGCCATCGGCTGGAGAAATCCCAACCTGATTCTGCAGCGGCACGAATGTGTCTGTAAACATCTTCTTTGTTTGTGCCGGTTGCTTCTTTTGCCGTTTTCAGGTCTTCAAGATAACTTTCAGCCCGGGGAGTTGCGCTATCATCAAAATAGCGGTTAAGTACGTAACCGTCAGAAAGTTTAATTACTCTTCGAAATACATTTTTATTTTCGTTCAATTGATCTGCTCCGTCCATCCAGAATTTGTATTCTTTTTCAATTGCCGGAAGGTATTTAGGATAAACAGAATTCCCCTCAGAGCTTGCCAGCAAGTCAACCATCATGGCAAAGAAGGGAGGTTGTGATCTTGTTAAATAATAAGTTCTGTTGCCATTGGGGATAAAGCCATATTGCGTAATCAGGTGGTTGAAATTTTCAACCATGTGTTCAATGGTTTCTAGCTGGTTATCAGTTTTTAATCCCAGCATTGTGAAATAGCTGTCCCAGTAATAAATTTCTCTGAATCTGCCTCCGGGAACAACATATGGGTAAGGAAGAGGAATTAATGTTCCAGAGGCGGGTTTGTCGGCAGGACGTTTTAAAACTGTCCATAGTTTTGCGATATGTTCATTGATAGATGCCGAATCTGTAACATAGTCAGATTCATTCACAGGCATGAGGAAATTGTTTTTGAGAAAAAGCATCAGTGAAGAATCTGATTTGTCTTTCAGAGCCAGATAATCATTGACAATTGATGAAACATCTCTTTTGGGAATACAGTCAACAAATGTTTTGCTATCCGAGAAAAGATTTGTTCTTGATTGGACATCATAAAATAGCTGTCCGTAAAGAGATTCCGGCGTTGCTATATTGAATGCCTCTTTAGGATTTGCGTTTTTGACACAATTGCTAAGAAGAAGACTAATTGTGATGAAGGTAAAAATGTGAAGTCGTCTATACATACTTAAAAGTCAGGGCTCTTAAGTATAAGTTAACGAAATAATTTTAGGGGTGAAAGTACTAAATGTATAAAGCCGGGCTAAATACACAGGCTTTATACATTTAGATGTTTATAATTTTACTTATTAAAAGCAGCAATAAATTCCTTGGCAGTTTGTTGACCCTGGTCATCGGCATACCAGCGATGTAGTTTTTCGGCAACTATTTTAAAGTCAGTGTTTGCGGCATTTAATTCATCTATCAGTTGCTGCGCAGCTGTAGGGCGTGGCCCCCAACTGCCTGTTACATCCAATGTTTCCAGATCAATAAATACTGTTTTAGGAATAGAACGGCTCTTACCGTTGGTCAGGAACTGATCAATTACCTCGTGGTGTTCATCTCTCAGAATTAATTTGTGTTGTATGAGATTATTGGTGGCAGCCAGTTCATTAATAACAGGTACTATCTGAGCAGCGTCACCACACCAACCTTCTGTAATGGTAAGCCAGACAGTCCGGCGCTTTATATTTTGAATGATTTTTGTAGTTTCTGTATCCGGATGGAAGGTCTTATCGAGACGCTTCATTCTGGCCAGATTGAGTCTGGCATAATCAACAATCCATTCTTCCTGTTTGGCACCGGTTGTTTTTCCCACGGCCATTAGTTCATCAAGTAATTGGCGATAAGCTTCGTATGTGTAAGCATTATTCAGTAATTCATTTGTGATAACAAATACTTGCATTCTGAAAAATTTAAAGATAAAATCTGAATGGTGTTATAACGCATAACTTAGCTGATTAATTCAGTTCAATGGAAAACTATAACCTGAAGGTTGAAAAATAAAAAAAGCCGTTCTGAAATTGCTTTCGGAACGGCTTCGTTCAGTTTTTTCTTTTTAGTTAATTTCTGCCAAACGTTTTTTGAGCTTATCAATCAAAGCATGTTCTTTTTTATTAGTACCATGGTAAGCAGCAGCCAATTCTTCAGTTACTCTGATGCATACTTGCTTTACAGCAGGTTTAAAAGCTTTATGGTGATCTTCTACAAAATCAATGAAGTCATTGAAAGCATCTTGCGGAGCTACCATTTGTTCCTCAAGCACATCAAACTCGAATTTTGTAATATAAGCTGCATCAGTCCCGAATTCGTCGGTAGAACCTTCAAGAGGAGCCAGCTCTTTCTGTACTATCTCCATCAGAGCATTACGTTCTTCTTTAGTAATTACTCCGTCTACTTTTGCTACCGCATATAATAATTTTCCTAATTCACTGTAGAAGTCCTGATACTGCATATGTTGGTTTTTATATTTTAACTGCAAAGGTAGATAACCTTTGATAGAATACAAAAGGCCTTGCTCATATCAATGAACAAGGCCTTTATGGTATTTCTCTTTAGCAGTTTATTTACATTTATAGGTTTTTAAAACACCAGGATCACCAGTGTAACCTAAGTTAACGCTTCTGAAGAAGTCGTCACAAGCAGAAGAACGGTTTTTTAGCATATTCCATGCGCGTCCTCTCTGATAGTAAATCACGCCGTTTTTAGGGTTAAGTTTTGCAGCCTGGCTAAAGTCTTCGATAGAGCCTTTTGCATCTTTCATTTCCTCCAGGCGCAATAGGCCGCGGTTGTACCAGCTTTGGTAGTTTTCAGGACTTTTCTTTACAACGATAGAGTAATCATCAAAAGCACCAAGAAAATCTGCAAGATGTGTTTTGGCAATACCACGGTTAGAATAAGCTTTTACGTTATTACCATCTACAGCAATGGCCAGGTTAAAGTCTTCGATAGCATCTTTGTATTTAGCCTGTTCAATTTTATTGTTACCTCTGTTATTGTAGATCTCATATTTTTCAGCCTGCTCATCGCTGTCTAAAAGAGAAACAGCTTTATCAAAATCAACGGACGCATTTAGAAAGTCATTGCTGCTATAATATGCTTTACCTCTTAAATTATAAAGATCGGCATCATTATTGATGCGGGCGATCGCTTTTGTATAATTATCAATCGCATTTTTATAGTCTTTCATTTTAGCGTAAGTCTCAGCCTTACCTATAATAGCATTGATATTTTTAGGATCCAATCTTAAAACAAGGTCATAATCTGCCAAAGAAGAAGCAAGGTCTTTTGGTGTATTCAGGAAGAACTTGATTTTAGCTCTGAAGAAATACAAATTAGTGTCAGACGGCATCTTAGTAATAACAAGGTCCAGATCCTTTAAAGCATCTTTATATGAACCTGTGCATGCTTTTGCATAGCCATGGTTTACCAGGGCGAATTCATAAACTTTGTTTAAAAGTAATGCTGAATCCAGATAAACCAAGGCATTTTTATAGTCTTTTTGTTCGATTAGTTTAGCCCCTTTGTTATTATACTTTTCTGCCGGAGTACTATTGTCGTCAGTATAGTAATGTGTGTTTTTATATCTTGCTTCGCTGTAATAATCAAAATCTCTGTCTACCACCTGTGCTTGTATATAAGTATAGGTGAAGAGAAAAATAAATAATGTCTGCAAAAACTTCATAGGGTTTTAAAATTAGGTACTGAAATATTTCAATTTTTAAATGTAGTAATAATCTGTTTTTATTACTGCCGATACACCTGTTAAGTATAGGTTAAGCTTTATCAGCGTTAGTTGTATTCGGGCTATCAAAACCAGAAACGCCGCCAGAGACAATAAATTTCATAATTTCTGCTCCTGAGGCATTAATAGCTGTTATATTTTCTTTCGGCACAATAAAAAGGTCGCCTGAGAAATTATAGGAGTGGGGACAATAAACAGAAATCATCTCATTAATCTGAATTTTAGACAAATCATTCTGAGTAATGAAACCTAGCTTGTAAACTTGCGCATCTTTATTCAATTGTACAAGTACAGGGTTTTTGAATTTTCTGTTATTACCAAGAAAAGCATTGGCAAAGTCCTTTAGAGAAGAATAAATGATATTTACTAAAGGAAGCTGCTTTAAAAGATTTTCAAGAAAATCGAAGATAGGGCGGGCGAGGATCGTATTTCCCAGAAACCCAATGGTGAAAATACCGCCAACAACCACAGTAATCCCAAGGCCCGGTTTGTCGGTAATGCCAGGTACAAGATGGTCAACCCATAACAAAAACTGGATAATACTATACACTGTAATTCCAATCGGAGCAATGAACAGAAGGCCTTGTAAAAAGTATTTTAGGATTATTTTTGAGATTCTCGCGAACATAATAGCAAATTTAACATTTTCGGTTTCAGATGCATAAGTTTAAACAGGAAAAAACTTTTGCAATCATCTAATTTACCTTACTTTTGTTGTCGCATACATAGTAATAATTGTACTTTATGGGTAACTATCTTCCTGCGGATTATCTTCCGATCGTTTTTCAATTAATTTTCGCATTAGGTTTCGTTGTTCTTACAATGGCCGGAACTCATTTGTTAGGTCCGAAAAGAAAGTCAGCTGTTAAAGATGCTACATGGGAATGTGGTATTGAGCAACAAGGTAATGCGCGTACACCGTTTTCAGTAAAATACTTCCTTACTGCTATTCTGTTTGTCTTGTTCGACGTGGAAGTAATCTTTATGTATCCTTGGGCTGTGAACTTCAGAGAGTTGGGCACACCGGGCTTCATAGAGATGTTGCTGTTTATGGTATTCCTTCTTTTCGGCTTCTTCTACGTAATCAAGAGAAAGGCTCTTGACTGGGAATAAACCCTTTTTTAGATTCATTTTAAATAACAATATAGAACCATAACTGGCTTTATTATTGTTATAGATAAGGGTATATTTGTCCTTGATTTAATAACATTCTGTGATATGGTAAAGACGGTTGATGCACCTGCAGGATTTGAAGGTCCGGGCTTTTTCGCTACGTCAATAGATCAGGTTTTAGGCATAGCACGTGCTAACTCATTGTGGCCTTTGCCTTTTGCTACATCTTGTTGCGGGATCGAGTTTATGTCTACAATGGCATCGAACTATGATCTTGGGAGATTTGGAGCAGAAAGATTGAGCTTTTCTCCGCGTCAGGCTGACGTCTTGATGGTAATGGGAACCATTGCTAAAAAAATGGGCCCGGTTGTACGTCAGGTATATGAGCAAATGGCTGAACCTAAATGGGTGATGGCTGTTGGTGCTTGTGCTTCTTCAGGTGGTATTTTTGATACTTACTCAGTTTTGCAAGGTATTGATGAAGTTGTTCCTGTTGACGTTTACGTTCCGGGTTGTCCTCCTCGTCCTGAGCAGATTCTTGATGGCTTTATGCGTATTCAGGAATTGGCTAAGAATGAGTCATTGAGAAGAAGAAATTCTGAAGAGTATAAGCAACTGTTGGCCAAATACGATATTAAATAATGGCAGAAGTAAATAATGCTTTCGTAGCAGAACAACTAAAAACTAAATTCGGCGCAGGTATTCTTTCTGTTGAAGAGCCTTACGGTTTCTTGACAATCACTGCTGAAAGCCAATTAAACATAGACATCCTGAAATACCTTTGGAGCAACTCCGAAATGGAATTCCAGTTCATGGTTGATCTTTGTGGTTTACATTATCCCGAACAAGAACTTCCTCTTGGAGTAACTTATCAGTTACATAGTTTAAAACACAATCTGAGAATCAGACTTAAGTTCTGGGTTTCTCTTGCAAATCCTGTCATCAAATCCTCTACATCTGTTTATGCTACTGCTAACTGGCAGGAGAGAGAGACGTATGATTTCTTCGGAATTATATTCGAAGGCCACCCTGATTTGAGAAGAATCCTGAATGTGGATGAAATGGAAGTTTTCCCAATGAGAAAAGAATACCCATTGGAAGATCCGAACAGGATTGATAAAAAAGATTTATTCTTCGGTCGTTAATTGCCAAACAGGATATCATGAGCCAAGGCCATATTCAATTAATCAACGAATTAGAAAAAGAGACCACGACCATTAACTTAGGTCCGACTCACCCTGCAACACACGGTATTTTCCAGAATATCCTTGAGGTTGACGGTGAAAGGATCATGAGCGCTGAACCTACGGTCGGGTATATTCACAGAGCATTTGAGAAAATCGCTGAACACAAGCCTTTTTATCAGCTCACTACTCTTACAGACAGGATGAACTATTGTTCTGCTCCAATCAATAACATTGGCTGGCACATTACAGTAGAAAAACTGATGGGAGTGCAAACACCTAAGCGTGTTGATTACATGCGTGTTATTGTGATGGAATTGGCTCGTATGGCCGATCACATTATTTGTAATTCAATTATCGGAGCAGATTGTGGTGCATTGACAGGTTTTACATACATCTACCAGATGCGTGAGAAAATCTATGATATGTATGAGGAGATTTGCGGGGCCCGACTTACTACCAATTTGGGTAGAATAGGGGGCTTCGAGCGTAACTTCTCTCCGGAATTCTATAAAAAACTAGATGCTTTCCTGATCGAGTGGCCAAAAGTGTTCAATGAATTTGATTCATTGCTTTCTCGTAACCGCATTTTCATGGACAGAACTATTGGTGCTGGTGGTATTACTGCTGAAAGAGCATTGAACTATGGTTTCACAGGGCCAAACCTGAGAGCTGCCGGAGTTGACCATGATGTAAGGGTACTTACGCCTTATTCTTCTTATGAAGATTTTCAGTTCGATATTCCAATCGGATTGAATGGTGATGCTTATGATCGCTATATGGTTCGTCAGGAAGAAATGAGACAATCATACAGCATTATTCAGCAGGCTTACGAGAAATTGAAGAAAGAACCTTCTGATGTTTTCACTGCTGATATTCCAAGCTACCGTGTACCGCCAAAGCAGGAGGTTTACAAGAGCATGGAGGCATTGATTTATCACTTCAAGATTATCATGGGTGAGTTAGATGTGCCGGCAGGTGAAGTTTATCAGGCAATAGAAGGAGGTAACGGCGAAGTTGGTTTTTATCTGATCAGTGACGGTGGCCGTACGCCATACCGTTTGCACTTCAGAAGACCTTGCTTTATCTACTATCAGGCTTATCCTGAAATTATTAAAGGAGGTCTGTTGTCAGATGCCATTATTGCATTGAGTAGTATGAACGTGATTGCAGGAGAATTAGACGCATAATTTATGTCTGAAATCAATAATAAAATAGAATTTTCAGCGGAAGCTAAAGAGCTGGTACAGAAGTACATTGCAAAGTTTCCGGAAGACAAGAAGAAGTCTGCCCTTATTCAGATTCTTCACCTTGCCCAAGCTGAGTTTAACGGTTGGTTAAGCCCTGAAGTAATGGACTATGTAGCTTCTTTACTTGGCATTGAACCTGTTGAAGTTTACGAGGTAGCAACTTTCTACAGCCAGTACTATATGAAACCTAATGGTAAATATGTATTGGAGGTTTGTCGTACGGCTTCTTGTGGATTAAGAGGTGCTGAAGAGATCATTGAGTATTTGGAAAATAAACTAGGCGTGAAGGATGGCGAAACTACTCCTGATGGCATGTTTACTATCAAATCTGTTGAGTGCTTAGCTTCTTGCGGTACTGCACCAATGATGCAGGTTGGTATGAATTATCATGAAAACCTTACTGAAGGGAAGTTAGACGAATTGTTGGATCAATTCAGACAAGAAAATAAAGTATCAAGAGCTTTCTGCTAATGGCTGGTAAAAAGATATTATTAGAGCATATTGATGTTCCAAACATCCAATCTTACGAAGTTTATCGTCAGAAAGGTGGTTATGCTTCAGTAGAAAAAGCGCTGAAGACCATGACTCCGGATGAAGTTGTGGAAGAGGTAAAGACATCTGGTCTTCGTGGTCGCGGTGGTGCCGGTTTCCCTACAGGTATGAAGTGGAGCTTTATCGACAAGAAATCAGGAAAGCCCCGCTACCTGGTTTGCAATGCCGATGAATCTGAGCCGGGAACATTCAAAGACCGTTATTTGCTTGCACATATCCCACACATGTTAGTGGAAGGGATGATCACTTCTGCATTCGCATTGGGCGCTAACCGCGCTTACATCTATGTGCGTGGTGAAATGATGTATGTAGTACGCATCTTACAAAAGGCAATTGACGAAGCGAAAGCTGCCGGTTTTCTTGGTAAAAATATATTAGGAAGTGGTTTCGACCTTGAATTGAATGTTACCTGCGGTGCAGGGGCATACATCTGTGGTGAAGAAACTGCTTTGATCGAATCATTGGAAGGTAAACGTGGTAATCCACGTATCAAACCTCCTTTCCCTGCTATTTCTGGTTTGTACAATAATCCTACTGTAGTTAACAACGTGGAGTCTCTTGCAGTTATTCCATGGATTGTAAACAACGGGGGGGCTGAGTATGCTAAGATTGGTATTGGAAGAAGTACAGGTACTAAATTGATTTCAGCTTCTGGCCATATTAATAAGCCGGGTGTTTATGAAATTGAAATGGGTATCACCGTACATGATTTCATTTACTCTGAAGAATATTGTGGTGGTATCTGGAAAGGAAGAAAATTGAAAGCATTGATTGCCGGTGGTTCTTCTGTGCCGATTCTTCCTGCAAACCTGATCACTAAAACTGCAGCCGGAGAAGACAGATTGATGTCTTACGAATCATTGGCTGACGGTGGCTTTGCAACTGGTACAATGTTAGGTTCTGGTGGATTCATCGTAATGGATGAAACTACCTGTATCGTAAAAAATACATTTAACCTTGCCCGTTTCTATGCGCACGAATCATGCGGACAGTGCAGCCCTTGCCGTGAAGGTACTGGTTGGATGGAGCGTGTATTACACCGCTTAGAACATGGCCATGGTCATAGCAGTGACATTGATCTTTTGGTAGAAGTTGCTAAAAAGATTGAAGGTAATACAATTTGCCCGTTAGGTGATGCAGCAGCATGGCCTGTAGCCGCAGCAATCCGTCACTTCCGTGATGAATTTGAGTGGCATGTGGCATCTCCTGAAGAAGCAACTCGTAAAAATGCTTCTTTCCCAGGTGCAGTATTAGCTTAATTAGAATTTCCTGAAGGTTCGCCTTCATTAACAAATATATTCTTGTTTCAATGGAAGGGTATTTAAAAGTAACGATAGACGGGATTGAAACGATGGTACCTCCGGGAACTACCATCTTACAGGCTGCCCGCCAGATTGGTAAAAACGTGCCACCGGCAATGTGTTATTACTCCAAACTGGAAGGCTCAGGCGGTAAATGCCGTACTTGTCTGGTAGAAGTGACTCAGGGTTCTGAAAAAGACCCTCGTCCGATGCCAAAACCTGTAGCTTCTTGCCGTACCGGCGTGATGGATGGCATGGTTGTGTTGAACACACAATCGCCAAGAGTGATTGAAGCAAGAAAAGGGGTTGTTGAATTCCTTTTATTGAATCACCCGTTGGATTGCCCAATTTGCGATCAGGCAGGTGAGTGTCACTTACAAGATTTAGGTTTCGAGCACGGTTCTCAGCATTCACGTAACGAGTTCAAACGCAGAACATTTGAACCGATCAACATCGGTCCTTATATTCAGTTGCATATGAACCGTTGCATTTTGTGCTACCGTTGTGTATTCACTGCTGATCAGATTACTGAGAAGCGTGTACATGGAGTGATGGGACGTGGCGAGCATGCTGAAATCAGTACTTATATTGAGCAGGCAATTGACAATGATTTCTCCGGTAACGTAATTGATGTTTGTCCGGTAGGAGCTTTGACAGATAAGACTTTCCGTTTCAAAAACCGTGTTTGGTTTACTAAGCCGGTTGATGCGCACAGAAACTGTGATCATGAAAAATGTAATGGTAAAGTAACGCTTTGGTACAAAGGTGAAGATGTTATCCGTGTAACTGCCAGAAAAGATCAGTGGGGTGAGGTTGAAGAGTTTATCTGTAACACTTGCCGTTTTGATAAAAAGAAAACTGCTGACTGGACAATTGACGGCCCGACAAAAGTGCGTCACTCTTCAGTAATTTCTCAAAACCATTACGAAACACTGGCAGAGAAACCGGTAGTACCCGAAAAAGCAAGCCACCTGATTGGTAACCCTGCTTTTGCGGATAAAAAATAGAAACTAAATCATAAGCGATAAACATTACGCTTTTTATGGATTATACTTTTATTGCAGTAAAATTTTCATTGATACTCGGAGCCTTTGCAATAAGCCTGGGTGTAGCGATGTATTCAACTTATTTCGAAAGAAAGTTTGCCGCTTTTTTCCAGGATCGTATTGGTCCGGACAGAGCTGGTCCCTGGGGGATTTTGCAGCCTTTAGCTGATGGTGGTAAACTTTTCTTCAAAGAAGAATTTATCCCGGCAAATGCGAACATGAAGTTGTTTATCCTTGGGCCGTCTCTGGCCATGTTAACAGCTTGTATGACGAGCGCTGTGATTCCGTGGGGAACATACATCGAATATGGCGGGGAGCAGATTGCTCTTCAGGTAGCTGATATCAACGTAGGTATCCTTTATATTTTCGGTGTTGTTTCTATCGGTGTGTATGGTGTTATGATTGGTGGATGGGCTTCAAATAACAAGTTCTCGCTCATGAGTGCTATCCGTGCAGCTTCACAAAGTATTTCTTATGAAATTGCAATGGGGATGTCGATCATTGCTTTGGTAATGGTAACAGGAACGTTGAGTTTGAAAGAAATGACAGAACAACAGTCACACGGACTTTGGAATATCCTGTATCAGCCATTAGGCTTCCTGATTTTCTTAATCTGTGCTTTTGCAGAAACAAACCGTGCACCGTTTGACATGGCAGAATGCGAAACGGAGTTGATCGGTGGTTACCACACTGAGTATTCTTCTATGAAATTAGGGTTCTATCTGTTCGCAGAATACATTAACATGTTTATCTCTTCATTGCTGATGGCAACTATGTATTTCGGCGGATATGCTTTCCCATTCATGCATGACCTGGGCTTGTCTCAAAATACAATAGCTATTTTAGGTTTCTTATCCGTAATGGCTAAAGCAATGCTATTCATTTTCTTCTTCATGTGGGTACGCTGGACATTGCCACGTTTCCGTTATGACCAGTTAATGAAATTGGGCTGGCAGGCATTGATTCCGTTGGCTATTGCCAACATTGTATTGACAGGTATTGGTATACAGATATTCAACTAGTTTCTGACATTAATTAGATATGCAACTCACCAATAGAAGTAAGCAGGTAGTAAATAAGAAACTCTCTTTCGCTGAGAGTATCTATTTGCCTGCAATTGTAAAAGGCTTATCGATAACATTGAAACACTTCTTCGCGAAGCATGTTACAATTAAGTATCCTGAAGTAAAGCGTAAATTCTCTAAAGTTTACCGTGGCCTTCATGTGTTGAAACGTGACGATCAGGGAGCTGAAAGATGTACAGCTTGTGGACTTTGTGCTTTGAGCTGTCCTGCAGAAGCAATCACAATGACTGCTGCTGAGCGTAAAAAAGGTGAAGAAGGTCTTTACAGAGAAGAAAAATATGCAGCAACATATGAAATCAATATGTTACGTTGCATCTTCTGCGGACTTTGTGAAGAAGCTTGTCCAAAAGAAGCAATCTTCCTTACAAATGAAGAAATTGCACCTGCTTCAGGTGACAGAGGAAACTTCATTTATGGTAAAGACAGATTGGTAGAAAAACAACATAACCCTGTCGGCAAAGTTCGCGGTGGTGGTCCAGTAAACGAGAAATATTATCATGGGTAATTTATTTTATTTTCTAGCGGCAGTTTCTATTTGCTTCGCATTGTGGGTAATTTTTGCTAAAAACCCTATTCATAGTGTATTGGCTTTGGTTTTGACATTCTTTGCTATTGCCGGACAATATGTATTATTGAACGCACAGTTCCTGGCGCTTGTAAACGTAATCGTTTATGCCGGGGCAATCATGGTATTGTTCCTGTTCCTGATTATGTTTCTTAATCTTGACTGGGCGGCGGAACCAACAAAACCATTGTTGACTAAACTGGCTGCTACAATCTCTGCGGGTTTATTATTATTCGTTCTGGTTGCTGCTTTGAAAGGCGCTACAGTTGAGGCTCCGGAGACAGTTGATACTTCAATTGGTTTGATTGGGACTCTTGGTAAGGTGTTGTTCAATCAATTCCTCGTACCTTTTGAAATTGCTTCTATATTGTTCCTTTCAGCTATGATTGGTGCAGTAGTACTTGCTAAAAAAGAAATAACGGAGTAGTTTATTTATTCCTGAACAAAAAAGCCCACGATTAGAATCGTGGGCTTTTTTGTTTTATTGGCTATCCGTTTGTTTGAACCTTCTTGATAAACCTGTAAGGTTTTAATCATTCTGTATTTTTGTGGTTTAAACAAACTTCTAAACCTTACAGGTTTTACTAATCGGATAGTCATATTTTGTTTTTATAACTAAATTTATTCCTTGAAATAACCATGATGCCTAATGACTATTGCCCGACGACTGAGGTCGAATTAGAAAACTGGATGAAGCAGAATTGTTTCAACTTCAACGACTATTCAGTCAATGGAAATCATATTTATGAAGGTTGTGGGATAGACAGAGATGAGGGCGGTTTTGTCTGGTATTTTACAGAAAGAGGACAAAAGAGTAAACTCAGACATTTCAATACAGAAAGAGAAATTATAAGTACGCCTTTAATCAGATTAAAAATGATAAATGGGCAAAGACTCATTGTATTGGGTTTACACCGATACAAGAAGAACACAGTGAATTAGCGCTTATATTGGACGGTATGGGTTTGGAATGCTATCAGGACCAGATTCCATATTATATTTCAGGAGAACCAATTTACAGAACTTTTGTATTTGGCTGTAATATTCATAAAACATCGTATTTGAAAGACGTATTTTATAAACAGAAATAACCACCTTATGAAGAAGTTTGCCAAGTTCTGTTTAAAGCTCTCTATAGGCTGTTTCTTGGTTGGTATTTTGTGCGTTTTATTAATAATGTATCATAATGAAACATCAATCAATAAAGTTTTGTCCAGGACACAACAGGAATGGTTGTTTAACACAATTGATACTACTGAGGTTTTACCGGAGAACTATTATAGGACACTTGAAAAATATTATCCAAGCTATTTTACAACTAGTGCATGGGAGTCTGTATTTGCCCAGCTATTCAATGTGGATGGGTATCATTGCCAATGCAGGGAAATTTATTTACCATACATACCAGGAGAGGTATTAGAGTATAAACGGAGTATATTTAGGAATACATCTTTAGTAATCGCTTTAGAACTTGAAGACAGGTTTACTGAAAAACAATGCTATGCATTTGAAAACAGTAATGCTGAATTTGGATCGAATATCAGAGGTGTGAAAAATGCGGCAAGATTTTATTTTGGAAAACAACTGGAAGAATTAAATGAACGGGAGATACTTTCCTTGAATTTGATAAGACAAGCTCCTGAACGTTTTAATCCCTTTATAAATAAAGAAAGATTGGAGAAGGCTTTAGATAAATTAATGAAAGATAAAACTCAGTAACGAACAACATGGCAGAATTTTGGGAATCAAGCTTTAGGGACAAGCAGGAAATGTGGGGTTTTGAACCTGCCGATTCTGCCGTTGCAGCAGTTGAGTTATTTAAGCAGCACGGACTAAAGAAAATTCTGATACCTGGCTTCGGGTATGGAAGGAATGCTCAGGTTTTTACTGACAACGGATTTGACATTACAGGAATAGAGATCTCGGAAACTGCGATTGATTTAGCTAAAAAGCATTATGGCGAGCATATTAAAGTGTATCATGGTTCTGTTAGTTCAATGCCGTTTGACAGAGAATTGTATGATGGTGTTTTTTGTTATGCTTTAATCCATTTACTAAATACCGAAGACAGGCTAAAGCTGATCAGGGATTGTTATCATCAGTTAAAGCCGGGTGGCTATATGGTTTTTATAACCATATCAAAACTGGATGCCAGGTATGGAGATGGTAAAGAAGCTGAAACCGATACATTTGAAACAAGGCACGGTGTAAGCTTGTTCTTTTATGATTCCTGCTCAGTTGAAAAAGACTTTGGTCCTTATGGTCTGATAAAGGCAGAAGAGGTTGGAGAACCAGTTAATAAGCCCTCTCAGAAATTCTTACAAGTGGTATGTAGAAAGGTGTAATTTGCTAAAGAACATGAAGTTTAAATAGTAATTTCCAATACTGTTTTTGTCTTTTCAGTTATTTTAAACCGTTCATCCATGCGGTAGCCGATCACCCATACAATTTTATCAGCAGAACATAAGACCCATACCGACTCCTTAAGGTTTCGGGGGACTTTCAGGTCATTTAAAAGGTCTGATACATTTTTCTTTTTCCCTTTCATTCCCAGTGGCTGAAACTCATCGCCATGCTGAAAACGTCTTATCAGTAACGGAAAGTGAAGCTTTTCTTTGTCAAAAGCCCCGACAGTTGGCATAGGGTTAATGTTATAATCAACACTCTCTCGTTCTTTTATCAGTAGATGAAGCTGTTCTTGCTCCAAAGATGTCTGGCCATCGTGAATGAGAAAATCGGTGTGGCGGCTTACTAGTTTCTTCGTAATGACTAATTGCTCACGGTCTTTTACAAGAATATGGGTAGGTGAGATAAATTGTTTCCCGTTTTCTCCTTCAAGATTTTCTGAAATAAGTTTTACTTCTTCAAAATTGAAGCCATAAGGTTTTAAAAGTTCATGAAGAATAACCAGATAACCTTTACGTTCAAGTAGCTTTGAAATAGAAATCAGAGTTGCGGAGTCCGTATTTTGCACTGCAATAGTTCTGATGTTCTCTATTTCCTGTTGCAGAATTTCTTCAAGGGCGCTCATGCGCATTGCCGTATTGGCAAAGGTGTTTTCAAGATTGGGGTTAATCTCTTTCAGGACAGGGACTACCTTATGTCTTAATAAATTACGCTGGTATTTAGTGGAAGAATTAGAACTGTCTTCACGCCATAGCAAATGATGGTTTTTTGCATATGTTTCAATTTCTTCTCTTGTACAAAAGAGCAAAGGACGGATGATATCCTCATTTTTGGGAGAGATGCCATTCAGGCCGGCAATTCCGGTGCCTTTAGTGAAATTCAATAAAGATGTTTCGAAACTGTCGTTCAAATGATGTGCTGTTGCAATCTGGTTGAAATGATGTTCATCCTTTAGTTCCTGAAACCATTGGTAGCGAAGTTCACGGGCTGCCATTTGTGTGGAGATGCCATGAGCATAAGAAAAGTCTTTTGTGTCAAAAAGTTTTACGAAGCATTCAACCTGGAAATTTTCTGCAATTTTTAGTACAAATTCTTCATCCCCGTTCGACTCGTCACCCCGTAAGCCAAAGTTGCAATGAGCCAGACTGAAGGATAATCCGGCCTGATGAAAGAGATGGGTCAGCACTACAGAGTCTAATCCGCCACTAATAGTGATAAGTGTGCGAGACCCTGAAGGGGCCAGATTGTGTTTTTTGACGAAATTCAAAAACGCAGGCAGCATTGATTTGGTTTTTTTATCGTAATTTCGAAAGATTTTAGATGCAAGATACAAGAATCATGGTGTAAGATAGTAATTGATCTGCATCGGGCGTATCTTTATTTGTTTCATGAATTTTACCCATACACGTGAAAAACGTTTTTAGCTTTCTACTTATACTCTTTATCCAATACTCTGTTATTGCTCAGAACGGTAATAAAATTGAACTGATTAATGCAGAGGAATTGGAAGGGATATCTTTGAATAACCAGACGATCCGTGTTTTGAAGAAAAACGTGATTTTCAGAGAAGGGAAAACTATGATGTATTGCGATTCTGCTACGCAGATTGCCGATAAAAATGCATTTCAGGCGTATAAAAATGTACGTATTGTTCAGGATAAGATTGTGATGACAGGAGATCATCTTAACTATGATGCAGATTCCAAACAGGCTGTCATGATAGGAAATGTAGTGTTAAATGACGGGAATATGACTCTTAAAACAAGTCAGCTTGATTATAACCTCGCGAATAAGAATTTAACTTATACTACTACTGCAACTATTGTCGATAAAGAAAATACTCTGGTGTCTCAGATTGGTACTTATGATTCTGATAAAAAAGTTTTAACATTCTACAAGGATGTGGTGATGACAGGGAAGGATTACAAGATTGTAACCGATACTTTGATTTATTACCCTAAGACTAAGATGGTATATTTCAAGGGTGCTACTAAAATCAAGTCCAAGGATGCCGATTTGTTTGCTGATGAAGGGGAATATGATACTGAAAAAAGACAGTCAAAATTTAAGGGCCGTTCGAAGGTAGAAAATGGCGATTTTGTTATCTCTGGCGATTTTCTGGATTATAATGAAAAGAAAAAAGAGGGTTTAGCCAGGCAGAATGTAATATTGGTCAGTAAAAAAGACAGTATCCAGATTGACGGTGAATATGCTATCTATAAAGGGAAAACAGGTTATTCAAAAGTGTTCGGAAACCCTTTGATGAAAATGAAATCAGGAAAGGATACTATTTTTTTGAAAGCAGATACTCTATTGGCTGTTTCTGATTCTATTAAGAAAGAAAGGCGTGTTTTTGCTTATCATAAGGTGAAATTATTCGGGAAAGATTTTCAGGCTGTGTGTGATTCGTTGATATATGATTATAGTGATTCGTTGATTTACTTTTTTAAAGATCCTGTACTCTGGGCAAATAATAGTCAGATTACCGCAGATTCAATTAGAATACAAATGGCTAATAATAAAGTGTCAAAAATGTATCTGAGACGTAATGCCTTTATGATTTCTACGGATAGTATTCAAAACTATAACCAGGTGAGAGGTAAAAACCTGCTCGCCCATTTCAGTGATAATCAGATCAGGAAGGTAGATGTGATGGGAAGTGGAGAGTGTATTTATTTCGCAACAGAAAATGATACCTTACTTGTAGGGATGAATAGAGTGATATGTAGCAGCATGCTCATTAAGTTTGCTGAGGATAATAAAATACAGTCGTTCTCATTCAATACAGAACCGGATGCAAAGTTTATACCTCCGCAGGAAATGGCTGAGCCCGATAAGAGATTAAGGGGTTTTAGATGGCGTATAAACGAAAAGCCACAAAGGAATCAGATGAATAGAGATAAGAGAAAGAAACATTAAGAAAAAAGGCTCCGCAAATTCTTGCGGAGCCTTTTTTCTTAATGAGTTTCGACGTCTTTAACAGTTGTAAAAACAGGTTCGATAACCCATTTACCTTCTTTATTAATAATTCCCCATTTGTTATCTTTTTTAGCTGCAGCGTAGCCGTTTTTGAATGCTCTTACACCTTGCAGTTCCGGTTGAACAACCCATTTGCCGGTGGCATCATAAAAGCCCCACAGAGTAGCTTTTTTGCCTTCACAAAGACCGTTGCTGAAATTCTCAAATGTTTCTGATGGGTTAATAGATTGTGTTTTCCCTTCTTTGTTGATATAAAGTGCACCGGCTTCTGTTTTTACTACTGCAAGTCCGCTTTTTGTATCAAAATCTTTAGCAGCAGTATAAGTAGGCTGGATTATCCATTGACCTGTTTTATCAATGAAACCAACTTTACCTTCCAATGTTTTTGCCCATGCAATACCGCCATGGAAAAAGCCAACACTTTTGAATTTAGGTTCTATAACTACTTTACCTGTTACATCTACAAAACCTGTTTTCTTTTCAGCATCAGAAAAAGGGGCTAAACCTTCAGTAAAACGGTTGATACTAAGTACCCGTGAATCACTAGCGGTTTTTTCATTCCCTTTTTTGTCTATTATGATTGTTTTACCGTCTTTGGTTACAACAGCATATCCGCCATTGAATTCAGATGCCTTTTCATAATTCAGAGGAATGGCCAGATTACCTTTATTATCCAGATATCCCCATTTTTTGTTAGAATATACTGGAAGCATGCCGTCATTATAACCTACTTCTCCAAGTCCGAAACCACTTCTTACTTCAAAGTTGTCAATCTGGGTTTTTAGCTGGTCGCCGGTAGGAGTGATAATAATGAACTTTTTTGTTTGTTCACTGAATACTACCGCCAGACCTTCTGAAAATGAATAACACCTGCGGTAAGCTGCGGGGATAATCATCTCTCCTTTGATATTCGCATAACCCCAATTATCCCCTCCTGCAGGTTTTACAAGAATAGTGTGGTTTTGAGAAAATGCGCTAAATGTAGTCATTAAACTACTGGCGACTACGATCAGAGTTTTCTTAAGTGTTTTCATGTGATTGTTTATAGGTTTAAAAATTGATTTATTGATTAATAATTTCTACGTCTTTGATCGCCAGATATTGTGGTTGAATAACCCAATTCCCTTGGGTGTCTATAATTCCCCATTGACCTTCTGATTCAGCAGCAGCATATCCGTTTTTGAAGTCACGTATGTTTTTGAATTGAGGCTTTATAACCCAGATACCTTCTTTGTTATAAAATCCCCATAGGCCGTTTTGCTTTCCTTTAGCAAGCCCTTCTGAAAATTCGCAAAAAGAATCACGGTTATTTTGAATGTCTATTATTTGACCTTTTGTATCTATATAAGACCATTCAGTTGAAAATGGGTTTTTTTGATGTTTTACCATGGCAATACCTGATTTGGGGTCAAAGCGGTATACAGCCTGATAAATAGGCTTGATCTGCCATTCTCCTTTGTGGTTAATGAAGCCTACTAAATTGTCTGTTGTTCTTGCCCATGCTAAGCTACCTGAAAAGTTATCTACTTTTAAGAATTTTGCAGGGATTGCTACTTCTCCTGTAGTATCAATGAAACCATAGAGTTTATTAGTACTCACAAAAATAGCTAGCCCTTCATGGAAAGAGTCTGCACGAACAACTTTGTTGTCAACCGAGTCTATTTCTACTCCTGCTGTGTTAACAACATAATGTTTTCCATTTCTTTTACATAAAGAATATCCCTCATTAAAGCCTTCAACCTCACTATATCGTAAAGTAATTTTTATATCACCTTTTGTATTTACGAACCCCCATTTGTTCTTAACGCGTACAGGTAGTAAGCCGTTTTTGAAGCCGCAAAATTTAATTGCTCCATAACCACCAAAACCAACATAGTCTGATTTTATATTGAAGTTTTTCAGTTCGCATTTGAAGTTTTTTCCAGTAGTGTCAATAAGGGAGAGACCTTCTAATTCTGTTTCAACAAAGGCATATCCATCAGAGGAAAAGGAGTATGTAGCTAAGTACGTAGCCGGAATAACCAATTCTCCTTTAAGGTTTATATATCCCCATGTATTACTTCTTTTAGGTCTTACCTGAATCCGATAACATTGAGCTGAGCTGGCAAAATAAATGATGTTTAAAAGAAAAATAAAAGTTATGAGTTTAGCTGTTTTCACTATATTCAAATGATTAAAAAGATACTTGTACTTTTGACTTTAATTAATAGTACCAATTTACATAATTGGCTTATTATTAATTCTGACTAGTGAAATTTAATTTTTAATACTATTATAAAATGTTAGCAAATAATATTCTTGAAACTATTGGGGCAACACCTCATGTAAAGGTAAATCGCTTGTATCCGTCAAATGTTTCTGTTTATGTGAAACTGGAAAAGGCTAATCCGGGAGGAAGTATCAAAGACCGTATTGCATTGTCAATGATTGAAGATGCTGAGAAAAAAGGCTTGTTAAAACCCGGAAGCGTTATTGTTGAGCCAACGTCAGGCAATACAGGTATTGGCCTGGCTATGGTAGCGGCTGTAAAGGGTTATAAAATTATTCTTGTAATGCCGGAATCTATGTCTATTGAGCGCCGCAAACTGATGTCTGTATATGGCGCTGAATTTGAATTGACGCCAAGGGAAAAAGGGATGAAAGGAGCAATTGAAAAGGCTACAGAACTGGTTGCTGCTACTCCGAATGCCTGGATGCCGCAACAGTTTGAAAACGAAGCTAATATTGAAATTCACAAAGCAACAACGGCGCAGGAAATTTTGAAGGATTTTCCTAATGGACTTGATTACCTGATTACCGGAGTTGGTACAGGTGGGCATATTACAGGTGTTGCGGAAGTATTAAAAGCGAAGTTTCCACAACTTAAGGTGTTTGCTGTTGAACCTGAGTTGTCTCCTGTAATTAGTGGGGGAGCTCCGGGGCCACACCCGATTCAGGGAATTGGTGCCGGCTTTATTCCAAAGAACTTACGTACCAATATCTTGGATGGAGTTATTCAGGTATCAAAAGATGAAGCATTTAATTATGCGCAGCGCGCTGCAAAAGAGGAGGGAATCTTCCTGGGTGTTTCTTCTGGAGCTTCTTTAGCAGCAGTAGCAAAAAAAATAGAAGAGATTCCGGCAGGAAGTACAGTACTTACTTTCTGTTATGATACAGGTGAACGTTACTTCTCTGTTGAGGGCTTGTTTTAAGAGAACTTCATATTAATAAAAAGGCTCCGCGATAAAGCGGAGCCTTTTTATTAATAATTATTGCTGATTAATAATTACAACATCTCTGATGTTTTTGAATTTAGGTTCAATAACCCATTCACCTTTGGCATTAATAATACCCCAATCGCCTTTTGATTTTGCAGCAGCATATCCGGAAGGGAAATTCCTTACACCGTCAAAAGTTGGTTTGATTACCCAGTTCCCTTTGTTGTCGTAGAAGCCCCAGTATCCATTTTTTTCGCCTTTGGCTAGTCCTTCACAAAAGGTACTAAAAGACTCTCTTCCATTTGCCATCCTAATAGTTTGGCCTGTCTGATCAATATAAATTGTTTCTTTATTAGCTACTACTTTAGCAATTCCACTTTGCGGGTCAAAATCATGTACATAAGTATAAGTTGGTTTTATTACCCATTCTCCTTTGGTGTTTATAAAGCCGATCAACTCGTCAATAGTTCTTACCCAGGCCAAGCCTCCATGAAAATTACCAACAGCAATAAGCTTTGACTCAATCACAATTTGTCCTGTAGTGTCTACAAATCCAAATTTTCCATTTGTTGTTCTTACTTTTGCTAAGCCTTCACAGAAGCGATCTACATAATTAACTGTCGGAGGGAGCTGATGCGTTTCAATACCATTAGTATTGATGATATAGTAGTTTTTTCCGCGTTTACCTATTGCAAAACCGCCGTCAAATTCTTCAATTTTTTCATAAACAGGTTTAATGGATAATTCTCCTTTTGTATTAAAGAATCCCCATTTGCCATTGATTTTTACAGGAGTAAGGCCATCATCAAAGCCAGAAACATCATAACTGAGTATTCTTTTTATAGTAAACTCTTCAACTTCTGTTTTAATACGCTCTCCTTTAAGGTTAATGAAGTAGTGACGCGAAATTTTGCCATCGAAAACTACAGCCAAGCCGGATGGAGAGAAGGGGAAATATTTTTCAACATGCTTAATCGGAGGGATAACAATATTGCCTTGAAGGTCAGAATAACACCAGCCTTTGGATGTTTCTACAACAATCATGTGTGTTTGTGCATTTGTGTTGTAAATGGAAAGACAAAGTAAGAGTGCAGCGGTTGCTACAGAATGAAAAAGTTTCATTACGTTAATTAAGGTAAATAGTAAAAGATTATATGATTATCGGTAAGGCTCAGATAGATGAGTAGTTAAAAGGTTAGTTATTGAATACTTCAGTAATGGCTTTTGCTACTTTTTCAAGATCGGTTTCTGTAAGGTTTGAACCAGATGGAATACACAAGCCTTTTTCAAATAAGTCTTCAGAAAGCTTGCTGCCATAATATGGATATTGTTCAAATACAGGTTGTAAATGCATAGGTTTCCAGAGTGGTCTGCTTTCTATATTTAATGCTTCCAGAGCCAGGCGGATTGTTTCCCTGTTTACACCATTTGATTTTGTCTCATCAACAAGAATGCAGGTTAGCCAGCGGTTTGCAAATGTATCTTTAATCTCTGGTAAAAATGAAATAGCACTAATGTGTGCTAATCTGTCTTTATAAAATTCAAAAACCTTACGGCGTTGATTAACCCTTTCCTGAATGACTTCTAACTGCCCCCTGCCTATGCCCGCAATGACATTGCTCATGCGATAATTATAGCCAATATGAGAGTGTTGGTAGTGTGGTGCATTGTCGCGTGCCTGCGTTGCCAGAAAACGTGCTTTCTTGATAAGTTCTTCGTTGTCTGACACCAAAGC
>CAZNHL010000006.1:0-11639 GCA_964572965.1 uncultured Bifidobacteriaceae bacterium
GCTGACCAATGAAGCCATCAGCTTTATTTCTAATCAAAAAGCAGCAGCACCTGATAAACCTTTTTTCCTGTATTATGCACCGGGAGCTGTTCATGCACCATTACAGGTTGAAAAACAATGGATTGATAAGTACAAAGGGAAGTTTGACGGGGGATGGGATAAGTATCGGGAAGTGGTACTGCAAAACCAGAAAGCCAAAGGTATTGTGCCAGCCAATGTAACATTAGCTCCTCAAAACCCGGGAGTGAAACCTTGGGATCAGCTATCTGCTGATGAGAAAAAACTTTTTATCCGTCACATGGAGGTGTATGCGGGTTTTGTATCCCAAACTGATTACCATATTGGCCGCATCGTAGATTTCCTTGAGAAAACCGGACAATTGGATAATACTCTTATTGCTGTTATTGTTGGTGACAATGGTGCTGAAGGCGGGGGGAAAGAGATTGGGCGTTTCCTGCCTAACAATCCTGACGATCCTAAAGATAAAATAGTAGCCAATGAGGTAAAAAATATTGAAAAACTTGGTACAGAAAATTCATCTGCTTTATATCCGGATGGTTGGGCTGCTGCTACCAATACGCCATTCCGCTACTACAAAAGTTACTCAAACTATGAAGGTGGCACCCGCGATGGTCTGGTTTTGTTTTACCCGAAGAAAATCAAAGACAAAGGGGCTATTCGTAACCAGTATTCCTATGTAACAGATCTTTTACCTACAACCATTGAGTTGACAGGTGCAAAGGTGCCGGGTGTTATCAATGGCTATGCTCAGGAAAGGATTGAAGGTACAAGCCTTGGTTATACACTGGCAGCTGAGAATAAAAATGCACCGGAGCGCCATAATATACAATACCATGAGATGTTGGGGTCTTATGCTATTTATAAAGATGGATGGAAAGCTTCTTTTCCGCATGATTTCCGCAACAAGCGTGTACCTGAATCAGAAAATGATAAATGGCATTTATACAACATCAATGAAGACTTTAATGAACAGAATGACCTTGCTGCCCAATACCCTGAGAAATTGAAGGAACTGGCTGACGTTTTCGAGGCTGAAGCATGGAAGTACAATGTTTATCCATTGAAAGATGTCTGGGAGCAGACTCATATCAACACATTTGACGGAGCAAAAAAGGTAGTACTGCGCCAGGGCAATTATTTCACCAGCTTCACAGCTCCCAGACTGACAGCAAACAGTTACGCCATAACGGCCAATGCTGAAATTGCAGCGGCTGGTAGCCAGGGAGTACTGCTTTCTGTAGGAAGTTCATTGTCTGGTATCAGTTTTTATATAAAAGACAAAAAACTGGTATTTGCCTATAATGCCGAAGGTAAGTTGGCAGAGGTGAAGTCTGTAAAAGATGTTCCTGCGGGCAAAGTAGTTCTGAAAGCAGAAGTAACTTATAGCAATGAGGGGAAAAATAAGGCAATAGCCATTTTTATTAACGGAGAGAAAGTAGGCTCAAAGGATTTGGGTAAGATCAGTACTGCGGGTGCAGGAGTAGAAGGGCTTGAGGTAGGGCAGGATATTGGATTGCCGGTTTCTGGTGCTTATAAAGCTCCTTTTACTTTTACAGGAACACTGAATGAAGTAGTACTTGAATTAACAGAACCACTTAAAAAATAATTGCTCACTCCCGCAGAACTCGCTGAATTATGCAGAGAAGTCTCCATGAGAACTTCTGCGTTCATCTGCGAATTCTGCGGTAACAAAACATAAAAAAACAATGAAAACAAATAAAATAACCAAAGCATTATTACTTTCTTCTCTGGCTATTGCCCCTGCATTTGCACAGAATCAAAAGGTTGGAGAAGGTAAAATTGATATTTCCTGGCAGAAATCAGAACCTGCCTATAAAACTGAATATGGCGGCAAAAAAGCGCCTGCAGGAGCGCCCAACGTTATCTGGATTTTGATAGATGATGTTGGTTTTGGTGCTTCAAGCGGTTTTGGGGGCTTAATCAATACACCTAACTTTGACAGCCTTGCCAATAATGGTTTAAAGTATGCCAATTTCCATACCACAGGCATTTGTTCGCCAACACGTGCGGCATTGATGACGGGCCGTAACCACCATTCTGCTCACATGGGGCTTTTTCCAAGCGCTTCTGTAAGGGCTGATTACCCTGGTTATGATGGTAAAATACCTGCTGAAAAAGCTACTATTGCTGAAGTATTGAACGAAAACGGCTATGCTACTTTCCAGTTAGGAAAATGGCATTTGACACCTGATGAAGAAACAACCGATGCCGGTCCGTTTACTCGCTGGCCGTCAGGTAAGGGTTTTGATCACAACTTCGGTTTCCTTGGTGGTGCAACAGACCAATACAAACCCGATCTGGTAGAAGACAATGAGCATATCACACCTGACGGAACTCATTTGAACAAACTTCTTTCCGATAAGGCTATTGCTTATTTAACAAGATTAAAAAGTAAAGCACCTGATAAACCTTTCTTTATTTACCTGGCTCCGGGTGCTGCTCATGCACCTCATCAGGTAGCGAAAGAGTGGAGTGATAAATACAAAGGCAAGTTTGATGAAGGTTGGGATGTTTATCGTGAAAAAGTATTGGCAAACCAGAAAAGATTGGGCTTGGTACCTGCAAATGCGCAATTGCCTGCACGTAACCCATTAGTTAAAGCATGGAAAGATATACCTGCTGAAGAACGCAGATTATATGCCCGTTTTATGGAAGTATATGCCGGATTCCTTGAATATACAGACTATGAAATCGGAAGAATCCTGAACCACCTGAAAGAAACAGGTCAGCTTGAAAACACTGCAGTATTTGTGTCGATTGGTGACAACGGTGCCAGCAAAGAAGGTACAGATTATGGAGTTACGAACAAGAGTGTAGCTTTCGGTAAGGATAAACTGACTCGCGAAGAATATAAAAAATTCGTTCTGAGTGAGTATGATAAAATCGGTACCAAAGATGTGGCAACTACAGCCAATTATCCTTTAGGTTGGGCGCAAGCTGCAAATACACCCTTCAAACATTGGAAACAGGATGCCAATTCTGAAGGTGGTACTCATAATCCCCTGATAGTTTTTTATCCGAAAGGCATCAAAGAAAGAGGTGTGAGAAATCAGTATGCGCATGTTACTGATATTTACCCTACAACGCTTAAGCTGATCGGTTTAGAATTTCCTGAAAAAGTAAAAAACTATGTTCAGGCGCCATTGGAGGGACAAGAGCTTAATTATTCATTTGCTCAGCCAACTGCTCCAACCAGACATACACAGCAATATTATACCATTGCAGGGTCAAGAGCCATTTACAAAGATGGCTGGAAGGCATCTGCGGCACACCATCCTGATTATTTAGACTTTACTGATTTTGTAGGTGAAGAGAAAAACATTGTTTCTGATCCATCGAAAGATGTATGGGAGTTGTACAACCTCAATGAAGATTTCAATGAGCGTAATAACCTGGCAGCAAAGAATCCTGAAAAACTGGCAGAATTGAAAGCGCTTTATGAAGCGGATGCCAGAAAGTATAATGTTTATCCTTTAATAGACTGGGACTTTGCTTCTAAAGCCAGAAGAGCACAGTATGCTAATAAACCTGCTACAGTGCCACAAAACTCAACAAACAGCGCAAACGATACTAAGAAATAGACTCCCGCAGAATTTCGCAGAAAAGTTTCCACGAGAACTTCTGCGTTAATCTGCGGGAACAAAAGAAAATACAGATGAAAAAGACAACCATATCAGCAGCATTGCTGCTCACAACAATAGCCCTGTCGCCGGTTTTTGCGCAGCAGAATCAGGAATGGAAAGGTAAGATTGCCAGGTCTACACAGGAGTCAACTCCTTACAAAATAGAATACCTTAAAAAAGCGCCTGCCGGAGCCCCCAACGTTGTGCTTGTTTTATTGGACGATGTCGGTTTTGGTGCAACAAGTGTTTTTGGCGGATTGATCAATACTCCGAATATTGAAGCTTTGGCAAACAATGGTTTACGCTATACCAATTTCCACACAGCGGGCATTTGTTCTCCTACACGTGCAGCTCTGATGACAGGCCGTAATCATCATTCGGTAGGAATGGGTATGTTCCCTCCTCCATATATTTCAGGTGATTTCCCGGGCTACAATGGACACATTTTGCCAGAAAAAGGAACCATCGCTGAGGTACTGCAGGACAATGGCTATGGAACTTATCATGTTGGTAAATGGCACTTGACTCCGGAAGTAGAAACAACCGACCTTGGTCCATTCTTAAGATGGCCATCAGGTAAAGGCTTCGACCATAATTACAGTTTCCTTGGCGGGGCAACGGATCAGTACAACCCTGATCTGGTGGAAGATAATGTACATATTAAACCCGACGGAAGTCATTTGAACAAACAATTGACAGATAAGTCTATCGCTTATATTTCGCGACAAAAAGCGATTGCACCGGAAAAACCATTCTTCCTTTATTATGCAACCGGCGCGGCTCACGCGCCACACCAGGTAGCAACAGAATGGAGCGATAAATACAAAGGGAAGTTTGATGGCGGCTGGGATACTTACCGTGAAACAGTATTTGCTAATCAGAAGAAACTGGGTGTAATTCCGGCGAACGCAGTATTGCCGGAAAGAAACGATTACCTGAAAGCATGGAAAAGCTTAACTCCTGAAGAGCAGAAGCTATATGCGCGTTTCATGGAAGTATATGCCGGTTTCCTTGAATATACCGACTATGAAATCGGTCGTTTAGTGAACCATTTGAAAGAATCTGGTCAGTATGAAAACACAGCCTTCATTGTTATTGTTGGTGACAACGGTGCAAGCAAAGAAGGTTTGGAATATGGTGTAACAAACAAGACATTGAAATACAAACAGTCTGAAAACTTATCACGTGAAGAATATAAAAAGTATATCCTGAGCGAGTACGACAAGATCGGAACAAAAGACGTTTCTACGTCGGCCAATTATCCCCTGGGCTGGGCTCAGGCTACCAATACGCCATTCAAATACTGGAAAAGCGACGTCAATGCAGAAGGTGCCACACACAACCCTTTGGTTATTTCTTATGCGAAAGGAGTGCAGGACAAAGGTGGTATCAGAAACCAATATGGTCACGTTATTGATATCTTACCTACAGTGCTTGAACTGGCAGGAATTAAACAACCTGAAACATTGAAAGGTTACAAGCAGGATCCCGTTCATGGTGTCAGTCTTGCTTACTCGTTAAATGATAAAAATGCAGTAACACGCCACACGCAGCAGTATTACACCATTCTTGGTAACAGATCTATTGTAAAAGACGGATGGAAAGCGAGTGCAATTCACAGACCTAATAGTATTGATTTACTTCGCTATTCTGATGATCCTGCTTCAACGGCAGAGAACAATCCTAACAATGATGTGTGGGAATTGTATAACCTCAACGAAGATTTTAACGAGCGTGTAAACCTTGCTAAAAAGAATCCTGCGAAACTGGCAGAACTACAGGCATTGTATGAAGCAGACGCTGTGAAATACAATATTTATCCATTGATAGACAGAGAATATTTCTATAAAAAGAACCCGGATCATGTGTTTAAACAAACAGGCTTGCCACAAGGCACATCCAATAGTGTTAATGATTCAAGGAAATAAAAAAAATCTGATATAGAGATGCTTATGTGTAATCTCGTTGAAAAAAAGGTGTTCCGTATTTACGGAACACCTTTTTTGTGAAAGTGTAACTATTTGTATTATCTGGTAATTACTACTTTGTGTTTTGTTGATTGTTTGTCAAATTGTAAGTAGTAAATTCCTGAATTTAAATTGTTTATGTCGATTCTTGGTTTTTCTGACTGTAGATTGCCTTCCTGCACTATTTGTCCGGCATTATTATAAATGGAATAAACACTGCTCGCTTTTTTGCCAAAAGCTATATTGATTTCGCTAGTGGCCGGATTAGGGTATATCAAAATATTGTCTTCAATGAGGTTTTCTTTAGGAAGAGAAGTTGTAGAGTTATTCTGCAGTTTATATATCCCTTTTAAGCTTCTTGCATAAATATTGTTTTTCCACGAAACAAGCTGACGGATATATTGTGTAACCGGCAGCCCGGTGTTGAATTCCTGGATATTATCACCATTTGCACCTGCTTTGTAAATCAGTTCTTTTTTCTGTAAAGTTCCTGAGTTACTACCTACTGCTATTAACAAATTACCGTCAGAAAGCGGTAAAATAGAGTTGAGATTATATCCATAACCTATAGTAGTTCCTGGATATGAAACAGTTGTCCAGTTTGTACCGTCATTGTCAGAATAAGCTATCCTATTGTTGGAAGTATCGAAAAGGTAAATACGGTTACTGTTTACAGCTTTAACCAGTGAGTAAGACTCTGGATAGAATACGTTAGGTGCTACAGTCCATATTCTTTTTCTGCTGTTGCCATTATCGGAGATACGCCATACACCCATAGAATCGGTATTCCCACTTCTGATATTTATAAGAAGATCACCATTTCTGTCGAAACCAAGCAGGCCGAATCTCCCGTCGTTAGTGCGCCAGTAGTTACTGAAAGTTTCTCCCTCATCAGTAGATACTTCTATATGGTATGAGTCGGCAACATAGATCTTGTTGTTAGGCTTATCTATAAGGTAATTGCTCTTACTGCTTTTTTTATTGAAGTAAGGTGATGAAGCAGCTTTTTTCCTAAATCCGTTGTTTCCTGACGATGGGGCAGAAGTAACTAAATATTGATTTCCCTTAAATCTGTTGTAATTATCGGCGCCATAAATCCCATTAAGGGTAAGTATAGAATCTATGATTGTGCCAGGGCTGGTTGACCGATAAAGGTAATTGACATAAGTTGACGGACCTGTAGGGACATTGCGGGTGAAATACAATGTGTCGTCAATCACAGATAATTCACGAGTGTCGAGACTATCTCCATAAAACAACTCCCAGTTTTGGGCAAAGGCCAATTGAACGGTAGCAGTCAGGATGACTAGAAGTGTAAATGTTTTTTTCATTGTAAATAGTGTTTAGGTTATTATATAAATGATACTCATGATATGGGTTGTGTATATCATATTTGAATATACTTTTAAAAGACTCCGGGGATATCTCAAATCGCGTAAAAGATGTCTCAATATGTACTAATTGAGACATCTTTGTTTTGTTATTCCAGAATTGGGCTCGTTTATCCGCTATTTCTGTCTCATATATATTAATCATATAGTTTTTGAAAATGGAACAAAAAAGTAGCAAAGCAGTTTAAATAGGTAATAATTTAATCCTTGGTCTAAAGTTTGTCTGTCTTTATCTAATGCCTTTAAGTTTTAAAGTAGAGTCGTAATTTTTATTCTGAATTATGCGTGCAAAATTTTTATATCTCATCATACCATGTATCATTCTTCTTTCAGCATGTAAGGAAGAAAAACTTATTCCTGCAGATACTATCTACCTTGGCGGAGATATCCTGACCATGGAAGGTGATAGCGCCTGGTATGTTGAAGCAATGGCTGTAAGTGATGGTAAAATCAGTTACATGGGTTCTGTTAAAGAAACCATGCGAAGAGCAGTGCCAGCCACCAAAAGGGTTCATTTGAAAGGTAGAACCCTTACACCGGGTTTTATTGATGCACATGGGCATTTTGCGAGTTATATAGCGTTAGCATCAACAGTTAGTCTGTTACCGCCGCCATACGGTTCCGTTACTTCGATTCCTGAACTGCAACAGGCGCTGAGAAATTATATCAAACAAAAGAATATTCCTCCCGGCATGGTAGTGGTTGGCAATAGTTATGACGATGCCATTATGGTTGAACATCGTCATCCTACTGCGAAAGAACTGGACGATGTCTCAACAGATCATCCGATTTACATTGTACATACTTCAGGTCATATAGGTGTTGCCAATAGTCTTTATATGAAAAAGATGGGTCTCACCAATACAACTCCTGATCCGGCAGGAGGTACTTTAGGCCGCAACCCTAAAACCCGTCAGCTGAATGGTAAGATGATAGAAAACGCCAATATGAATGCCCTGTTTTTCTTGACGGAATTATTGCCGCCGCCTGCATCAAAAAGGACAGATAAGCAACGTTTCGAAGCTCTTACCAATACTGAGCAGCTTTGGTTTGAAAATGGCCAGACCACTATTTGCGAAGGCCGTGCCACACCTGATCAGATTGCGATGATGATCGCAGCGAACAAAAAAAGGTTTTTAAAAGGTGATTACATTGTGTTACCGGATTTTGATGCCAATAAAAAGACAATGGCAGGGTTCAAACATTACTACAAAAGGTATGATGGACATTTTAAAATCGGTGGCATGAAAATGACTTTTGATGGTTCACCGCAGGGAAAATCAGCATGGTTGACTCAGCCATATCTCATTCATCCGGCTGAAGAGCAGCCTCATTTTAAAGGCCGCCCGATATATACACATAAAGCTGCTTATGAAGGTCTGAAATCAATCTTTGAATTAGGTATGCAGGTACACATTCATTGTAATGGCGATGCTGCCATTGACGAAGGTTTACATCTGTTAGATACTCTGAAACGATTAGGCTGGGTCACAAAAGACATGAGAAATACATTGATCCATACCCAAGTATGCCGTCCCGATCAGGTCGTGAAATTCAAACAGTTTGGTGTTATACCAAGCTGGTTTCCTACACATTGCTATCTCTGGGGCGACTGGTACGAAGAAAGTGTGTTAGGAGAGCCCAGAGCAAGCCATATCAGCCCTTTAGGTGATGCCGTGAAACAAAGGGTGAAATTTACAATACACCACGATGCTCCCGTAACACCTCCCGATTTGTTTACTGCAATGTATGCTGCTGTAAACCGTACTACCAGAAGTGGCAGAGTATTGGGACAAGACCAGTGTATTAGCCCTTATGAAGCATTGAAAGCAATTACAATTAATGCAGCTTATCAATGGGATGAAGAAAAAGAAAAGGGATCTTTGAAAGTTGGAAAGAAAGCAGATCTGGTAATTCTGGACAAAAACCCGTTAAAAGTACCCAAAGCAGAAATCCGGAATATTAAGGTTATGGAGACCATTAAAGACGGAAAGTCTGTTTATCACAGAAGATAAAAAAAGAATTGAGTATCTGTTTCATTATACCTTACCTGATTGAAATTATAAATCCTGAATAGGTGAAGTTTTGTGTTATCTGCGGGAGAGAAATTTAAGAAAGTACTAGAAGCGGATAGTCATTTAAAAGATGATATAGAAAACATGTTTTACACATAGCGCTTATGTGAGGAGTCGGTTAAACCTATCTATAGGTTAAAATAAAAACAAAATTACTTATGCATTAATGTTTATCCGGGTAAACTGAAAATGAAAAATAAAGGCTCTCAAAAGGGGCCTTTTTTCATGTAATAAAATCAAGGAAATTGATTGTTTTCGGTTGAATTACCTGATTTCTTATTTTGAAATATAGGGATAAACCGATTCCTTGTTTTATTTCAAATCAGACAGTTACTTTTTCTAAAGCATTATCTACTTTTTTATAGATAAATTCAGTGCTGAATAGTTGAGTTTTTTTGACCATAATCTCAACAGCAATTAAAACATTGTTTTAATTGAATACATTTTCAGCTATTAATTTCCAAGTAACGGTATTGTTAACACTTATTTAATCACTTTATCGTATTAGATAATAGACTGATTGTTTTTTGTGCGCCTTTATCCAAGGGTATTTTGCAGTTTTTTTGATTTGATATTTACAAGATAAGCCCCATCAGAAAAAAATGTCTTAGCGGTAGTGAGAATACCTGAAAAATAGCTAGCTGGTTGAAAAATAACTACCGCTAAGACATCCGAAAATTGGATATTTTATTTGCTTATAAAAAATCAATTTTGGCATAATATTGTACGATGTAAGAAAATCAATAAGATTGACTTTTTTGTGGACATAAAATTCAGCCTGAATGGAAGAAATCTGCTGCATAAGACAGCGTAAAATGGCGCATATTTTGTAAATTAAATATTGGAGCATTGATTGAGTTATTTTTTCTTAACCTTTAACATTTAGCAATGGAAAAGATACATTGGTTAAAACTCATTGGCTGTATTGTGCTCTGTCAGGCCGCAGGTGTAATCGGATTGATTTTTATAAATCAATCGTTGAATACCTGGTATGCAGGATTAAATAAACCGTCATTTAATCCTCCTTCATGGGTATTTGGCCCCGTATGGACATTCTTATATTTACTTATGGCAATCAGCCTTTATCTGATTATGCAACAGGCGCCAGCTGAGGCAAAAAGGCGGGGGCTGGTTTTATTTTTTATGCAGCTGTTTTTGAACATACTATGGCCGCTATTGTTCTTCGGCTTACGCAATCCGTCACTAGGCCTTATTGGCATAGTGCTGTTGCTGTTTCTGGTGGTGTTAACTACCATGCAATTCAGCAGGCTGAATATTTCGGCCGGAATTTTGTTTTATCCTTATATGGCATGGGTATCCTTTGCTGCAATCCTTAATTATTTTTTGTACTCTTTAAATTAAAAGCGATGAACATTTTTAGAAAATTCACCAAATGGCACGCCATTATACTGACTATTGTGGCCGCGCTGATAATATTTCGCTTAATGTTGCCAACCATTGTTAAAAACTATGTTAATAAGGTGCTGGCAGACCTGAAAGGTTATCATGGGCATGTCGAGGATATTGACATCTGGTTAATCAGAGGTGCCTATGTTATCAAGGATATGAAAATTGATAAAACAGGCGGTAAGGTACCTGTTCCATTCGTTTATGCTAAATCAATAGACCTTTCTGTTGAATGGAGAGCTTTATTAGATGGCGGAATAAGAGCTAAGGTAATCTTTGATCAGCCATTATTGAATTTTGTTGCAGGACCTACTAAAGAGACCACGCAGACAGGGGTTGAAACAGACTGGACAGAATCACTGAAAAAATTATTACCGATCGATATCAACCGTTTTGAAATACATGAAGGAAAGGTAAAATACAGCGACTTTTATGCAAGTCCGAAGGTTGATATATTCATCAATAAGCTGGAATTAGTTGCAACAAACCTGTCTAATCTGGTAGATGAAGATGAAAAATTGCCTTCAGATGTAACAGTAAGTGGTTCTTCTATAGGCGGAGGAAAGTTGTCAATCGTTGGTAAAATGAATGTACTTAAGAAAATGCCTGATGTAAGTATAGACTTTAAGTTTAACGATATCAACCTGGTGGCTTTAAATGATTTTGCAACAGCCTATGGAAAATTTGATTTTGAAAAAGGAACACTGTCAATATTAAGTGAATTGACTTTATATGATGGTAAATTAGAGGGTTATGTGAAACCCATTATAGAAAAAGTAGATGTGCTTGACTGGCAGGACGATGGCAATTTTGTTCAGACCTTATGGCAGGCTGCTATAGGGGCGACATTTCAGATATTTAAGAACCACCCTAAAGACCGCTTTGCGACTAAAATTCCAATACAGGGAGATCTTAACGAGAAGGTACAGATCAATGTAATTATATCCGCAGTCAGGGTATTGAGAAATGGCTTTGTAGAGGCTTATAAGAAAACACTGGATACTTCAGCCTCTTTTTCTGAAGATGACAAGAAAGAGAAAAAGAAGAAATTCCTGATTTTCTAAACGTAATATAATGTGTTGTGTTTTGTGTCAACAGAGTGGGTAAATATTGTACAGAATAGAGGGTGCGTAA
>CAZNHL010000006.1:11649-18265 GCA_964572965.1 uncultured Bifidobacteriaceae bacterium
TGCGTAATACTGTTAAGTAATTTTTTATCAGCGAAAGAGGTTAAAAACATGCAGAAATTAAAAGTTTCCGATTCTGGGAAATACGGCATGTTTTTAGCCTCTTATTTTTTGTATTCTTAATAAGAACCTTATGACAACGCTCACAAAAGTATCCGGATATAATACAAAAACAATTCAGTCATCTCCACTGGAAGAACTCTTCCTTAAGGAGTTAAAAGATATTTACTGGGCAGAAAGGGCATTGGTGCATAGCCTGCCTAAACTGGCAAAAGCAGCAACAACCGATACACTTAAGCAAACTTTTGAAGATCACCTTCTGGAAACCAAAAAGCATGTAGTGAGACTGGAGAAAATATTTGCTATGCTTTATGAAAAACCAGAAGCAAAAAAATGTGATGCCATGGCCGGTATTATTGAAGAAGCCGACGAGTTGATAGATGATACTGATAGCGGTTCGTTTGTGAGGGATGTTGCCTTAATTACTGTGGCTCAGAAAATGGAGCATTATGAAATAGCAAGCTATGGTAATTTAAGGAGCCTGGCACATGTACTGGGCTATGTAGATGCTGCAGGGTTGTTAAACCAGACATTGAATGAGGAGAAACATACAGATACAACACTTACAATGATTGGCGAAAGAAAAGTGAACAGCTCAGCTGGTCAGGAGCATTGATATTAACCGGATTTATTGTAAAGTGCAGTAACAAACCTACGCGGCAGCGCTCTGATCATAGCCGAAGAAATTTTGGCAAGGGTACCGGGAACAATAATCATTTTTCTTTTTAAAGTCTTTTTAATGGCAATTTCTCCCACTTTTTTAGGAGGAACTGCCATTTTCTTTCCAATCCAGCCGAGCTTCTCTTTAGTATCTTTTTCTATAGAGGGTTTTGTGAAAACAGGTCCCGGGCAAAGGCAGCTTACACTGATATTTTTTTCTGCTAACTGATATCTTAATGAATAACTAAAGAAAACAACGGCAGACTTTGTGGCCGAGTAGACATTCTTAGCAGGGATAGGAGCAAAGCCGGCCATACTCCCGACATTCAGGATGTATGATGGCGCATTTTTTTCCAGAAGAGGCAACAGTGTTTGACAAAGTGCCATTGGAGATTCCAGGTTAAGCCTTATCATATAGCGGACAGTGTCCAGCGGTAAAGACAAGTAATCTTTTGTCCCGCCTAGTCCTGCTACATTACAGAGCATTTTTAGCTTTATATTTTTGTCAGTGCACCATTGCGCTATTTCAGTTGCGGATTCTACGCGGCTGAGGTCGTTCACTAATATTTCTACATGAACACCATAAGCAGCTTCCAGTTTGTTTTTTGTAGAAGTAAGGCTGTCCAGATGTCTTGCTATTAAAATTAGGTTATAGTGGCGTTTAGCCAGCGCTTCGGCAATAGCATAACCAATACCCTTACTGCCTCCGGCTACAAGAGCATAAGGTTTGTTTGAAAAAATGTTAACAGCGGAGTCTGATTGTGCGCGAAGGCTTATGGTAGTCAATAGGAAAAGTAACAAGACCGATAGCTTTTTGTAATCAGCTATCGTTTTCAAAAAAACGCAGACATTCATAGTTATAGTAAATTAAATCAGGTATTCTTTAGATTTATGTATTTACTTGATTCTCACTTCGATCTTCTAATACTTTAATTTCAGTTCGTTCTTTTTTGAGATCGAGACGAATAAGTGCATAAAGGCTCATATACACATTGGCAACCCATATAAGCGAAAAACCTGAAATGAGGTAGCCACGCCAGTCAGCGAATAAAAGTTTGTAACCTGTCAGCACAAGAATGAACAAGGTGATATAGTGGCTGAAGCAATATTCACAGGTAAACAGGTAAAAAAACTTCCTGTATAAAATAGTTTTACCATTCTGGCTGCGCTCAACACAGAACTCTCTCGGTTCTCGAAAAACCTCTTCGTGAGTGACCGTCCATGAGATACAGGCAATTGGAATAGCCAGAATAAAAAGCCAGTATAATTGCATATTGATTGTCATATTCTGAAATCGGTGTGATTAAAAGAAAGGTTAATCTCCTTTATCTTCTTCGAGGTCGTTGTGATTATCACCGCCAAGACTATAATAATTGTTTTCTTCGTCTTCGCTGCCGATGTTTTCCTGTTGGTCGTCCAGTTCGGCACCCGGTACATCAAGCCCGTTGTCATCAATATCATCTCTCAGGTCTTTTTCCATACGGATATCAGATTGAGGGTTTTTCGAGAGTAGGTCTGGGTCGAGCCGCACTTCTTTAGCTCTGCTATAAATGTCGTCAGACGGAGGATAGAGCGGATAACCGGGAAATTCAGTACCTTCAGAATCGTCTTTTATCTCCGGTTTTATGATTGGTGATTTATGATGTCTGTTAGCTTTCATCTTGTTTCGGTTTAAGTGAAAATATGCCGAATTGCCAGAAATAGCTTTATTCCGTTATTATGTACTCTGCGGTTTGGGAGCAGTGAAAGACTTTATTAAATCCATTCCTGTTTCTTTGATTTTATCAGAGTTTTTAGTCACAAGTCCTGTTACAACGGCTTGTACAGCTACTCCGACCAGTTTTAGTAAGGGGTTTTTGGTAGAGCTGAACAAAACGTTTTTTGCCATATAGCCGGAAGCGAGCCCCAGTGCAGCATTACCCATACCGTTGATCACATCCGGTGATTCAGCAACCTCTTTCATCGTATTTTTGATCAGATTAACAGGTTTCAAATGTTCACAGGCTTCGTGAAATTGTTTTTTTAAAACAATCAGCTCTTCTGCACGCTTTGCTTCAAGTAAAGCAATAGATTGTCTTAGTCTCGATGTTCTGCTAGTTTTTGACATGGTCTATCTCTTTAAATAGCTGTTTAATAATCGTATTACTTATCGGAGTTTTGATGAGCACTTTCCTGAATAAGTATAAAATAAGTGCGGCAACAAGGTAAAATGCAGATACATAAAAGAAACCTGTATATGCTTTTCCCGTCATGTCGCTAATCCATAATGCCAGCCCTATACTAAAAATGACGGCGATTATAGAGACGATCTTTACAAAGAATAATTTTGTTGCGAGTGAGGAGGCTATATCCGCAGATTTATCAATAGCTTTCAGCTTATATAAATCGATATTCGTTTTGGAATAGGCTTCAACCTTATCGAACAGAGATTCTATCAACGATTTATTCTCTTCCATGGTATTATTGATTTTATGCTATTCTAATCCAAAAGTTCGATACTGATTAACCATTTCTGGTTAATCAGTATCGAATAGGTCACTTGTTCTTTTTACAAACCTTTGGAGGCTTAAATGAACAGAGCAACCCTGTTTTAGATTAAAGTTATCAGATTAAAGAATTATAGCTGGTTTAAGAAAAAATGTCGGTCAGTTTACACGTGCACAGCACTTTTGACTTCTTTCTTAAATTCGTCAGCTTTAGCTTTACCTTCTTCAAACAAAGAGGTTGCTTCTGCTTTACCAGACTCAACTTTTGCAGTAATATCGGAAAGAAGCTGATCGAACCGGTCTTTAAATTCGTTCAGATAGTCATCTTCTTTGTGCATTAATTTCTTACGGGTATTTGATCCTTTATCCGGAGCAAATAAAACTCCTAATGCAGCGCCGGCAGCAAAACCTGCAAGAACGCCTAATAATAATTTTCCTGAGTCCATGATATTTAGATGTTTAAAAGTCTGTAATATTTTTTTAAAGAATCGGGGGCTGCAAGCCCCCGATTCAATTAATGTTTTTCTACTTTTTTCTGAACGTTTATTGCCTGGTCAAGATGCGCTCTTAATTTAGGCAGCATGTCATTAGCCCAGGTTCTGATTTCTTCGTCTTCAGCATCTTTGGCAGCTTTTTCGAATTTATCGATATCATCTTTATGGCATTTTACCATTTCATCTGCATAAGCCTTATCAAAGTCTTTTGCTTTCTTATCAGCCAGGCTTTTATAGTCACCTTTACCTCCGTCCGTAATGGTAGATGGTACAGTAATCTGTTTTTTAGCAGCTAAAGCTTCCAGATCTTTTTGAGATTTAGAATGTGCACCTTCAAGGTCTTTTCCCAGCGACTTTACAGCAGAAGATATACCTCTGTCACGTGCCAGTTGACCCAGCTGGATTTCTTTCAGGTTTGATTCTGCCGCAGCTACAAGAAACTTGGCGTCTTTTTCCTGGTTATTGTCAAATTTAGCTTCATTGTGTTCGGTAGCAACTTCCTTAGTGTCTTCACGTTTGGCACCTTCGTCATGTTGGTTTTTGTGTGGAGAATCACAAGAGGCAAAAGTCATTGCGATTGATGCTGCGATAAGGCCGGCACCAAAGCTTGTTTTTGTAAGTTTCATGGTATTAGTGGTTAAGTTTAAAAAAAAGAAAAAAGTTAATATATAGTTGCAAGCTTATAAAAGCTCTTTCAAACGGGATTCGAATTTTTGATAAGTGAATTCATTGTGAAAGAACTGAGGTATTTTTTTTATCGCCATTTCCAGAGCAGCAAAAACTGTGTTCTCATTGAAAACATTTTCTGCTATCAGCTTCCAGCTGGCTTCGTTGTTCATACTTACCCTGACATCTCCTGTAGTAGGGCACCACTTGATTGGATAGACAACCTGTGGATTTTGTTTGGCGATCATTCTACCGAATATATTTTGCATAGTTAGTGAGGTTTGGTTTTGCCGATCCTGATAAAAGCTATAGAAGTAATTGATACTTGTCTTATAGCCCCCGTCTGTAACTAAAAGATTTATAACTTTTGTTTTTGCAGTTGCCCTAACAGTAAGTTTTACTGAAAAGATTGGCTGCTGATCTCCAGTCATATGTATATATAGCCGACAAGAAATATACCAGTGTGAGGAAAATTTATGAACTGTGCCCGAAAGCTGGCTGTTATGTGCCCTGGGCGCTATTTTTACATTTTTATTATGGAGGAGATAATATTGAGACTTATGGAAGATGGGGGTATTTTACTCAACATGTTGTGTAATAATAGTACATCTGCTTCTGTCTGATAAACAAAAAGCCACCCTTTTAATGAGATGGCTTTGAGAGAAATCAGCAGAATTATCAGGGTGCGATACTGGCTTTTAATCCCCATAACTCCACAGTAGCTTTTTCGTCTTTCTTATCGCTGATTGTGCCATACACAAAGCCGACTTTTTTAATAGTACCATTTTTGCCTTTCAGGCTGATTATACGTCCTTCCCCTTGTGGTTTCACAGGAAAGTTGACTGTGATATTCTGAGTTTCGCCATTTTCATAGAAAACCTCAATACTTGATAAATGGATGGCTGAATCTTTTACTTTGATTTTAAGTGATTCGAATTTATCTGTAACAGGAACGTAAATCTCATCTTTTTCAGTTTTAAAATTGACAGTAGTCTCGCCCATTTTGTTCCATCCTTCCTGATTACCTGTAGGAGCAGCTTTTTGTGAATAAGCATTAGTAAATACTCCTGTTATAGCAAGTAACATCATTATTGCCTTTTTCATGGTAGTATATTTAAATGTTCATTAAACACTGTGTATGTAGGACAATAAGTATACCAATACTTTAAAACAGCGATATAAGGTCTTAATACAAGGATTAAAAGCAAGTAAAAATCGTTTAATATTGATTGTCAGTAATTTGTGTGGTTTTGTCAGATTAGCGAAAAGGAAGTGGTCTTATAGTAAAGCTCCCCGGAGAAAGTTTGTGGATATTGTCTTGGGTCAAGCCCTTAGAGGTCATATAATAATCTCGGGAGAAGAGATAAAAAAAGGGGCTGCTCTGTTATAGAAAGCAGCCCCTTTTAACATCCGAGACAAAAATTACTTTTTATCGTCATTCGTTTTTAAGCCCCATAATTCCACACGGGCTTTTTCATTTTTAACATTAGCAATTGTTTTGTATACAAAAACAACTTTTTTTATACTTCTTTCACCCCCGTTCAAATCAATAACACGGCTTTCACCTTGAGGTTTGATAGGGAAGTTGACAGCTACGTTTTGATTGTCGCCGCTTTCATAGTAAACTTCAAGGCTTATCAGTTGAATAGCGGCTTCAGTAACTTTGAACTTAATTGAAGCAAACTTATTAGCGCCGATAACACTGATTTCATCTTTATCTCTTTGAAAGTCAACAGTGGTTTCACCTATTTTATGCCAGCCGGTTTTGTCGCTGGTGACAACAGCTGTTTTTTGTGCATATACACTTGCTGAAGCTCCTGCCAAAGCAAGGAAAAAAATCATAATAGCCTTTTTCATGTCAGTAGAATTTAATTATTGTAAAAAAATAGAATTAAGGGCAAACTTATTTGTGTGAGCCCGGATTGGTTTTAGTGTCGGCTTGTTTCTCACCGGCTTTTTTAGAATCATTTTTTCTTGCTGCCTGAGCTTTCTTGATATTCTCTTTGGCTGCTGATTTTTGTTTTGGAGTTGCCATCACTTTAAATGTTTAGTTAAAAAAACAGTAACTGACTTCAGTTATGTTTTAAGAACAGTCAAGAAATATACCAATGGTTAATATAGACAAGAACAGGCTTTCAGATGCATACAAGCCTTGTTTTGTGGCTGCAGGATTTAAAGAGGATGAAAGACCGGATGTGTAATTTTCACCATCTTGTGTAATTATGGTACAGTTTAGTCCTGTTTTTATTATAA
>CAZNHL010000006.1:18275-37226 GCA_964572965.1 uncultured Bifidobacteriaceae bacterium
AGCCTATAGGGTTTGATTTTTGAAAATTAATCTGCATCTTACAATCGTTTAGAGTCCCCCTTCCTGAACAAGTCCGCTACCGGATATTCACTATCTACTCAACATAAGTAAGTGCTTTAGTTTACAAGACTGAGATGCATTTACTTCAAATTCATTTTATGAAAAAGATCATTTTATCAGGGCTTTTATTGGCCGGGGGATTCATGGTTTCTGCCCAAAACAAACCGACACAACCTTATAAGGGAAAGATTGGTAAGACCCTTGCCGAAACGCAGCAGTCATGGCCTGAAAGAACCAAAGCACCTAAAGGTGCTCCTAACATTGTTTGGGTACTATTGGACGATGTTGGTTTTGGTGCTATCAGTACTTTTGGCGGACTGATTGAAACACCAAACCTTGACACATTGGCTAATAATGGTCTTCGTTATACCAACTTCCACACTACCGCTATTTGTGCACCTACGAGAGCAGCATTGCTCACAGGGCGTAACCATCATTCAGTTCATTTTGGCCTGTTTGCTGAAAATGCCATCGGCACACCCGGCTATGATGCTGTAGCGCCATTTGAAAAAGCATTTGCAGGAGAAATTTTTCGCGAAAACGGTTACAATACCTACGCTTTAGGAAAATGGCATTTGACACCACTGGCAGATCTTACTCCGGCCGGTCCGTTTAATCGCTGGCCTACCGGCCGTGGATTTGACCATTTTTATGGCTATCCATACAGAGGAAGCTCCGATCAGTACCATTCACAGATCTGGGAAGATACACGCCGCCAGTACAAGGACAACGAAGGAAAGCATTTTACTACTTTACTTGCTGACAAAGCCATTGATTACATTAGTGAACAAAAATCTATAGACCCTGAAAAACCATTCTTCCTGTATTTTGCAACAGGGGCCGGGCATTCGCCTCATCAGGTAGATAAAGTATGGTCTGATAAGTATAAAGGTAAGTTTGACAAAGGCTGGGACAAGTACAAAGAAGAAGTATTAGTTCGCCAGATCAAAGCAGGTATTGTCCCTAAAAATACCGTATTGCCTGATCGTAATCCCGGTATCAAAAAATGGGATTCACTTTCGGTTGCTGAAAGAAAATTATATAGCAAATTCATGGAAGTATATGCAGGATTCATTTCTCATACAGACTATGAAGTAGGACGCATCGTAAGTCATTTAAAGAAAATAGGTCAGCTCGACAATACCATTATTGCTATTTCTGTAGGTGACAATGGAGCAAGTAAAGAAGGTACTTTTGTTGGCTTCGTAAATAGTTATGATCCGGCCTGGACAGAGGAACAAAACCTGAAACAGAACATTGCTGATCAGGAATTGATCGGTACAGAGTTTGCGAAAGCAAACTATCCTTTAGGTTGGGCAGCAGCCACAAATGCACCATTCCGCCAGTGGAAACAGGATGCCAATACTGAAGGAGGAACACGTAACCCGTTAATTCTTTTTTATCCTGAAAAAATTAAAGACAAAGGAGGAATCCGTAACCAGTATGCACATGTGATTGATATTTTGCCAACTACTGTAGAGCTTGCCGGGTTGGTACTTCCTGAATCAATCAATGGCGTAAAACAAGAACCAATTGAAGGTACAAGTTTAGCTTATAGTGTAAGTGATGCCAAGGCGGCTTCCCGTCACACGGTGCAGTATTATGAAGTAATGGGCACACGTTCTATTTATAAAGACGGATGGAAAGCTGGCACACTTCACAAGAAAACTCAGGACTTCAGTAAAGATGTCTGGGAGCTATACAACCTCAACGAAGATTTCAATGAGCGTTTCAATGTGGCTGCTAAGTACCCTGAAAAATTGAAAGAGCTACAGGCTTTGTTTGACAGCGAAGCTGCTAAATACAATATCTATCCATTAAAGGATAATACAGGCCCCAATTCACCGATTGGCCCGAACCAGTTTGACGGCAAAGAGCAGGTAGTGCTTTATCCGGGACTTTCTACCATTGTAGAGCTGGCAGCGCCAAAGCTTACAGGCCGTTCATTCACTATTACTGCTGATGTGGAAATTCCTGCAAAAGGAGCGAATGGGGTTTTATTTTCAACAGGTGGTTCTTCTGCAGGTATCAGCTTCTTTATCCTGAATAATAAACCTCAGTTTGTTTATAATACAGGTGTTGAGAAATACGTCATCACAGCAATCAAACCTGTATTACCGGGAAAGGCTTTAATAAAGTTTGATTTCAATTATACAGACGCCAGGCCAAGCGGTTCAGGCATTGGTACTTTATATATCAATAATGAAAAAGTAGGTGAAGCTAAAATTGAAAGAACCGTTGCCGGCATTTATGCGCATGAAGGCCTGAACGTTGGTTTCGATGACCTTACTCCCGTTGCAGATAGCTACAAAGCGCCCTTTCCGTTCACAGGACTATTAAATAAAATCATCCTCGATTTAAAAGAATTACCAGATACAGCTAAAAATAAGTAAAAGATTTTTATGAAAAACTTATCCAATATCGCATTGGCTGCTATTGTTTTAGCAACAGCCTGCGGGCCAAAAGAGAAAGAGACTGCCCATGTGAGTGATGGCCAGGTTTTATTCTCAAAAGTAAAACAATTTGTTTCTTTTGGGGAACATCGTACGGGTACAACAGGCGATTCGCTGACATCGGCATGGCTTAAAACAGAATTTGATTCTCTGGGGGTACCTGCAGAGTTGGTCAGTTTTCCGCTGAAACAGTTTATTGTTGATAGCAGCCGTCTGGTACTGGCAGATAAATCTGTTGATATTTTTCCTGTGTGGCCGGTGAATGATAAGCTGAATTTAAATGTATCGGCAGTAACAGTGGATGGCGACAAACTCAGCAATCTTAATGAGGTTAAAGGTAAACTGGTACTTACGCGCCTGAAAGAAGTACATGGCTCTTCAAACCAGGTCATCATAAAGCAAATTAATGGTTTTATAAAAGCAGGCGCAACTGGTGTTTTGGCTGTTACTGAGAATAATACGGGAGAGTTTGTGGCACTTAATACATTAGATCATCAGAAGTCATGGGGTGCCCCCGTATTTATAGTTGCCCCGAATGATACTGCTGCCATATTAAGCGCTATTACAAGCAAAAAAGCTGTAAAAACCGATATTAAAGGTACATTCAAAAATGTTTCAGGACGAAATGTACTTGCTAAAATAGGTACAGGCAAAAAATATGTAATTGTTTCCACACCTATCAGCGGTTGGTTTACAACCGGTGGCGAACGAGGTCCAGGTATTGCTATCTGGCTTGGTTTAGCTAAATGGGTAAAAGAAAACCCTGATAGGTTTAAGAATTACACGTTTGTATTCACGGGTCATTCCGGTCATGAGCTAGGAGCTTTAGGAGCAAGGGTGTTTTTAGACGAGTCTGCCCCAAAGCCTCAGGAAACAAGATTATGGTTACACCTTGGTGCAGCCATAGCTGTGCGTGACTGGAAAGAAGAAAATGGTAAATGGACATTGACAGATTCTGTAGACAGTCAACGCTATATTTATTATGATCCGGCTGTAGCTGTTTCTTTTGAAAAGTCTTTTGAAAAACTGAAAGCACGTAAGGCAAAAGGATCAGAAACGAATAAGCCGGGAGGTGAAGGAACTTACTTCCACAAAAGTGGCTACAACAAACTTGTAAGTCTTTCGCATGGCCATCGCCTGCATCATGTGAGGAGCGATGATGAAAAATCAACGTCTCCTGAAATATTGGCAGAGTTGGAGCACACCTTACAAGGTTTTCTTATTCTGGAATTGGTTAGATAAGGATTACAAGATTGAAAAAATCAGGGAATACTAAACTCCAGTTATTCAATCTTTAAATTTTAGAATCCCAAATAAAATGAAAAAAGCAATTTACTCTCTCATTCTCCTTGTAACTGTTGGTTCAGTTGCATTTACAATGGTTAATAACAGCGAACGCGGTTCTCACGAAATTGACCCGAACATAAAGAAAGAAGTACTTAAAGTGCTGGACGACTACATGACCACGTTCAATGCGCGTGATGCAAAAGCCTGGCAGGAAACGTATCATTTTCCTCATTACAGACTTGCGAGCGGTAAAATGTCGGTGCTCGAACATGCCGGAATCCTGGATTCAACGGTATTTATAAAATTACAGCAAACCGGCTGGCATCACAGCAAATGGGTACATCGCAACGTAGTACAGGCATCTGAAACTAAAGTGCATGTAGATACACAATTTGCCCGCTACAAAGCTGATGGCAGTTTGTTGAATACCTCTGAGTCGCTTTACATTGTAACCAAAGAAAATGGTAAATGGGGTGTGAAATTCAGATCGAGTTATGCTGAATAGTTTTTGTTCTTTAATTGCCTCCTGCTTCAGCAGGAGGCAATTAAAGAAATTCTTCCTTTATGATAGTAGAGACGTTGCATGCAACGTCTCTTTTTTTGTAAAATATGGATCAATCCCCCATATCATGATTGCGAGTTGAAAATTGTTTATGTAGAATTGCTGGGGCTAATTTGGATAAATAAAAATGGCATACGACTGGACAATGTTTTTTGATGAATTTGCGGGAGACTTTCATCCTGCATTTCAAAAGGAACTTAGCAGACAACTTCTTGAGAAGGGTAGTCTCGGAACTGGTATCAAACAATTTGATAAATATGGATTTCAGTTAATTGTTGGTATGGAAGATGTTAATATACAGTTAGTAGAGAACAGAGCTTTTGCAAGGGTTGACTTTATAACACCAACATCTTTTTCATTCCCGGTAGGTGTTTCGTGGCATTCAAATAATTGTACTGATCTGTCAGAACTTCATAAACAAGACATTACAAACTTAAATGTTGTTTTTGATTGGGCGGATAATTTTCCGCTTAATCAAATATTGCCTCATATAAGACCATATCGTGTAGATAAAAAAGCAAAGACGAATTTGAGTTTTGATATTGAATATTACTATTATTTGCTTCCTGATATAAGTTTGGAGTTTTACTTTTCAAAAGCATTGAGCACTGGTGAAATCGAAAGCTTCAACACTTTTCTTTCGACTTTTAATTTAGAATGGAATGAAAAGAATAAAGGGAAAGAAATTCAATTTATAAGTAACGCAACAGAAGTAGGCCGTAATGTTTACCGAGTGTTAATGGATATTGGTTTGAAAAATAACATTAAGGTAGTTACGAATTTCCTTAAATTATATTCAGAAAAACCTGGAAGTTTACAAGCGACAAAAATTGCAATAAGATAAGTGACAGATTTTTATTGCTTTTAGCAGGGGACAATACTTGAATAGGTATGGGCTGAAGCCCATACCTATTCAAGTATTGTCCCATTTATTTTTTAAAAGCCTTTTCCATTTTTATTCTGTCAAACTCACCTTCATTGTTCGACATCCAGATAGTAGCTACACCATTGCCTATAAAATTTGTAATGGAACGAGCTTCGGACATGAATTTATCGACACCAAAAAGCAGGGTTAAACCTTCGATCGGAATAACCTTAACTGCTGTAAGGGTAGAAGCAAGGATGATGAAGCCACTTCCTGTTACCCCGGCAGCGCCTTTCGAAGTAACCATCAGAATACCGATGATGGTGAGGATTTGCTCCATCGTCAGGTCGACACCATAAACCTGCGCGAGGAAGATAACAGACATAGAAAGGTAAATAGTAGTGCCGTCGAGGTTGAAAGAATAACCGGCAGGCACAACAAGGCCAACGATAGATTTACTGCAGCCCATCGTTTCGAGTTTTTCCATAAGTGAAGGTAGGCCGGCTTCAGAAGAAGAAGTGCCCAGAACAATGAGCAGTTCGGCCCGAATGTAATAGATAAATTTAAGGAGACTGACCTTATAATATCTGAGCACGAGGTAGAGAACTACAAATATGAATATGGCCATGGTTACGTACACCGTAAGCATGAGCTTTGCAAGCGGAATAAGGGAAGCAATTCCATATTTGCCTATTGTAAAAGCCATGCCGCCAAATGCTCCGAGCGGAGCAAAGTACATCACAAAATGCAGGCCCTTAAAAACGATTTTAGATGCTTTGCTTAGGAATGTGTTTATCTTCTCTTTATGTCTTAATTTACTTAATACCACGCCGAAGACGATTGATACCAATAGCACCTGAATGGTATGGTTTTCTTTCAGGAAGATAAGCCAGCTGAATTCATCCGGTTTTTTTTGTAAAGCAACTGTTGTATTTCCGGCCATGGTCTGCACCATTACACCTTCTCCCGGTTTCATAAAATGAGCTATTACCAGACCAATCAGCAGCGCCAGGGTGGTGGCAATTTCGAAATAGATCAGTGCTTTTCCTCCGACCTTTCCAACCTGTTTCAGGTCACTCATGCCACTGATGCCGAGGATAATTGTCAGGAAGATGATAGGAGTAATGAATATTTTGATGACCTGAATAAAATACTTGCCCAGGTATTCCATTTGTACACCGGTTTCGGGAGCAAAATGACCTAGAATCACGCCAGACAAAATGGCTACTAAAACCCAGAAAGTAAGGTTCGAAAAGATTTTCTTCATAAATGGGTTTAGCCAAGTCTTTCAGTATCCTTGATTAATTGCGTGAAAATTTCAGCGCTTGACTGTCTTACCGTTTTAGAGGCTGATTGTCCTGCCCAGAGATTTGTAAATTCTCTGTTGTTATGATGCTGTGCACTTATTCTCAAGGCTGTAGTCAAAGTGTTTTGGATTGGATAATCAGGAATGGTTAAACCGGTTTTCTCCAGTTCTTCCATAAATCTGTTTCTGAGGCCTCTTGCCCAACGTCCGGAGAAAGCGCGGGTCAACGCTGTGTCGGTATCTTTGCTATTGGCAAGTGCAGTTTTGTGAGCTTCAATTGTCTGGCTTTCATGACTGGCAATAAATGCAGTTCCTATTTGCACTCCTGCAGCGCCCAATATAAATGCGGCTTTAATTGTCCTGCCGTCATTGATGCCGCCAGAAGCCAGTACCGGTATTTTTACATTATCTACAATTTGCGGGATCAGAGATATGGAACCAACTTGCGGCAGTGGTTCATTGTGAATGAAAGTGCCACGGTGGCCTCCTGCTTCAATGCCCTGAGCCGTAATGATATCTATGTTTTTTTTAGCTAATAGCCTGGCTTCTTTTACACTGGTTGCAGTTCCGATTAAAACAACGCCTTTATGTTTCAGTCTTTGTATGCTGTCTTCGTTAAGGATTCCGAAAGTGAAACTAACTATAGGTATAGCTTCATCTAGCAACACCTGAATTTGTTCTTTATAGGAATAGAAGCGAAGTGTATTGATGTCTGCCTGTTCTGCATTCAGGTGATTTTTCAGTGCAAAATCAGCAAGGAAGCTTTGCATTTGTAATGCAGTTTCTTTGTCAATGTCGGGGATTTCGTGTGCAAAAAGATTAACGGCAAATGGCTTATTGGTCAGTGCCTTTGTTTGTCTGATCAGTTCCTTGGTCTTTTCCGGAGACAAACCACCAACAGGGAGAGAGCCCAGGCCGCCCAGATTTGAAACCGCTGCAACCATAGCGGGAGAAGTAACGCCAAGCATTGGAGCCTGTACTATAGGGTAGGCTATTTTTAAAAGTAGGGTAAGATTATTGGTCCAGTTCATGTTACTTAGCAAACATTATTGGTGTAATTGTTTTATTTGCCTTTTTAGGGTCTGATATAGTCATCTGAGCAATGCCATATCTATCAACTGCAATAAGGATTTCTATATCCTTTCCTTTTGTTTTTCCGGTAAACAAGTATGCAGGCTTGGCTTTGCCGCGATCGGTTATGACATTCAATAGAAAAGTGTCAAGTTGGGCAATTCCTTTTAATGAATCAACATGTACCCAGTTTTCTAATATGTCGAGCTGATAACTAATCGTTACACTATCTAAAGGAATAATAACAACACTACATACATGCTGAACTTTGCCCCTGAATTCTGTACCAACAAATAAAATTGATTTGCCCGGGAAATGAGGTTTAGGAATAAAACTTGTCAGAAGTGTTAGGGTGATGAGTGGCAGGCGCAGTTTCATGTTTTTATAGCATAGTAGTTATTAGTACAATAAGCCAAACAGCCATAAAGGTATTTTATTAGCCGTTCCTATTTCAATATCGTCAGATGCAATGTAAGCGTCTTTTATGTTTTTTAGTTGAGTTTGTGGTTTCATTTTTCCACCTATCTCAAAAGTATACTTTTCATCTACGAAAAAATCGCCTTGTAAATGTAGAGACAAATCATGGCCTGCATTTCTCATCTGGTTTAAAAAGAATGCTTCGCGTAATGATCCCTTATCTATTGAAACCGGTGCCAGTGCATATTGAATATTGGTATTTTCCAGAAATATTTTATCAGGTTTCTGCAGCGTGCTGGTACTTTTCCCCGATGCTGTTAACGAATTTATAAGCCTTGCTCTTTCCAGGTAATGCAAGTATAGAACTAAAGTGTTACGGTTGATACCTGTCTTTTCGCTTAGCTTAGAAATATTGGGTTTAAAAGGTACATTGGTTGCCAGAATATACAGAAGCTGGTGTATTTTCCTGATATTATGCGGGTCAAAACCTTCTATAAATTGTAAGTCTGTTTCAAGGATCAATCTTATTACCTGTTCAAGTTTTATTGAATAGGTATTGGAGTTTTCAAGGAAAAAAGGATAGTGCCCAATTCTAAGGTAATCGTCAAAGTGTGCAAGGGGCTTGAATTTGCTGCTTAAATCTGCGGCAATCTGCGTATGTCTTGAGAGAATATCACTTAATGTAATTGATGACAGGCTAATGGTATTTGTAAAGTGAAGATATTCTCTATATGAAAGACCTGTGAGTTCATATTGTATTGCTCTGCGGCTCAAATCTATATTTTGTCTAAGGATATCTATTGCAGAAGATCCTGTAAATACAATGCGGAGATCCGAATAAAAATCGTAAAGATTTTTGATTTCTCTTGCCCAGTCCGGGTATTTATGGACTTCATCAATAAATAGCATTTTACCTCCCTGTTGCCGGAACTGCTCTGCAAAGGTTGATAACCTGTTTTCGGTAAAATATATATCGTCCATAGATATATATATGGCTTCGCTGCTCACCCCGAATTCTTGTTTTAATTTTTGAAGCAGCAGTGTGGTTTTGCCAGTGCCTCTTGCTCCTAAAACTCCAATGAGTCTGTCATTCCAATCTATCTTTTGAGATAGTGAGCGGACGATTTTCATCGATTGGTTTTGTATTAGTTGTATAGATTTAGTGATAAGAGCTTCCATATTTGCTATTTGATACTGTCAAATATAGTTATTTTTGCTATTTTTAACTATCAATTTTTGTATATTTTTGCTATTTGTGAATAGCAAAAATAAGAATAACTAGTACTTTGTCTCTGTTTTTAATTCCAGAAAAGTGCCATAATTTTTTGCAGCATCTTCAGTTAACTCTTTCTTGTGATGATGTCTGGTTTCAAAAAACTCAGGCTCTATAATTACCTTGTCTTTCTTGACTGTTCGTTTCCATATCCCTATTGCCTGCCCGTTGTGGATGATCACCGGACGGAAAATGCCGTTATTGGAAATGGATTTTTTATGATGTTCTGTTTCTGACAATACAGCGCTTCTGTCTTTGTAGCTTATAATGTATTCGTCAAAAGCCGGGAGTAGAAAAATGCTTTCAGATTGTTTAGGTATTTTGAAAGTATTCGGAATCAGGTAAGTCTGCTCATTGATTTTCTCAAAAATGAAATCCTTTTTAATGGCTTCGATTCCTTTTTTAGCATCACCCTGTGTTAAGCCTGACCACCAGCAAAAATCCGGCAATGTAGCCGGAGCATGGCTTGAAAAATACCTGTGTGCCAGTTTGGCCAGCGCTTCCTCTCTGCTGATGGCTTTGTGCACGGGAACACGCTCATCGAGCAGGGCATAAGTTTGTTGTTTCCCCTTATTGATACCGCTGCATACAATATTGCTGAGTTCTGCCATATACATCAGGTGAGCAGGACGGTTGTCTCCGCCTTTTGTTGCAATATTTTGTGCTTCAAGGGCAGCCATGAGCTCTTCACGCGTCAGGTGTTTGTTTCCGCTTAAAGCCTTTTCAATAATGACATTACTTTTTTTGAGTATTTCCGGGGTTATTTCGAGCTCTTTCAGCCTTGATTTCATAGAAGAAATAATCTGAGGAGCTGTTAATTCTGTCATCCAACGGATATCATATGGTGCTACCAGATGCCAGGTAGGTCTCAGGATATGGGTTCTTAGTATCTCGCCTTTGTTGAGTGCATTCTCTATAGTGGCATCTGTGGTACCGGATAGTCTGATACCAACCGCCCATTTGGACATCTGGTAATCTTGTGCCTGCATAGCGCCCATCCAGCTCACAAGATCCTGTGGTTTTTTAAAGCCGGTACCAACTATCTGTTGGTTAATAAGTCTGGCAATCGCTATTTCAGAAAAAGTCATGTGACAATTTAGTAAGTCCCGAAGATTTAACAGCAACGATACTGTTTTATAAAATGATCAAAACGCCTGTTTACTGCGGAGGTACTTTTCAATACTTTGCTGCAACCTGTCTGATGTTTTTCGGGATACAATATAGGTGCTGATAATTTTTTGAGTGCTGACTGAATGTGCGTTCTGGTTGTACCAGTTTTTTAGCGGGACATTGCCCAATTGTTTTTCCCACAAACTGATATTTGCTTCTTTGATTGGTTCCCAGCTGATATTGTTATAAGTATTGTCGACAGTCGTCTGCATATAAATTGTCTGGCCGTTTACAGATTTCATTGGCAAAATAAGTTCTGTCCAGCAGTGGTTGCTTTGGGTCATTATTTTAGCCTTATATTTTAGAATATCAAGAAGAGAAACAAAAGCCATTTCACGTTCGCTGCACCAGCCAAAGGTTGAAAAAGTGTCACAGGCAGGAGAGTAGTATTTGGGCTTTTCTGTAAACATATCTGTTAAAAACAGTGCAGGAACACGGTCTATGTCAGCATAAGAATTATATTTGGCAAATTGGACAGGCGCTTTGGTTTCTTTAAGCAGCTTCCCTGTTTCAGTAAAACGGATGTCGTATCTGCTGTTAGGTGTTACCCAGTGCCAGAAGTAGGGGATGTTGAGAATATTACCTCTGGAGCCATTCGAAGGCCCATTGGCTGTGAATAAGTCGTGGAGAATCTTTATTGAATAGAAAGCCCTGATATTAGTGCTGTCGGCTGCATCTATATTGAAACTTTCGCAAAGAGTCTTGAAATTATCTGTATTTGTTTTAGCGAAACGATTAGAGTAGCGACGGGAAACAGCAGAAAGAAACTGGGGGATCGGCAGAGAGTCGTATGGGTAGTTTACAGCAATATTGTCACCTGATAGTGCGGAGGTATTTTCGGGCTGTTTTATCGCTGCTTGTTGTCCGCAGGCTATAAAAAGGCAGCTTACAAGTATTAAAGTAATGTAATAGTTCACAGGCTTGCGGTTTAGTACAAAAGTAGAAAATGTTACAGACATACTATTACCTGCCAGTAGTGATTCTACTTTTCAATTCTAGTCCATCTTTCTGTTTGCCTCGTCAGTTTAGAAAACATCAATTTGCAAAGAAAATTTTCAAGGATATCCTGGCCTTTTTCCCAGTAGCCAAGATTTGAAGCAGAGTTAATGTGCCCGAGTTCTCCCACATTTACAAAATTGCTACCCCATTTCTGTGCCAGTTCAGCAGCCCTTTCAATTGAAATATATGGATCGTTGGTGCTGGCAACAACAATAGAAGGAAAAGGTAGTTTATGTGTCGGTATCGGGGCGAAATTCCAGGTTTCTTCAGGTGTGTGAAGTTCAGAATCCACATCAGCAGGTGCTACAAGGAAAGCGCTGATTACCTTTTCGTCATAGTGCTTTTCAGCCCAATGTACCAGCAGTGAAACAGCAAGGCTATGCGCAACTGCAATCACAGGCCCTTCAATAGTTGCCAGTGTTGTTTCAAGCCTTTCAAGCCAGTCCGCCAATTGCGGCTGATCCCAGTTATCCTGAACCACTTTTACAGATCCCGGAAATTCTTCCAGCCAGAAATTCTGCCAGTGTCCCGGCCCTGAATCGCCCAGCCCGGGAATAATTAATAGAGTCGGTTTCATCATCGTGTTTGGTTTATGATGCCTGAATAATTACTTCTATATCCTGTACCTTTTTGTCTTTTGACGTAATACGTAATTGATGTGTATTAAATACATTCGAATTAGGTGCTACACTACGAGTGAGAAATACACTTCCTCCGATAATACTGTTATCACCAATTTTCGTATTGCCACCCAATATTGTTGTTCTTGCATATATTACAACATTATTGCCAACCGTTGGGTGCCTTTTAATGGACGATAAACCTTTTTCGACATGCAAAGCGCCAAGCGTCACACCCTGATAAATCGTTACATTTTTACCAATGACAGACGTTTCGCCGATTACTACGCCCGTTCCGTGATCTATTATAAAAGGAACACCTATTACTGCTTTCGGATGAATGTCAATCCCTGTATTGCTGTGAGCATATTCGCAGAGGATACGAGGCAATATAGGCACTTCAAGGTCTGATAATTTATGCGCTATCCTGTAAATTGCTGTTGCAAAAAAGCCAGGATAGGAAACAATGACTTCGTGGATACTCGTAGCCGCAGGATCGCTGTTTACAATGGCTTCAGCATCCTGTCTCAGATCCAGATAAATACTTTCCAGCGATTCATAAAAGTCATCTACAGTCTTTTCTATGCTATGGTCTTTATTGGGGATATAGCTCAGAAGGATGTTCTCAAGGTCAATCTGGCTCTTCTTTAACAAGCCTTCATAAAAAGGTATTTTCGGTAAAAAAGTATTAGGGAAAAGGTATTCCAGCAAATCCTTTAGCCATTTAACAGCATCAGCAGGAAATGGGGTCGGCTCCCATTCCGCATGGTGGGTTTTGTGAAGAAAGTGAATGAATTTTTGATTGGTCTGGCTTCTCATAATGGCTACCTTAATTATCTCTTTTATAAAGTTATATCTTTCGGAATTAATTTCATACTTATTCTATAGGATAAGATAAAAAATGTAAAAAATCAGATAAATTTGAGGCGTCCGGATGTTCCACTTTTCAAAAAAGTGGAACATCTCTGCATAGCATTACTTTTCATAAATTATTGCTATTTTGAGGAACTATAACTGACTCAAGATGACGAACCTGTTTTTGAAAGCTAAGCATTGGCAATTATTTATATTAATGTGTGGCATTCCCTTAATTTTTCAATTTGTGGTAATGACCACTATATTTTCCACCATAGGGCAACCAAACATAAATCCGCTATTTTTATTTCAATACATGAAATTCTTTCCGCTGATAATGCTGATTAGTGTTGGGAGTTATTTTGGTTGGTTTTGGTCTGTTGCAACGGGGTGTCAGAATAAAATTCCTGGGGGAATAAAAATGAAAGTAAGGAAGTTTAAAGTATTCTTCTTTATACCGCTGGTTTATATCATTTCTGTTTTGGTGTTAGTAATAATCGGAACGAACGGGATGTTAGAAAGTACCGGAAAGCCCAGTATAAGTTTTGTATTAGGTTTAACGGGGATTATTGTTCCTATGCACTTGTTTTCAATGTTTTGTATATTTTATTCAGTGTATTTTACCGCAAAGACTCTCAAGACTGTTGAACTTCAACGTGAAGTAAAATTTGCAGATTTTGTGGCAGAGTTTTTCCTTATATGGTTCTATCCTGTCGGCGTATGGATACTTCAGCCTAAAGTTAACCGATTGGCAGAGGAGTCTCCGGGGTTAATTTAAATAAGGTATTATTCTCTGATGTATTTGAAGTTCATTTAAGAAGATTTAATCTCTTTAGATTGTCCTAGTTTAATATTACGACATAAAAATGATTACAATATAGTGTGCTCCTCAGATTTTCTTTAGAAAATCACTATGTGTAGCTAATAGCAGGCGTCATATTTAAAAACACATAGATTCTGTGTTGAATTAAAAACAGAATCTATGTGTTAAAATTAAAACGAATTGGATATTTCTTAATATCTATCTGGGACAAACTAAATCTCTTTTTATAAAATAAATAAGACATGTTACCAATCATAAATCCAACCGAATTATTAAAGCTAGAGAGGTCAGGAAATCTGATTTTGGTTGATGCCAGTGGCGGGCCAAATACAAAAGCTAACTATGATACAAAGCATTTGGAAGGGGCTTTATTTGTGGACTTGAACAGTCAGCTGGCAGATATCAAAGAAGATGTATCCGTCGGAGGAAGGCACCCCTTAGCGACAATTACCCAGTTTGCTCAGACATTAACAGATCTGGGAATTACTGCACAAAGCCATGTGGTAGTTTATGATGATAAAAACGGAGCAAATGCCGCAGCGCGTTTCTGGTGGATGCTGAAAGCCATAGGCCATGAAAAGGTGCAGGTGCTTGACGGTGGTTTTCAGGCGGCAGAGAAAGCAGGTTTCCCTGTAAGCTCAAAAGTAGAAACTGCCAACAAAGTAATTCCTTACAAGGTCGAAAACTGGAACCTTCCTGTAGCTGACCTGGCTGAAGTTGAAAGAGTTTCGCAGGACGGAGATTATATAGTTATTGATGTTCGAGACAGAGAAAGGTACAATGGGGAAAAAGAACCTATTGATTTAGTAGCAGGCCATATTCCCGGCGCGGTCAATGTGCCTTTGACAGAAAACCTGGATACCAATGGTTTTTTCAAAACACCGGAAGAATTGAAGAAGAAATATCAATCACTCTTTAACGAACGCCCGGCAGAAAATGTGATTGTTCATTGTGGTTCGGGTGTAACTGCCTGTCATACATTACTGGCAGCAGCATATGCCGGGTTTGAAATCCCGAAACTATATGTTGGTTCCTGGAGCGAGTGGTCAAGAAACGGCAAGACCATTGCTACAAAATTGAGTTAAAATAAAAGGGTTCCGAGTATACACCCGGAACCCTTTTATTTTGCTGATTAGAGACTATTCCTCTTTTTAAAAGTTCTGCGCAACCAGCGGGAAACAATCAAAATGCATACGAAGCTCCTGCATTCAGGTACACGTTGTACATTTTGTAAGTCACACTTTCAAAGCCGGTAGGGAAGATTGGTACAAGTCCCCAGGTTAATCTTAAAGAAGCTGCTAATCTTTCCGTAATCTTTCTTTCTGCAGCTACATCAAAACCGCAATCAAACCTTCTTACCTGATTTGAGAAATCATAAGGAGCCCCGTTACCTACAGTCAGTTTTTGTCCCTCTTTACTATAAAGATAACCATCAAGGGCAGAGCCGGTAAAACTGGAAGTTAATAACAATGCCACATAAGCACCAGCCTGTAATTCCCATTTGCTATTAGGTTTATAGGTTGCAAGTATCGGCAATGATAAATAACTGTTTTGTACAGCAGTCTTAATTTCTCCTGAATAATAACCGGATACAGGAGCATTGTCGTCGCCTACATTAATGGTGGTATAATAATATTTTACATCAGCACGTGTCGTCATTCCTTTGTATTCAGTGCGCAGTCCGAAATCGTAACCCCATTTTTCATTAATCTGGTGGCTCAGGTGTAAACCTATGGAAGGAGCGAATGAAGGAGAGTAGGAATTTATTTTTCTGATTTCTGCCGGAAGACCGATAGGGGTAGTTCCGCCAAAGTTGTAGCCGACCCGAAGTTTTATTTTAAAATAATCAGTAAACTTTCCTGCTTTTGCCTGAAAATTTAAACCGGACAACAGGCCAATGAAGAGAATAAAAGGAATATGTTTTTTTAGAAACGTCATAGATGTTTTATTTTTTTGTCACAATAGTCAGTTCATCAACAATCAATTTACTGCCGACTGCTCCTTCGTAAGTAGCACCCTTGTGGCTGGAAGAAAATACAACAGTAAGACTGTAAGTATTGTGTTCAAAATCAGGCTGTGAAGAGAAAACAAAAGGAATGTCGAAATCAATAAAACCAGTGCCCGGTGTTGCAGAGCCATTTGGCAATTGTGCTGTAGCAATAATATTAGGAGAGCTTAAAACATTGTCACCTGTAAGGTATTTTACATTGTTGTCGGTTTTAAACATGACAGCATAAATGGCGCATGTATCAATCCGTTTAGCTACAGCATTGCCATTTTTATCTGTGAATAAAGGGCCGGGCTTATATTGGTATTTCCCTGTAATTTTTACAGGTTCTTCGTCAAATGGTTGTCCGAATTGGGTTGCTTTTAATGGTTGGTTACCTGCAATTGCTGCATTGAAATTACCCAAAAAGAGTGAACCTGCGGCAATCGGAACATATTGAATGATTACATTGCCTGGCCCTTTGATTGTAGTGAGCTCAGCAGCATAAGGTCCTTGTGCGCTATTGGTTGTAGCATGTGCCGGATAGTTTTCCGGTTTTTTGTTGGCCAGAAAAATTGAAACTCCTGCATTGCCTGAAGTCCAGACAGACGTATTTCTGTCATTTGGAGTCTGGTAATGAGACTGCGGATCTTCTTTCCAGCTATCAAAAGGATGATAAAGATCAATAGAGTAAATAAGTGAAACTTTGTAGTTTTTACGGTATTGTCCGTTTTCTGAAGTAACAGTATAGGTCACCGGATTTGTTAAATCAACGGCTTGTCCCGATGCGGGGCTGCAAGTTGCACCTGTTGATAAAATCAATGAAGGGACAACCTTTGTAATATCTATTTTATCCTTTTTTACAAGGATAGTAATGTTTGTTCCGGTAATAACAGAATCCTGGTTGGGTTTCAATGCGCTGTCAGGTAAGTGGAATCGTAATATATCCGCCTCCGGACTTTTAGGCTCAGGTTTTATACACGAGCAATGAATAACAGCAATGAACGAAAAGTAGGCTAGGGCTTTCATTTTAATACTAAATATAGTTCGTGAATATACATATTTGAATTAGCATTAGCCTGTGATTTTTATCTAAATTTGCAACGCTATGGTATTTACTTTTTGAAGTTGTATACGCCGGATGAGTACAGGTTTTGAAGTTTGTAAAAGAGTAGAATTAGCCCAAAGACTATAACTAAATATGAAAAAACTGGAGATTGCGCTTACTGCTATTGCCTTTATAGGTATAATGTTGGTTTTATTCAGAATTCCGGGAGGAGCTTTCTTGCTCATTTTGTCTTTTGGTGTTATATCTATGTTTTATTGTTACCTGGGCTTTGCTATATATAATGGCATCGGTTTTAGAAGGATGTTCAAAAAAGAATCTTACAGTGAAATAAGTACAGGAAGAATAGTAGGAGCAATATTACTCGGTGTAGCTACAAGTATTACGACGGTTGGGATATTGTTTAGAATGATGTCATGGCCAGGCACTGTGGTGTTTTTGAATTTAGGTGTTTTTGGCCTTTTAATTGCACTGATTGTTGCTTTGGTTAAGCTATTAACAACAAAGTCGGACTATTATAAGAGTGTGATAATACGTATTGCTCCCTGGTTTTTACTTGGCCTTATTTGTATTTTTTATTATCGCGAACTGAAAAGGTTCAAGTACAGAAACTTTCCTGCTTATGTGAAAGTCTATGAAAAATATAAGGAGCATCCAAATGATAAGCGCTTACTTGACTCTTTATATAATGCAGAAGATGATGTCAGACAAGGCCGGTCTCAGGAGGTGGTAAATTAAGTACAAAAAGCCTTTGCTAAACAATTTAGCAAAGGCTTTTTGTTTAAGATGAAAAGGAGCCTGTTACTATTTCAATTAATGTTTCTGCCAAAGGCCATGCTACCTGTTCGGTAAAAGCAGGGTGGAAGAGTAATGGCATCGGTACAATCAACCAGAAAAATACCCAGAGATGGCATAGAAATTTATGGTCAATAATTTTCCTGACCACAGCTAGGTTTGACTCGGCGTACATCAGTGTCCCGTGTATGACGAAATACAAAAGTGGAAGTCCATAGCCTGAGTTTACAGGAAATGAAATTGCCACCTCATGAAGTATACCAGATAAGAAAAATGAAATTAACATGGCAGCTGTTATGCCATATCCTGACTTTAGTGGTTTATAGGCAATCAGTGCTGTCATTTCTGAAAAGGCCATATTCCACCGTTTACCCCAGAATTCTTTCAGTGATTTTGATTTATATGGAGAAATAAACAATTCCCTTACATCAACACCCAAAAAACGCCAGAGCGCGGTGCTTATATTTAAAATACCGAAGTGGAGAATAAAGCTAAGTCCTACGAGCATTACCAGTTCAGGTAAAAAGAAAACAGTAGTGGTTTCCCTGAGATAAAAAGCGCAAAAAAGTAAGGCTATTCCGAGCAAAATTCTTGTAATGCCAGTGACAAGCAGTGGACGAATATTATTCAGAGGTTTGGCAATCAGGTTTTCAAAAGGACGGGGCCTCATACCGAACCAACCCTGAGCAAAAACAACCCATTGGATAATATTTATCCCCGGTTTGCCGGTATAAGTTTCAACCATTACAATTGATTTCATGGCAAGTAGTTGCAGTGATGCAATTGCGGCCATGCGGTATAGAGGAGATTGTCCCTTAGTAATGAGTATTGAAAAGAGGGTAGTAAGAATAATAATACTCCAGCTGATTAACCGTGCAGTATTTTTTGATTTTATACAGGGCAGGAAATAGCCGGCAAGTAATAGAAATATTCCCCAGCTGATTAAGTAGCATTGATTTATATCCATGAACAATTATAAATAAAGGCAGTGAGGTAAACTATTGTAAAAGCAATAAATAAAATAACAAGTGCAATTTCTCCTAAAGTATAAAGGGAGCCTTTAGGCGCATTGGTTTTATCGAAGTAGAAAAATTGTATGAGAACCCGCGAAAGCCAGTAAAGACCAATAAACAGGCAAATACTTTTTGCAAGAAATGTATGGTTGGTAAGGTCATCAGCAGCTACAATAGAAATGATACCAAAACATACATTAATGACTAAAATATAAGCGGCATATGTCCAGAACATCTGCTTAAGTAAAAGAGGTAGTTTTTGTAATTCAGTTTTCCAGTGAAGCACTTTGGGTATTATTGAACTGCCAATGGCCAGTGCAATGTGGCCG
>CAZNHL010000006.1:37236-38625 GCA_964572965.1 uncultured Bifidobacteriaceae bacterium
GCAGACTTATATTCATACAGGTTTAATAGATGATTTTACTTTAAGAGACTTTCAAGAATGCTGTAAGTTATATAGAAAAAGTCCTGTATTGTAGATATGAGGATTGAATTTTATGCCAACCGGAATAAACAGTAAACCCGCCACCACACTATTTTATGCTTGCGGATGACTGTGATGGTGGACGGGCCGCCAACGTAGTGCTAAAAGATATTTTAATTACCATATAAAATCTATAGGATTTGTAATTTAAAGTAAAATTGCAGAACTTGAGCACAGCTTTTGTCCCCCCTTCTAAAGCTTTTCTGCTAGTCTCCTGATTCCCCTGTCATGAAGCAGAGAATTCCGGGTTTATCCGTGAATGCTGTATATCTAAACTTATTTTATATGAAGAAGAGAAATCTACTCTTGTCGGGCTTTTTACTGGCCTGGGCTGCTGTTCCTGTATTGGCGCAGCGTGATGCGGTACAACCCTGGAAGGGGAAAATCGGAACTACGCTGGCAGAATCGGAACCTTACAAAATTGAGCCTGAGGTGAAAGCTCAGAAGCATGCACCAAACGTAGTATGGGTGTTATTGGATGATGTTGGTTATGGGGCTATTTCTACTTTTGGGGGGCTGGCAAATACGCCTACTTTTGATGCACTGGCAAATAATGGTTTGCGTTATACTAATTTCCACACAACGGCCATTTGCTCACCTACAAGAGCTGCGCTTTTGACAGGACGTAACCATCACTCAGTACATATGGGTTTATTCCCGGAAACAGCGATTGATTTTCCCGGTTATGATGCACGTATCCCTTTTGAAAAAGCAACAATTGCTGAAGTATTGCGTGAAAATGGCTACAATACTTTTGCTGTTGGTAAATGGCATTTAACACCTGTGAAAGAAGCAACAGAAGCGGGCCCGTTTAACCGTTGGCCTACAGGCCGTGGTTTTGACCATTACTATGGTTTCTTGTATGGTGAAACAGATCAGTACAACCCGCAACTAGTGGAAAACAATTCTCCTGTAGAAACTTCAACAAATGGTAAGCACTTTACTACTTTGATTGTTGACAAAGCGATCCGTTATATCAGCAATCAGAAATCAGGGAATCCTGACAAGCCATTCTTCTTGTATGTAGCGCCGGGAGCAGCGCATGCACCACATCAGGTTGACAAAGTTTGGCTGGACAAATATAAAGGCAAATTTGACAAAGGCTGGGATGCTTACCGTGAGGAAGTAATTGCCCGTCAGAAGAAAGCTGGTGTAATTCCACAAGATGCAGTATTGCCGGAACGTAATCAGGGTATTCCTGCATGGGAATCTTTGAGTGCAGATGAAAAGAAGGTGTATGCACGTTTCCAGGAAGCTTATGCTGCTTTCATTGAGCATACTGACTATGAG
>CAZNHL010000006.1:38635-48017 GCA_964572965.1 uncultured Bifidobacteriaceae bacterium
CGGTCGTTTAGTGCAGCATTTGAAAGATATCAATCAGTTTGATAATACTGTGATTATACTGGTAGTTGGTGACAATGGTGCCAGTAAGGAAGGAACCGAAAATGGTGTTGCAAACAGCTACATCCGTTCGCTTGACAAGCAGCAGCAGATTCAGGCTTTGTTGAGAGACTATGATAAAATCGGTACATCAAAAGCTATCGCAAATTTCCCGTTAGGTTGGGCAAATGCCAATAACACGCCTTATCGTTACCTGAAACAAGATGCCAATTCAGAAGGCGGTACGCACAATCCATTGATTATTTCTTATCCGAATGGAATCAAAGAAAAAGGCGGAATCAGAAATCAGTTCACGCACGTGAACAGTATTTGGCCGACTACAGTGGAGTTGACTGGTTCAAAAGTTCCTCAGGTTATTAATGGTTATGTACAGGAACCTGCTGAAGGTGTAAGTCTTGGGTATACGATCGACAATGCAAAAGCTCCTTCAAGACACACTACGCAATACTTTGAAATCAAAGGTTCTCGCGCTATTTACAAAGATGGCTGGAAAGCAGGAGTGCATCATAAAGACGGTACAGACTTCGCTAATGACAAGTGGGAATTGTACAATCTGACAACAGATTTCAATGAGCGCAATGACCTTGCAGCTCAGAATCCTGACAAGTTGAAAGAACTGCAGGATGCTTTTGATGCAGAAGCGAGAAAATACAATGTGTATCCGTTGAAAGATGGTTGGGCTGCACCATTTGGTTTGGAAAGAACCAACGCTTATGCCGGTTCTAAGCAGATTGTTTTGTACCCGGGACTGAACCATACTTTTGCTTTGACCGGTCCGGTATTGGCCAATAGGTCTTTCAGTATTACTGCTGATGCGGAAATCAATGCTAAAACAGCACAAGGTGTACTATATGCGATTGGCGGTCAGTTTGGTGGTTTGTCTTTCTTCGTAAAAGACGGAAAGCTACAGGTGGCGAACAATTTCGGAACAGTCATTTCTCATTTGGAATCTGACAGGCCGATTCCTTCAGGAAAAGTGAAACTGCAATTGCTGGTTGATTATAACGCTGCCAAAGATGCAAAACCGTCTGACAAAGCGGGTACACAGTCGCTTTATATCAACGGTGTGAAAGTAGCAGAAAAGCCTATCATCAAAGGACAAACGGGAGCTATTTCCGGTTATGATGAAGGTTATGATGTTGGCCGTGATTTCAATACTTCAGTGTCTGACAGGTATGCTGCACCATTTGCCTTCACAGGTAAATTGAATAATGTGACTATTGATTTGAAATAAAACTGCTTGATGCTGAATGTCTAACGCTAAACGCTCGTTGCGTAAGCGTTAGGCATTTTGCGTTTAGCTAATCGCCATAGAATGAAACAACTCTTAGTATTAGTAATGCTTGCAACTGGTTTTGCAGCACAGGCACAACAGAAAAACGAAACCTCTAAAAAAGGAAAGTTTGAAGGAAATCTCCTCAAAGAAAACAAAATCTCTGTAGCTCATCCGGTGAGAAATGACACCGCTGCAAAGTATGATGAAATTGTCACACTGCGCTATTCCAAAATCAAAAAAGGAACATTTCCGATCTGGCTAAAAGTGAGTCAGGAGAGTGTGTGGCCTTATTTTGAAAAGCTCGGTGCACGTATTGTCGGTGCATGGCAGGTGGTGCCGGTTACGAATGTCAATGGCAAAACAGAATCGGCTGACTATGATGAAATTTACCTGATGACGCGTTATGCAAACCTGGAACACTGGAAAGCAACCAGAGAGCCGGTTAGCCTTGGCGGTAATGGCCCTGATTATGAAAAATGCAAAGAAGCATTGAGAATACGGGAAGAGATTACAATTGAATCTACAGTACAATTCCTGCATGGAAGTATGGCACAGAATGGTCCTTATTTCCTGCCCGGGCTGAAAGAGAATTATCAAATCACCAAGTAGTCAGATATTCCACTTTTCTAAAAAGTGGAATATCTATATAAAGAATCTTTAACGCCGAACGCTTAATGCTAAACGCTAATTACAGAAGCGTTCCGCATTAAGCATTAAGCTTTTCGCTTTAATAAAATGAAAATTAAATGGTTGTTGCTCCTGACGGGGCTTGTGGGTAGTCTGGCCTTGTTTTCAGGTCTTATAGAAAAAAAAGAGACTGTTGAAAATTATAATATTATCTGGTTGGTCGCCGAAGATATGAGCCCGCACCTGGCAGCCTATGGCGATTCTACTATTTCTACACCAAACATTGACCGCCTCGTACGTGAAGGAATCCGCTTTACCAATGTGACCAGTACCGCAGCAGTATGTGCGCCAAGCAGGTCAACAATCATCACCGGTGTTTACCAACAGACTTTAGGTTCTCATCACATGCGCACGGGTAGCGCTGACAGAGCTTTACCGCATCTTTCAGAATTAAAACCTTACGAAGCAGTTCCTGATGCAGCGGTCAGGTGTTTTCCTGAATACCTGAGAGCTGCAGGCTATTACTGCACTAATAATGACAAAACAGATTACCAGTTCAATGCGCCCGTAACCACTTGGGACGAAAGCAGTAAAACGGCCCATTGGAAAAACAGGCCCGCCGGAAAGCCATTCTTTGCCGTGTTCAATTTTGGTGTGACGCATGAATCGCAGGTGTTTCCAACTGCTACTTATGGAGGTGTAACCTCACCGACTGCGGTAACAACCTTGCCTTTTATGGGAGATACTTCAAAAGTGAAACTCCCTCCTTTTTATCCGAATACACCTACAGCAAAACAGGTTGTAGCACAGAATTACAGTAATATCCATCACATGGATACACAGGTAGGGAAGTTGCTGAAAGAACTGGAGGATGCAGGTGAACTGGAGAAAACTATTATTTTCTTTTATAGTGATCACGGTTCCGGTTTGCCATATTTCAAACGTGAGCTGTATAACCGTGGGGTGCATGTGCCTTTGGTGGTGCGTTTTCCCGGTAAAAAACAAGCAGGTACAACCAATGAAGAGTTGGTGAGTTTTGTGGATTTAGCACCTACTGTTTTGTCACTGGCAGGACAGAAAGCTCAACCCTATATGCAGGGTCGTGTTTTTCTGGGAGAAAAGAAAGGGCAGGAAAGAGCCTATAACTACACTGCAGGAGACCGTTTCGATGAGTATTATGATATGCAAAGAGGGGTTCGGGACAAACAGTATAATTATATCCGCAATTACCAGCCGCAAAAGCCTAACTACAAAAACCTCGCTTACCGCAGGCAAAATACGTTGATGCTGGAATGGCTGAAACTGGATTCTGCCGGAAAGTTAAATGATGTACAGAAAAAGTGGTTTAGATCAACCAAACCAGTAGAAGAACTGTATGACTATGTTAAAGATCCGTGGGAGTTAAATAATCTGGCTACTGATCCGGCTTATAAAGGGGTACTTGACAGATTCAGAAAAGCTCACAATGATTTTGAAGTTTCGGCAGGCGACTGGGGGCTGGTGCCTGAATACCAGATGGTACAGCTTTGGTGGAAAGGGAAAGACCAACCTGTAACCCAAATGCCTGTTGTGACTAAAAATGGAAAGAACCTGATTGTTTCAAGCAATACAGAAGGAGCTTCCATCGGATATAAAACCAAAAAGAAGAATGCCTGGACAGTGTATACGGGGCCGATAACCCTTGCCCCCAATGATTCATTATATGTAGTAGCACACCGCATTGGTTACAAACCAAGTGAAGCGGTTTCAAGAGTATATAAGTAGTTTTTTGTATTTTATTTCTAAAACTCACCAAGTAAATCGAAAATGTAATTTTCGATTTACTTGGTGAGTTTATTTTTTTAATCTACTTTTACCAAGTAAATCATAAATAGTATTTTCATTTTACTTGGTATGCTGAATAGGTCTGATATCATAAGTTTAGAAGAGAAGCTGGATTTTTTTCCTGCAGTGGCAATTATAGGGCCTCGTCAGATTGGAAAAACTACGCTTGCAAGGCAGTTGGCTGCTAGTCTGAACCGTGAAGTGATTTATCTTGACATGGAGGATGAAAGGGACTATGCAAAGCTTAAGGACAATGCCAATAGCTATTTTGATGCGCATCAGGAGGCTTGTCTCATTATTGATGAAGTACAGGCTATGCCTTCTCTGTTTACTCGTTTGCGCCCTGCCATTGATGCTAAGCGTGTAGCCGGTAGGTTTTTATTGTTGGGATCTGCCTCTCCCGATTTGGTAAAAGGTGTTACAGAGACATTAGCGGGACGAATTGCATTCCATGAATTACACCAGATATCCTTGTCGGAAATTGTGGATACAGGAATTCCTATGTCTACCCATTGGTTCAGAGGAGGGTTTCCGGATCCATTGCTGGCTAAAACAGATCGTCAGTATGCGTTATGGGCACAAAATTTTGTTTTTTCCTATGCAGAAAGAGATCTGCGTAATCTTTTTGGTGTTGAACTTTCTACTTCTCTTATTCATAGAATGTGGCAAATGCTGGCACATGCACATGGCGGGATCTGGTCAGGAGAAACGTTTGCCCGTTCACTTGGTGTATCTGCACCTACGGTTAACCGCTACCTTGACTTTATGGAGGGTGCATTTTTGGTAAGGAAGCTGCAGCCCTGGTTTTCTAATGCCAAGAAAAGACTGGTTAAATCGCCGAAAGTATATGTCCGATGTACCGGTATTTTGCATAAGCTGCTTGACATCAGGTCATATGACGCACTACAGGGGCATCCTGTCATTGGGGCTTCCTGGGAGGGTTATGTGATTGAGCAAATTGCAGCATTGGTGCCGGATGATGTAGACCTTTATTTCTACCGCACGCAAAATGGGGCAGAATGTGATCTCGTACTGGCAATAGGTTTGAAAATAGTTGCCTGTATTGAAATCAAATACTCTGATGCTCCCACTGTTTCGAAAGGGTTTTATAACTGTATTGAGGACTTGGAATCTGCCAGTAACTTTGTGATTACCCCTAATTCCGATGATTACCCTAAATCGGATAATATAAGAGTATGTAGCCTGTCCGATTTTATTACTAAGTATTTGAATCAGCTGATGGAGGCTTAAAGGAATTGAGGAGGGCTTTTAAAGCCCCAAGGCGGCGGACGAAGTATTTACTATGAATTGGCGGTGTGATCTTTAGGTATTCTGGAATCTCGTTAGTGTTTAGCCAACGTCCAACTGTCAGGCTTTTTAGAAATGGACGGTTTTAGAGGTATTATCTATGTAAGATTTGAGAATTATTTTACACAATATTTTGGAAACAATAATTAATACCTATATTTGTATATCAAATCTATAGGGAATTATATTCTCGTGATTCATAAAGCACATTAGTTTAGTTATAATTTATATAAATCTCTATGAAAATTAATTTCGCAGAAGCCTGTTGTAGCCCGGCGTAATAGGCGTGCCTGTTTTTAAGACCACAAACCCTATAACAGGTTTATCCCTGTTTTGTCATTTCCGGTCAATCCCCCTTTAGACCGTACATCCTTCCCCTGGGATACCGACATCAAACACCTTTTCAGTTTTCGTTGATCTGATCTGCATACTCATGTAGTAGATTATGCTGCTTTGCCTTTTGATGTCCAATTTGAATCTTTTCAATAAAATAATTATTTGATGATGAAATTTTACAAAAGAGTTATTCCATTACTATTATTTCTATTATCCCTACAGGGATATGTATTTGCACAGGAAGAAGTTACATTAAAAGGGAAGTTGCTTGACGAACAAAGTGGCGAGCCGGTTGTTGGTGCTTCAGTGTTTATTAAAGGTACAAAGTTTGGTACACAGACTGACCTTGACGGTAACTATGAGATTAAAACAACAGCTTCTTTGCCTTTTACAGTGATAGTATCCTATGTCGGGTATCAGAGTAAAGAAGTTGAAGTGTATGACGTAGACGAGCCGTTAGATGTTAAGTTACGCTCTTCTCAATTATTAAGTGAAGTTGTGATTGTTGGTTATGGGGAGCAGAAAAGGGAAGATATTACAGGTTCCATTTCTTCGGTACCTACAGAGTTGAAAACCCAGCCGGTAGCTTCTGTAGAACGTTTGCTTCAAGGTTCAGTGCCGGGTGCGATCGTTACTCAGACAACAGGTCAGCCCGGAGGTGGAGTGTCTGTACAAATCAGAGGGGCTAACTCCATTTCTGCATCAAGTGAGCCACTGTATGTAATAGATGGTTTCCCGGTCAATAACGACTATGACCTGAACGATGCAGGAGTTGTTACAGGTGCTAAGATTAACCCATTGTCAACTTTGAACACTTCGGATATTGAATCTATCGAGGTATTAAAAGATGCTTCAGCTACTGCTATTTATGGTTCCAGAGGGGCCAATGGCGTTATTTTAGTAACTACTAAAAGAGCCAAAAGAAATGAGACCAGCGTTACCTATGATGGTTATTACGGAGTGCAGTCTATTACCAAAACGATAGACTTACTTAATGGAGCTCAATTATGGCAGTTAAGAAAAGATGCGGCATTCAATACCGATCAGGCAAATGGCAACACTGCTGCAACTACCAAGTTGATTGCAGATAACAAAAATGCATTGGCGTTGGCAAATGCTAATGGGTATACACTGGATACAGCAGGTACAGGTACTGACTGGCAAAAAGCTGCTTTCCGTGAAGCGCCTATCCAAAGCCATAGCATAAGTTTACTTACAGGTACAGACAAAACCCGAGTGGCTTTCTCTGGTAACTATTTCAATCAGGAGGGTATTTTAATTAATACAGGTTTTAAACGCTATACAGGACGCTTGAATGTTGATCATGACATTAATGCGCGTGCCAAATTCTTCACCTCTGTGGTTGGTAGTAACAGTGTATCCAAAGTAGCGCCTGGCGACGGGGCCGGTAGTGTGACTTCTGCTCTTTTATACGCAGCTCCTTATGTTCCTATTTATGATAACAAAGGAGGTTATGTGTTGAATACAGGTTCTGATAATGCAGTGAGTAATCCGATTAACTCGTTGAATAATCAGGTTAATAATTCAGAAACGACTCGTTTTTTAGCCAATGGAGGGATCGATTATAAAATTCTTCCGGGTTTAACCGCGAGGGTATTATTGGGGGTAGATTTAGTGTACAACAAACAAAATCGCTATTTGCCTAAAAGTACTCAGGAAGGCCTAAACTTGAAAGGTAGTGCTACTATTGGAGCTGCCCGAACAAATAACTGGTTGAATGAAAATACATTGACTTATAGTAGAAAGTTCAATAAAGTACACTCAGTGAATGTGGTTGCCGGTTTTATGGCACAGCAGTCTAATTCTGAGGTATTTACCGCGACTGCAACCAATTTTGCTACAGATAATCTTACTTACAATAGCCTTGGAGACGGTACAGCAACAGCATCATCTTCAGGTTATACAAAGTGGGCTTTGGCTTCCTGGTTAGCAAGGGTCAATTATGATTACAAAGATAAATATTTGTTGACATTGACAGCTCGTGCAGATGGTTCATCCCGTTTCGGTCCTGACAAAAAATGGGGTATCTTCCCTTCGGCGGCTGTTGGCTGGAATGTTCATAAAGAAGCCTTTCTGTCTGATGTAAAGCAAATTTCAAACTTGAAATTAAGAGCTAGTTATGGTATTACAGGAAATCAATCCATTTCACCTTATTCTTCTCGTTCCAGACTGGGATATTTCAATAATAACTTCAACGGTAATTACGTAGCAGGCTATGCCCCTAGGAACAACCCTAACCCTAACTTAGGTTGGGAAAAAACCCGTCAGTTCGATATCGGTTTTGATTTAGGTTTGTTTAAAGACCGTGTGAACATAGTATTTGATTACTATGATAAAAAGACTACGGATCTGTTGTTGGGTGCTACAGTATCAGGTACGTCAGGATGGTCGGTTATGAACGAATCAGGACAGCCGTCTTACATCCTTCAAAACATTGGTACTTTGTCTAACAAAGGGGTAGAAGTAGGAGTTGGTACTCGCAATATCGATGGCAAAAAGTTCAAATGGAACACGATGTTGGTGTTTTCAACGAACAAAAACAAAATTCTGGATTTAGGTAATGGTGTACAACAAATCATTCCTAATTCAAGCTTGCCATCTATTCAGGCGGTTGGTCAGCCAATCGGTTCATTCATCGTTTATCAAACAGACGGTTTGATTCAGCCTTCAAATCAGGGGCCAACTGCTCTTACGCCTGAATCCAATAAATCAGCAGGTGGACAACAATATAAAGACATCAATGGTGACGGTGTGATTACTCAAGCGGGTGACCGTATTATTATTGCGAATAACCCCGGACTTAGTTTTGGTTTAACCAATACAGTAAATTATAAAACACGTTACGGCTCTTTAGACCTAACCGTGTTCTTACAAACGGTTCAAGGGGCTAAAATCTACAATCAGAACAGAGCACAGTTAGAGTTGAGTAATGGTTATACCAACGCTTCGGCAGCGGTTCTTAACAGATATAGTGCTACTAATACTAATACAGACCAGAAAGAGGCTTATCAGCAGGCTGCTATTACCATTTCTGATCGCTTTATAGAAGATGGTTCTTATTGGAGACTGAAAAACATCACATTGGGCTATACTTTGCCTGACGAGTGGTTATCTAAGGTGAGAATCAAGCAGGTACGTTTTTATGTGTCAGCTCAAAACTGGTTTACATGGACCAACTATACTGGTTATGACCCGGAAGTGAGTGCTAATGGGCAAAATCTGCAGACACGTGGTGTGGATCTCGGGGTATATCCTAACAGCAAAACTATTTTGGGAGGTATGACACTTGCCTTCTAAAGGGAAACCCTTTATTGAATCTTATAATTTAGAACAAATGAAAAAGACATATCAATATTTGTTTTTGGCTGCCATTGCCCTTTCGTCAATGTCATGCAAAAGATTTCTGAAAGAAGAGCCTAGGGCATTTATTTCGGATGAACAATTTTACAAGACTCCTGCTGATGCAGAGTATGCTGTGAATGCTACTTACTGGTTTTATAATGGTGGTAAGAATGGGGCTTCTATAGGGGAAGGGACGGGTCAAACCGCCTACCAGTCTATGCTGAACGTCGGGATGGATTTGGCTTCTGATGACCTTTTTCCGGGACCGGGTGCTACAAACCCTGATGTAAGGTCTTTGGCAGTGCATGGTCACTCTTCACCAAACCGCACCTTTTTCGAGAACTGGCAGCAACACTATGGTAACATACGTAAGTCAAATACTGCCATAGAGAGAATTCCCGCTATCGACTTTCAAGGTGATGAAACAAAGAAAAAGCGTTTGATTGCTGAGGCTAAGTTTAACCGTGCCTGGGTGTATTTCAATTTGGTACGCCTCTGGGGGGATGTTCCTCTGGTTCTGGAAGCCAAAACAGGAACCAGCGCATCCGATTTCTATATAGCTAAATCACCTGCCACTGCTATTTATGCTCA
>CAZNHL010000006.1:48027-51757 GCA_964572965.1 uncultured Bifidobacteriaceae bacterium
CTCAGATTGAAAAAGATCTGACAGAAGCGGCAGTTGATTTGCCTGCTAAGTATTCGGGATCTGATGTGGGCAGAGCTACAAAAGGGGCAGCTTTGGCAGTACTTGCCAAAGTATACCTGACTAAGGCGTCATTCCCTCTGAAAGAGTCTGCTTATTATCAGAAAGCTGTAGACAAAGCTTTGGAGGCAATTACATCAGGCCATGTAACGGGAGCTACAGGTAACTTCGGATACGATTTGAGAGCGGATTATTCTCATGCATTTTTACCACAATTTAAGAATAATGAGGAGCATATCTTTTCAGCTCAGCGTGCATCTGCACAAAGCCAGGGTAATAACGATTTGACAAGGACTTTGCCTAGAGGCTTTCCTGGTATTGCTGGTAATTATGCGGATCAGCTTCATTTTTACAAAAACGGTGCTGACGGTAACTTTAGCTTGTACAAGCTATATAGCAGTAATGATAAACGTAAAAAAGTTTCCTTCAGGGCTACATATAAAAGCCCGACAAATGGTCTTTACTACGGTTCAGCTGTAAGTAATGCTGCTTATCCAAAAGACTCAATACCTTATATCAATAAGCCTTATGACCCGGATTACTTAGGTGTACCTACGCAGTCGAGAGCAAACGTTACACTTTATCGCTATTCTGAGTTATTGTTGATTTTGGCTGAAGCAGAAAACGAAGCAAATGGCCCTACAGGATTAGCTTATCAGGCTTACAATAAGGTAAGACAAAGAGCTGGTTTGGCCAATTTGTCAGGTTTGAGCCAAAATCAGTTCAGAGATTCGCTTTACTTAGACCGCCGTTTGGAATTGGTTTTCGAGTATCAGCGTTGGTTTGACCTTATCCGTCAGCGTGATGATAATGACCAGCCTATCTTTGTAAAAGCATTACATGCAGTAGGAAAGACGAATGCAGTGGATAGAGGGAGATGGTTCCCGATTCCTCAGCTTGAGTTGGATAACAACCCGCTGTTAAAGCAAAATCCTTTGTGGTAATAAAGTAAAATAACAGCAGCAAGCCCTTTGCTAATCAGTAGAGGGGCTTGCTGTTTTATTAGAAATAGAATTGAAGAATCAAAACATTAAAGTAGTGCTTTCGGCTAACTCAGATATCAGGGCAACTGATCTGTCCGAAACAGAACAGTCATGGAATGAACTTGTTAAATCGCAAGGATGCCCAGATGTTATCTGTATTTATACTTTTGTTTTGGGAAAATGGCACTGACAGGTAAGTAGTTGTTTTAATCTTTCAATTTTAAAATCTTTTAATATTTAAATAATGAGATCCCTTTCTAAATTCCTCATCACCTTATCCGGAGCATTAGCACTTGCTTTTTCCTCTCTGGCTCAGTCGTCTAAAAGTGCCTCAAAACCAAACATCATTCTCATCATGGTAGATGATATGGGCTACTCAGATCTGGGTGCTTATGGTTCTGAAATCAATACGCCCAATGTCGATCGTCTTGCCAATGAAGGTATCAGGTTGAGAGAGTTTTATAACAACTCTATTTGCGCACCTACAAGGGCATCTTTGCTTACAGGACAATACCCTCATAAAGCGGGCATTGGTTTTTTTGATGTGAACCTGGGTTTGCCTCCATATCAAGGTTACTTGAACAAAGAGTCTTTAACATTGGGAGAAGTTTTTAAAAGCAATGGCTACAGTACGATCATTTCGGGTAAATGGCATGTGGGAAAAGATAGCTTGGCGTGGCCTAAACAAAGAGGTTTTGAAAAGTCATACGGAATAGTCGGAGGAGCTTCTGATTATTTTGATGTGAAAGCAATGCCTTTCGGGAAAACCCCGTCACCGGTAGTATTGTTGAAGAATAATGTGCGTCAGTATCCGAAAGATGACTCTTATTACTTCACAGATGAAATTGGAAACAACGCTGTGCAGTTTTTGGAGGAACAGAATAAAGAAAATAAGCCGTTTTTCCTGTACCTGGCCTTTACAGCGCCGCATTGGCCGTTACAGGCTTTACCGGGAGATATTGCCAAGTATAAAGGGAAGTATGATATAGGCTGGGATTCTTTGAGAACACAACGCATCAAGCGCTTGAAAGAACTTGGCATTACTTATCCGAACCAGACCATTGCTGAAAGAGACAAAGAAGTAGCTCCATGGAACAAACTGACTTATGATGAACAGCAATTCTGGAAAGCAAAAATGGAAGTATACGCAGCCATGCTTGACAGAATGGACCAGAACGTAGGTAAAGTTTTAACCAAGTTAAAAGAGTTGAAAAAAGAGGATAATACTTTAATTGTTTTTATCTCTGATAATGGTGCGCAGGGTGGTTTCAGCAGCAATAATTTGTTGAACAGGGCGCAGGTGCGTAACTCTGGCCCGATCGGAACATCTGGTTCGTTCGACTATCAGGAACAAAACTGGGCTTACGTTTCTAATACTCCTTTGCGTCAATATAAAAACAATTTCCATGAAGGAGGTTTTGGTACACCATTCATTGCGTGGTATCCAAAGCAGATCAAAGCAGGTACTATTGTAAAAGGTACTGGTCATATTATTGACCTTGCTCCAACTTTTTATCAGTTAGCCGGCGCAAAATATCCTGAAAACTATAATGGCGTAAAGACCAATCCACTTGCCGGAAAGAGTTTATTGCCGGTCTTGACAGGTCAGACAACTGAAGTGAACAGGGGAGAGGCGATTTTCTGGGAGCGCGCAGGTAACAGAGCAGTGAGAAAAGGAAAGTGGAAAATTGTATCAACATACCCGTCGCTGAAATGGGAGTTGTATGATATAGATGCAGACAGAGGAGAAACAAAGGATCTTGCAGAAGAGAGGACAGACGTCGTTAACGAGTTATCGGCAGATTATTTTAAATGGGCTGAACGCACAGGTGTTGTTGATTACGAAAGAATAAAACCGGCTGGTGGTTTTGTAATACCCGGAGAATCGGGAAAAAAATAAATTTAGGGTTTAAAAGTAAGTCTTTAATCCTCTTATGCGCTTTATAAGGCAAAGGATGATTAAAGGCTTTATTTTAACCTCATGGTAAAAATAATTTAGTTAATTATTTATATTAAGTCTATAGGGATTTGGTTTGTTGAAAAATCTTTCTAACTTAGGGTAAGTTTAGCCCCCTTCTGAACAGTTCCTGATCCCAGGACTTATTTCCCCTAGTAGTATATTTATAGAGTAGCTATAATCAATCAATGGTTATTTATGTATTAATATATATTATTCCTATAGGAAATATATTTAAATGTAAACCTTAAAATAGAAATATATGTCAGCAATATTGGAAGACGCACAATTACTCGCAAAAAAAGCGCTGGTAACAGTAATTATATACATAGTACCGGTGACAATTATGGTTGGGGGCTTATGGCTTATCAAGCATAGCCTGGGTGGAGACGAGGTCTCTGTTGGCCAGCCTAAAACAGAAATAAACTTAGAATCAGTACAACCATAAAACATACTACTATGGCAATAGACCCTGCAATCAAAAAACGCATTTTGAAAAATGCCTTATTAAGTCTCTTCATTTATTCTTTACCTGTATTAGGCCTTTTTGTTTATCTGAAGGTTACAGGAGAGCGTCCCTGGAATGAAAAGTATGACACTTATACTAAACAATTTGACAGATACAAAAAGAAATAACCATGAAAGAACTATTCACTTCAATCTTTGAAAACCTCAATACATGGGGTTTGCCCGCCTTATTTTTTGGCTTTGGTATTGCTGAACTTTTATTAGG
>CAZNHL010000006.1:51767-81863 GCA_964572965.1 uncultured Bifidobacteriaceae bacterium
CTGGGATGAAAATGAAAAGGCTATAGATTTTATCTGCTATTCAGCTCCTAAAATTTTGCTGGCTCCTGTTTTTGCTTTCTTTACACTGCAAGCTTTGCCTGCATTATTTCCCGGTTTGTCAGGAACATTTGGCTGGGTGCCATTCTGGGCCGGCGCGGCTATTATTGCAGTTGCAGATGACCTGACGCAATATTGGTATCACCGCTTGCATCACGAAGTGCCGTTTTTATGGCGTTTCCACCGCACACACCATTCTGCACCTTATATGGGTATGGCAATGGCGGGCCGTCAGAACATAATTTACACAGTATTGTTCTCTCAGACCTACGTAACGGCAACCTTGGTTTATCTTGGCTTGGGTTTCCCTGCATTGTTTGTAAAGGGCCTCAAATCAATTATCACCCTTGCTGCACACTCAAGCATTAAATGGGATAAACCTTTCTATGAACATCGCATTCTTCATCCGATTGCATGGGTATTGGAAAGATTGATTTCTACACCTGCAACGCACCATGCGCACCATGCAGATGCCAATGACGGGATAGGTCACTACAAAGGGAACTTTGGTAATATGTTCTTTATCTGGGACTTGATTTTTGGTACAGGCCTGATCACGAGACAGTATCCTTCAGGTTATGGAGTAAAACACTATTTCAAAGAAGAGTGGTATGTACAGTTCCTGTGGCCTCTTTTCAAATCTAAAAAAGCAGGAAGCGAGCTTGCCGCAAATGGTCCTGAGTTTTATGATGAAGTAGGTGAGACAGGTGGCTATACACTTGTAGGACTTAAAAACGGGGAGAGAGTTGTGATCCCTGAAAGGCAGTTAATTGATGATGTTCCTGTCCGCGAGGAACTCGAATTGGCTTAATCGCCAGCTTATTTTTTAATCTGATCCAAAGCCCGGTTATCATTGATCCCAACTCAATGAGACCGGGTTTTACATTTGGCAATTAAAAAACTAATAATAATTAGAAACTATGTGGTTTCGACTCCGCCACCGATGGTTGAGTGAAGCCGAAGCCACATTTACCATTTATAAAAGGAATATGAAAAATACATTGATCATCATTCTGTTATCATTCCTGTCAGCTACTTGTTTTGCACAGCAAAATATTGTTTCTGACAAAATGAGAGACCAGATTCTAAAAGACGTTCAGAAAAATAGAGCTTACCTTATCGATGTCAGAACACTGGAGGAATACAAAACAGGACATTTGAAAGATTCCAAAAACATAGATTTTCACGCTGCCGATTTTAAAACACAAATAGCAAAGCTGGATAAAAATAAGACTGTTTACCTGTATTGCCGTTCCGGAAACCGCAGTGGTAAAGCAGCAGATACTTTAAAGGCATTAGGCTTTCAGAAATACTACAATATTGGTGGTTTTGAAGCGCTCAAAACAGCAGGTTTGCCGGCTGAATAGGGATAAATATTTAGCTTCATATTGATAGTATAATTCGTAAATTACCTCACAATGAAAAAAGCAATCTTTATCTTATTTGTTTCTATTATGACAGCGATCAATACGTTTGCAGGCGTACCAAAAGTAGGCACTGCTGCACCTGATTTTACAGCAAAAGACCAGGACGGCAAAACAGTAACATTGAGCCAGTTCAAAGGAAAAAAAGTAGTTTTGTATTTTTATCCGAAAGACGATACACCAGGTTGTACGGCACAGGCTTGTAATCTGAGAGATAATTATGATGCGCTGATCAAAGCAGGTTATGTAGTGTTGGGTGTAAGCTCAGATGATGAAGCTTCGCACAAAAACTTTCAGCAGAAATACTCATTACCATTTGCACTGGTAGCAGATACAGACAAAGCGATCAATCAGAAATATGGTGTTTGGGTAGAAAAAGAACGCGATGGCAAAAAGTACTTCGGTACAGCACGCACTACTTTTGTGATTGATGAAAAAGGGGTAATCACAGAAGTAATCGACAAAGTAGAAACAGCGGAGCACACCAAGCAGATTATAAAATAGCAGTTGCTGGTTACTTGTTAAAGCTTCAAATTGGACTTTAATAGAAATAAAAGGTCCTCCGCAATCACTGCGGAGGACCTTTTTATTTCTATAATCTATTATCTCAAGTCTAACGTCTCGTTAATGCACTAATTCAGCGCTTCCTGCCACAGGCTCAACCTCTTTCGTTTTAATTTTTGAACCTATCAGTAAAGCCATTTGTGACAATAAAGTAGCAGAAGCCATGACACTTACCATGGGGATTGCTGTATGACTGTTGAATATACTAACCGCGAATGAGGCCAGTGCACCAATGCTCATTTGCAGAGAGCCCATTAAAGCTGAAGCACTGCCTGCGTTTTTAGTAAATGGCGCCAATGAAAGGGCGGAGGTATTCGGATTAATAAAGCCCATGCAACACAGATAAGCAAAGATAAAACCTATTGTGCCTGCCAGACCAAGTATACCGCTCACTGTTAATACAAGGAATAAAATACTTACAAATACCTGAACAAAAAGAGCAATGGCCACAATCTGTTTGCTTTTGTAATAACGAAGTAAAAGCGTGTTTATCTGGCTTGAGCCAATAAAACCTACAGAAAGAAAAGCAAAGATCCAACCATATACTTCACCGTTTACCTTGAAAATATCCATGAACACCAAAGGCGAAGAAGAGATATAAGCAAACAACCCAGCAAAGCCTAAAGAGCCTGTAAGCGCATAAGTTATAAATTGAGTATTGTTAGCAACAGCCCAATAATTCCTGGCAATTTTTAATGGTTTAAGCGATACCGATTTGTCAGGAGCATAACTATCAGGCAGCCAAAGAACAGACGCAATCAGCATAAATACAGCCATCAGGCAAAGGATCACGAAGACCATCTGCCAGCCCAGTTCAGTAGCTACATAACCACCCACAGTAGGTGCAATCATTGGCGAAACACTCAAAACAAGCATCAGTAAGGCAAACACTTTAGCGTTGTCTTCCACCGGGAAAAGGTCACGGACAAGCGTTACAGAAACGACACCCGCAGCGCAACTACCCAAAGCCTGAATGAAGCGAAGGATAATCAATTCATCGATATGCTCTACAGCAAGGCAGCCCAATGAAGCAATGATGTATAAAACCAAACCTATATAAAGCGGTTTTTTACGCCCGAAACGATCAACCAAAGGGCCATAAACCAATTGTCCGGCAGAAATCCCGATAAAGAAACTCGATAGCGACAAAGCAACACTTGTTACAGTTGTATTAAGGTCCCGGGCAATAGCCGGAAAGCCCGGCAGATACATATCAATAGAAAAAGGCCCGAGGGCAGTAAGCATCCCAAGAATCAGGATGAGGGAAACGTATTTTTGCTTAGTCATTGGGATATTTGAAATCGGATATGAGTAAGCAAAACTACTTTATTATTATAATAGTTCGCGGATTACTGATTTGGAATAAAGTATTTATTATTTTTATCGTACTATGGGAAAAAGTTTAATTTTTTATGTGGCTTTAATTGCAATCTTGTTTACCTGTAAACAAAAAGATAATAATGGGTTATCGGCGAATATAAAAGTAATGAAGGATACAGTAGCAAGATTATCGGTTGTGACAGATACATTAGCTGTGGATACTAGTTTTTATAATAAACTTAAAGAACATACAAAATCTCCTATATATGATACCGGAAAAGTAATATTGGATATATATGTGCTTAATCCTGCTAAGAATACTAAAATCTTTTACGATAGAATAAAGAGCGATTCGGTAATTGTATTCGAACACAATAAAAGGTTTCGGATATATTCTAAAGCTGGTAATGAGTTTGTGTTACCACCCGATTCAAGGGTATCCGAATTGGTTAATGGTTATCTGATAGTAAAAAGAGTTTTTACCTGTAAATCTGATGATAATTGCGGATGTCCTGAACTGGGTTACAGTGAGTTTACATATCGATATTCGCTGGGTGATAATGTGTTGAATAAAATAGACAGCGCATGTTGTGATGGCAGTGGGGATGGTGCTCCTGAATGGAGCATACTGATTGGTAATAAGGGAGACTATCAGGATTTGATTACAGATGTTGAGGCTGTCGATTTTAACAATAGGTATTATTTAAATGTACAGGATCTTAATTATCGGTATTCAGGTTTCAATAACGATAAAGCGAAACCGAGAGTATTGTTGTTTGACTATATTGACAATGATACAATTTCAAATAAAATCGATTTTACAGATATAGTGCTTGCTAAGTGTTGCGTATCAAAAACGTTTCTTTGTAAGAATAAAATGATTTTTTTTAGCCAGGCGCGAAGTTTCAGCGGTGGAAATTATCTGGAAACATTTGACATGAAAGGTAAACCCTTGTGGAAAACAGTTACTGATTATCTGGCTGATTTTTGTGTAGATGAGAAAGAAAATGTCTTATTAGGAACCGGTTATTATTTTACTGATCGTGCAACAAATGCGAAAACTAATAATGTCATTGCTGTTAATCTTTTGTCAGGAGAAATATTATGGGAAACTCCATTGTTCAAGGCCTTAGAAGTAGAAAACGAGGTGGAGTTTAACAGTCCGGAAAAAGTCTTTAAAGTCAAAGATCAATTATATGGTCTTGTTTTTAAACAATATTACTTATCAAGAAAGTCAAACCCGTCTGGTAGAGATTATTCTTATGGTATACTCCTCTTTGATGAAAATGGGACGGTCAAAATGATTAAACGAAGCATACTTTTGAGAAAGCATCATGATGCTCAAAATGAATTGCCAGTGAAAGTGAAAAGTATAAGTGATAAGCATTTTCGATTACTTATTACAAACACAATCATTCATTGTTATTTAAAATAAGCAGTTAGTTACTTCCCTCTTACCTTCTTCACCTCATTCGCACTTACAGCCGAAGCCTTATTGCCAAAGCTCGAGCGGATGTAAGTCAGTACATCGGCAATTTGCTGGTCAGTCAGGTGCTTGTGTGCGGGCATGGCGTTATGGTATGTTTCACCATCAATTTCCAAAGGAGTACTCAGGCCGTTCAGCACCACAGTAATCAGTCTGGTTTTGTCACCCGTTACCCAGTCAACTTTAGCTAAAGGAGGGTTCAGATTGGGCACACCATAACCATCTTCCTGATGGCAGGAAAGACAATATTGTGTATAAACAACTTTGCCCGTTTGTACTGTTTGCTTGGTTTGGGCAAAGGAAATGCTGCTTACTAAAAAAAGTAGGGGAATTAAATATGTTTTCATTTTAAGATTTTATGACGGAAGAATGAATTTGAAGTTCCCTTTTGCCTGTGGGCAGTTGTCCACGAAAAGAGCGAAATTGAAGCACATTTTAGAGGGTAGATTTTAGTCCTATTGTAATATGTGCTTCAATTTGGTTTTCGTGGTGCCTTTTCTTTTGGTTACTTTTCTTTGGGCACACAAAGAAAAGTAACAGCCAGTGAAATTGATAGTTATAATGCTCTTTTATGGGGAAAGTGAGAGTCCACTTTACTTCGTATAAAATACCCTCCACACAGTTCCTGCAACAGAGTCGCTGATGTAAAGCGAGCCGTCCGGCCCTTCAGCCAGCCCCATCGGGCGATGTTTGGCCTCTCTTGGGTTTTTGATTTCAGGGCCGCCTGCAAAACCTTCTGCAAATACTTCCCATGTACCGCTTGGCTTGCCGTCTTTGAAAGGAACAAAAGCCACAAAGTAGCCGCCTTGTTTCAGAGGAGCACGGTTCCATGAACCATGGAAAGCAATAAAAGCCCCGTTTTTATATTTCTCAGGAAATTGGTTGCCGTGGTAAAACAGCAAATCGTTAGGAGCCCAGTGACCCGGAAAAGCAATCAATGGTTGTTCTTTACCTTCACAGCCTGTCGTCTTTTTACTATCACCGCCATATTCCGGAGCAAGGATTTTCTTATTCTGAAAATGGTCATAGTAGCAATAAGGCCAGCCATAATCACCGCCTTTTTTGATATGGAAAAACTCTTCAGAAGGTAGCTCTGCATTCTGTTCGTTAGTGTATAAATCAGGAAACATTGTGCTTAGCTGATCTCTTCCGTGCGGTACAGCAAACAGCTGTTTAGTGTGGCTGTCCCACTCCAAAGCCACAGAGTTACGCAGCCCTGTGGCAAAGCGTGTACCGTCACTGAATTTTTGGTTGACCTTCTCTGCATTAAATTGCCAGATACCGCCGAATGTTTCCAGGAGCGGACAAGGGTTTTGACCGGGAGAATCTTTGGTGCGGTCAGTTTCCTGGCATGCGTTGGATGGCGCACCAATATTTACATACAGCTTGCCTGTTTCGTCAATAGTAATAGATTTTGCCTCGTGCTGCGGACGATAAGGAAGATTTGCGACAATAGTTTCCCTTTTACTTTCATCAAGCGTGTTTGTTCCTGTTTCAATGGCATATCTGTAAACAGATGAGTCCGAAGAAGCATACAGGTAGTTTTTGTAAATAGTAATGCCTGTGCCGATAAAATTGCCATACCCTTTTACCTGGTCAGCCCTGCCGTCTCCATTCTCGTCTTTCAAAACAATGATTCCTTTGCCGTCTTTTAACTGTCGCAATTTTACAAAAACAGTCCCGTTTTTATCGACCACAATATGGCGTGCTTTCCCGGATTCTTTCACAACTGTAATTGCCCCGAAACCATCGGCCAGTTTCAGCCCGCCATTATCAATATCGGGTTTTAGCTTTTGTGCTTCAGCGGAAATTGTCATAGACAAACAAAATAAAAAAGAGCTGAAAAAGTATATATGGAATATCTTCATGGTCGTGAATTAGTATTCTTTAAGATAAGAAATATTGTATTCTTAAGTTTAATATTATGGTTTTAATCCCTTTGCCTATCTGTGAGTGAGCGTCCACGAAAAGAGCGTCCCGCAAAAGACATGGCAAGAGTGCTGGCTCGTGCGAGATGTCTTTTGCGGTTGGTTTTCGTGGTACCTTTTATTTGGGTAAGCAAAGAAATGCCTAATGCCATAAAAGTCAATATGAACATCTTTAAGGGCAATTATTAATACATACCCATTGTACTGAAAATTCTTTTTACAAAGCTTTTTTGCAAATGTAGTGACATATATTATATATTTACTACAGATTTACTATAGAATAAGAAATTCGCACTAAAAGACACTCGGATGCGAAAGGTTTAAAGCGATCCCCTCCGTGATAAACCATATTAACCTTGAAGCGGAAGCTTTCTGTTCCATTAAAATATGCTCGAAAAGGTTCTGTCAAAAATACATCATGGGGAAAAAGCGGTATTACATCATTGCGGCCGTACTGGGCGCGCTGGTATTTATTAAACTCGAATTTTTTACATCTCACAAAGTCAAGGCAGCAGGAGCCGGCAAAGATGGTAAAAAACCACCTGTTCCTGTAACTGTATTCGTTATTGGTAAGGGTAAGCTGGACGATAAGATTTTTGCCAACGGTTCTGTTGTAGCCAACGAACAGGCAGAGCTGAAAGTTGAAGCCAGCGGCCGTATTGTTTACCTGAATCTGCCGGAAGGGAAGACGGTAAAGGCGGGTACGTTGCTGCTTAAAGTAAATGATTCAGAATTACATGCCCAGCAGCTGGAAAAGGTCAAAGCGCAATTAAAGCTGGCCACTGAAACAGAACTCAGGCAACGTAAACTGACGCAGATAGAAGCTGTGAGTAAACAGGAATATGAAGTTGCCCTGGCAGCTTTGCTGGCATTAAGGGCTGATAGTTTGTATCTCAGGACCCAGATAGCAGAAACTGAGCTATATGCACCATTTACGGGCGTTATAGGTATCAGAAATGTGAGTCTCGGAAGCTACATTACTCCGGCAGTTACCGCTGCTGTTATTCACCAGATCGATCCTGTTAAAATTGAATTCTCTTTACCGGAGAAATACTCAAGACTTTTTAGTGTAGGCGATCAGATCAGTTTTAAAACAGAAGGAATAGCTACGCTGTTATCCGGAAAAATTACGGTCAAAGATCCTCAGGTTGATTTAACCAGCAGAAGCGTTCGCTACCATGCAGTAACAGCAAATCCCAAAGCGCTTCTTTTCCCTGGTGGATTTGTAAGAGTTGAACTGGTGGTTGATAAGAAAGCAGGACAATTATTTGTGCCGACTGAAGCCATTTTACCAATTGCGAAAGGCAAGAAATTATTTGTAGTGAAAAACGGTACGGCAGAGGAGCGCATTGTGGAAGCCGGTATCCGTACAGAAGACCATATTCAGGTTTTATCAGGTTTAGAAATAGGAGACTCCGTAGTCGTGAACGGAAATGTACAGCTGAAAAATGGTGCTGCAGTGAAAGTGATTCAGCCTAAAGGGGCCAGTAGTGAAGGTAAATCAGACAAAAAATCATAACAATGAGTTTATCAAGTATAAGTATCAGAAGACCTGTACTGGCCATTGTGATGAACCTGATCATCATATTTTTTGGCTATATGGGATTTCGTTATCTCGGTATCAGAGAGTTTCCTGTGATTGAAGCACCTGTTGTTTCAGTGCGTACAAATTATGCAGGAGCAAGTGCAGAAATTATTGAAGCCCAGATTACCTATCCGCTTGAAAAAGCCCTCAACGGAATTGAAGGTGTAAGAACTATAACTTCATCCAGTAGCTTGGGCTCAAGTTCTATTTCAGTGGAGTTTAACCTTGATACTGACCTGGAAACTGCCACCAACGATGTGCGTGATAAAGTGTCACAAACGCAGCGTTCGTTACCTCCAGATCTTGATGCGCCTCCTGTTGTAAGTAAGGATGTCGGTGGTGAGTACATCATTGTAATGACTGTGACCAACGACAAAATGAGTGATCTTGAAGTCAATGATTATGTCGACAATATGATCCTGCCACGCCTGCAAACGATCAAGGGAGTTGGTAACGTCTATATTTTCGGGGAGAAAAAATATGCCATGCGTTTATGGCTTGATCCGATCAAACTGGCAGCTTACAAAGTGACAGTGCAGGATGTACGCCAGGCTTTGGACAAGGAGAATATTGAATTGCCTACAGGGCGGCTTGAAGGCAACAGGACAGAACTTTCTGTAAAAACCAATGCCAAGTTTACCGATGAGCATGGCTTCAACAACATGATTATCCGCTCTGAAAACGGGAAGGTAATACGTTTGCAGGATGTTGGCTATGCACACCTTGGTGCTGAAAATGAAGAGACTGTTTTCAGGATCAATGATGTACCAAGTCTGGGTTGTTCTATTGTGCCTCAGCCCGGCGCCAACCACATGGAAATAGCGGAAGAGTTTTACAAACGCTATGAGCAGTTGAAGAAGGAATTGCCTGCTGATTTCAAGCTTGGGATTTCTACTGACAACACACGTTTTATAAGTAAATCTATTACTGAAGTAACTGAGACGCTGATCATCGCTATCTTACTGGTGGTGGTAATTATTTACCTGTTTTTCCGTGATTGGTCAATTGCATTAAGGCCGTTGATTGATATTCCTGTATCGCTGATAGGGACTTTTTTTATCATGTATATGTTTGGCTTCTCCATTAATGTACTGACACTGCTGGCAATTGTACTGGCTACAGGCTTGGTGGTGGATGATGGTATTGTAGTGACTGAAAACATCTTCAAGAAAATGGAAGAAGGCTTGCCGCCGTTCCAAGCAGCATTGGAAGGTTCAAGAGAAATCACTTTCGCCGTTATCTCAACATCCATTACCCTTGCAGCCATATTCCTGCCAATCATTTTCATGGAAGGTTTCGTCGGGAAGCTCTTTAAAGAATTCGGGATTATAGTCGCCTCGGCTGTATTGATCTCCATTTTTGTGTCGCTTTCACTAACACCGATGCTGAACGCATGGCTGATCCACGATACCAAAAAGAAAACCAAGTTCTATATTAAAACAGAGCCATTCTTTGTATGGTTAAACGCAACCTATTACCACTCTCTTGAAAAATTTCTGAAAAGACGCTGGCTGTCCTTCCTGATTCTGGGAGCAGCTGTTGGTATTACCGTGTTTTTATGGGGCTTACTGCCGGCCGAAATTGCTCCGGTAGAAGACCGCAGTATGATGCGTATTACCATGACTTTGCCTGAAGGGGCATCTTTTGAATATACTGATGAGTTCATGCTGAAGTATATCAAACTGGTACAGGATTCTGTGCCGGAAAACAAACTGGTAATGGCTATTACAGCCTCAAGCCCGGGAGGGTCAAGCTCTGGCGTAAACTCCGGTTTCTCCCGTGTGCCATTGGTTGATCCGTCAGACAGGGATAGGAGCCAGCAGGATATTGTTGATAAACTTACTCAGTTGACCAGGAAATATCCGGAAGCAAAAGTACAGGTCGGACAAGACCAGACCATCAGTACAGGATCTCGTGGTTTACCTATTCAGTATGTCATTCAGGCTCCTAATTTTGAGAAGCTGAAAGAAGTGCTTCCCAAGTTTATGGAAGAAGCACAGAAAGATCCGACTTTCTCATTAGTAGATGTGAACCTGAAATTTAACAGGCCAGAAATTCAGGTTTTGATCAACAGAGAAAAAGCCAGAGATATTGGCGTGAGTGTGGCAGATATTGCACAGACCTTGCAGCTGTCACTGAGCGGACAGCGTTTTGGTTATTTCAACATGCGTGGCCGTCAGTATCAGGTAATTGGACAGTTTGATCGTCTGAACCGCAACGAAACTGTGGATTTGAGAAACATCTATGTGCGTAGCAGCGCAGGTACATTGGTACAATTGGACAACCTTGTCACTCTGGAAGAAAGCAGCAATCCGCCACAGTTATTCCGTTTCAATCGTTTTCAGGCTGCCACTGTTTCGGCTGGTTTGGCACCGGGCAAAACAATTGGTGACGGTGTAAAAGCCATGAATGAAATCAAGGCCAAAGTACTTGACGATTCTTTCTCAACAGCATTGGTTGGCGCTTCCCGCGACTTCATAGAAAGCGGGTCAAATACTTCTTTTATTTTCTTGCTTGCATTGGTATTGATTTACCTGATTCTTGCAGCGCAGTTTGAAAGTTTTGTAGATCCATTCATCATCATGCTGACAGTACCGCTTGCTGTAGCTGGTGGTGTTTTCTCTCTCTGGTATTTCAATCAAACTAACAATATTTTCAGTCAGATCGGGATGATTATGTTGATTGGCCTGGTGACTAAAAACGGAATCCTGATTGTGGAATTTGCCAATCACCTGAAGCATTCGGGAAGGACGATCCGTGAAGCTGCTATTGAAGCTGCCAATGGCCGACTGCGTCCGATTCTGATGACCAGTATCGCTACAGCCTTGGGAGCATTGCCGATTGCCGTTGCCTTTGGTGCAGCCTCCAAAAGCAGGATGGGCATGGGGATTGTAATTGTGGGTGGTTTGTTGATTTCCCTTGTGTTTACACTCTATGTAATCCCTGCTGTTTATACCTATATGGCACGTAAACCGAGAGTTGACCGCGAACTGAGTGAAAAGAAAGAGCAGGAAGAAAAACAAGTGACAGCCCCGGTACTTGTTTCTGCTGAAGAGCTTATTGATTTGAATCACTAACCAGATTTTTAACCTGATAATTTTTATGAAAAAGAACACTCTTCACATTGCAGGCCTGCTGTTTTTAGCAAGCGCACTGTTGGCAGGCTGCGATAAAGCCGGGCAACAGGAAACCACAGTTGTTGATTCAACTAAGGTTAACAAACCAAACATTATTGTAATTGTTGCTGATGACCTTGGCTGGAATGATATTTCAGCAAACGGCAACAAAGAAATTCCAACACCCAATATCGATGGCATAGGGCATGATGGCGTTCATTTTACCAATGGATATTCTTCTGCACATATCTGCGGGCCTTCGCGAGCGGGTTTGATTACAGGCCGCTATCAGCAACGTTTCGGTCAGGAATTTCAGATACACGGAAACGTGAAAGACCCGAAAGCTTCTAAAATACAACCGGATGGGTATATTGCTGCTTATCTTCCACAAAATTATAGTGCTGAACATCAGGGTCTGCCCACTGATGAAGTGACACTGGCAAAACTGTTGAAAGACAATGGTTATACAACAGGGCTTGTTGGTAAATGGCATTTGGGTTCTACTGAAGAATACTTGCCTGAGAACAGGGGTTTTGATTCTCACTTCGGATTCCTGGGTGGAGCTTCTTCTTATGCTGATACCAATGATGCAACTGTAGAAACAACTTTCCTGCCTTGGGTAAACCATTACAAATCGGGACTTAACCGTAAAGATGAGCGGGCTATCCGCAGTGGAGGTAAAGTGATTGATGTAAAAGAATACCTGACCTACCGTTTCAGAGACGAAGCAATCAACTTCATAGAAAAAAACAAAGAGAAGCCTTTTTACCTGCATTTGACCTTCAATGCAATTCATACACCGATTCAGGCGCCGAAAGAAATCTATGAGAAGTTTGCGCACATCAAAGACCCTGCAAAGCGTAACTATTATGCATTGACAGCGGCATTGGATGCATCAGTAGGAACGATTAATAATAAACTGAAAGAATTAAAACTGGACAATAACACCATCGTGTTTTTTATCAGTGATAACGGGGGAGCAAGCTACACTCGTCTGACTGACAATGCTCCATTGAAAGGTGGTAAGCTGACGCATTACGAAGGCGGGATCAGGGTGCCCTTTTTTGTGAAATGGCCTGAAAAAATCAAAGGTGGAAAAGTGTACAACGAACCGGTAATTCACCTGGATATTTTTACTACTGTAGCCGCTGCTGCAAAAGCAAAATTGCCTGAAGGTAAAAAGTATGATGGAGTTGATTTGCTTATTTATGTAAATGGTGAAAACACAGCTGCGCCGCACGAAGCACTTTTCTGGAGAAATGGTTATGCCAAAGCTGTCCGCAAAGGCAATTATAAACTGATTGTCAATGATGAGAAAAAAACAAAACAATTGTATAATCTGACGACGGACGCTTCAGAGAAAAAAGACCTTGCAGCAGGCAATCCGGATAAGGTAAAAGAATTATCAGAAGCCCTGACAACATGGGAAGCTGAATTGAAAGTGCCTTTATGGAAAAGCTGGAGAACTGGCCGTGTGAAGATTGATTCAAAAGAAACTTATTATTCTCCTTTATAACTGTTTAATCCCGCTATCTGGCCAGAGCTGATAGCGGGATATTTATTTTATGAAAAAGAAATTAGCAATCATTATTTTAAGTACCCTTTGCTATGTGCAAAGAACTTTGGCTCAACAGGTACCCGACACTTCGTTTGATCCAAAGATAGCCAGTCCTGCTTATGCCGCCGGTAAGGGGGCGCTGGTGCGTATTGATGAAGCCCATCATAATTTTCACACCATTAGCACACGTTACAATGCGTTTTCAAAAGTACTTGTGAAAGATGGTTACAGGGTTGAGCCTAATAAAGTACCTTTTACACTTGCTTCATTAAAAGGAACAAAAATACTGGTCATTGCTAATGCAATCCATCCGAGTGATACAACTGAATGGGTAGTGCCAAACCCGTCGGCTTTTACTGCTGAAGAAATTAAAGCCCTGACACAATGGGTGAGTGACGGTGGTTCATTGTTTTTTGTGGCTGACCATATGCCTTTTCCGGGAGCCGGAGATGAATTGGGGAAAGCCTTTGGTTTTACTTTTTACAATGGGTTCGCAACAGATACTACTGCCGGTTTTGATCCCGGAAAGAAAAAAGAACTGGATTTGTTTACCAAAAAATCAGGAAGTCTTGGTGAGCACCAGATTACCAAAGGAATAGACCACGTCGCCACTTTTACAGGGCAAGCTTTTCAGATTCCTGCTCAGGCTACTTCATTGCTCACATTTGATGGGCGATATGAAATTCTGTTGCCGGATACAGCCTGGAAGTTCAGTACAAATACAAGGAGATTATCTGTAAAAGGTTTCTCGCAGGGTGCGGTGTTACAATTTGGAAAAGGGCGTGTGGCAGTATTTGGTGAAGCGGCAGAGTTTTCTGCGCAGCTAAAAGGGAAAGATAAAAAGCCGTTTGGGTTGAATTCACCTGATGCAGATCAGAATTTACAGTTTTTACTCAATACGATCCACTGGCTGGATCAAAAGTAGGTGTTAGGTTGTGGGTGTTAGTTTTTAGGTGGGTGTTGTGGTTTCGGCTCCTTTCCGGGTGGCTGAGCAAAGCCGAAGCTACCCGGAAAGGAGCTGGGCTTGTCGAAGGGTAGTATACCGGAGAGTCGGTAACTTGGGGTTATAGATGTATAAAGTATTTAATTATGTAAAGTTTTTGTGGTTATGAACATAAATATACATTTTCACTCAAACTATTTATGTTTATAACCACAAAAAAATGATTGCAAGAAAACTTATCTGACTCAATTAAAGGAATTTATAGATAAACCCCTTGTTAAAATTCTGACTGGAATTCGAAGAAGTGGTAAGTCATCAGCATTACTACTGCTTAAGGAAGAATTATTATCGAGAGGTATTCTAATGAATTGAAAATTATTTTGTACTAATCAGTACAAAATACGTTATTTGTAATAGGGAATAAAAAATGTCAGGCAGGCCAAAAATATTTAAGGAAGACGAGGTAATAGAAAAAGCAACCGCGGTCTTTTGGGCGAAAGGGTATGAGGCTGCTTCGGCTGAAGACTTACTGGAGGCAATGGGCATTGGCAAAAGCAGCTTTTATAATACCTTCAAAGGAGGAAAGAGTGAATTGTTTGCCAAAGTATTACAACGCCGAAGCGATACCGGCATGGAAATCAGGAGGTGTGAGATTGTGCAGGCTGACAAGAAAATAGCTTACATCAAATCAATGTTCATGTCAATTATTGACGAAGGGTCAGATCGGGCGAGGAATGGTTGTCTGATGGGTAACTCGCTGGCGGAGTTATCAAATATTGATCCTTTACTAAAAAAGAAAGCGGCAGAACTACTTATTGTGATGGAAGATTTCTTTTTGGACGGGTTAAAACAGGCAAAAGAGCTTGGAGAATTGAAATCAAATGAAAGTCCTGAAGTGCTGGCAAAATCTTTACTGGCCTTATGGAACGGACTGAATATTTCAGTGCGTATTTATCCTGATCCTAAAGTGTTGAAACCTGTCATTGAAAATCAGTTTAGATTATTGAGTTAATATTTTTTTACTCAATTATGTACTGATTGGTACAAAATAAAAATAGATGTTAAACCATAAATGTTAAATCAGATGAAAGTAGCAATCAATGGATTCGGGCGTATCGGGAGAATTTCTTACCGTGCCTTACTAAAGAAGAAAAACATCGAGGTTGTGGCCATTAATGACCTGACAGATACTAAAACGCTGGCGCATTTGCTGCAGTTTGATTCAGCACATGGTAAGTTTGAAGCAGAGGTAGGCTATGATGCAGAAAACCTGATCGTCAATGGGAAAAAGATCAAAGTATTGTCAGTGAAAAATCCGGCAGAGCTCCCATGGAAAGCTTTGGGAATTGATGTTGTTCTGGAATCAACAGGTTTTTTTACTGAAAAGGAAAAGGCAGAAGCTCACATCACAGCAGGTGCTAAAAAAGTAATTATTTCTGCTCCGGCCACAGGAGATTTGAAGACGATAGTACTAGGTGTAAATGATAATACACTGGATGGCAGCGAGACAGTTATTTCCAATGCATCATGCACGACCAATTGTCTGGCACCGCTGGTAAAAGTGCTGGAAGATAATTTCGGGATTGAAAGCGGTTATATGACTACTGTGCATGCTTATACATCTGATCAGCGTTTACAGGATGCGCCGCATAAGGATCTGCGCCGTGCAAGATCTGCTGCTGTTTCTATTATCCCGACTAGTACAGGAGCAGCCAAAGCCTTGGGTTTGGTAATTCCTTCCGTTAAAGGTAAGCTGAACGGTTATGCACTGCGTGTGCCTGTTCCGGTAGGTTCTATTACCGACTTTACTGCTACTCTTAAAAAAGGAGTGACAAAAGAAGAGATCAACAAAGCTTTTGAAAAGGCCGCGGCAGAAGGTTCATTGAAAGGTTACCTGAAATATTCTCAGGACCAGCTGGTATCTGTTGATATTGTCGGAGACCCACATTCCTGCATTTTCGACAGTGAGCTGACCATGGCGAATGGTACGAATGTAAAAGTGGTTGGCTGGTACGATAATGAATTCGGTTACTCTAATAGAACCGCCGATTTAATTGAGCTGGTAGGGAATCAGATTTAATTTTTGATTATAAATAATAATCCCGTTCAGATTTTAACCTGAACGGGATTATTATTTTAGAAAGTAAAAAGTAGTTTTTACAAAACAAAAGTACCTTTTACTCTGTCCGATGTCAGGAAATAAGGTACCCATATTGCTACAGCGATAATAGCACTAAGCATGTCTCTGGTAAAGAAAGAACCGCTTTGTGCCGGAGCTACTAATGCAACACTGAGGGAATCAAGCAATATAAATACCAGGTTGCCTATGATGTAGATAATAAAAAGACGTGGAGCTTCTTTTTTGAGCTTAAACATGTAGTACAATATAATTACTGCAAAAATGCTGAAGGCTATATTAAAAATAAATTCCCCATAAATAATATAGGCGAGAGCTGGGTTATACAGATAAGACTCTGGATTGGTAAATTTGTCAATTACACTTGGGTTTATCGCTGGTAGAAGCTCTTTTATAACCTGATAGATGCGCGTTACCGGTGCCGTAAAAAGACCAAAAAGCGGAATGACTAACCAACCACCCAAAGAAGTATACCGCTGGCGTATTTCCGGCGCTTCTTCTATTTCGTCTAAGATTGAATTTTCCATAGTTTTTTCTTTGTCCAAAAGTGGCGATTTGCAGGCTTATTAACACCATAGTTTTGTATTAATTTTTCGTCAAGTGCTTCTCATATTATTTCATGAACTATATGAAGTAGAATCCGGTTTTCTTTAAAACCCCTACATTTGAATTTTACAAACCTTAGGTTTATGGACATTGTCTCAGTAGAACAGTTTTATAAGGAAACATCTTCACTCATTCCGGAAGGCATCAGCAAAGAAATAGGTCATTTTAATGTATTCAGAATTGAAGATATAATGGCTCAGATGAAAGTAAAACCGGGTATGCCTTACAACCGCAGAGCTTACTACAAAATAAGTATGATCAGTGGCCGGAACAGGGCTGAATATGCCGATAAAGTGATTGAAATCGAGAAGAATGCTTTATTGTTTGCTACTCCCAGAGTGCCTTATCACTGGTTGCCGCAAGACGACAATCAGTCAGGCCATTTCTGTATTTTTACGGATGATTTCCTGATCAAAGATAAAAGTGGTGTTGTGCTTGATAATCTGCCGATTTTTCAGGCAGGAGGCTATCCTGTTTTTCAGGTAAGTGACGAAGATGCCGAAGAAATCAGATACATATTCAGGAAGATGCACAAGGAGTTGTCCTCTGATTATGCCCATAAATACGATTTGCTGCGAAACTATGTACTCGAGCTGATCCACTACGGACAAAAACTGCAACCTGCTTCAGTACTTTATCCTTCACACACAGCTTCAGCACGTGTTTCTTCTTTATTTGTAGAATTGTTGGAAAGGCAATTCCCGATAGAATCTCCGCAGCAAAAACTGTCGTTGCGTACGGCCAAAGACTATGCAGAACGTTTGTCTGTGCATGTAAACCACCTCAATAAAGTACTCAAGGAAAACACAGGAAAAACGACGACAGACCTGATCAGCGGGCGCATCATTGCGGAAGCGAAAATATTGCTTAAACAGACAGACTGGAACATTTCGGAAATAGCCTATTGCCTGGGTTTTGAAGAAGTAGCACATTTCTCTAATTTCTTTCGCAAGCAAACTTCCATGGCTCCGGTAGCATTCAGGGATTAAAGCCGGGAAGATTGAATTTTGCAAATGTTGGATTGATGTTCGCAAACAGCCGGGCTCTTTTTCTTTCTAATTTTGAAATATCAAAAACAAAAGAAACAGAAAATGGAAACTACTCAGAAAATTGCCCTTGTAACCGGTGGTAGCCGTGGTTTAGGGAGAGATATGGCATTGGCACTGGCAAAGAAAGGTATCAACGTGATCCTGACTTATAATAGCAAAAAAGAAGAAGGACTTGCTGTTGTTGCTGAAATAGAAAAGTCAGGCCTGAAAGCTGCGGCTTTACAATTGAATGCAGGAGATGTAAAGAGCTTTGATGCGTTTTTCAGTGAATTGAAAACAGTATTGAAAAGTAAATTCAATACTGACCGTTTTGACTTCCTGATCAATAATGCCGGCACTGCACTTTATGCTTCTTTTGCCGATACAACAGAAGAGCAGTTTGATACAGCTTTGAATATTCACTACAAAGGAGTGTTTTTCTTAACACAAAAAGCATTGTCATTTATAAATGATGGTGGTCGTATTATCAATATCTCATCAGGATTGGCACGTTTCTCTTACCTTGGCTCGTCTGCTTATGGTTCTATGAAAGGAGCTGTTGAAGTATTGACAAGATATCTGGCAAAAGAATTAGGTGCCCGTGGTATTGCAGCCAATGTAGTTGCTCCGGGTGCTATTGAGACAGATTTTGGCGGTGGTCATGTGAGGGACAATAAAGACATCAACGCTCAGATAGCCGGTGTTACAGCTCTAGGGCGTGTTGGTTTACCGGGAGATATTGGCGGAGTAGTAGCTTTCCTTTGCACAGAAGAAGCCCGTTGGATTAACGGACAACGTATAGAGGTGTCTGGTGGTATTAATCTCTGATTGCTATAAATTAAAAAGCAACCCTTATTGAAATTTCATTTCTTTCAATGCCCTTGTTTATGATCTGGCTCGGGCACCCTTTTAAAAGTAACAAAATAATAACCTTAAGCCGGTAAGTCCGGCTTAAGGTTATTATTTTGTTAGTCAATTCTTTTTGGACTGATGGCTTCTCTTGAAATTATATTAAATACAGGTAAGTCAAAAAAGAGCCCGGCATAAATTCTTAATGCATCTTTTTGCCTAACATCCTCTTCGTAGCTCCTTAATTGTGGAGTATACTGGACTCCCATTTGCAGTATTAATGGGGTTGTAGGGATTCCCCAGCCAACGTGAAGACCCGGACTGATAAATTGTGCAAAATTTACATCTTGTGGTAAACTTTCTGAATTACCCTGGTTAAATAAAAATGAAACAGGAGCTCCTAAATCTATGACTGTTAAGGTAAAAGAAAAAGTGCTTGTTGATCTGTAATATGCATTTCTGTTTTTGAATTTAACAAGCAATGGATCAGAAGCCGATGCCGGATAGTTTGAGGCAAGGTCAAACGGGTTGAGTCTTTTGCCTTTGGTTCTGCTATAGCTTAAACCTATCGGGGCAGATAACCCCCATACTGCATCATTTTTTGTAGGAGCATAGGTGTATTCGCTACCTGCGTAAACTCCTACAAAAGCGTTAACGTCCAAAGAGTGCCACATAGCGCGTTTTCTTTTATAAGAACCTGCCGGCAGTGCATATGATTCAACTACATCAGCCAGTTGTTCACTATTTCCGCCTGCGTTAATTACATCACTGATAAAGGCACCGAGTTTTGTAATCGTGGTAATAGTCTTCTTTTGTGAAATTTGGGCCAGATGACTGTAAACGGTTCCTGGGGATGGAGAGAAGTTGTCTAAGTAATCGTTTGTCCCTGTTTGTCCTGTTTTTTTTAAGCCTGTAGAATCAATAAATAAAGGTTTGTCGGATTTTTCAGTTTTCAATTTAACTTTTCGCCTGGATAATTTAATTGGGAAAACCACCGAAGGCTTGGTTTCTATCTTGGTTGAACTGATAAAGTATTTGTTTTTTTGTGTTTTGTTACTGTATAAGTAGTAAATATTATCTTTAGACTGATTAAGTTTTGTTTTGGTGATAATGTCTTTTTTTAAAGATAAAGAATGCTGATCTTTTTTTATCAAAGTGTCTTTTTGAGAATTTATTTTAGCAATAAAATTTAATTCATCTGAAAAAACAATCTCAATATTTTTAAACACTAAAGAGTCAGTTCTTTCAGTTGTTTTTATGCCATATAATTCGACTGATAAAGCCGAGTATTTCTTAGTTGGACTGACAAAATATTTGTTTTTACCTTCAATCATATATATGGAATATACATTTTCAGGTTGCTCTAGTTCCATATTAATAGATAAACGAGCTAATCTGTCCTTTTTAAGGAACGATAAAATTCTCTTATATTCCGTTTGATTACTTCCTACTTCAATAAGCTTTAATTTATCAATATCCTCTTCTTTTTTTGCTCTTTTGTAATTATTTATACTTATTTTTCTAGAGCCTAATTTTACTGGATATACTTTTAGCCTTGCTAAATCTTTTTGATTTGGTAATTGTGCATAATACTGAATACTGTTATGGGAAATATGGCCACTGTATAGAACTGAAGCAGAATCTTTTTTTAATTTATTGCTTAGTTTTATTTTAGAGTATAAATGATCAAAATAGCTGATTGTACTATCTGGTTTAGGAGGCATTATTATCTTTCCTTTTTCCAGTGTATCGTTAATACTTTGTAGTAAACGTACATTGCTGCTGATCATGCCAAGAAAGTTCTTTTTTTCTGCCTGGGAGTAGATTTCCATCGCCTGTCCCATAAAACCTAACCCATGCTTTAATTCTCGGATTGCTTCTTTGTTTTGATTTGATATAAGTGCGTCTGGCGGTAGCAGATTGCTGATTAATCCTTGTAAGAAAAACCAGATATTATAGTTGTCGTATTTGATTTTGTCATCGGATTGTCCCTGCATTAACCTCTTCAATTGCTGTGTCTGGTTCATGCTTAAAAGTATTTTTCCTAACCATTGTTTGCATAGGTAGACTTTTTCCTTGTTCTCGTAATCAATCCCCAATTTACTGAAGACATTATAGCGCATGTCAATCAATGCCATCATGGTTTGAAACTCCCTGTCATCCATATTGAGAAGATCCTGGTAGACTAAGGTTCTGCTATATCCGCTTCTTTTAACTTCCGGATTATAGGCTACAATAAAACATTCCTGTTGTATACTGAATAAAAGTGATACTAATTGGCTCAGGTTCTTATTAACCAGTACGTTAGATTTTTTGCTTAAATCGGGTATTACATAGTTCATGTGTAGTTTGGTAATAATATCTCTGAAATTGTACTGTTGGTTAACCAGTTCAGAAATGTCCCAGGCAAACTTAAGGTAAGGCAGGTAAGGATCACATTGTGGACAATAATTAGTAGTCCATCCGGAGTTAATCAGGTTTTTGGGAAATTGTACAAGGTCTTTCGATAGCGCATATTGCCATGAAGCACCCAGGTTAGGCACTTCATATATTTGCCCGCTTTCCAATAAGAGAATTGTTTCCGGGAACAGTGACCTTACCACAGAATCTGTGGTCATATTGATCCTGAGCATATCAAAAAACCACATAACCGTTTCCTGTTTTACACGCTTGGTAAGATAAATAGTAACTGCGTTAATCGTTTCAGCCTCTGATGGCATCTTAAAAGCTAATGGATAGCGCATAAAAGCAGGTTCATTCTGATAAATAAGATCGATGTTTTTTAATGTAGTTGAAGTGATAGTTTCTTGATCATGAGAGGAGTAATTTATTTTATAGTTTTGTTGATTTATATTTTTTTTATACGAGATAATAGCGCTATCTATCTTCTTTTTAAGAACTCGTTTTAATGAATCTGTGTTTATTTCTTTTATATCGAAATTGATAAATAAACAAGTATCAAGTTTTTGTATTTTATCAATTGAATTAATATCATTTTTCAATGAATTGAATTCGTATTCGCTTATATTTTTGTTTTTATTAGTTAAGTAATTATCGCATTTTTTTGAACATGTAGTGTACTTAAATATTCCTCTTTTTCGATATATTGTATCACAATTAATTGGTTTATTTTCAGTTGAATCTAAATCAATTAATTGTTTGTTTATAATATCTTTATTTAATAGTTCTATATATTTAATAAAGTTGTTTAGTTTATGAATATCATTTTGAATTGATGTAATAGCTGAAATTTCATTTTGTACAATATCTAAACTTGATAAGTATTTTTTGAAATCAGAGGAACTATAGTTTTTTAATCTGTCAATAAAAACTACAGTATCTATGATGTTTATAGTAATTTGATTATAAGGTATAGCTAGAACCTTATTTGTTATGATTTTATTTCTTTTGGCAGCTGCACCTTCTGAAGTGTCAATTCTTGTACTATACCAAAGTAAGGACGAATAAAGGTTTTTGTAATAAGCGTTTGTTTTTTGAGAATCTGTTGAAGGGGGGCTTATATTATTAATATTTTTAGCTAGATAATAGGCATTGTAAATAGTGCTTTCTTCGCTTTCTTGTCCATAGGCAATCGAAAAGACAAAAAAGATTAACCCTGTAAGAAAGAAGCTGGTTGGTTTTTTCATATAGCTGTAAAAGTATTTAAAGTTGCATATTAATAAATTATTGGTTGTTTTTTATATTAATTAAAAGAGAAGTATTGAAAATGTTGAAGATGGAAGTTTTATTTAGGTACTTTTTATCTCTAAATCCATCTTATTGAAATATCATTTTTTTTTGATGCCTTTGATGATGATATGGCTTGGTCATCCGTTTAAAAAGTAATATCATATATAGAAATCTGGCTGACAGGCCGTCATAGTTTTAACTATGACGGCCTGTTTGCTTTTATGGCAATACTTAAATTTTAATGTATGTTTTTGGTGTCATATGTGGGTTTTGGTTCCTTATAAGTGCTCTCATTTTTATCATTCAATATTTTGGTCTGAAATTTTGATGTAAGTTTTTTGTGGTTTTTGTTCTGAAATGGTAAAATCAAGTAGCTTGAATACCAGTTATTTAGTACTGTAAAATACAAAAATGTAAGTATTGCACCCCTTGTAGCATAAGCCTACATTTGCATTGTTTAGATTGTTTCTAAATAGTGATTTACTGATTGATGACATTGCTATAAGGTGTAAGAGATTAAGGTTGGAATTGTGAGACGGTGTTGAGTTGAGTTATAGTCATGTCTTTACCAGTGATGGATATTCTCAGGTGAAAGGCGCCTCACCGTTCATATCATATTTTTATTTTAACCTTTTAATTCTAAAACCATGTTTAAGAAAAATTTAAAATTTGTATTAGGGCTGGCACTTGCAACAGCCACTATAGTAGTATCATGTAAAAAGAAAGACAGCGATGTTGGGCCTGCTTATAATACCAAAGCAACTTCAGCCTTGGAAGGTACCGGCTGTGAAAATTGTTGCAGCAGCTCTGGCACAGATAGTTTATCGGGAGCACCTGTTGCGGCTGCTCAGGTTGGTAACCCTGGTGCATATACTGATTTGTTTTTTAATTTTTGTGACGGTGAGGTTGACGAAAGTACTGATGCACATATAGTTTTAAATAAGCAGTTTAACTCATTTGTCGGAGGCTTGAACGGCTGGAAAGTTGACTATCTGGATTCTGCGAATGTTGCTTATAGCACTACACTTTCAACCATTACTTGTTCAAGTATTTTGTCTAACAAAAGAACGAATGGGAATGGCGGTTCCTATGCCAATTTTATGGGGCAGAATTCTTCTGCCTATGGACTTGTCGGTTGGTATACTTATACGCCACCGGGAGGCCCTATCACACCTACTAAACTATTGTTGGTATGGAAAGACTGTGACGCAAGCGGTACATTAAATACCGGTGATAAGGCTTATGTGGTAAGAGTAGGGGTATTCCCTAAATATTCTGCCGGCCCTCCTGCTACATATCATGCTAGAATCGGTCTTGAGTACAGATGCTATACGATTAACTGTTAATCAGTATGAAGGGGTTACTCATTGGGTAACCCCTTTTTAGATTGTAACCTAATTATATTAAAATAGATGAGTAGTTTTTATCAAACAAACATTGAGATGTGTTATTTAGCCGCTGGGGTAAAGAAGTGGGGCCTGTCAATCCTGTTGTTGGTGTTTTCGATGGGTGGAGTTTTAGCTAAAAGTCCGGTAACGGAGTGGCAACGCAGATATGGAGGAACAGGCGTTGCAAAAAGTGACAGGGAACTTAAAGTAACACAAACTGCGGATGGTGGTTATATTATGGCAAGCTCAACATCAGCTACCAGTGGCCATGTGACAGACAATCATGGTGATTTTGATATGTGGGTCGTGAAAACAGACGCCCTTGGCGAAATTGTCTGGAAAAAATCTTACGGAGGAAGTGGGGTGGATTATGCAAAGTCCATTCAGCAAACTACTGATGGTGGTTATGTAATAGCCGGATATTCCAATTCGTCAAATGGAGATGTAAGCGGAGGGCATGGTAATTATGACTTTTGGGTAGTAAAAATAGCTGGTGATGGTACTTTAGAGTGGCAGAAAACATTTGGTGGAACAAACGAAGACCGTGCTTATTCCATCAAACAAACACCTGATGGGGGCTATATTGTCGGTGGGATTACTACTTCTTCTGATGGAGATGTAACGGATCCTAAGGGAAGTTTTGATGTATGGATAGTGAAACTGGCAAGTACAGGCAGTTTAGACTGGCAGAAGACTTTGGGTGGTACCGGTATCGATTTTTGTTATGATTTGATTACCACAGAAGACGGAGGATATTTATTTACAGGTTACAGCAATTCTGTTGACGGAGATGTAGAAGGTGGCCAGGGAAGTGAAGATTATTGGGTTGTAAAACTAAACGATACAGGAGCGCTGACATGGCAAAAAACTTTAGGAGGTACAAAAAGTGATATCTCCTATTCTGTTAAACAGGCAAAAGATCTTGGATATATTATTGCCGGAGAAACATCGTCCATAGACGGTGATGTGAGCAACGCTAAAGGAGGAAATAAGAGTGATTACTGGATTGTAAAGTTAAATACAGGAGGTGCACTTGAATGGGAAAAGTCATATGGCGGTACTAACATCGATATAGCTTATTCAATCGAACTAACGCTTGATGGAGAATACGTCATAGCCGGAGAATCTAGCTCTCCTGATGGAGATGTGATAGGGTTACACAGAGGTAACGGAGTTGATTATTCCGATTTCTGGATTGTAAGAATAGATGCCACTGGTGAAATAGTATGGCAAAAAACCTGGGGTAGTCCGGGAACTGATGTAGGCCGTTATGTGCAGCAAACTACTTCTGGCGGTTACATTGTTATAGGCTTTACAGATGCTAATACTGGTGGTGATAAAGTACTTTTACCTTATCCGGGAAGTGGTTTTTTTGCTTTGTTGAAATTCTCAGCTTGTCCCGCTTACACTTCTCTGACGGCAACCATTTGTGAAGGGAAGAACTATGATTTCAATGGAACGGCATTAACAAAGGCTGGTGAGTATAAATCAACTTTGCAGACAGTAGGCGGCTGTGACAGCATAATTACACTTACATTAAAAGTAGCTCCTGTAAGTACAGGCAAACTTTCGGCTGCAATTTGTGCAGGCGATAGCTATGATTTCATTGGTACTGCTTACACAAATGCGGGAACATACTATAAAACTTTAACAGCAGCATCTGGCTGTGACAGTATTGTTGAGTTGGCATTGACAGTAAACCAATTGCCTGTTCCGGTAATCACAGCTAATGGCAACGAACTAAGTACAGGGACTTTTGATGCTTATGAGTGGTTTTTAGACGGTCAGCCGATAGCTGATGCCACTGCTGCTACATATACAGCTACTGTTGATGGTGACTATACTGTAAAAGTAAGTAATGCCAATACCTGCAGTGCTACATCAGCAATTTATATATACAAAGATATAAAAACGTCTATTTCCGATGGCTTAATTAATGGGGCAGTGCAGGTATATCCAAACCCTGTAGTTGATTTACTGCATATAGCATTAGCAGACGCACCCGGTTTGGAAGTAACTGTTTCTTCTGTTAATGGAAATATTGTTAAGTATATAAAAACAGAGTCAGATAAAGCAGACATCTCACTTAGTGAACTGCCTGCAGGGGTTTATGTTTTGAGAATTGTAGCCGGAGAAACTACCATGATCAGAAAAGTAGTAAGACAATAATAGCCCAGATCAATGCTCACTTTATAAGTGAGACCTTAGTTATTTTTTGATCCGTTTCAGGTTCGGCCAGGTATGGCATTTTTTTGGGTAATATTCCCGGGATTCAGCACCCGGGAATATTTTTTTGGAATACATGAACAAGGCTTATGTTCCCTAACTACTAGTAGTTATCCCAAAAAATAAGTAGACCTATACTGGTTTTAAGGTATTGTAAATCATGTTTTTAAAGTATTGCATTAGAGAATCAACCACTTTATCTTTACTATTATTTAGAATGATTCTAATTTAATGTTCGCATTGTTTTACCAACCTATAATTCCAATTTTTTAAACTACCAACTATGAGTACCCCCGGGCCGAGGTTCGGGGGTAAGTTTAAAATTGATTTGAGTTATGTTTAAAAAATACATCATATTATTACTGACAATCCTTATTGGCCGGGTTTCAATACTGGCACAGGATCCGTATCCGAATCTCAATTTTTCTCAAAGAACTTTTGCTAATTGGAAACTTTACATGGGGCCTCAGCAAGGAGGAGGTGGAAACCGTACTGTTCTGTACAACGATATCAGTACCGGTGCTGCTACTATTCCCGGCGGCTATTTTCAGTTTATTTATCCATCTGCAAATCCGGCTGCAAAACCGGAAGACCCTAATACTTGCTATAATATTCGGAGAGTACCGCTAGATAAGAAATATTCAGTAAGAGTAGGGCCACTTTCGCCAGGAGGTTATGGTAATCCAAAAGGCTATAAAGCTGCTTATACCATGCATGTGGTACCTGAGCGTACAACTCTGGTATATAGTTTCGCTTTCGTACAGCAGTTTGATCATGGTTCAGGCGGGGGCAACGACCCGGCAGGTTTTGGGGGCAGTGCTTCCGGAGCTGGCAACAATGCTTCTATGTGGTTACAGACCCTTGACGCTAATGGCAATCAGGTGGCTGGTGTTTGTGGTAATTACCGCCTTTACCCGGGCGCAGGTAAAGACGTATCGTGGTTTGATTGGAATTATTGTGGAGAAATCAGCAATACTCCATGGATTACGGATGTATTGGATTTAAAAGCTTTTATTGGGCAGGATATTACCATTGAATTTAATACAATGGACTGTTATACCGGTCACCACATGGCTTATGCTTATGTTTCACCGGAAACATTCCCGGCTGATACTAATGCCTATTATTGTCCGGGAGATTCCGTTTACATCAGTGCTCCACGTGGTTTTAAAACATATCAATGGCGTGAAATAGGAGGAACCTTTACTGATACAAAGCACAACTCCGGAAAAATAGGCAAAGATCTTCCGCATGTACATAAGCTTGGAATTGCTAATCCCCGCGACCGTGCCAAATACGAGTGTACTTTTACTTCCTATAGCGGCTGCAGTGCAAAAGTAGTCTATGAGCTTATTGCAGATTCCATTCATGCCGCTTATGCCAGTGATTTTGATACAGATGCCTGCCGTAAACAGGTATTTACAGATAAATCTTCTGTTAAATACCCGGATTATTCGGGAGTGCTCAAACGGCAATGGAATTTTGCAGACCCTTTAACCGGAGTAAATAATACCAGCACGGCACAGAGACCTTCCCATGTTTTTTCGGATACTGGCAAATATCAGGTGAAATTGTTGGTGACCTCAAAAACCGGTTGTAAAGATTCTCTTACAAAGCCGGTTCATATTAAAGCTCAGGGCTTACCAAATTTTACTTTTGACAATAGCTGTCAGAACAATAGCATCCGTTTTAGCAATACTTCACTGGCGCTTACAGGAACTTTTACAAAGAATATATGGACGTTTGGCGATGGTAATACTGATATTGCAAACAATCCCGTACACAAGTATGCTGCACACGGAACCTATCCGGTCACATTAAAAACCTTTACCTCCGAAGGCTGTATTGATTCAGTAACTAAAAATGTGACTGTGTATCCATTGCCTGAAGCAAAGTTTAACCTTGTCAATAAATGTGAAGGCAAATTGGTGGCTCCTGCTGATTTGTCAACAATAGTTTCAGGATCAATTACGGGTTGGGAGTGGAGCTATGGGGATGGTGCCGCCAACACCATAACTCAACAAAGTACTCATCTTTATAAAAATCCGGGAAGCTATAAAGTAACATTATTTGTCAATTCCGATAAAGGCTGTAAAGACTCAGTAGAGAAAACCGTAGTTATTTACCGCAACCCGGCAGCTGTATTTACTTCGGCAGACGACCCTCTTATTTGCAGAGGTATTGTTTTTACAGAAAATTCCACAAATAGCGAAGGTACAATCACATCATGGAAATGGAACTTTAATGATCACCTTTCAGGAAGCCGGAATACCAGTAATCAGCAACACCCTAAGCATACTTTCAGCCAGTCCGGAACTTACGAAGTTTCCTTAATACTAAACTCCTCTCTGGGATGTAGCGATACTAGTAAAAATATCATTACAATACCTCCAAACCAGGCTGCCGCTAATTTTATATTCAATAATACCTGTGTTGGTAGCCAACTCTCGTTTACAGATGTTTCAACCGGAAATATCAGCTCATGGAAATGGAACTTCGGTGATAATAATTCCGCTTCGGAAAAATCGCCGAAGCATACCTATACTTCGGCAGGAGAATTTGCAGCAAAACTTACGATTACTTTCGGAACCTGTACCGATAGTCTCAGCCGGAATGTTACTGTTTATCCATTACCCGAAGCAAAGTTTGACCTGAAGGAGGGTTGCGAAGGGTCAGCCATTATACCCAAAGAAAAATCTGTAATAGTCTCCGGTAATATTGAAAACTGGCAATGGCACTTCGGAGATGGTTCTCCTGCTGTAAATGCTCAACAATGCAGCCATATTTATGCCGGTAAAGGCAATTATGCATTGTCATTAGTGGTCAATTCTGATAAAGGCTGTAAAGATTCTTTGCAGAAAACGGTGCACATTAATGAGATGCCCGTAGCAGATTTTACACTCGATATCAATAAAGGCTGTGCACCGGTATGTATTAATTTGACAAACCGGTCAGTCATTTCAACAGGCAAAATAGATACTTATCAATGGTTGATGAACAGTCAGCAATTAGGGACTACCGAGGACCTCTATGCCTGTTTTAAGGAAGCAGGTACTCAGTCAATTGTTCTTGAAGTAACGTCGTCGGGAGGCTGTAAAAAAAGCATCAGTAAAACCATCGAAGTTTATCCCTTACCCGAAGCCGGATTCTCAGCTAATCCGCAACCGGCAAGCACACTTGATCCGGTAATTCACTTTATCAACCTGTCCAAAGGAGCAAGCACTTATCAGTGGATCTTTGGCGATGATTCCTATGGCATATTCCAGAACGAGGTTCATACTTATCCCCGCAGTGGCCTGTACCATGTTGAGCTGATAGCAATCAGTGAATATGGTTGTGAATCTAAAATTGCACACGACATCGTTATTGACTCCGTCTACAGTGTACATATACCCAATGCATTTTCACCCAATGGAGACAATGTACATGACTTGTTCGAAATCGGGAACATTCGCTTTTTTCCGGCTGCTGTGCTCGAAGTCTATAACCAATGGGGTGAACACGTTTTCAAAAGTAATTATGGCTACAGCATACCGTGGGACGGAACGAAAAATGGGCAGTCGCTTCCGGTGTCAACCTATTATTATATATTACATCTCAATAACGAAGAAAAAAAACAGATTACCGGCTATATAACCTTGCTAAAGTAACCTTTGTGCTGGCTCATTTTTGCACCGGAGCCGGGGAGGTGGAAAATGTTCTTGCCAAAGCCTTTTATTCTTCACCCAGGCATTGTCATTTTTGGTACCTGAATTTCCGGGGGTAGGGTGCCGGTTTATTGTTTCTCTGCCTCACAACCATTTGTACTACTTATTTTTCATTGTGTTATAAGTATTGTTTTCACAATCGTAAAAGTAAAAATAGATAGTGTCTGAAGCCGACTTGCGAATATTTCTTTCATCGTCATCGGTGCTTAATTTGTTCAAAGAGCAATTACATTTCTTTTGAAAAGCGATCATTTCCTGTGCTGTAGGTTTTCGCTGTAATTCTTTGGTAAGTCTATCACTGCAAGTCTTCAAATAGTTATTGCCATATTCAGTAAAAAGCTTCGCTTTCTTATTGGCAAGCTCATCAGGAGTAAGAACAGAAATTTCGCGGAATGCAAATGCAGAGGAGGAATACAGTTTTCTGTATTCAACTTTCATTACATAATGTTTAGCTGCTGACTCGAAGTAAATAGCTTGTTTAATG
>CAZNHL010000006.1:81873-91296 GCA_964572965.1 uncultured Bifidobacteriaceae bacterium
ACTTGAGCAGGTGGCGCTTTATGGGAAAGAATTAGGAATTGGCTGTAACTTGTGTCGGTCCTGCTGCTTTTTATGACCACATCTGTCCAGTCAATTCCTAATTCTTTCCCATAAAGCGCCACCTGCTCAAGTACTGTTTTGGTAGGTTCCCAGATCTTTGTATAGTATTGGTAATCGATGTCTTTCTTAGGTTTTCCTTTCATCTGACCAGCAAAGTGCGGATAATAAATTTTATTGGATAAAAGGTGAGAGATATTGGAAGTATCACTGGTTTTAAAATAGGCAAAGATATATTTAGATCGTTTGATACTTGTATTTTGGGCATTAAGCCTGGTAGCAAATAAAAAGGCAATGCCGCAAACAATAACTCTCAATAGCGTTTTCATGAGTTTCTGATTTGTGGTTTATATAGCATATCCAATTTCGATGCCAAACGATAAAATGACGGATTCCATGCTATCTCTCATAAAAAAATGGTTCAGACTCCTGCATAGCGAGGAAAATGTCTACAATAAGTGCTGAAAATGGTTGTTGAGTGCTTGGTTGGTTAATGTACCGAGATGACTTTGTTATATAGCAGTGATACATTACGGGTGGTCGGGAGAAAAATAAGAGCTTACCGATATTCCCGGTAAGCTCTTATTTTTATTTAAGTGGATTAAAACGTTCCGGCCAGATAAAACTGGAACATGTTCTCCTTCGTTTTATCAAAATAATCCTTATCTATCAGAAAGCTTTCTCTGAGACCCACAGACATAGGGATGAGGTTAGCAAAAACTACGTCAAACAATATTTCAAAGCCTGCCGAGTTTTGACTGTAAACCTGATTTGTGGCATAACGGTTTACTTGTGAAATATCACAGAAACCATTCAGGCGCAGGCGTTTCAGATAAGCAATACCGCCAAAGCCAAAATCAGGGTAAAACAGCGGCAATTGATAATTGACACTTGCCACATATTCTTCATCACCCAGGATTGGGGTATAGCCGCGTGCGTGGTTAAAGTTGTCAAGGAACCTGTAAGTATTGCTGAGCTCTTCCTGTCGCCAGCTTCCTGTGAACAGCAAGCTATGGTTGGCAAACAATCCCGGGAAATACAATGCGGCAGTTGCCATGTATTTCAATACAGAGTTGTTGTTAACACTCTGGTTGATATTAGCCGTTATAATTTGGCCGAATCTCGGAAGAACGTTCTGATAAGCCTTTTTACGGATATTACTGAATAGCAAACCGCCTTGAAAAACAGTATTGCTTAAAGAAGTATCAACCGATACCTTATTGTCGCCTGTCCCATACTCATAACCTGATGTTATAATCTGGCTTGCTCCTGCAATCAGCTTTAATGCAGTTGAATAAGGGCCGTTTATCCAGCTCATCGGTAACGATATATTACCACCGGCAATTACCTCTCTGAACTTTAAAGCATTAGTGGTGTCGTCAGGGATATTACCCGGGCCGGTATATACTTTGGTAAAACGGTTATTGGCAGCGCCATAAATAGAAATTGGCAGAAAAAGTGCTGAATAATCAACACTGCCGGTAAAATTGACTGTTTGTTCATTTCTGTTATAAGCAGCTTTCAGACTAAGCCCGAAGTCATTCAGGATATTGTCTATTCTGATCGACCCGCCGAAAGAACTCAGATCGGAAGTAATACCCCAGGTGTGAAGTTTTGCACCTCTTATTATGCCTTTGTAATCCTTGATTTCATAGGCATTGTTGGGTACATGATCTACCATGTTTTTTTCTACAGAAGTAGTCAGTATTCTGTAAGTGGCCTGGTCTGCAGGCGCTACCAGTTCAATAGCTTTGCCTGTTTCCGGCGTGATTTCCTGTTTAGTCAGCTCCTGACCTTTGTAATTGTATTCTGACATCAAAAGCGTTTTGTTGTCTGGAGAAATATTCGGCATGTTAGCGCCTATTTTTACCGATGAAATTTGTCTCACCACTTTGTCGCCTGATAAGTTAGAAGCATACACGTTATTGATTCCCGAGTAAGATGCAGTATAATAAACCTGATCTTTACCGATACTTGTTCCTTCAATCACATGGTGCGACCATGGGGTCAGTTCTGTTGTGCTTTTGGATGTCAGGTCATATTTCAGGATAGCCACCAGCGAATTACGTTTTGCAATGTAAATAATGCTTTCATCGTTTTCAGACCATTTCGGGTAAGCAATGAAATCATTGTCAGGATTGGCAATAGTGTCTGTTTGTGAGCCATCAGCCGGATTAATAAACACAATGCAGGTTCTGATATGGTCATTGGCTTTCACAGCAACAATCTTGTCGCCTTTGACAGAAAACTGTGGAGAGTACAACTTCGTTTTGCTGGTGATCCTGCGTTTTTTATGTGTAGCCAGGTCGTAAGTGACAATGTTGTTATAGTTTCTGTTTTGCCTTCTAAGGTCCGTACTCATTTCGACCCAGGCAAACCGTTTGTTGTTGCCTGACAGGAAGTTTTCTGTAACAATACCGATGGCCGTGAGGCTTTTCTCCTTACCGTCTTTGATTAATGTCAGGTGCGGGATTTTTTTGTAACTCGATTTAATGCAGACAATGCTGCCGTCTTCCTGTTGTTGTGCCCAGGTGTAATCTGTGACCGTTTTATGAGTAGCAGTAACGTGTGTAGTAGGGATTAGCTCCACATTTTTCAAATCCTCTTCCCAGTTTTTTTTAAGCTCATCATAAGTATGTTTGTACATTCTTCGGGTTGTGTAACCCGTATGGCGTTTCAGTGCGCGCGCGAATGGATAAAAGACACTTCTGTAGCTACTGCCGTCTTTCAATACTTTAGCCCATACCTCAGGACCAAATTCGCCTCTTACCTGATGCAGCATGGCATAACCCAGCGGATAATGGTTTGGCATCAGATCCTTGAAAGAACCATTCCTTGCTTTAATGTATCTGTAGTTTCTGTTATTGAACAACAATGCTTTTTGTTCCTGAAAAAAAGAGGGAGTTCTTCCCCTTCCCGCTGCCGATAATACCGTTTCGGTCTGAACTGCGTCACCTTCCAGATACCAGTTAGGAATAGCAATTAACTGCAAAAGCTGCCACATACTCTGACCGCCAATCCAGTAACCGAATTTAGTAAGCCCGTTCCTGGTATTGGCCATCTGCAATGCATGGCGATATTCATGGAATGTCAAGGCATCGAGCCAGGTAATAGAGCCCAGGTAGTTAAAACTCTGAAAACTGGTTGCATAAAACTCACTACGGAAAGGAGCCAGGCCGACATAGCCGTTTGAAATGACCTGGTTAGTCTGTATCAGCAAATCCAGGTGTTTTCTTTTTGTACCAACAGTTACGCCCAAGCTGTCTGAAATAAGGTTAATGGCATTGGCCACCCTCAACCCTTCTTTCTCGTTTCCGGCAGGGAAAATAACCTTTACAGCCTTGGTGTCAATGTATCTCCATTTTATTTTAAGCGGGTTGTTACCCAGGACGGTCGATGTGGGAAGGTCCTGAGCAAAGGTTTTTAATGATACCATACATAGCATTAAAAACAGATAAAAATGTTTCATAATGAATAGGTTAGCGGTTGGTGTTGAAATAGCGTGGTTTACAATAAATATAAGCTTAATTCATATAACAGGTATAGGTAAAAAATGTTTTTAAGTTGTCCTTGTAAATAATAGGACACTATCGTTATTAGAGGTCAGGCGGATTTTTAAATTTTAAAAAAGAAACATGAAAAATCAATTTTACACACAGAGTCTGTGTAGTCTGCTGTTTAAACATATATGCTGATAATCAGAGAAAATTGTTAGGCGGTTCTCCTAAGGATATCCCGGTGCTTCTTTGTGAGAGAGATCAGTCTTTCGGGTCTGATACCATTATCTGACGTAAGGTAATCTCTATGTCTATTTATATTGAGTTTTGTTTTCGCTTCCGGGGTGTTGCAATTGCAGGTGTTTTATTTTTTTGTTGTTGAGAGTATTGATTTCTTCAAGCTCTGTGATTCTGTGTTTTAAGCTGTCAATACTTATTTTGACCTGATAATCTCTTTTTATCAGATTAACGTCAGAGTAGAAAGTATAAGCTGCAGCTGAAAAGCCGATAAAAATGGCTGCAATTGCAAGACCGTTTTCCTTAAGATGGTTTGCTTCCATTTGAAATTAATTTAAAAATTAACACTCAATATGATAGTAATATTAATATCAAATTAAAAAATAGTCAATAGTTGAATTGGTAATATTTTTAGATTTGAGAGTATTTTGAAAAGTGGACTAATCACTGTTTTTGTTATGAAAATAACTGTTGGCTTATCTGAAAAAAAGTAGCTATTCTCTAAGAATAGCTGATATCCTGATTTTAGTGCGAAGTTTGATTTTCTACTTTCCCCTGAGGGTAAAAATGCTATAAAGTACCTGACTAAATAGTGCAATAAGGCGGTTATCGATAATACTAATAAGGTATAGTTATGTATTGATATATGGGTGGTGGCTTCCGCGAAATGAGTAATCCCGCAGTAAAATCCGAAGGCTCCCAACATCTAAGAATGTTGGGAGCCTTCGGATTTTACTGGTTTGGTGAATTGTACATACTTCTCTGGAAGTCAGGACAAGGAAGCCGGTGCATAGGACGTACCTTTTTACGTTTTGGCCAGTCGGCACAGAAAAGATAAATGAGAGAAATTTCGTGGCTTCCCTTAGTGTTTTGAAGGGCCAGTTTTGAGGTCGTAACATCGTAGCTGTAAACAAAAGACAAACGCTGATACTGGTAACCTAAGTGAAAGGAAAGGGCATCGCTGTTTTTAATCTGGTTGTCCTGTTTGAAAAAGATACCGCGATACCACATACCAAACATAATTGAGTTTTTGATCAGGTACACACCCAGATCAAGCTGGTCAAATTTGCCCTGAGCTTTATAAAGGAAAGTAGGGATAATCCATAACCAATCGGCTTCTTTGTATGATTTAGTAGCGCTGTAATGAAAATTATAACCACCATGTACTGTGTATTTGATTGGTAATCGGCTACCTGTCAGATAAAATGCCTGTTTCGGTTGTGTAAGGTGGCTGGCAGAGAAACCCAGCCAGTAAGTTTTTTCACCATAGACCATTGTTCCCGCAGAAATATCGCCGTAGTTGACCCTGCTGAAACCACTTACCGGATCACTGGTGGAAGGTTGGGTAACGGTAGTGCCGGAAAACTGATCTTCGAAAATAAGACGGCTATAATCAAGGCTTCTGGAAACATAGGTTCCCTGTAATCCAAAGCGAAAATTGAGCTGTTTGTTTACAGGTGCGAGGAAGCTGTAAAATCCGCTGACTTCATTACTGGTCAGTTTAGGTGAACCAATTTCATCGTGGAGTACCATAAGCCCGACGCCGCTCCGGTAATCAGGGACATTCATGTCAATATAAGCTGCTGCGGTATTGAAAGCACCGCCGGGAAGCCCGGTCCATTGGCTGCGGGCATTGGTACCAACCCTGTAACAGTCGATTGCTCCTGCAAGGGCCGGATTAAGCAATAGAGGAGCCGCATAATACTGCGAAAACTGAGGATCCTGCCCGAAACTAAACAGCGATAATAATGTCAATATAATGATCAGAAGTTTTTTCATCTGATCAGGCTGATATCTCCGACTTTCTTAAATTGTTTCAACTCCCCATCAGCAGGGCATTGATATTCCAGTACGTATGGATAAACTCCTATCATTGATTCTGCACCTCTGTAGTTTCCGTCCCAGCGTTTGTCGGGATCGGAGGTCCTGAAAATTACTTCACCCCAGCGGTCAAATATTTTGAGGTCTATATTATAAGCTTTACCAAGTACCCCTATGTTATCATTGACAGCATCATTGTTTGGAGAAAAAGCAGTAGGAAGTGCAAGTCCGCAGGGGCCTGCTGTTTCGTATCTGAGTTCTTTAGTTACTTTGCCGGTACAGCCGTTAGAATCGGTGGCTGATAATGTGATATTATAATTGTGAACCATGCGGAAATCATGATTCGGGTTATACTCTTTTGAAAAGTGACCGTCTCCAAAATCCCATACATAAGTGTAAAACTTGTCTGACAAGTTGTTGAAAGAAACATTGCGGTCTACTTCATAGAGGTCTGACGTGAAGTGATAATCATAATCCGGTTTAAGCGAATACGTTTTGTTATTAACTGTGGTGAAGCTGTCGGCTATGCAGGCAGGATCATTTTTGTTAATAAGTCTGAAAGTATACTTACCGGTGCTCAGGTTGTAACGGGATAGGTTTTTTTCAGGAGTATCGGTCCAGGTTATTTCAACATCGGGACTGCTTACATTTACTATAACTTTGCCGCCTTTCGTATCACAGAAGTTGTCTTTAACAGATAGTGAGTAATGAAAACCTTTGCCGGGAATAAAAAATGACGAATCAGTGGCACATTCCGAACCTTCAATCATGACGGTAACATGATGGTTTCCTACCGGCAGGCTTTGTGCCTTTTCGGGTCTTACTACTGTGCCGCTGCTCCAGGTATATATGTATTGTTTCGCAATAGGAGGCATACTTACTTCGGAAGTGCCTGTAGGCATTCCGCAATCAGAAGGAGTAGTTGTGAGTTGTGTAATATGGATGGGTTTTACCAGATCAGATAAAGTAATAAGTGTATCAAAAATACAGGTTGGATACAGCGAAGAACGGATACTGATATTATAATCTCCTTTTGATAAATCTGTTTTTAAAGCATCCTGAGAAACGACTCCATTCCAGCTGATATCAAAACCTGTTGTCGGCAGGCTGATAGCGATCTGGCCTTTATCGTCATTACAGGTTTCGTCGTTAGCAGTAACCGGGAATGTGGTTTTATTATTGAGAATATCAAATGGTGCAGTGTCTGTACAGCCGTGTGTTTGTTCTTTTACCGTAACGGTATAGCTGCCAGCTGCCAATCCTGTTTCTGTAGAAGCGGTTACAAAGTTGTTGGGTTGCCATGCATACAGGTAATTTCCTGCTTTTTCCATCTGTACTTCTGCCGTACCGATAGGGTTGCTGCAATAAGCTTTTGTAGTTAGTATGGTGTCTATTTTTATACCATTTGCTTCTTTAATATCAAATGTAGTGTCGACAGCACAAGCCATTGAAAAATGAGGGTCTTTCACTATTAAATGATAAGTGCCATTGGGAAGCTGACTGACCTTGTTTCCTTTTTCTAACGGGAATTGCTGCCAGAAAAATTCAGGTTTAAGTGGAGTGGGTAAAATAGCAATTTCGATTTCTCCTTCAGATAAACTACATAAAGGGTCGCTGATTACTGAGGTAAGTTTTAGAGGAGCAACTGTATTTATTTTTAACGTATCGTACGAGTCACAAACTTTACCTTGCTTGTCGGTAGCTTTTATGATTACAAGTGAAGTGTCGGTAATTGTAACGGGTAGTTGTCGGATATCATTACCGATGGGGCCATTATTCAAAAACCATTCGTATTGATAGCGGGTATTATTATAATGTTCTTCGTTGTCATAATAAACATAAACAGGTAATCTGTCTCCTTTACATACAGTGGTATCTTTATTCCGTATTCCAGTGTTGTCAAAACTGAGTTTTACTGGATTTTTAAGGGGATTGTCAAAAAGAGTCAGTTTTTTAACAACAGCACTGTACCACCAGGTATTGATCGTTTCCTGGTTTGGTAGGTATCCGGTATATTTTTCTCCTCTGTCTGCCCATTTGTGGCAGCCCGTAACTGCGGAATTGCAGCCTGATAAATTTATCTTTGGGTCTCCGAGCGTAGAGCCTGCGGTGATTTCAGAATCGTCCCAATAGAGAGGCGGAACAACACCAGCCGTAGGGCGAACTACTTTTACCTTAAGTCCTTCCCAGTTATCTTCTGCGTCGTAAAGAGGCAGGTTCATAGGGCCAAAGCCAAAAGAAGCTACTACCTGAAAATTACTTTTTACAACATTGCCCTGTGCATCACGCCCATTCCATGGAATACACTTAGTTCCTGAGTTTGAAAATGCTTCCGCAAAAGCCACTTCGCCTAAGTCATGGTCAAAAATACCATTACCATTAAGATCAATAAAACCTTCAAGCTGACCTGCGCCATTGACAGTGAAATCAAAGCAGTAGTCAAAGGTGGTACAGTCTTTTCTTTTAATATTACCATCAAGCTCAAGAGTACGGCTTACAGTAGGGTAGAGTATTTCGTTAGGCGGATTCAGGAAAACCTCAAATTCAGGAAAAGTATAATTCCCTATTCTTGACTTACGGTCTTCAACCAGGTTGCCTGTACTTGCAGTTCCTTTTGAATTAAAGTTTATCACAAATACCAAAGGTGCCAGGCTATTAAAGTCTACTTCATATACTGCGCTTTCGCCATCGTAGGGGTAGATTTTAGCATTGAAAGGAACTTCGAAATTTTCAAGTGTAAACTGCCAGCCTTGGCAATGAAGCCTGCCAAGCTGAGGTTGGGCTGCTGCGTCAGCCACTGTCACATCAAACAGCTTGATGTTCAGTCGGGAACTTAATAAACTAGGGTCAAATTCTATTACATAGTCGCCGGTTTCTGTAGGAGTAAACTGGCGGGCATTGTAGCCTGCAGGGTTGCCTAGCTGAAATGGTCCTGAAACAGCTTCTGTCCAGCTGTTGATAAAGCCTTGTGTACCCGGAGGGGGCATTGTATCTGCAAACACAATTTGCCCTGAAGGAGCTTTTATCCTGTAAGGAACACCATATACAAACAGACCATTATCATTCCAGTAGCCGTCAGCATTTGAAAAACCATAATAAACAGTTTCATTAAGAGCAGCTACTCTGACTTTGATTTGTTCTGCCGGGCTTGCACTATAAAGTCCGAATTCGCTATAGGCAGGTAAGAGCAAAAGATTCCCTACATCACTTTCCAGCGGACGGAACTCTTTGGTTCCTTCAGCATAAGCGTTGACGCATAAAAATAAAGTATATACAATGAGTATAAGTTTCCTCATAGATGAACAACTACATTCTTAATACATTTAAGAAGGCTGAAAGTAAATTTTTATGAATAGAAAATTTACAATCTTAACTGATACGGATTTTAAGCAGGCCTGTTGTGTGTCTGAATTTATAATTGACTGATCTGATTTATGTTGAATTTTTAAGCGGTGCAACGCTGTAATAAAAGCGTCGGCTCTCTGTGAAATTATTTTTCTATAGCTTCAATAATATTAGTTTAGTTCTGCAATCAAAAGATCAAATTCTTTCTTTACACTCATAATGATTGGCATTAAAAACAGATAGACCATTAGTAAAATAGGAATACTTACGCTTAATAGCAATGGATTTTTAATCCTTGCCCATACAGAAATAAAATTGTTGGAAAATGACTACCCGCTTCTATGAACCTTCTTATGTTTTTTACGCAGATAACGCAGAATTTCGCAGATTAGGATTTAAAACTCCGATTCTGAAAAACCTTGAAAATTTAAAAATCAATAAAATATGCCCTATCAGCGAAATTAGC
>CAZNHL010000007.1:0-11243 GCA_964572965.1 uncultured Bifidobacteriaceae bacterium
GCTTAACCGGAGATTCTGAATTTTGCCCGTTAATTTAGCTGATAGCACAGATTTTACTGGTTTTAAAATTTTCAAGGTTTTTCAGAATCGGAGTTTTTAAAACCTAATCTGCGAAATTCTGCGTTATCTGCGGGAAAAACATAAGAAGGTTCATAGAAGCGGATAGTCATTTAATTGAATTTTTAGAGTTGAAGTTTTTTGTCTGTGTCAGCTCACAATTTTACAGCTATATGAAATATAATCCCAAGATCCATCACCGAAGGTCGATCAGGTTAAAAGACTATGATTATTCTCGGGCAGGGGCCTATTTTATTACGATATGTTGTAAAGACAAAGCATGTTTGTTTGTCGACATAAAAGATGGCAAAATGTTGTTGAATGAATATGGACAAATTGCCAGTCATGATGGTTAAAAACACCGGAGGTACGCCAAAATGTTGAATTAGATGTTTTTGTGATAATGCCAAACCATATTCATGGTATTGTGGTTTTAACCGATGATGGGTGTAGGGACGTATTGCATACGCCCGATATGCATAGATTGGATAAAGAGGGCGTATGCGATACACCCCTACGGAACCTGCCATTAAACCGTCAAACCTGCCGCCACAGATATCGATTGATTTACAGGTAAGAAGATGGCGGACAGGCCATACATAAAATAGAAAAGCAACGGCTCCACTTAAGATGGAGCCGTTGCTTTTCTATTAGTCTAATGTCTGAATTCTAATACCTAAATATTACGCCAATTGCCTTAAATCAACAGGCACAACCCTCGAAACACCCAGTTCCAGCATGGTTACGCCATAAATAACATCTGTGCTGGCCATTGTGCGTTTGTTGTGTGTTACAATAATGAATTGCGATTCATTAGAGAACTTACGGATAATGTTATTGAATTTGTCAATATTGGCATCATCCAAAGGAGCATCTACCTCATCGAAAATACAGAATGGGGCAGGCTTCAACAGGTAAATAGAGAACAGCAATGAGATGGCTGTCAATGTTTTTTCACCACCTGAAAGCTGATTGATTGTCAACGGACGTTTACCTTTCGGACGTGCAATGATTTCAATCGGAGATTCCGTCGGATTATCAGGATCAGTCAGTTTCAGATCACAGGTATCTTCTTCTGTAAACAGCGTGCGGAATACCTTGATGAAGTTTTCTCTGATTTTTACAAAAGCTTCTTCAAATGTTTCTTTGGCAACCGTATCAATTTCAGAAATAGTCTGAAGCAAAGAGCTCTTCGCTTCAGCAAGGTCATTTTTCTGAGTAGTAATGAAAGTATGACGCTCGCTGATTTCATTGTAAGCTTCCATCGCCATTGGGTTAATTGGTCCCATGCGTTCAAGGCTTGCTTTTGATTTATCAACAGACGATCTCAGTTCCGATTCGTTCAGATTAGGAATTTCCAGTGTGGCAAAAGCTTCGTCATCAATATCTACGCTGAACTCAACTGATAGACGTTCTTTGATGGAGTTTAAGCCCATTTTGGCATCGTTTACCTGATTGTTGAGTTCAAAGATAAGTGTGTCGCAGTTTTCGCGCTGGCGCTGGATCTCACGGCTTTCTTTCTCGAAAGTGTCAATCTGTCCGCGACTTGCATAATAGTCTTTTTCAGCCTCGTTTACACCGCCTTCAATACTTTCTTTTTCCTGGTACATTTCTACCAGTGCGTCGTCGTTGAATTCAGCTGTTTCCAGCAAGACCTTGATTTCAGACTCTACCTTTTGAAGCTCTTCCCGGTTTTTCTCAATACGTACTTTGCTGCTTTCAAAAGTTGATTGTTTGAATTCAACTTCCTGCTCAATAGACTGCAATTTGTTACGCTGCTGATAGCAGGTAATATTCTCTTTGTTGAAAGCTTCTGTTCTTTGCTCCGTGATTTCTTTCTGTGAAATCAACTCGGCATTAAGGTCATTTATCTTAGCTTCAATTTCTGTAAGGTCTTTTTGTTCCTGTTGAGAAAGAGGTGCTTTTTCTGTAATTTCTTCTGTCAGCTGTGTAATGCGTTCAGACAGGTCGTCCTGCTTTCCTGTACTGTCGCGCAGCATGATCAGGAATTGCTCTTTTCTTGTCTGGAAAGAAGTCAGCTCATTACTTAGTTGTGCGATTTCTTTTTGAAGGGCATCTATCATTACACGCTTGGTACTGCTTTTGGCTTCACCATGGGCGTTTTGCTTTTTTGTTAACTCCTGGCGGATTTGAACCAGTTCACCTGTTAAAGAAGAAATCTCTTTCTCCAGCTTTTCAAGGTTTTTGGCACGACCGATACGCTTACCTTCAAACAAGCCTACAGACCCTCCGGATATAGCATACTGACGCTTGGTAATTTTACCGTTTTGTGTGATAAAAGTAGCTTCTGCATTTTCAGGCAGGGATTCCTGATTGTCTGTAATGATATAAACATTATAAAGCAAAGTAGCTGCAAGTCCGCTGTACTTAGGGTCAAATTCTGTAATAGAAAGTGCCGGTATCGTATTTGGGAATTGCGTATTATTGGCTTTTGCTACATTCTTTAATTTTTCAAGAATAAAGAAATTGGCTTTCCCTTTAGCTGAATCACTCAAAAGGTTAACAGCTGCCATTGCCTGTGCTTCATTTTCTACCACATAGTAGTTCATGTAAGGCTCAAGGAAATTTTCCACAGCCACCCGGTACTTCTCGTCGCAGGTAATAATATCAGAAAGCAGAGGTGCATTTTTAGCCCATCCTGTTGCTTTACGCAAAAATTTCACTGCTTCGGGAAAGCCTTCCAGGTTATCAACCAGCGATTTAGTCAGGTTAAACTCATTCTGACGTGCATCCAGTCTGCGGCTGTTCTGAGCAATACGGTCTTTGATGCTTTCAATGTCTTTTTCAAGATTGAGCGTCAATTCCAGTAAAGCTTCTTCTTTTTCAACCAAAGCATTACGCTCCGCTTCTTTAGAGTTCAGTTCGCCCGTAAGTGAACCTATTTTTTGTTCAAAATCAGCCAGTCCGGCCGTTTGGGAATTGCTGTCTGTATGCGTTTTTTCCAGTTCCTGTTTCAGCGTTGTAAGCTGTACCTGTGCAATTTCAAGAGACTTGTTCAGTTTGAACACATTTTCTTGTTTTTCACGGAACAAGTTATTTAAACCGTTTACTTCTTCCTGCTTAGAACTCGTTTTTAGCTTTTGTTCTTCTGCTTCCTGCTTTAATATTTCAAGCGATGCTTCCTGTTCGGCAAGCAGTTTTGCCAATACAGATTTTTCCTCCGAAAGACTTTTGATACTGAATTCGGCACGTTCGTTACTCTTACGGTCCTGCTCCAGTTGTTCCAATACCTGCTGGTTTCTGTCGTTCAGGTAGCGAAGACGTTCGTTTTTTATCTTTTTCTCACTTTCGTACTGACGTATCTTGTTGATATGCTCATTGATTGCTTTCTGGCGAGAACCAAGTAGTTTTTCTTTTGCAATCAGTTCAGCCTTTAGTTTTTCAGAGTCCGCGTCTTTTTGAGCTAGTTCTTTATTTAGAACCAGTTTGCGGTCATTTTCGGTTTGTAAATTCTGCTCCAGGCTGCCGAAACTTTGCTTCACACGGTCAATCGTAAGACGTGCCAGTAAAACACTCAGCTTTTTGTATTCTTCTTTCAGCTCAAAGTACTTTTCAGCCTGCTTTGCCTGGCGTTCAAGAGATTTGAGGTTTTTCTCTATTTCAAAAAGCAAGTCTTCCACACGAGCCAGATCGGCGTCGGTATCTTCAAGCTTCTTCAATGTCTGTTTTTTCCTGATCTTGAATTTAGAGATTCCGGCAGCTTCTTCAAATAAGTTACGGCGTGAGTTATCCTTATCATTCAGGATATCATCTACCATTTTTAACTCAATAATCGCGTAACTGTCAGGGCCGATACCTGTATCAAGGAAAAGGTCGTTGATGTCTTTCAGGCGGCAGGTTACGCCATTTAAAAGGTATTCACTTTCACCCGTGCGGTAGTAGCGGCGGGTAATAGTAACCTGTGTATATTCTGTAGGAAGAAGGTTTTTGGTGTTATTGAAAGTAATAGAAACCTCGGCCATCTGGGCGGCTTTACGGTTACGTGTTCCGTTAAAGATCACGTTTTCCATCTTGTCCGAACGGAGGGCACGTGTTTTCTGCTCACCCAATACCCAACGGATACTGTCAACAACATTGGATTTACCGCAACCATTAGGACCCACAATACCTGTGATTCCTTCATCGAAGTTGATGGTAACCTTGTCGCCAAAGCTCTTAAAACCTTTTATCTCTAGTTTACTTAACTGCATAGTTTGAGGGACGGACAACAAATGTAGGGAATAGGGGACTCCTAACAATGCCCAAATTGATCAAGTTATCCTGTGGATATGTGGATAAGTCGGTAGAGTGCGCAAGTGTTTAGGTATTAATGTGTTTAAGTAAGTGGTGTTTTATAGATAATTAGTGATGGTATAAATGATTTTTTATATCTTCATTTCGAAATAATAAGATGCCTGTTGGGTTTCGGTCCATTCTTATTTTCTCAAATCTAAAGTCTCTAGTCTAAAACTTACAATGGAAGACATTATCAAGGTTATTTTCTGGGTAATAGGTATTGTGATTTACTTCGTTTATCAGAACAGAAAGTCTTTTACAGAGAATCGTCCTAAGCAACAGCAAAGAGAACCTCAGCAGCCGTCAGGTCAGCCGGTGGCAGATCCTTTTGAAGAAATGCTGAGAGAGGTTGCCAAACAGTGGGAGACTAAGGAAACAGGAAAACCTGTTCAGAGAAACACACCACGCCCAATGCCTAAGCCTGTTGAAAGGAAGCCTGCATACCGTGGCGAGTTGGTAGTGAATGAAGATAGTAAAGATTACGAAACTGAGCATCAAAGAGAAATGCGTCGCATCAAAGACCAGATCGCAGAAGTTGGTAAGCAAAATACAGAACCAATAACAGAGCAGGGACTGGCTGGTTCAGAATTGGATTTTAAAAAGACTAAAGTATATGAAAAACAGGATATTCCTAACCGCTATAAAGAATTAATGAAAAACCCTCAGACCGTACGGGATGCTATTGTGCTGGGTGAAGTGATTAACAAAAAATGGTAGTTTTTAGACTTTAGATGTGAGGCTATAGACGTAGACTATTTTTTTGTTTCATATCTCACATCTAAAGTCTCATATCTTATATCTCATAAAATTTTTATCTTCCTTACTATTACTGTATTTTCGCCCAATGAATTTGGTTGGGTTATTACATTGACCTTTTTCTGTATTTAGTTCCTTCAACTTGGTTCTGCGGGTTGTTGGTTTATTGGTTTTGTTCACACATAAGCGCGACAAAGGTGTTATTTTCATTAAAAAAGGTTTTTAAACAGATTAACGAAGAGTTGTTGAATTACGAATATGGTAATTCTCCTGTAGAACTTTACGAACCATTTTACTATATACTTTCTTTGGGGGGTAAAAGGCTGAGGCCAGCATTGACAATGCTGGGGTTTCATTTATACTCTGAAGACTATCAGAAACTTATCAAACCTGCTATGGCAGTTGAGTTGTTTCATAATTTTTCTTTGATACATGATGATATTATGGACAAGGCGCCTCTTCGCAGGGGAATGGCTACTGTTCACGAAAAATACAATATGCCGACAGCCATCCTGTCCGGTGATGTAATGCTTGTAAAAGCTTATGAATTGCTCGCATCTGTTGATGCCTCAATTTTGAAAACAGCTTTAGATGGCTTTAATAAGGTAGCTTCTGAAGTTTGTGAAGGACAACAAATGGACATGAATTTCGAAAACCGTGAGCATGTAAGCTTGCAGGAATACATTGAAATGATCCGTTTGAAGACTTCTGTTTTACTGGGCTATTCGTTGCAGTTGGGAGGCTTGGTGGCTGGAGCTTCTGAAGAAGAATGCCAGCTACTTTACAAAATAGGCGAAAATGCAGGCATCGGATTTCAGATTCAGGATGATTTGCTGGATGCCTATGCTGATGCTGAAAAGTTTGGTAAACAGGTTGGCGGAGATATTCTGGCTAACAAAAAGACTTACCTGTTGCTAAAAGCAGTTGAAAAAAGTGATGTTGCTCAGAAGAAGGAGTTACAGAAATGGCTGGCAACTGACGAAACTGAAAAGGGCAAAGTAAAGGCTGTTTTAACGATCTACGATAGCCTGGCTATCAAGGAAGAAGCTGAAGTGGCTATGAATCAATATTTTGATCAGGCTTTGGCAGATATCAATAAATTGAAATCAGACTGGGGAAAAACAAATGCGTTACGCGGTTTTATCCAGGAACTAATGAAAAGAGATAAATAGTACATGGGTTCCTTCAAGAAGATTGTCAACCGTGTTTTAGCATCTTTCAGATTAGGGAAAGTTAACAAGCAGGCTTGGGAAAAGCGTGTATTGCTGATCAGAGAAGATGCTATCGGTGATTTTCTTCTTTCTACAGGAGGAATCAAATATTGTAAAGAATTCTTTTCTGATAAAGATGTTTACCTGCTGGTTGACTATCGTCTGGCTGATTTGGGTAAGCTGTATGTAGCAGAAGATCACCTGATTCTGCTCAATAAGAATGCTTATTACGATGACCTTGATTACAGGATCATGTTCCTGAATAAATTAAGGAGCATTGGTTTTAAAACGGTTATATCATCAATTCACAGGTCATCACATTGTAATGATATTACAAAGCTGACCGGAGCAGAAATTACATGGGGCTATGAGCGTGAGCTTATTTTTCCTGTACGCCGCTTTGGTAATTATAACCATCAGATTACTTCTCTTGACCGCGTAAAAACTAATACGGAGCACTTTAATCATGTGATTGAACATGAAGCTTATATGGTAAGCCGTTTAACCGGTAAAGAAGTATCGGCAAAAGATGTTTATCCATTGATTCCTTTGACAGATATCCGGTTACGTCAGGATTATTTTGTGTATTTACCGGAGGCAGGAGATAGCAGCAGAGTATACCAACCGGAAAGGTTTTTTCCTTTTCTTGAAAAGATAGCCAAAGAGAAGGGACTTAAATGCCTGGTAATTGGTGTCAATCCATCTGTTAAAGTCCCTGAATCTGTTTATATTGAAAATCTGCTGGGTAAAACTACCTTAGCAGAGTCGTTAAAGCTTGTTGCAGAAGCCGCACTTGTTGTCGGGAATGAGACAGGTTTGGCTCATGCAGCCTGGATCATGAATCAGAAACTGATAATGATATATGGAGGTGGCCATTATGGACGCTTTTTGCCACTTTCTGATACGGCAAAGCTCGTGATTCATAAAATGGATTGTTATCAGTGTGACTGGACTTGTAAATATAATGAGCGTCCTTTTCCTTGTATTGGCTTAATTGCTGAAAATGAGATAGAAAATGCCATACTAAGCTTTTTAAATTGAAGAGTATTTAGAGAATTAAATTCCGAATTGACAATGATATCTGCTGTTGTAATTACCAGAAACGAAGAAGAGATGATTGGAGACTGCCTTGAGGCGCTTCTTCAGGTGACAGATGATATTGTCATTGTAGATTCCGGGAGTACAGACAAAACTGAGGAAATCTGTAAAGCAAAAGGAGTACGTTTCTTCCCTTTTGGCTGGAAAGGGTTTTCAGAAAATAAGAATTTTGGTAATCAGGAGGCTAAATACGATTGGATTTTATCAATAGATGCTGATGAAGTAGTAAGTAAAGAATTAGTAGCATCTATTCTGCAGGAAATTAAAGCGCCGGCAGCTGATGCTTATGATATAAAATTTCTGAATAATTTTTGTGGTAAATGGCTCTACTATGGTTCCTGGGCAGGAGAAAGCCATGTACGTCTCTTTAATAAAAAGGGCATTTCCTGGAAAGGTGATATACATGAATCCCTGACTTTGGAAGGAAAAAAAGTTGGGAAACTTAAAGGCTTCATTAACCATTATAGCATGAAGAACCTTGAGAAGTATATTATCAAAACCAATAATTATACTACCCTCGCGGCTGAAGATATGTTTAAAAGAGGGAAAAAAGCAGGTTTTACTAAAATTTATCTGGCCCCTTGTTTCAGGTTTTTCTCAGATTATGTTTTGAGATTAGGTTTTCTCGACGGTTTCCATGGCTATCTGATAGCTATAGAAAGCGCCCATTATGTATTTATTAAGTATTCTAAGCTACGGCTTTTACACTTTTTGGCTCAAAGTCCCCGCTAAGTAATTGTTGATACAATTGCTCATAAGCCTGAAGGTTATTTTCCCATGTAAACTGAGATGCATGTGCCTTTATAAGAGCAGCAGCATTAGGTCTTTCCCTGAAAGTTTTTATGCCGTTAAGTACGATATCTTTCATGTCGTTCTTTTCAAAGCTTTTGAAGTAAAATGCCATATCTCCTCCAATTTCAGGTAAGCAGGTGTAGGTTGAAAGGAAAACCGGTTTCCCGTAATGCATTGCTTCTATTACAGGAAGACCAAACCCTTCTAGTTTTGATGGGAATAAAAAGGCTTCGCAATTAGCATAAAGCCAGTTTTTTTCCTCGTTCGTAATGATGCCGGGCAGTACCACATTGTTGATTTTCTCATTCTTGATTTTCTTTTCCATGCGTTTAGCATAAAACGAAGATTTCTTTCCGGCTATAATAAACTGATAATCGGGTAATGATTGCGCCAGTTCAAGTAAAGTGTGGAAATTCTTTTTTGCTGCTACAGCTGCAATAGTGAAAAAGAAAGGTTTTCCAGATATAAACGAAGGCTTTTTTTGAGCCTGTTTACTGCTGTCAACTACACCGTTATAAATAATGTGAATGGGTTTTTCGCCTATTTTAAGGTGTTTATTTATTTCTGAAGCTGTGAATTGTGAGATAGCGCAAATGATGTCGGCCCTGTTTACTTTCTTTTGCAAAGACATCAGCCTTGAGTTTATCTGATGACTTTTCTTTTCGTAAAGAAAGTTAAGGTCATGTATCGTTAACAAGTATTTAGTTTGCTTGTTGCCGGGTAAATAAGATGAATCCTGATGAATAGCATGCCAAATATCATATGTCGGATTTACTGCCGGGATAAAGCGCTTTAAAAGTGTCAGCATTATGTATTTTATATGCCGGCCAAAAAAATTGATGAATGAAAAAGGAACAAGATAATGTAAGCGGTATTGATGGTAAAGCCTGGAATTTGATAGCGTTGTCCCATAATTTAAAGAAACCTGACCGAGTCCGCAATACAAATTCTTTAGCTTACCTAAATCAATCATTATTGAAGGCACCCTCTCTATTTTTTTTGTTTCAGGACTTGTTAGCTCCATAAATACCTTGAGATATTGATCAGAAGTATATACCAGACTATGGTCATTAGTAACATAGTCGTAAGCATTATCCGTCACAATTTTTTGAAGAGACGAGTCAGATAACAGTGTGTTTATATTTCGGGCAAGAGATTTTGAATCCCTGATATTGGAAACAAGACCGCGATTATTCGTTACTATTTCTTTTAAACCGCCTGCGTTGGTAGATGCCACCGGTACTCTGTTGTAAAAAGCATCAAGTACACTACTGCCCAGGCCTTCTTCTTTAGAACTCATGACAAATACATTCATGACGGCAAACATGTTTTCTACTTCAGAAATAAAGCCGCAGAATTGATAGATTGATTCGATTCCCAGTTCCTTGACAAGATTTTGGCATTCATCAAACATGTCTCCGGAACCGAAGTGAAGAAAAACAAAATCATTGCGAAGCTGTGCCAATTCAGCAACAGCATGAATCAGCGTAACAGGGTCTTTATGGTCTACAAATGCAGAGGTAGTAGCAATGATTTTTTTGTTTTCCCAACCATGAGCTTTGATATAGTTTTGAGCTATATCTGCTTTAGGCTGATACTCCATTAGTGTATCATAAATAACTGTAGAACGTTTTCCCGTAGACTTTTCAACAATCTCCCGGACCGTTTTACTAACAGCTACAATACGGTCAACACTTTTGTATTTCAAACGGGTAAAAAAACCTTTAGGGATAAAATCAACCCTGCGGGAAAATACAATAGGTCTTCTGTGAAAAGGTTTGGAAAGAACACAATAAGTAAGCAGATGTGAGGTTTGTACATGGATAATGTCAAACAGGTGTCCTTTACGTATCAGAAACCATAAAATCTGAAAAATATTTGTAAAGGCAATAGTGGTAAGTCCAAGAACTTTTACCTTTTCTTCGAGCGGGAAGCCTTGTTTACATATAAGTGTAACCTCATTTCCCTGGTCAATAAAACCTTTGCAGTTAAGCCATGTCTGGCGCTCGCCGCCACGCCATGTCTTTTCAAAATTTAATTCTAATATTTTCATTAGCTAAGCCAGCCGTATAAAGTACCCAAAAAACGGTTTTGCAACATGAATAACATGAATTTAAAGTGACCGATTCCTGATTTCTTCAGTTCAACTCTTCTTATTTTATTGAAATTAAGCTTGAGGCCATTAGTTCCTTTTATGCATGTGTAAAACCCTGTAAAGCCAAGGTCTTGAATTGCTTTTTTACCTGCTTTTGAATGATGTCCCCAAGGCCAGGCAAAATGTTGTACTTTTCTGCTCAGGTGTAGCTCAATCAGATGCTTGTTAGTGCTCATTTCCTGGGCAACCCTGGTTTTCATCTCTTTTGCAGATTCTTTACCGGAAATGTATGTTTTGCCTTCTGCCTTAATGAAAGCTTTACCTGCTTCTTGGGCTTCTTTTGCATTAAGTCCTTTGATCTTCGATTGAAAATCATAGAAAAACTCAGGTTTTAATAATAAAGTCTGACAAGAAGTTTCCCCTCTGTTTTTGAGAATCGGAAAACCAGTTTCTGCTTTTCCACTAAAAAGGTGGAGTGCGTTTATTTGTTTGTGGTTAAGGTCAACAATTTCAGATAGTTTCATTTCTGAAAAAACTGTTCTGTGTAAATGAGTATGTGCCTGGAAATCAACCAGGCCGCTATCCTGCATTTCACGGATTTCACTCCAGCTCATATACTGGTCTGTCTGCCCATTGCCGCTTTCATATAACTTTTTTACAGCTTCATAGTTAGCATTGTCAGATTGCTGAATAATAAAACCTGTCCGGTTGATCGGGCCTTCTTTTATATAGGCTGTATTCAGGAATATAGTGGCTTTTATATTATACCTTTTTAGTAAAGGGAAAATGTAATGGTAGTTGTCGTAATAACCGTCATCAATTGTTATAAGAAGAGAGTTGTTGGGTAGCTTACCATTTTGCTTAATATATTCCTGGGCTTCACTTGCTGTGAAAGTATTGATCCCCTTTTGAATAATAACCTTAAATTGTGCTTCCAG
>CAZNHL010000007.1:11253-20820 GCA_964572965.1 uncultured Bifidobacteriaceae bacterium
CCTTTGGTTAATGTGCATCCGGAACACCTGGAAGCACATTAACCAAAGGGTTTACCTGATGGTAAAGCAATACAGGTATACCTTTTTTGTGTGTAAGAGCAATTTCAAGAATAATTAAGGCGAGAAGCCCCAGGCAGATCGATAGACCCATGTTATTTTTTCTTTAAGATAAAAATCATTCTGTCTGATGTCGTTTTTTTAAACGGCGCCAGGCTGTAATTTCCGAATAAATTTATTACTTCGAAGCCTGTAGCCGCAAAGTATTTTTCAAAGTCTTCTTTGCGTAGTACGGCTACTTTTTCCTGGTAATGATACTGTTGGCTATGATCGCTAAATCGTATGTCTTTAATAATACGGCCGTTTTCAACTTTCTTCTTCAGGTCAAACGCTATTCCGTCCAGTGTTTTTGTTTCAGAAGGGTTCAAACTGTCGATCATTTTGTCCGTATTCATGAAATCAATAACCATTTTACCATTGCTTTTAAGCATGTGGTTCGCAGAAAGAAGGACTTTGGCATTTTCTTCGAAAGTATCAAAGTACCCAAAACTGGTAAACAGATTAAAGATACAATCAAACTGTTCATCGGCAATAATATCACGCATATCATGAACGAGAAACTTCAGCTCATTATTTTCTGAAACCTTCGCGGCAGCAATACTTTCTGTGGCCAGGTCGGCACCGATTACATTAAGTCCTTTTTTGTTGAGGAAGATAGCATGGCGCCCCTTACCACATGGTAAGTCAAGTACATGGCTTTTGGCAGGCAGCTCCAGATGAGTTAGTAATGTTTCGATGAAGTTTTCAGCGTCCTCGTCATTACGATTTTGATATAGTATGTGATAATAAGGGGAGTTGAACCAATCTTCGAACCAGGCCATTTTAGTATTGAGTAGTGAGTATTGAGTAGTGAGTACCCTGAGGTCTCTTGAAGTACCGTTTTGCCAGTGCCGACTACTTTGATGTTTGAACTACAAATTACCGATTAGTTGTGGCGTTTTCCAAGTTTAGCCTAAACTTTCAAAACACTATTTATGAAAATGAGTTACTTTTGTATAAGATATCTATAATAGTTATTGAATTACAGTTAAAGAATGAGAGTGAAGTAGTTTTATCTTACTCACTACTCATTACCCACTACTCACTACTATTCAATGAGAGAAGATTATTTAAAAGGTGATGGAGAGGCTTTACCCCATTCAGACAAAGAAATGGAGAGGGCTTTACGCCCTTTAAGTTTTGATGATTTTGCGGGTCAGGATAAAATACTGGAGAATCTGAAGATCTTCGTTTATGCTGCAAAACAGCGAAATGAAGCTTTGGATCACGTCCTGTTGCATGGCCCTCCGGGTTTGGGGAAAACCACACTTTCAAATATCATTGCCAATGAACTTGGTGCAGGGATCAAAATTACCTCGGGTCCGGTATTGGATAAACCTTCTGACCTGGCCGGTTTGCTTACCAACCTGGAACCGCACGATGTTTTGTTTATAGATGAAATTCACAGGCTGAACCCTATAGTGGAAGAATATCTCTATTCTGCTATGGAGGATTACAGGATTGATATTATGTTGGATAGTGGACCAAGTGCTCGTACTGTTCAGATTGGATTGAGTCCATTTACCCTGATCGGAGCAACTACCCGAGCCGGTTTGCTTACTTCGCCTTTAAGAGCGCGTTTTGGTATTAATGCCCGTTTAGAATATTATGATGCTAAGTTATTGACAAGTATTGTAGAGCGTTCCTGTCAGATTTTAGGGACACAGGTTGAAGAGGCTGCTGCTTATGAAATTGCCAGAAGAAGCAGAGGGACACCACGTATCGCTAATAATTTATTGCGCAGGACCCGTGACTTCGCCCAAATAAAAGGAAAAGGAATTATTACAGTTCCAATAGCCCAAATGGCGCTGGATGCGTTAGATGTAGATAAGAACGGTCTTGATGAGATGGATAATCGAATATTATTGACGATTATCGAAAAATTCAAAGGAGGTCCGGTTGGATTGAGTACTATTGCAACAGCATGCAGTGAAGAGGCTGAAACAATAGAAGAGGTATATGAGCCGTTCTTAATACAGGAAGGTTTTATAAAAAGGACTTCGAGAGGGAGGGAAGCGACAGAATTGGCTTATAAGCATCTGAAAATTATTCCTCCAGGCAGAACGGCTTCTTTGTTTTGATGTAAGTTTTTCATTAACAAAGTATTGCGTGCGATTGTAAAAAATACATATATTTGTATAATCAGGTGTAATAATATGAAAAAAGCACTATTTGTGGCATTCTTGTTAATGGGTACTGTAGATTTGCTGGCGCAAACTTCTGATGGTTTAGCTGCTACACATCATACAAAAAAACCGGAACCCACACCTAATGATCATGTAGAGGTGTTTTACAATTACATGATAAAAGGTCTTGATATTACACAACCAGATCCTACAGCCTGGTTAACTGTTCAGCGTATTACTGGCCACGTGGTACTTAACCATGAAGTATTTGAAAAGAAGACGGAAGTCTCTCTTGCTACTTTCCATGCAGGTATTTATGTATATAAAGTGATTACCTCCTCAGGAAAATCAGTAAAAGGTAAGTTTGAAATTCGATAATTGTAATTGAGATATTTTTAAATAAAAAAGCCTTCAAAAACTGAAGGCTTTTTTATTGCGTTATTAGTTCTAAATAAATATTTGAAACTGATTCATTAATTACCCAATCCTAAATTTATATTTTACGTAAGTGATAAAGCTTTTATAAAATATTAGGCTGGATAGAAAAAACTTGATATTTTTAGAAACAGGCTGTCTATATTTGTGCGGAATTGAATACCATTTTGGAAGATATTGTTTTAGAGGTACGCAACCTTACTGTTGATTTTCCTACGGAAAACGGCATGGTACGCGCTGTTGATAACGTAAGTTTTATACTTAGAAGAGGGGAGACCTTAGGAATAGTTGGAGAATCCGGATCGGGTAAGTCCGTTACTTCACTCTCTATTATGCGCTTAATTTCCAATGAACATACTTCAGGGGAAATTATCTTCCATTCGCCAAAATTCGGTACTATAGACCTGTTAAGTCGTAGTGAAAAAGAAATGCTGGATATCAGAGGAAACGATATTTCCATGATATTCCAGGAGCCAATGACCTCTCTTAACCCTGTATTTACTTGTGGTAATCAGGTAATGGAAGCGATTTTTCTGCACCAGAATGTATCAGAAAAAGAAGCAAAGGAAAGAACTATTGAACTGTTCAAGAAAGTAAGACTTCCGCGTCCGGAAAGAATTTTTGATAGTTATCCTCACGAAATTTCAGGTGGACAGAAGCAGCGTGTAATGATTGCGATGGCCTTATCATGTAATCCGTCTATCCTGATTGCAGATGAACCGACAACAGCATTGGATGTAACGGTCCAGGCTACAATTCTGACAAAGTTGAGAGACCTGCGTAATGAAATCAATATGGCAATTATGTTCATTACCCATGATTTAGGGGTAATTGCAGAACTTGCTGATCGTGTACTGGTAATGTATCAGGGGAAATTGATGGAAGAAGGTACTGTATGGGATATTTTCGATAACCCACAGAACCCATACACCAAAGGCTTACTGGCTTGTCGTCCGCGTCTTGACTTTAAATTGAAATCTTTACCTGTTGTGTCTGATTTCATGGACAAAGACGCTATCGGTAACGTAATAGAGAAGAAAGACAATCCTTATAAAACCATAGGAGAGGCTATTTTAAGGAATTTTATTACTTCCGACGAAATAGCTGAACGCCAGTCAGATCTGAGAAAAAGAGAACCACATCTTATTGTAAAGAACCTCAAAACATATTTCCCTGTAAAGACAAGCTTATTTGGAGCGGCTAAGGAATATGTTAAAGCGGTTGATGATGTGAGTTTTGAAGTATACCCTGGAGAAACAATCGGCTTGGTTGGAGAATCAGGTTGCGGTAAAACAACTTTAGGAAGGACAATATTAAAGTTGGTACAGCCGACTGACGGAGATATTATTTTTGAAGGAAGAAGAATTAATGACCTCAAAGGAGAGGAGTTACGCACCTTGAGGAAAAACATGCAGATCATCTTTCAGGATCCATATTCGTCACTCAACCCAAGAATGTCAATCGGAGAAGCAATTGTTGAACCAATGCGTATCCATGGCATTTTTTCTGATGAAGAAGCAAGAAAAAAACATGCCATTGAATTATTAGAAACGGTAAATCTGCGCCGTTCTCAGTTCAATCGTTATCCTTTCGAGTTCTCGGGTGGTCAGCGTCAGCGTATCTGTATTGCGCGAGCCCTGGCATTGAATCCGAGATTTATCATTTGTGATGAGTCAGTATCTGCGCTTGATGTTTCAGTTCAGGCACAAGTATTGAATCTGCTTAACAAATTAAAAGAAGAGTTTAACTTCACCTGCATCTTTATCTCACATGACTTATCTGTTGTAAAGTTCATGTCCGACAGGATCGTAGTAATGAATAAAGGGAAAATAGAGGAAATGGGCTTTGCAAACGATATTTATCTCAATCCTCAGAAAGACTACACCAAAAAGCTTATCGATTCAATTCCAAAAGGAGATTTGGAAGATATCAGAAAAGCACAGCTTGAAAGGGAAGCCAGGTATAACAGTTAGCGCAACTTTGCGTTAGAGTAAAAAGATTCCTCTCAAAACCTACGATCATGTAATCCGCTCCAATTTTATTTTTTCACCCTTTTTACAATAGACACTATTGGGGCAAAAGGGTAAGGGTACTTTGTATCATTATTTATTATATTAAAGGATTAGATTCCTCCTTATGAAGACTAAAAAGAATAATCATTATAGCAAGGGCAAAGGTAAAGCCGGTTCCGAAAAAGCAAAAGACAAATCCGGACGTAAACCTGCCCATAATCTGATTGACAAATTAATGTTCTTACTGGATTCCGGTAAGTCAAAAGCATATTCATTTAAGCAATTATTGAAAAACCTAAGCCTTCGTTCTATGAATGAAAAGGCAGAACTGGCACAATTGCTTGAAAAATTAGAAAGCGAAGAGAAAATCAAATACAGCAATGGAGGCTACAAAACCCATTTTGAAAATGGCGAAGTGCTTGAAGGCCGTATTGATTTTGTAAACCCGCGTTACGCCTACGTTATAGTAGAAGGCCGTACAGAAGATATTTTTGTCAATTCTTCCAATATGGAAGGGGCTATCGACGGAGATACTGTAAAGGTCATGATTTACCCGTTTGGCGGTAAAGGCCGCAAACAGGAAGGTCGCGTTGTAGAAGTGGTTAAGCACGGACGCGACGAGTTTGTCGGTAAGATTGACATTCAGCATAAATATGCTTTCGTTATCCCTGATAACAAAAAGATGCACCAGGATATCTTTGTTAAGCTGGCCGATATTAACGGTGCGCAACACAAAGACAAAGTGGTTGTGAAAATTACCGAATGGCCTGTCGGTGACAGAAAACCTGAAGGTAAAATTATTCAGGTATTGGGTAAAGCAGGAGAGAACGATGCTGAGATGAACTCCATCATGGCAGAATACGGTCTTCCGGTAGCCTTCCCGAAAGAAGTCAATGAAGAGTCTGAAGCTATTTCGGAAGTAATACCTCAGGACGAAATTGCCAAGCGTAAAGACTTCAGAAAAACGACTACATTTACCATTGACCCTATTGATGCGAAAGATTTCGACGATGCCATTTCTGTTAAAAAACTGGATAATGGTTTGTATGAAATCGGTGTGCATATTGCAGACGTAACGCATTATGTGGTTGATGGAACTACGCTGGAAGCAGAAGCATTTAAACGCGCTACTTCCGTTTATCTGGTTGACAGGGTAGTACCTATGTTACCAGAGAAACTTTCTAACGGATTGTGTTCATTACGCCCTCACGAAGACAAACTTACATTCTCGGCAGTTTTTGAAATTGACGATAATGGCAAAGTACATTCGCAGTGGTTTGGGCGTACCGTTATCCATTCAGACCGCAGATTCACATACGAAGAAGCACAGGAGCTGATAGAAGGTGGAGAAGGTGAATTGAAAGAAGAAGTACTTTTGTTGAATAGGTTGGCCTATGCCTTAAGAAAAGAGCGTTTCCAAAAAGGCTCTATTGCTTTCGAAACAGTAGAAGTGAAATTCAAACTGGATGAAAAAGGCGTTCCATTGGGCATTATCCCGAAAGTAAGAAAAGACGCTCATAAATTGGTTGAAGACTTCATGCTTTTAGCTAATAAAAAAGTAGCGGAGTTTGTCTATAAGCAGAAAAAAGCAGAAGAGACATTAACAATGGTTTATCGTACCCACGACGATCCTGATCCTGAAAAGTTGAAAACCTTTTCGATGTTTGCAAAGCGTTTTGGTCATAACTTTGATCCGGAAGAAGATCACCTACCACAGAATATGAACAGGCTAGCTGATGAAATTGAAGGCAAACCTGAGCAAAACCTGTTACAAAGTCTGGCTATCAGGTCAATGTCAAAAGCGAAGTATACCACAACACCTGATCCTCACTTTGGATTGGCGTTTGACCATTATACACATTTTACATCGCCGATACGACGCTATCCCGATATGATGGTGCATCGTTTATTGCAACGTTATCTTGATAAGCAGCCAACAGCAAACAAAGCTGAGTATGAAGAGAAGTGTAAACATTCGTCCGACAGGGAAAAACTGGCTGCCGATGCAGAACGCGCTTCTATCAAATACAAGCAGGTAGAGTTTATGCGTCTGGTAGGTGGCGATAAAGTGTTTGACGGTATCGTTTCAGGAGTTACTGAATGGGGTGTGTTTGTTGAAATGACAGAGACGCGCTGTGAAGGCCTCGTGCGTATGTCTGAAATGACAGACGATTACTATGAATTCGACCCTAACAACTACCGTGTAGTCGGCAGACGTTACAAAAAAGTGATTACTCTGGGCAGCGAAGTAAAGGTAAGGGTAAAGGCCACAGACCTTGACAAACGTACCATAGACCTGGCTTTTGTAAATGATGAATTAGGCCGATAAGGTTATCCGATAAACCGAAATCCCCTTGTAATAGCATATTGCAAGGGGATTTTTTATGCAGTAGTTTGTAGCGCTACGCTGGCGGCCCGTCCCCCGAAAAGGCCACTGGCGATGAAACTTAAAGGTGGGGGCGGGAGTAGGGTAAAATAAGGAAAGCTCTAATTCGAAATTGTATGAACAAAGAAATAAAGTCAGGAACAATAACACTGTCAATCGGTGCAATTTTATCTTTTAATCCTTGGTTTTGGTTTTTGACATGGATTTTTATTCTGATAGGAATTGTCCGAATTTGGCGTTCCAAAGCAGTGTTAGGAGATAAGGTCAAGTGTACCTTAATCCCCATGTTAATTGGTGTTATTCTTTGTGCTTTGTTTTACAATTTGGTTATGAAACATAAGTCTTTTTAGTTTGTGAAGTGTTGTTAAAATGATAAATTAACCTACACTAAGCTCCAATGGGTCATGCTTCTGTTCATCCTCCAGCTTATCCAGAAAAGTAAAGAGAAACATAAGGTCTGTTACTGTCTCATCAAACTCCAGCGGAAGTGAATCGCCTTCATGATACATATAGTATAGAAAAATATCTCTAAGACTTCTGTTGAGCCTTTTTACCGGAAGCGTTTCCAAAAGTTCTTCCAGTGTATGAATGAGAATTGGGCTGGGCGTATGTTTATTCATCTTTGCTGATTTTGTTTACACAAAGGTCAGAAACAACAACGAGAAAGGTGTCATATTATAAGTTGACAGAGTAATTTTTAAAACCTTTCAAAAACGATAACATTATGAGAAAAAGAATCTGGCGTAGCCACTCTCCTCCGCCGGCGGAGGTGCTCGAAGAGCGGAGGTGGAAAATTGTTGCTCCAAAATTAAGTTGGTTGGTCGTCATAGGGCATTTGTCCACCTCCCCGCTTTGCGGACCTCTGCCAGCGGAGGAGACTCTCTGGTACTGAATTGGGTAATCAAACTGCATTCAGACTTATTAGGTCAACGCACCTACCGCAAGAAAAACTTACATTATCCCATTTTCATCGTTTCCAGTATATAACTTAGCAGCTCATTTTTACTGCTATGGAACCAGCTACTCCGGATAATAATTACAACTATAACCCGCGGCTCCAGCCCAATGCACATCGTCTGCGTTATACTATGACGCATGCGGAAGCTACATTGTGGAAATATGCTTTAAGGGAAGGACAAATGCGGGGTTATACTTTCAGAAGGCAAAGGCCAGTACTCAATTACATTGCAGATTTTCTTTGTAAAGAACTTTTGTTGGTTATTGAAGTTGATGGCGTTTCTCATACCTGGGAAACTACGGTTGAGAAAGATGAAAGGAAGCTGGCAGACTTAGAAGCAGTGGGGTTTACTATACTCAGGTTTACTGATGAGGAAGTGTTGACTGGAATAAATGCTGTTATAAGGTCGATAGAAGGGTGGATTGATGATAATCGATAGTGTTACTGAATATCCACCTCCGGCCTTTGGCCACCTCCGCCAGCGGAGGAGAGTGGCTGCGCCAACTTGTAAATATGGAACTTTAAGCTTAGAAAAGACATTTTACGTTATTTTTAGAAGCCCTCGATTATATACATCTTCAAACTTCGTTTTTAGAATCGTTATTAGCTCTGGCTGCATAAAGTCATACTCGTCAGGTATGTAGAGACATACTATTCTCTTATTGTTGTAAATCTCCCTGTATTTCTTTTGAATGGTATTGCGATGGTGTTTTTCCATTACTATTACTGTATCGGCCCAGTTTAATAGTTCAGGAGTAAGTACTGTATTGGCATTTTTGTCTGTTCCAGCAGATAAAATCTCAAACCGGTCATCAGTAGAGACGCGATTCATCGCGTCTCAGATGAATTACGTCTCTACGAATGCTGTGTAAGAATATCAGGGAAATACTTGTTTTCAATTTTCTCGAATTCATCACCTTTCATGAACATGTCGATAGAGATATCTTCCAGTTTTGTATGTCCGGCAGCTGCCAGCAGTTCCATGGCGGCATGCAGTGTGTTTTTATGGAAATAATAGGCTCTTTCTTTTTTGTCGGTAACATCAAGGCCTTTCATGAGCATTTTGTCTTGTGTGGCTACACCCGCAGGGCATTCGTTAGTATTGCAACGCAATGCCTGTATACAGCCTATTGAGAATAAAAACCCGCGGGCACTATTGCACAAATTTGCTCCGAGGGCAAGCATTTTAAGTACCATCATGCCGGTCATTACTTTACCGGATGCAATTACTTTTATATCGTTACGTACTCCGTATTTCTGTAATGTCTGGTGTACGAAAATCAATGCAGGCTGTAAAGGCATACCAACACTGTCGGTGAACTCAAGCGGAGCAGCGCCGGTGCCTCCTTCGGCGCCATCTATAGTAATAAAGTCTGGTTTGATACCTGTTTCCTGCATTTTTTCACAGATGGTAATAAACTCATCTGTACGGCCAATACATAGTTTAAAACCTATTGGTTTCCCTTCACTTAGTTCTCGCAGTGTTTTTACAAAACGTAACAATCCCTCAGCATCAGAGAAGGTCGAGTGACCCGGAGGAGAAAGTATTTGAGT
>CAZNHL010000007.1:20830-89438 GCA_964572965.1 uncultured Bifidobacteriaceae bacterium
AGGATGGATGGAGCAGCCCTGCGCTATCGTGACGAGGAGAAAGTATTTGAGTATGTGGTTCTACGAGACGTATTTTGGCAACTTCCTCGGTGTTTTTAACAGCAGGCAAAACACCCCCATGGCCGGGCTTGGCTCCCTGAGAGAGTTTGATCTCAATCATTTTAACCTCTGGTAACAAAGCTCTTTCTTTAAAGCTGACCGGATCAAATTGGCCATCAGCAGTTCTGCAACCGAAATAACCTGTCCCAATCTGCCAGACAATATCCCCACCCCTGCGGTGGTGGTCAGAGAGACCGCCTTCGCCTGTATTGTGATAAAAATTGCCTTTTTTAGCACCCATATTCAGGGCTCTTACCGCATTTTCGCTCAAAGATCCGAAGCTCATAGCAGAAATATTGAGTAATGAAGCTGAATAAGGTTGTTTACAGTCAGGGCCACCGACAATCACGCGTGGAGGATGTTCCATAACTGCTGCAGGAAAGATAGAGTGTTTTAACCCTTCATATTTAGCAATGTTGATGTCAAGCTGAGTTCCGAATGGCCGGGTATCCTGTACATTTTTTGCGCGTTGGTAAACCAATGCCCGCTCGTTACGGGAGAATGGACGTCCGTCTGTATTCCTTTCGATAAAATATTGTTGGATTTCCGGAGAGATAGATTCCAGCAAATAGCGTAGGCGACCGAGCAAGGGGAAATTTTTGCGTATGGCATGTTTAGTTTGGTATGCGTCATACAAACCAAGTAGAAATAAACTGCCTATGATAATTGCAACTGTAATAGTACCAATGCCGGGAAAAAAACTGGCAACAAGATAGGAGACAAGAACCAAAGGTATACCGATCCAGAAAAACAAATTCCTCATAGTTATTAATATTTACTGCTTGAACGTTAAAACAGGCATGAGGATACATGTTTTAAGGAAATAAATCTTTTTAAGGAGAAGTTTGAACTCTTTTATATAAACAAATGTATATATGTTAATAATAAAATATATGTATTATGGCAGTCGATAAAAAATCATTCGAAGACATTATTAAAGATAGTCCTGTTCCTGTATTAGTAGACTTCTATGCTACTTGGTGCGGGCCATGCCAGGCAATGGCTCCGGCTTTAGAGCAGGTGGCCAATGACCTGCATGGCGAAGCTAAAATCCTGAAAGTAGATATAGACCGCAATCCTAATGCTGCGGCACATTTCAGGGTGCAGTCTGTTCCTACGTTGATTATTTTCAAAAATGGGGAACAGGTATGGAGAGGTTCGGGGGCAATGCCGGCTTTCCAGTTGAAACAATTGCTTGCTCAATACAAATAAGCAGCTAAAAGCTATTAAACATTATATCTAAGGGATTTATGGAATCAACGGTTAGTTTAAGAATTAATACTGAGAAGCTCGAACGGGCTGCTCATGTATTGAAAGCTGTGGCGCATCCCGCCCGGATTTCTATTGTGGATTTACTGGACCAGTGTGAGCGGCTTTGTGTCGGTGATATACAGGAAAAACTGGGTATGGAACAGGCTTTACTTTCGCATCATCTGATCAATATGCGTGACAAAGGAATCCTGAAAACGGAGCGTAGCGGCAAAAATATTTACTATTCTTTAACCGACCGCACGATTACCAAAATTATCCAATGTATTAATGACTGTGATAAATTTTAGGTGATATGACAGGCTATTTGCTGGCATTGTTGATAGGTGTTTTATTAGGTATTGTAGGAGCTGGAGGCTCCATTCTTACAATTCCGGTACTGGTATATGTAGTGGGAATGTCAGCTGTAACGGCTACGAGTTATTCGCTTTTTATTGTAGGTACAACGGCGCTGGTAGGGGCCTGGGGTTATTGGAAAAAGGGATTGCTGCATATGAAGACAGCCTTTGTTTTTGTAGTGCCTTCTGTTGTTACTGTTGTGTTAGTCAGAAAGCTGATCTTGCCGGCTATACCTGATATTATAGGGTCATGGGGAAAGCTGGTTTTTACCAAAGATGAAATGCTGCTGATTTTATTCAGTGTATTTATGTTACTGGCTTCTTTCAATATGATCAGGGCAAAATGTGTCAATTGTGATAATGATGAATTGGATAATATCAGTTTCAACTATGGACTCATTTTTATTGTTGGAATATTGGTAGGAACGATTACAGGTTTGCTTGGGGCCGGAGGAGGTTTTTTAATTGTTCCGGCTCTGGTATTACTGGTTAATCTGCCTATGCGTTTTGCAGTGGGTACATCCCTGATGATTATTGCTGTAAACTCCTTGATTGGTTTTGCAGGAGATTTGACACATCTCGACCATGTCGATTGGCCCTTTTTGCTGTCATATGCAGCATTGGCTGTTGCGGGTATTTTTGTAGGTGAAAAAATTGCACTGAAAGTGAGACCAGACCAGCTTAAAATATGGTTTGGCTGGTTTGTATTAGCAATGGGTATTGTTATTCTGATTGAACAGTTTTTATAAAGGGTATACGGGATTAAAATAAACAAATTATGATTATTGAACAGTTATATACAGGTTGTTTAGCGGAAGCTGCTTATTATATAGAATCGGCAGGAGAGGCAGCAATTATTGATCCTTTGCGTGAAGTGGATTCTTATATCCGTAAAGCAGAAAGAAATCAGGCAAAGATCAAGTATGTTTTTGAAACACACTTTCATGCCGACTTTGTGTCTGGGCATGTGGATCTTGCCAGGAAAACAGGTGCGGAAATTGTTTATGGACCAAATGCGAAAACCGGTTTTAAAGCTCATATTTCAGAAGACGGAGAAGAGTTTAAAGTAGGTGAAATTACTATCAGAGTATTGCACACTCCCGGGCATACCATGGAGTCTGCCACTTATCTTTTGTTGGATGAGTCAGGAACAAAACGGGCAATTTTTACTGGTGATACTTTGTTTATCGGAGATGTTGGCCGTCCGGATCTGGCTGTAAAATCTGATTTGACCAAAGAGCAATTGGCGGGACATTTATATGACTCTCTCCGTAATAAAATCATGGTATTGCCTGATGAAATTACAGTTTATCCGGCACATGGAGCGGGGTCTGCATGCGGTAAGAATATGAGTAAAGAAACAACGGATACTCTTGGCCATCAGAAGCAGGTTAATTACGCTTTACAACCTATGAGCAAGAGTGAATTTATTGAGAAAGTACTGGATGGTATTATGCCGGCACCGCAATATTTTCCTAAAAATGCAATGATGAATAAGCTAGGCTATGCAAGTATAGACCAGGTGCTGGAAAGGGGGGCACAGGCATATAACCCGCAGGAGTTTGAGCATGTTGCCAATGAAGAAGGCGCTTTAGTACTCGATACAAGGGATGCCCGGGTTTTTGCAAAAGGTTTTATCCCAAATTCAATTAATATCGGTTTGGGAGGACAGTTTGCGCCATGGGTGGGAGCCTTGATTACGGATTTGAAGCAGCCTATTCTACTGGTGACAGAAAAGGGGCAGGAAGAAGAAGCAGTAAAGTCAATTTCGGCAGAAGAGTTCTCAGAATTAAAACAAGAAGAGATTAATATTCTGGATGTGCGCAAACCGTCGGAGTATGATGCCGAGCATGTTGTAAATGCACAAAACAAACCACTGGACTATATTAATGACTGGATAGGGCAACTGGATCGTCAGAAAACTTATTATGTACATTGCGCTGGAGGATACCGCTCAATGGTTACTGCTTCAATTATGAAAGCAAGGGGTTTTGACAATGTAACAGATATTGCCGGCGGTTTTGGGGCAATCAGTAAAACAGATGTGTCTAAAACAGCTTTTGTTTGTCAGAGTAAAAAATAGTGTTAGAATTGAGTCCCTATAGCTATAGGGAGAGAATTAGAAGAAATTTAGTTATTAATTAAGCATTAAGCATTAAGCATTAAGCATTAAGCATTAAGCATTTTACTATGTTAGAATTCATCACACAACCCTGGCCCTGGTATGTAGCGGGCCCGTTAATCGGTTTAACAGTTCCTGTCTTATTGTTGCTAGGAAATAAGACTTTTGGTATATCCTCGTCATTAAGGGATATATGCGCAGCTTGTATTCCTGCTAATATTCCTTTTTTTCAATATGACTGGAAAGCTAATGCATGGAATCTTTTCTTTGTGTCGGGAATTGCAATAGGTGGTTTTATCGGAAGTCAGTTATTAGCCGATCCTCATACAATTGTGATTGCGGAGAGTACTGTTGCCGATTTGAAAAATCTCGGAGTTACCTCATTTACAGATCTGCTGCCGGCAGATATTTTCTCCTGGTCAAATTTACTGTCTGTTAAAGGATTCATATTTATTATCCTGGGTGGATTCCTGGTAGGTTTTGGTACGCGCTATGCAGGTGGGTGTACTTCCGGACATGCCATTATGGGCTTATCCAATCTGCAATGGCCTTCACTTATAGCTACCATCTGTTTCATGGTCGGAGGAATTGTTGTAACTCATTTTGTTTTGCCTTTCATTTTGTAAGAATATGAATTTCAAGAAGAATTTTAAATACCTGATAGTCGGAGTACTTTTCGGTATAGTGTTTTTAAAAGCTGAAATTGTTTCATGGTTCAGGATTCAGGAGATGTTCCGCTTCCAGTCTTTTCACATGTATGGTGTCATTGGTTCTGCTGTAGCTGTAGGCCTGATTTCTGTTTTGTTGATTAAAAAGTTTAATATCAAAACAATGGCTGGTGAAACGGTCTATATCAAGCCGAAAACATTTAATTGGGGACAGGTGATCGGTGGTTTGATGTTTGGCTTTGGCTGGGCATTGACAGGAGCTTGTCCGGGGCCACTTTTTGCACAAATAGGTGCCGGATTTACAGTGGTTATTGTAACTTTGCTAAGTGCCATTGCCGGAACCTGGTTTTATGGTCTCATAAAGAATAAATTACCCCATTAAGAAAAGATGTCAGAATTAGTAAGTGATCAAAAAGGCTCTGGTAAAAATGAATTTAAAGAACGTTCAGTCTTAGCAGGTTTTCTTCTTCAAAAATGCCCCCGCTGCCGTCAGGGAAACGTATTTGAATCACCAAACCCATATGTGCTTTTAAAACTTTCCGATACATATAAGTATTGCCCGCATTGTGATCTGAGGTATGAACAGGAGCCTGGTTTCTTTACAGGGGCAATGTATTTCAGTTACGGTATGAATGTAGCTATGATCGTGGTTATCGGGATTGCAATGACTTTGCTTTTTGAAGGAATTGATGCTTTTTATGTGTTTGCAGTAGTTTCTGCAATCATTGTAGGAGTAATGCCGCTTACCTTCCGTTATGCGCGGATGCTGATGTTATATCTGGTAGGGAAAGCCAAGTATGATCGGAGTTATGCTGTGAACGGGAAATAAGACGTTTAAAAAGTACTAAAGTATTACTGTATGCTGGTTTATAACAATATAGCCTACGGGTTTTCCGTAGGCTATATTGCTGATTATTTTGCGGCTTTTATTTCGGAAATCAGCTTTTCTATATTTTTTACTGATTCAGGGTTATTGGCTTTTGTAGCCTTTGCTTTGGCAATTTCGGCCGATATAAGGGCATTTTTATAATCTTTTTGTTTTAGCTGGATTTGTGCTTTTAGTTGTTCTATCCAATAGGCGTCAGGTTGTGCTTTTACAGCTTCGTTTACCCATTCTGAGGCTTTATTCAAATCCCTGTTTGTCTGGAAATAGTAGCTTGCAGCCTGAAAGTATGGTTTCATGTCAGAAGCCATCGCTTCATTCAGTTCTTTCATAATTGCGGCATCCTGGTCAATGGCTGTTGATACGGAGAAGCTAACAGCAGTGTTTTCCCAGGTAAGCAATACGTCAAAAGATTTTATTGTCTGATTGATCAGATTGATGGTAAATGTTTCTACTTTATCGTTCAGCACCTGCGTCTTCACTTTGAAACGAAATATATCATCTTTGTCTGTATAGCCGAAATTGCCCCACAACTGTGTGTTTTTGCTGATAACAATCGTCCATTCTGTTTTGTCAGGAATAGTATAAAGAGCATATTCACCGGCTTTCAGTATTTGATCGCTGATTTTTACATCTTCTCCAAAATTGATTTTAGTAGAACTGTTTGCTCCGGTACGCCATACCTGACCAAAGGGCACAACCTGTCCGAAAACAACCCTGCCTCGTGCACTTGGGCGTGAATAAGTAATACTAACCTCGGACAGAGAGAAATCTTGTTGCAACGTTTGAGTAGGGCTCAATACCGGCATTTTTACTCCTTGTGCAAAAATTGCCGTGTTGCTTAAAATGAGCATTACTATTAAAATGGGAATGATCTTCATGTTTTTGAGTTATAATTTCAGCTTCATGTTTATTCTAAGTGTCTTCTATGTTGTAAAGTTTTAATATTAATTGAGTAGCCGTTTTCATTGTACCTTTCCTGATCTGCGAAATTCAGTGTTATCTGCAGGTGAAAAACTCAAACAGGCGTAATTAAACTTCTTGATTAAATAAATTGGTTTAGAACTTCAAGGAATCCGGTAGGTTGCTCTGCCTGTACCCAATGGCCAGATCCCATTACTGTGACAACTTCAGAATCAGGGAAGTGCTTCGCAATAGCAGGTTTATCTGTATCGGTAATGTAATTAGACTTTTCGCCTCTGATAAACAATGTGGGCTTGTTGAAGTGTGCATTTTCAGGTAAAGCTTCACCAATATTTTCTATCTGAGATTTGATCAGATCGAGATTCATTCTCCATGCAAACTCGTTTTGCTCATTTCTGTAGAGATTTTTTAACAAGAACTGCCTGGTTCCAACATCTGAAATTACTGTGCCCATTTGTTCGTCAGCCTGGTTTCTGTTTTCCAGATTCGCAAGATCAACACTTGCAAGGCCGGCCAGAATAGATTGATGGTGAGGAGGATAATAACGGGGAGAAATGTCAACTACAACGAGTTTCTCTAACAAGTCAGGATATTTACAAGCGAAATGCATGGCTGTTTTTCCTCCCATAGAATGACCGATAATGATAGGGTTCTTAAGTGTTTGTTGTTCAATAAACTCTTTCAGATCACCGGCCATTGCTTCATAATTGTGAGGAGAAGCCATCGGTGAGCGGCCGTGGTTACGTTGATCTACAAGAAAAACACGATGCGTCTCTGCAAGTGATTTTGTAACAGTAAGCCAGTTGTCAGACGAACCGAACAAACCATGTAAAATGATTAATGCCTGTCCTTCGCCACTTTCTCTATAAAATAAATTCATTTTGGTGTGGAGTGTTTATTTTAACTGTCTTAAATACATCTGAATTGTGTTTTCCAGCCCGTAATATAGCGCATCGCAAATCAATGCATGGCCTATCGATACTTCGTCGAGGTTAGGCAGGTTTTGATGCAGATATTGTAAATTATCTAAATCAAGGTCATGACCGGCATTTAAACCTAAGCCAAGTTCGTCTGCTTTTTTTGCGGCAATTATATAAGGTTTGATTGCTTCTTCACGATTTTTATGATAGTGACTGGCATAAGGTTCTGTGTATAGTTCTACACGGTCAGCGCCAACAGCTTTGGCTCCTTCAACCATTTTGGAGTCAGGGTCTACAAAAATAGAAACACGCACCCCCCAGGATTTTAGTTGAGCTACAACTTCTGTCAATTGGGTTTTATTGGCTATTGTGTCCCAGCCGGCATTAGAAGTAATTGCCTGAGGAGGATCGGGTACAAGGGTTGCTTGAGCCGGGCGAGTAAGTTTAACAAGTTCCATAAACCTGCCGTCTGGATAGCCCTCAATATTAAACTCTGTAGAAATTACTTTTTTCAGATTAGTAACATCCTTATAACGAATATGACGCTCATCCGGGCGGGGGTGAACCGTAATTCCCTGGGAACCGAAGCGCTCACAATCCAAGGCTACTTTTACTACATCGGGATTGTTCCCTCCACGTGCATTTCGCAGCGTTGCGATTTTATTTATGTTAACACTGAGTTTTGTCATGAGTCAGATTTGAAAATTGCATCAGGAATGATTAATTTCGAAGCCAAATTTAAATCATTTTCCCGAATTTGGTTTAGATTCCATCAACAAGAAGGGATTTTACAATATTTATTCTCAATAAAATCTTTCTACACTTTTAATTTCCTGATCTAAAATGAGCTTAAAAACACAGATAGACGCTGATATAAAAACAGCAATGCTGGCAAAAGATAAGGATAGCCTGACAGCACTCAGAAGTATCAAATCTTTGATCCTTTTGTCTGAAACAGAAAAAGGTGCTGCTGAAGAGTTGAATGCAGATGCTGAAATCAAGTTGTTGACCAAGGCCGCCAAACAAAGAAGAGAGTCTGCTGACGTTTTCGGATCACAGGGACGTAAGGATCTTCAGGATAAAGAATTACTTGAATTAGCGGTTATTGAAAGGTATTTACCAAAACAATTGAGTGAAGATGAAGTGAAAGCTGCTGTTAATACAATTATTCAGAAAGTTGGCGCTAGCAGCGCTGCGGACCTGGGTAAGGTAATGGGTGTTGCTTCAAAAGAATTGGCAGGTAAAGCTGACGGTAAAGTAATCTCTTCAATTGTAAAGCAGCTACTAGGCTAATTAATGAAGCCTGATTGGATTGACATCATTATTGGTACTGCTTTGGTATGGGGTATTATTGCAGGATACAAAAGAGGCATTATTATGGAAGTCATCTATTTGCTGGCTTATATTATTGCTTTGATTGCTGCCATGTTATTCTTCAAAGAGCTGGTTATAGTATTAGATGCCAGAATCCCTGAGTTACATGGAATAGTATCATTCCTTGCTTTTACATTAATTTTCGTAGGTATCTTTAAAGCTGTTAATTTCCTTGGAAGCATTATTAAAGGAATTGTCAGTTTTACGCCTTTCGGTATTTTAGATAATTTGCTTGGAGCTTTATTAGCTGTTTTTAAGGTAATGATGATAGTTTCATGCTTTATGTTGGTTTGTGAGTGGCTGAAAATAAGTAGTTTAACTTCTGAATTCTCAAAAAGCATTTTCAATCCTTATCTCGTTTGGTTTACAAATTTGATTTTTAAATCGTGGTTGCATCTCTCATAATGTCATGTGAGATCAAACATTTTTTGAAAAGTTTGGTGAATTTTAATAAAATTGCATTTCGTTACGGATAAACGTAACATCATTTATTTCGTATTTATTTTCAAAACTTCCTTTAAGTAGATGTCTTATCAAATCAAGGAAAATAAGGGCTTCAAATATATTGACGCAGGTGAGGGTGAAGTCCTGCTTTGTTTACATGGTCTTTTTGGCGCTTTAAGTAACTGGACCGACATTATTAGCGCTTTTTCCAAAACACACAGAGTGATATTGCCTATAATGCCTATTTATGAAATGCCTATTAAGAGTGCAGGATTAGATGGCTTAGTTGAATATATTACCAATTTTGTAGAATACAAGTCGTTGTCAGACATGACGTTGATAGGTAATTCATTAGGGGGGCATGTCGGCTTGATTTATACATTGAAATATCCTCAGAAAGTAAAACGTCTTTTACTGACAGGCAGCTCCGGTTTGTTTGAAAACGGAATGGGGGGGTCTTTCCCTAAAAGGGGAGATTATAATTATGTTAAAGAGCGTACTGAATATACATTCTACGATCCTGCTGTTGCTACCAAAGAATTGGTGGATGAGGTGTATGAAATTGTAGGCAGTATTCCTAAATGTATGCGCATTATTGCGATTGCTAAATCTGCGCAACGTCATAATATGGCAACCGTAGTAGGAAATATTAAATGTCCTACTATGCTGGTCTGGGGGTTAAATGATACTATTACTCCGCCAGAAGTAGCCCATGAGTTTAATAAATTGATTCCTCATTCATTATTAAGATTCATTGATAAATGCGGTCATGCGCCAATGATGGAGAGACCTGTAGAGTTTATTGAGTATCTTAAAGAGTTTCTAGAAAATTAAATTACATGAATGCACAAGAATTTGTCCAGTCCTCCATTCCTCATCTGAAATCAGGTGACAGTGCTCAATATGCGCTGGAATTAATGGAGGATAATGGATTTAGTTCTTTGCCGGTTGTAGATGAAGATATTTTCAAAGGTTTTCTAAATGAGGAAACGCTACACTCTTTATTAGATGATAATGTTGAAATTGGCAAACTAAGGTTAGACAATCAGGAGGCCTTTGTTCGTCAGGAACAACATATTTACGATGTATTAAGAGTTTCTTTTCAAACCGGATCTGCTTATATAGCTGTATTAGGAGAGAATAAAAAGTATCTTGGAACAATCGTAGTTTCTGAAACGCTTTCTTATTTTGCAGGAATGAATGCCTTTACCAGTCCTGGTGGGGTATTGGTTCTGTCAATGGAGGAATCTAAGTATTCGTTAGGGGAGATCGGGCGTATTATTGAAAGTAACGGAGCTAAAATACTCAGTGCTGCTATCATGCAGGAAGAGGATGTTGTGGGAATGGTACGTTTAGTATTGAAGTTGAATCAACCGGATTTGTCCAGAGTTATTTCAGCACTTGAGCGTTTTCAATATAATATTGTCGGCCAGTATCATGAATCCGATTTCGAGAGCGTTGATAAGCAGCGCCTTGATAATTTGATGCGCTATCTCAATATTTAATCCGGGTATTGATTGTGAAGATAGCATTACACGGAAGACCATTCAAAGAGGAGTTTATTCCTCATATCAGAGAAATACTTTCTATTCTTCAGGCTCATAAGGTTGAGATTGTGCTCAATAAACTTTATGCTGCTTTTTTAGTCAAACAAAAAATTATTTCCAAAAGCGAATATCCGACTTTTACAGATTTGTCTGACTTTCCGGATTGTGACTATGTTTTCAGTATAGGTGGTGATGGAACTCTGTTGGAATCAATCACCTTTATTGGGAAAAAAGAGACTCCTATTCTTGGTTTTAATATCGGACGCCTAGGCTATCTGGCTACTATTTCCAAGGACGAGATAAGTGATTCGCTGGAAAAACTTTTCAATAAAGAATATAAAATAGAAGACCGCATTTTGGTGCAACTGGAGTCGGATCAAAAATTATTTGGTGATATTAATTTTGGTTTAAACGAGCTGAGTATTTTTAAACGCGATACTTCTTCAATGATAATTGTTCATACATATATCAATGGGCAATTCTTGAATTCTTATTGGGCAGATGGCTTATTGGTAGCAACACCTACAGGTTCTACAGGTTATTCTTTGAGTGTAGGAGGTCCCGTTGTGTTACCGAGTTCTAATAATTTTATTATTGCACCGGTAAGTCCGCATAGCCTGAATGTCAGGCCTTTAATTGTTTCTGATGATTCTGTTATCTCTTTCAAGATTGAAGGAAGGAGCAAAAATTTTCTGGTTGCCTTAGATTCCAGGTCATGTAAAGTAGATGCATCTGTGCAATTATCCGTAAAAAAAGCAGATTTTAAAGCGAAATTAGTTACCTTGAACAATACTAGTTATTTAACAACACTCCGGAAAAAGTTGAACTGGGGTATTGATGTAAGAAATTGAATATATTTTTGATTTATTTCAATATAATATATAGTTTTGTCTAAACAGCCTATTTGTTTCTAAAGATTAAAGAACATTTTATGAAGAAACTACAACACCTACCTATCATTTGCCTAGCTATAGTTATGGTGGCTTTCTCAGTTAATACCGGTTATGCCCAAAAATTCACAAAGAAAAAGAAGTATTGGGAAATAGGTGCCAGTTTAGGCATAATGAACTATGTGGGAGAGCTAGATCCGGGTCAGAGTTTTGTTAGTCCGGGATTACAATATACTAAGCCTAGTGTAGGGGTGCATTTGATGCGTAAGTTTCATCCAAGATTGTTTTGGAGAGCTGCTTTCACTTATGGTAGAGTCAAAGGGGATGACAGAACTGCATTGGGAGATGATGGTGACTTCAGAAGAGCACGCGATTTGAATTTCAGAAGTGATATCTTTGAATTGAAAGGCGATTTGATTATCGACTTATTTGATAATAGAGGTAACTATACCAAAAGATCTGATTACAATGTTTACGGTTTCATAGGATTGGCAGGGTTTTATATGCGCCCTCAATTCCTGATGATAGATCAGGCTACCGGTGAGAGAACGAGTACCTGGGTAGCTGCACAGCCATACAAAACTGAAGGAAAGAGTTATTCTTCATTTCAGATGGCCATTCCTTTCGGATTGGGTTTCAGATATAAGTTAAGTAAACAGTGGGATTTAGCCTTTGAAATTGGCTGGAGAAGAACATTTACAGATTACCTGGATGACGTAAGTACGACTTATGCAGGTCCTGAGAACTTACCTAGAGATACATGGTATATCGCTGACCGCTCTGCTGCTGCTCAGTATTATGGTCATACAACTATTACTAATCCATCTATGACTCAATCTAATGTGATGTCTTCTGACGGACAGGTCGATAATTATACTCACCTTGCCGGTTTTGGTCAGAAAGGTGATCAGCGTGGCGATAAAAACACAGATTGGTATATTGTGACAGGTTTTCATTTGTCTTACATTATTCCTGAGCGTGTAGTTTGTCCTAAGTTCAGAAATTAAGAAATTATACAATATCATCGTGGTAAAAACGTTTAGACAGTATATGAAGCATTTCATTACTGTCTTTTTCTTTTCTTTATTATTTTTCAATACCGCATATTCCCAAAAATGGGAAGTAGGTGCAGGTATTGGTGGCACTTTATACAGGGGTGAGTTGGCTCCCGGGTTTAAACCTCTACAGGTAAGGCCCGGTGGACAGGCTTTTGTCAGATATAATTTCAGCCCGGTTTTTGACCTACGCGTGAATGTATTATTTACAGGCATACATGGGTCAGATCAAGGAAGTAATAATGCTATGGCGAAGCTTCGCAATACTTCTTTTAATAATAGCATATCTGAAATTTCTTTTCTGGCAGAGTATAACTTTTTTGACTTCAGGGCTCCTCACAAAACCTTTAAGGCAACAAATAAGTGGTCTCCTTATTTATTAATGGGTTTAGGTGTATTTCGTTTCACCGCCTATGAAAAGGATCAGAACTATTCAATGAATCTATGTATTCCATTAGGTGTTGGGGTAAAATGGGCCTATTCAAAGCAAGTTAATTTTGGTGTTGAGGCCGGCTATCGGATTACCTTTACAGATCAGCTGGATAATGTTTATGAGCGTGATGGTTCAAATACTACGCAGACTTCATATACTGATAATGATGCTTATTTGTTTGCCGGGGTTCAGGTTAGCTATACCTTTTATTCTGTCAAATGCCCTGAAAAATAAGTTCTCTTAGACTATTCTTGAAAATCTCTTTTATAAGACCCATATTTGCACTCTCAAATTTGAGGCAATACATTACTAATTAAATCTGTTTTGAAAGAAGATATTAATCCCGACCGAATTCCTCAGCATATTGCCGTAATTATGGATGGGAATGGCCGTTGGGCAAAGCAGAAAGGGGCCGCTCGGATTTTTGGACATAAAAATGCAATCAAAGCCGTACGGGAAACGGTTGAAGGTTGCGTTGAGCTGGGTGTTAGTTTTTTAACCTTGTACGCATTTTCAACTGAAAATTGGAATAGACCAAAGGAAGAAGTTAATGCTTTAATGGAACTTTTAATAGGTACTATTATTGACGAGTTAAAGACACTTACAAAAAATGGTATTAAACTCCAGACAATCGGAGATACAGCAGCCCTGCCTGAAAAATGCCGTAACCAGTTGCTTGAAGCAATAGAGCAAACAAAGCACCACAATAAGATGACATTAATTTTGGCACTTAGCTATAGTGGGCGCTGGGAGTTAGTACATGCAATAAAAGGGATTTCAGAAGATATAAAAACTGGTAAAATTGCTTCAGATGTAATTTCTGAAGAATTAGTAAGTGCTTATTTACAAACTGCGCAATACCCCGATCCTGAATTAATGATCAGGACCAGCGGAGAACTGAGAATAAGTAATTTTTTATTATGGCAAATAGCATATTCCGAGCTGTACTTCACTGAGGTTCTATGGCCTGATTTCAGAAGAGAGCATTTACACGAAGCTGTTTTGGATTATCAAAAGAGAGAGAGAAGGTTTGGCAAGACCAGTGAACAATTGAATATCAATTAATAATGTATCAAAAAATATACCTTCTAGTAGCCCTTTGTTTACTCTCTGTGGCTTCCTTGGCCCAGAGTGATGAGTTTGATAATGATTTTAATTTTAGGTTTAACTACACAGAACCTGGCAAATACGAAATTGCAGACATTACTATCAGTGGTGCAAAGTTTGTAGATCCCAGTGCTATTATCTCAATTACCGGCTTAAAAAAAGGTGATATTGTTAAAGTTCCCGGCGATGATATAGCTAAGGCTATTAAGAATCTGTGGGGACAGGGAATTCTTGGTGATGTTGAGGTGAAGATCACCAAAATGGAGGGTAATCAGATCTGGCTCGATTTATTCCTTCAGGAACGTCCCCGCTTGTCTAAATTTGTAATTAAAGGGGTTAAGAAAGCTGATGAAGATGATCTGAAAGAAAAGATCAGATTAATTAAAGGAAAGGTTTTAACAGATGTTTTAATTAAGAATACCCAGAATACTGTAAAAAAGCACTTTGTTGAAAAAGGTTATCTTAATACTGTCGTAACAATACAGAGAGTAAAGGATACATTGTTTACAAACAATGTGATTCTTACAATTAATGTTGACAGAAAGAGAAAAGTTAAAATAGATCATATAAATTTTTCAGGTAACGAAATATTTACTTCAGCTCAGCTGAAAAAGAAATTGAAAAAGACAAAGGAGAAGAGTCTTGTTAATACTTTTTCATCCACTAAGTATAAAAAATCCGATTATGAAGAGGACAAGAAAGCGCTGATTACCTATTATAATACAAAGGGATACAGAGATGCTGCCATTGTTCATGATTCGGTTTATCCTGTTCAGCATGCTGTTTGGACAATTGATAATACAGGGTACATGTCCAAAAAGCCAACAAACAAGTCTTCTAGTAGCCGTGTAGGTATAGATATTCATATATCAGAGGGAAGAAAATATTATTTCAGGAATATTACCTGGGTAGGTAATTTTATTCATGATGATAAAGAGCTTAGTGACATTCTGGCTATCAAAAAAGGAGATGTTTATAATACAGAATTACTTGATAGCCGACTAAACTACAATCCAAGTGGATTGGACGTTAGCTCACTTTATCTTGATGATGGATATTTATTTTATAACTGCGATCCAGTGGAAATACATGTAGATGGTGATTCTATTGATATAGAAATGCGGATTCATGAAGGTGCGCAGGCGATTATTGATCAGGTGACAGTATCTGGTAATACTAAAACTAACGACCATGTAATTTTAAGAGAGATTCGGACTATTCCGGGAAGGAAATTCAGCCGTTCTGATTTGATAAGATCTCAAAGAGAATTAGCTACTTTGGGGTATTTTGATCCTGAAAAAATCCAGATTAACCCTATTCCAAATCCTGCAAACGGGACAGTAGATATTGAATATAATGTAACTGAAAAACCAAGTGATCAGATTCAGTTGTCCGGGGGGTATGGTGGTTTCTATGGTTTGACAGGTACTCTTGGTGTCGTTTTTAATAACTTCTCATTAAGAAATATTCCTCATTTCAGTAAGTGGGACCCTTTGCCTTCAGGTGATGGACAGCGCTTGTCCGTTAGTTTGCAGTCAAATGGTATTCCTTATCAGAGTTATACTTTCAGCTTTACAGAGCCTTGGTTGGGTGGGACGAAACCTCGTTCCCTGACAATTTCTGCAAACAGGTCTATACAACGTACTACAAATTATTATACAGGGCAAACTTTTGGCGGGCACCTGAAACTGACAAGTTTATCTATTGGTTTAGGGCGTCGTTTAAAATGGCCTGATGATTACTTTACGCTGAACAATACATTGAGCTTCCTGAATTATAATCTTGCATCATTCAGCAGTGGTTATATTCCTGTAAGGGATGGCGTATTTAACAGTTTCACGCTTGGGACAACACTAGCGAGAAACAGTATCGATAACCCTACATACCCAAGAAGGGGTTCTTCATTGTCGCTGAATTTGACATTGACTCCACCCTATTCAGTATTTATGGGCAAACAAGATTATAAAGGGATGACAGATGAACAAGTGTATTCTAAAAAGTTCAGCCTGGTCGAGTATTATAAAACAATGTTTGATTGTTCATTTTTTACTCGTATAGCAGGGGATTTGGTATTGAATACAAGGGCACATTTTGGCTTCTTGGGAGCTTATAATCCGGATTTGGGCATTGGGCCATTTGAGCGTTTTGTACTGGGAGGTAGTGGATTGTCAGGCTTTAACTTCTTGTTAGGTTCTGATGTAATAGGTTTACGTGGCTATCAGGATAATAGCATTGGACGTGACCCTACAGGGAAAGATGCACAAGGGGGCGTAGCTTATGACAAGATCGTGTTTGAAATGCGTTATCCTATTACATTGAATCCAATGGCTTCTATTTATGTACTTGGTTTTGCCGAAGGAGGAAATAACGTGAGAAGTTATACTCAGTATGATCCGTTCAAGTTATATCGTTCTGCAGGTTTTGGTGCGAGAATATTTATGCCGGCCTTTGGTTTAATAGGGGTGGATTATGGTTGGGGCTTCGACGAAGTGCCAGGTATTCCTGGAGCTAACCGTAATAGATTTACATTCTCAATTGGTCAACAGCTGAGATAATCTGTATTTTGATTCTGAAGTATAACTTCTTATACTTGTATAAATTATGAGGTTAAAAGTTGCTTTTTTTCTTATTCTTCTGGCATTTGGATTTAATTCATTTGGGCAGAAGTTTGGCTATGTGGATACGGACTTTATCTTGAATAAGCTTCCTGAATATAAGAAAGCTCAAGGTGAGTTGGATAAGGTTTCACAAAAATGGCAGGCAGAGGTTGAGGAAAAGTATAAAAACATAGAGAAGCTCTATGTTGCTTTTCATGCCGAAGAGTTGCTCCTTACCGAAGATATGAGGAAGGAGAGGACTGATACTATTGTCAAATATGAAAAGGCAGCTAAAGAGTTGCAGAATAAGTATTTTGGTTATGAAGGTTTGTTATTTCTGAAGAAAACAGAATTGACAAAACCGGTTCTTGACAAGGTATTTAAAGCAGTACAAAAAGTAGCAAAATCTAAACAACTGGCTATCGTATTTGATAAATCCGGTGATATAGTAATGATATATACTGACCCAAGACATGATTATACCGATTATGTTCTTGAAGAGTTAGGGCTAGGGGATAAAGCAGATACTATAGATAACAAACAAAAACAATAACCTTAATAACAACATGAAAATGAAATTTTTGAAGTCGTTTCTAATTGCCGGTTTATTAATGGCTGGCGTGAGTGCCACGGCACAGGAAAAACATATTAGAATCGGTTATACAAATGTAGAAGCCATTGTGTCTCAAATGCCTGAAAGTAAGCAGATAGAGAATGAATTGAAAACATATAAGTCGCAGTTGGATAATCAGCTACAGGCTAAAATCAAAGATTTTCAGGCTAAATATGAAGCTTATCAGAGAGGTGCTTCTATGATGTCAGATGTTATCAAGGCAGATAAAGAGCGTGAATTGCAGGATATGCAAGGCCAGATGGAGGAGTTTCAGAAAAATGCCGAAGCTTCTATGCAAAGAAAGCAAGAGCAATTATTGGAGCCTGTATTGACTAAAGTGCAGAAAGCAATTGATGAAGTAGCCAATGAAAATGGTTTTGCTTACGTATTTAACAGTGATGGTGGTATGGGTATGAGTATTATTCTTCATGCTCCTGAAAAGGATGATGTTACTCCGTTAGTCTTGAAAAAATTAGGGATAACTCCTCCTGCACCTAAGGCAGCAACAACACCTGCTCCTGCAACATCTCCTGCTGGCGCAGCAAAGCCTGCGGTTAAGCCAGCTGGTAAGTAGAAGTACTGAAATAAAATTGAAAGCCCCTTTTGGGGCTTTTTTTGTATTCACCAAATTGTATTTTGCCTAATGTCTCTTATCAAAGCACCTTATCTGGAAAAAGGCGATAAAGTAATGATACTTTCGACAGCAAGAAAGGTGGCATTTCCTGAATTGCTACCTGCTATTGAAATATTAAAGTCCTGGGGATTAGAAGTAGCTTTTGCACAGCGGTTATTTCATGAAGAAAATCAGTTTGCCGGTACAGATAAGGAGCGTACAGCTGATTTACAACAGGCAATTAATGACCCTGAAATAAAGGCAATTATTTGCGCAAGAGGCGGATATGGTACTGCTCGTATCATTGACAGAGTAGATTTTACTCCTTTAATTAAAAACTCTAAATGGCTTTGTGGTTTTAGTGATGTAACAGTGACGCATAATCACTTGCACAGTAGGGGACTTTGTAGTATACATAGTACAATGCCTTTGTTGTTTGCCAAAGCTGAACGAGAGACGCTGGAGTCGCTTCGTAAGGCATTGTTTGGTGAAGAATTAAACTACACCTGTAATACACATGAATTTAATCGTCCGGGTTTGGCAAATGGTCAGATCGTAGGAGGTAATTTGTCTCTTTTGGTATCTATGATTGGTACTCCTTCTGATATAGATACCAGAGGGAAAATTCTGTTTATAGAAGATCTGGATGAATACCTTTACCATATTGACAGAATGATGCTGCAGTTGAAGAGATCAGGGAAACTGGAAAATTTAGCAGGTTTGATTGTTGGAGATATGTCCGATATGAAAGATAACACAATTCCATTCGGGAAAACTGCTTATGAAATCATTCGTGATACGGTAGCAGAATATCAATATCCTGTATGTTTCCATTTTCCGGTAGGTCATGAAAACCATAATGTGGCAATGGTATGTGGAGGAGACGCTGAATTATCAGTCGGAGTAGAAGAGACGAGTCTGAAGTTTGTCTAAACTAGTAAAATAAACAGATAACTAATTTAGAGCTCCCGTTATTATAAGGGCAAAGGAGATAAAAAGTGCAGCGAAGAAAATAGCGACAGCAATATTACCATTACGTAATTCTTGTTTCAGATTGATATGAGTAATGTTGTTATCAAAAATCCAAAAGGCCAGGAATAGCAGAGCCAATCCTAAAACGGCATAAAAAACATTAACTGCGATAATTGAAAACTCCATCAGAAATAAAATATTAGTTATCAAAGTTAATAAGCTTCATCAAAGGCTGAAACATATTCGCCGAAAAAGGGTTTGAAATCCCGAATATTTTGAACAAATTTGAGTAGAAACTTATAGGGGTGCGGATTGGTCACCGTTTTTTGAATAGAGATATTCAGGATTTAGACTGATAAAAGCTGAGAAATACCCTTTGAACCTGATGCGGTTAGTACCGTCGCAGGGAATAAGTGAAATAGCCTTCCCGCGATTGCACGCCCTTTTGCTTCTACTCATTTAAACTTAATTATGGTTACTGTAAACAGCAAAGTTTACGACGACTTAGTTGATTTGTCGATCGTTCAGGTAATAAAAAAACTTGATTTGAAAGCTGAGCGCGGTGTGGCTATTGCAGTAAACAACGCAGTCATTCCCAGGCAAAACTGGGAAGAGGTATACCTTAAAGAAAACGATAAGGTATTACTGATAAGAGCCACTCAGGGTGGTTAATTAATTGTCTTCATTTAACTAACAGAACATTCGCATTAAGCCTGTCGCTTTGTGCATTAAGCATATAAGACTATGAAATCTCCGGATAAAGCTCCTTCAGAAAGCGTTTTGACAAGAAATCCGCTTACCGCATCTAAAAAAATATATGTTCAGGGGAAAATTCACGATATCAAAGTAGCGATGCGTGAAATAACACTGACAGATACAGTGCATAAGTTTTCGGCTGTAGAAAAAGTGGAAAAGAACCCGGCTCTGACAGTGTATGATACAAGTGGTCCATATACAGATCCGAATGTAGTAATAGACTTGAAAAAAGGGTTGCCTCGTTTGCGAGAGTCCTGGATCCTTGAACGTAAAGATGTTGAAGAACTTACAGAAATTTCTTCTGAATATGGTCGTGAACGTTTGGCAGACCAGTCATTAGATCACCTCCGTTTTGAACATATCCGTAATCCATACAAAGCTAAAACGGGAATGAACGTAAGCCAGATGCATTATGCTAAAAATGGCTTGATCACACCGGAAATGGAATACATTGCTATTCGTGAAAACCAGCGTATTGATGAATACAACGAAGAGCTTAAAAATGAAAGAGGTGCTTTAGGACATCAGCATGCCGGCCAGAATTTTGGTGCCAGCACACCTAAGTCTCATATCACTCCTGAATTCGTTCGTGATGAAGTGGCAATGGGGCGTGCTGTTATTCCAGCAAATATCAATCACCCGGAAAGTGAGCCAATGATTATCGGGCGTAACTTCCTCGTGAAAATCAATACAAATATCGGGAATTCTGCTGTAACTTCTTCTATAGAGGAGGAAGTGGAAAAAGCTGTGTGGTCTTGCCGTTGGGGGGGAGATACACTGATGGATCTTTCTACAGGTAAGAACATTCATGAAACACGTGAGTGGATCATTCGTAACTGTCCGGTTCCGGTTGGAACTGTGCCGATTTACCAGGCTTTAGAGAAAGTGAATGGTAAAGCAGAAGACCTTACCTGGGAAATTTTCCGTGATACATTAATTGAACAGGCGGAGCAAGGTGTAGATTACTTTACAATCCACGCAGGAGTGTTGTTGCGTTATGTACCACTTACTGCTAAGCGTGTAACAGGTATCGTTTCCCGTGGCGGTTCTATCATGGCAAAATGGTGTTTGGCACATCATAAAGAAAACTTCCTTTATACACATTTTGAAGAGATCTGTGAAATAATGAAGGCTTATGATGTTTGTTTCTCTTTAGGAGATGGATTACGTCCTGGTTCTATTGCAGATGCAAACGATGCTGCACAGTTTGGAGAATTGGAGACTCTCGGAGAATTAACTAAAATTGCCTGGAAGCATGATGTACAGGTGATGATTGAAGGGCCGGGGCACGTTCCTATGCATTTGATTAAAGAGAACATGGACAAGCAATTGAAAGAGTGTCACGAAGCTCCTTTCTATACTTTAGGCCCATTGACTACTGATATTGCTCCGGGTTATGACCACATCACATCTGCCATTGGTGCAGCTATGATCGGCTGGTTCGGTACTGCAATGCTTTGTTACGTAACCCCAAAAGAGCACCTTGGTCTTCCTAATAAGAAAGATGTGAAAGATGGTGTAATTGCTTATAAAATTGCAGCACACGCAGCTGATTTAGCAAAAGGACATCCCGGAGCTCAATTAAGAGATAATGCTTTGTCTAAAGCACGTTTTGAATTTCGTTGGGATGACCAGTTTAACCTGTCTCTTGACCCTGATACAGCAAGAGAATTCCATGATGAAACATTGCCTGCAGAGGGAGCTAAAGTTGCTCACTTCTGTTCTATGTGTGGTCCGCATTTCTGTTCAATGAAAATTACACAGGATGTGCGTGATTATGCTGAGAAACAAGGCTTGAAGGAAGAAGAAGCTTTAGTGAAAGGTTTGGAAGAGAAATCTAAGCAATTTGCAGAGAAGGGTAGCGAAATCTACTTGTAATAATGATAATCACGAAAGCACCAGGGCCTGGCTTTGGTGCTTTTCTGTTTTAATAAAAAGTAATGAAAGATTTTAAAAAGTATTTCCAGATTAATGCAACACCCGAAGAGGTGTATCAGGCCTTGACAGATCCGAGAGTTATTGTACTTTGGACAGGAGATGAAGTGTTGATGTCAGAAGAAGTAGGCTCTGAGTTTTCACTTTATGATGGTGATCTGACAGGAAAAAACCTTGAATTTGTTAAGAATAAGAAAATTGTTCAGCAATGGTATTTTGGCGAAGATGGGCCGGAGTCTATTGTAACGATCAAATTGCACGAAGATAAATACGGAACATCTGTAGAAGTTCGTCAGACTAATATTCCAGACGAAGCTTTCGAAAATATAAGCGAAGGGTGGGATTTCGGTTATTTCGGCCCTTTACTTGATTTCTTTGAAGAAGATGGTTCTGCACCGGATCATTCTGAAGAATAAATTCAAAGAGGCTATAAAATAGCCTCTTTTTTTGTCCTCATTTTTGTAAGAAACGTTATAGTAGTATTGTTTCTGATTTATTTCAGTATTTATGGCTTTAGACTTAATACTTTTCACACCACCACAGACTCAGCCGGATGAGGTTACTACTATTTTAAGTTTACTGGATGCTGGTGTTGACAGGCTGCATGTACGTAAGCCTGAGATGGGCAAACAGGAGTTTTTAGATTACCTGAAACAAATTCCGGCGCGTTATTACCGGAAGGTAGTTATTCATTCTCATTATGATTTGATCGCCCAATATAACTTCGGAGGAATTCATTTAACAGGTACTTTTTTGAAGCAGGTTGAGGCAACTCTACTTAAAGAGCTTATTGCAAAAGCTAAAATGAGGAGGATTGATATAAGTACTTCCGTTCATTCTGTAGAAGAGTTGAGCACATTGCCCAATTATTATAAATACACATTTTTAAGTCCTGTATTTGATAGCATTTCCAAAAAAGATTACCCTCAGGGAATTGACCATGCTGCTGCAAAAGCATATTTAGGTGCACAGCCTGTGAGGAAAATCAAGGTTTACGCTTTAGGAGGAATTAATTCAGGAAACCTGTCATTAGTAAAAAGTACTGGATTTGACGGTGCCGCAATCTTAGGTGCCCTGTGGAATGCTGACGGAGATAAAAAAGCACTTTGGGAAGAAATAGTACAGCTTTCGTAATCGTTTTCCTGTTTCTGTCTCACATTCATTATCTTTGCCATTGATATGGCGCAAATAAGACCTTATGTAATGACTATTGCCGGTTTCGATCCTTCAGGAGGGGCTGGTGTTTTGGCTGATTGTAAAACTTTTGAACTGAATAAGGTTCACGGTTTAGGTGTCACTACAAGCATTACCTATCAGAATGAAGATACTTTTACCGGAGTAGATTGGTTAACACCGGAGCAGATTATTCGTCAGGCTGAATTACAGCTGGAAAAATACCGTATTGATTTTGTTAAAATCGGTTTGGTTCAAAACCTGGAAGTACTTGATGTACTTCTCTCATTTTTACTACAGGCCAATCCCAAAATGAAGATTGTCTGGGATCCGATTTTAAAGGCCAGTGCAGGGTTCGATTTTCATACAAACCTCAATCATGATTTGCTGCAATCCATTTACGAAAGGCTCTTTTTGATTACGCCTAATTGGAAAGAAATACAACTATTGTTTCCGGAAACCGATCCTGTTGAAGCTGCACAAAACTTAGCGCAATATTGTATGGTTTATCTGAAAGGCGGGCATAATGAACAGGATTTGGGGCGAGATTACCTTTTTAAGCTTGAAAAGGACGGACAGGTAACTCAGCAGCCATTCAAAGCAAAGAGACTGGCAGAGTTTGCCAAGCATGGTTCCGGCTGTATACTTTCGTCTGCATTGACAGCAAATATTGCAAAAGGCTATCCATTAACAAAAGCTTGTCTGAAAGCAAAGGATTATACTTTACGTGTTATAGAAAGTAACAAAACGCTTTTGGGCTTTCATTTTAATTAAGTCATGTTTATATCCAGATTACATTATATAACCCAGGATTTGGCTGCTAAGACGCATTGGGAGCAGGCTGCTATTGCCTGTGCCGGTGGAGCTGACTGGGTACAACTGCGTGTTAAGAATGCTTCAGAAGAGCAATGGAAAACAATAGCTCTTAAAACACAGGAGGTTTGTGTGAAGCATGGTGCAAAGTTGATTATTAATGATAATGCTGCTTTAGCACTGGAAATACTGGCAGATGGTGTGCACTTAGGGAAAACTGATATGTCTCCAAGAGATGCCCGGAACCTGTTGGGGGAGAACTTCATTATAGGAGGTACAGCCAATACATTTGAAGATGTACAGGCGTTGGCAGGCGCAAAGGTCGATTATATTGGTTATGGACCTTATCGGTTTACCAGTACTAAAGAAAATTTAAGCCCTATTGTCGGATTAGAAGGGTATAAGAAACTAGTTCAGAGAATGAAATCGGAAGGAATTGATATTCCTGTAATTGGTATAGGGGGAGTTAAAGAAATTGATGTGAAATTACTTCTTCAGGCAGGTTTATATGGTGTAGCGGTTTCTTCTGAGATTAACCTTGCTGAAGATGGGGCACAGGTAACTGCAAATTTTACAGCTTTACTTAAATAGATTAAAGTATATAAAAAAGGCTTGATGATTAATTTCATCAAGCCTTTTTCTTTTTAGAAGCTTGCCGATAAGCCAACTCCCAATACCGCTTTTTCCTGAATCCTAGGACCAATTACAGTACCATCAGATTGTGGAATGCTGATGTCATCGTCGTAGATGATAGTGTAGTTAAAGGTAGCGTTGATATATTTGTTGACTTTGAATACGAGTATGTTATCCCAGAAAATATCAATTTTATCAACAGTTTTATAATTCATGAAAAAATTGGCTTTACTGATGAAGTCAATATTCTGCATTACTTTAATATGCAAGCCTGTGTTCAGGTAGGCACCAATCTCTGTTCTTATATTAGAGCCTTTGTCAACTCCGAATGCTCCTACGTTAGCCAATGCCTGGTCTAGTACATAGGTGTTTTTTATAGTGGCAGGTGATAAAACCGCAAAAAAAACTTCGCCAGGACGATATTCTAAACCGACAGATGCAACCCCATATGCAGGAGCCATGAAACGGGAGATCAGCGTTTTGTCTTCACGCTTGGTAGAATCGTTAATGCTATATTTATAACCGTCCGCAAATTGTGTCCTGAAATCAGCAAGGGCAGTGATATACCATGGTTTTTTGATTTCAAAACTATAACGTGTTGTCAGGATAATACGGTCATCAGCTTTTTTTGTACTTCCGTTTATTTTAGAGATACCATAACCAAGTTCCAGGTAATTTCTCCATGAGTGCCTGTTTTTGGTATAGTTGGCATAAGTTACAAACTGAGTAAGAAGCGTTGTCGCATTTTGCCCCCCTGAAGCCCAGTTGGTAAAACTGGAGGTAGTATAGTTGGCGGTGATAGTCGTTCCTCTTTTCCAGGCTTTGGTTGAGTCAATTTCCTTAATAACCTTTGCGTCTAAAGCTGATTGTACATCTGCGTTATTGAACTGACCGCTTTGCGCAAATGCGGAACTTGAAAGGAGTAGTAGCAGCATTGTCGCAATACTGTAAATCTTTTTCATTGGTATTGATTTTTTTTAATAATAAGGACAAACTAATAGCTTGTAAGAAGTGCAGTCCTTAAAAATGAAGATTAATAATAAATTTAAATTGCGTAAAGCTTATAAACCCTAAAGCTTTACGCAATTTAATAGTTTATTTTTTCAGAGAATCACGAATTTCTCTTAAAAGTAAAATTTCTTCAGATGGAGATGCTGGGGCAGGAGCCGGTGCCACCTCTTCTTTTCTCTTTTTGGCACTGTTAATTCCTTTAATAATAAGGAACAAAGCAAAAGCAACGATGATGAAAGATATAACCGTTGATACAAAGTTTCCATATTTTATGGCAGTTCCCGGGATTACCAGATCACTTAAATTAGCAAGATGTGCAGCTTTAAGTGCCGGAGTAAGTATTGTAGGAGTAATAATGTCATCTACAAGTGATGAAACAATTTTGTTAAAAGCTCCTCCAATGACAACCCCGATAGCTAAATCTAGCACGCTGCCTTTCATGGCAAACTCTTTAAATTCAGAAATAAAAGACATATTGTTAAAAATTTATTGTTTGATAAAAGTATATAATTACTTGATAAATTCCCAGTTTGAAAAAGTTGCAGCCTGTCCTTTATAAATACCTTGATCGTTAATCAAGTTCCATACAGTTGTATTCAGGATATAAAAACGCTTGCCGGATTTTGAAACCCTGATCCCTTTGTAGTCATCTACAAACCCTGATTGGGTTACTTTACTCATAAAAATATCTCTTTCTGATTGCAGTATCGGTTCTGCTGACAATCGGGAAGGAAGTTTGGTAAAGCTTTCAAAATCCAGCTCCCAAAGCTGTTGCGCTGTCTTGTTGGCATAATTAAATATCGGGTCGGTTTCTGTCCCGTGTGAAACAAGTGCGAAAGGGGCTTCATAGAGCAGGTTTGCTGCTTCCTCTATGCTGTTGTATTCAAGAAGTTTTTTGTTAGTCCAATACTGAAATGAATTCAATAATAATTGGGTATGCTCAATTGTTAAATGCGTGTTCATTGTATAAAAAGTAAGAGGTCTCTTTGATATGGTGAGACCTCCTTTTTTGTTTAGTAAGTGACTACAGCAGGAAGTTCTTTTGCCTGTCTGATATATTCGGTGACCTGGCCAAGTGAAGGTAAGCCGTTTGACAGGTTTTTAGTCTGATTTACTTCAATCAGCTTGTGATGTAAATTGTCAGCGTTGCGGTTTGCCAGTTCCTTTACAGTATCAACGCCTGCTGCTTTAAGGACTTCGGCAAATTGGCCTGCTACACCTTTAATGCGGAAAAGGTCAGCCATATTCACAAAATCAAGAATTGTACTTTCGTTTATACCGGTTTTTTCTGCTAGTTTTTTTCTTCCTGTTCGTGTGGCACCTTTTTCAAGAAGGTTTTCTACCGTTTTGATGTCGGCTTTGCCTAATTTTTCTAAATAAGAAGGGCCTATGCCTTCGATGTCTATAATACTGGTTGACATAAAAATAAAGCGTTTAAGTTAAACAAACTTTGAGTCAAATATTTGAAGTTATATTTCAAAACGGAATAGTACTATAAAAGTTCTAAAGTTCTTTTATTTCCCATCTTGGCAGCGGCCCGGAGAGTTGACTCCCAAGCAGGCCGGCTTTAAATTTGAAGTGGGCAGTCATGGCAATCATGGCAGCATTGTCAGTACAATATTCAAACTGGGGTATATAAACATTCCAGCGGTATTTAACAGCCTCTTCTGCAAGCTGTTTCCTGAGCCATGAATTTGCCGAAACTCCGCCTGCAATAGCTATTTCCTTAATGTTTAATTCACGGGAAGCTTTTCTTAGCTTCTTTAATAGTATTTCAATCAGCGACGCCTGGATACTTGCACAAATATCGTCCAGGTTTTCCTGTACGAAATCGGGGTTGATTTTCGTTTGATCCTTCAGGAAATAAAGGAAAGCAGTTTTGATACCGCTGAAAGAGTAGGTAAGCCCCGGCATATCCACGTCCGGAAATTTAAAACGTTTGGGATCCCCTGTTTGGGCAGTTTTATCAAGCAGGGGGCCTCCTGGATATGGAAGGCCTAATAATTTGGCAGTTTTATCAAAAGCTTCTCCTACGGCATCATCCTGAGTTTCGCCGATTACCTCCATTGTAAGCGCGTCTTTTACAACAACAATCTGGGTATGTCCCCCGCTTACAGTAAGGCATAGAAATGGAAATTCAGGTTTTGGTTCATCAATAAAATGAGCCAAAATATGAGCTTGCATGTGATTTACCTCAATTAACGGTATATTTAATGCATAAGCGAAAGATTTGGCAAAAGAGCTTCCGACAAGCAGAGAACCTAAAAGTCCCGGACCGCGCGTATAAGCTACGGCAGAAAGTTGATTTTTGTTTATATTTGCTTTAGAAAGCGCTTCTGCTACTACAGGAATGATGTTTTGCTGATGAGCACGGGACGCTAATTCGGGAACAACACCACCATATTTTTCGTGAACTGCCTGTGTGGCAACGACGTTAGATAAAATATGGCCATCAGATATTACTGACGCTGAGGTGTCGTCACAGGAGGATTCTATGGCCAGGATTATAATTGAACTCATCAGAAATTGACCGATTTTATAAAATATCTGCAAGTTATCAAAAAAGCGACTGTCAGGACACTTTTGATCCTGATATTCACTGTTTTTGTATTGCTGATGGTACTGGTGGGTGCTATGAGGTTGCCGGTTGTACAAACTGCTTTAGTACGATATGCTACTGAAGAGCTTTCTCAAATGATTAATCAGCCAATCGAAATAAAGGCTGTTGATATCAGTTGGTTCGATAAGTTAGTATTAGAAGGAGTATCTATCAAAGATTCCAGAAAAACTGATGTTATAGCTGTAAAACAACTGATTGCCGACTTTAAACTATCTTCTTTTATTGGGCCGGGTAAGATTGTTATTGAAGAAGTAGCACTAGACGGAGCTGCCGTACGTTTGCAGACTGTTAATAAAGAAGGATTATTAAATATCAATGAATTTATAGATAATATTCTGGTCTTGTTGGGGCCTGGTGAACCAAGAGATAAGAATTTAAAACCATCTCAGTTTATTGTAAATGAAGTTTCATTGAAAAATAGCTTCTTTTCAATGGATATGGACACAGAGCCGCACCAGCCGGAATTGGGCTTTGATCATTATCATTTCGGATTTAAAGATGTTAGTGCACATGTTTCCCGTTTAAGAATTGCTGCAGATACCTTCGAAATAGATGTTAAGGGACTGAAATGTACTGGTTTGTATAATGATTTTCCTGTCCACAAGGTTAATACTTTTATGAGGCTTACGGGGCAGAGTATGCAGTTCCATAAGTTGCATGCAGAATTGGGGAAGAGCTTTGTGAGGGATTCACTAGTGTTTAACTATGAAGATTTTGACAGTTTCCTCGATTTTAACAAGAAAGTAGAAATTGTGGCCAGACTGGATAGCTCCCATGTGTATAGTCAGGATCTTGCCATGTTTGCGCCATACCTGAAACGGTATGAAGATTACTGGGGAATTACCGGCTATGCAAGAGGAACAGTAGAAAATTTTTCCGTAAAAAAAATGCAGCTTAGTTTTGGTAAGCATACCTCCATGAACGGTTATGTGAGCTTTGACGGCTTACCTGATTTTTTCTCTTCATATATTCAGCTAAAACTCAAAAAAGCGAATATCTATGCAGAAGACCTTAAGCAATATTTCCCGGGACAGGATTCATACCATTATGCACAGTTATTCGGCAGGGCAAATGGTTCAGTCAATTTTATCGGTTTCCCTAAAGATTTTGTTGCGCGCTGGGAAGTAGAGACTAATCTTGGAGCAGTAAAAACTGATATTAACTTAAAAATAAAAGATAGCTCAGACCAGTCGACTTATTCAGGAAGGCTGATTACAAAATCATTTGAGCTAGGGAAACTCGTAGGAAAAGAGTCGTGGCTGCATCAGATTGATATGGATGGTGCAATTAAAGGGAGTGGGTTTAGTGCAAATGATGTTGATTTAGAAATTGATACCAAAATAAGAAGGATTGGTATAGAAAAATATGATTACAAGAATATTATAGTTCAGGGTAGAATCAGAAAGCAAAAGTATTATGGCCTGTTGAATATTCAGGATCCTAACCTGACCCTGACCGCAGAGGGAGATCTTGATTTAAGCCGATATGACTGGCGGGTAAATATGAAAATGGATTTGACAGGAGCACAGTTGGATAAGCTGGGCTTTAGCGATGTGCCATTTTTTATAAGTAGTAATTCGTATCTCGATTTACAAAGAGATAAAGGGGCTTTTCTGATAGGAAATGCTGAGCTGTATTCAACACAGCTTGTTTATAACAATAAGTATTTACTGGTAGATACGATCATGCTTGATTCACACCTGCACGGCGATTCGAGCAGACATGATTTTACATTGAGGTCAGACTTGCTTGATTTTGATGCCGAAGGTAATTATCAGTTTCAGCAGCTAGCGGTTGATTTGCCCGTTTTATGGAAGGAGTTGAAATTATCTCTTTCTAATAATCAGAATAAAATTGAGGAGTATTATGCTACTAAAAAAGCTCCTGCAAACAAGTACTTTATTAATTACTATGCGAATTTAAAGGATATGAACCCTTTACTGGATATTTTTATCCCCGAAGTATATGTTTCTCCCAAAACGCAAATAAAAGGCAATTACGCATATACGGATACTGCGAGCTTTGAATTAAAGACAGATATTGATGAATTTCGCTATGAGAAGTATGGATTTAGCGGAGTAAACCTGTATTTCGATGCGTTTAAACCGGTAAAGCAGCATAATACTTATGCTCAGTTGAACCTGAATGTTGATAAACAGACGATATCCAATGAAGGAGTGACAAAGGATATTGATGTGAATGCCAGCTGGAAAGATTTTCATATTGATCTTGATGCAAAATTAAATCAGATAAAGTATGACAATTCTGCCAAGCTGCTTTCTACGATCGACTTTAGGGATGATGGAACAACCGACATTTATTTTAAGGAGCTTGAATTGAAAATTGACAGTGCTGTCTGGGCAATGCCGGAAGACAACCTGTTGTCAATCAAAGGAAAGGAAATGAATTTTAGTAACCTGATCTTAGAGTCAGGAGAGCACCAGATAGGGGCAAGAGGATATATTTCAGAAGATCCGGATAAGCTGTTATTGTTGTTTGCAAAGAATTTTGATTTGTCCACTCTTAACTTCATGACACAAATGAAGTTGTCCGGGAAATTGAATGCAGACGCAAGGGTGCACGATGCTTACAATAGTTTGCTTACAGAGGCATTAATTGATATTGATAGTCTCGCTGTTGACGGGGGGCTTGTCGGAGATGTTAATGGCTTTATGGATTGGGATAATGAAAAACAAGTTTCCAATATTAATGGGTTTTTGATTCGCGACGGCCAAAAAGTGTTGAATCTGAAAGGATTTGTGTCACAGAAAGATCCTGAAGAGCAGTTGCACCTGAAAGCTGTTTTTAATGGTACCAATGTTTCGTTACTGGAACCGTTTTTATCAGGAATGGTAAGCGGGGTAGAGGGAACAGCGAGTGGCGATTTGGATATTACAGGTAAGTTTACAGCCCCCAAAGTGAATGGGGTTCTAAATGCTGATAAAGTCCGTTTCAAGATCAATTACCTTAATACAGTTTATAGTTTTACCGATAAAGTATATTTTGAAAACGGCAAAATAGTTACTAAAAATTTGAAGTTAAGAGACATCAATAATAATGTGACAGTTCTTAACGGAGGACTTTATCATGATAATTTCAGGGATTTTTTGGTAGATATGGACGGAGTATGCAAGAACTTTGAAATTCTTCATACGCAGGCAGTTAATAATGATGCTTATTATGGAACTGCTTTAGTGAGTGGCAGGTTCTCTATTCTGGGACCGTTTGAAAATATTGCAATTGAAGGGGAGTTTAAGTCTAATAAAGGCACTAAAATTTATATACCCTTATCATCTTCTTCTACGGTTGAGCAGACCTCGTTTTTGCGTTATGTGAATAAGGCAAAGCCCGGGCAGGAAAAGGTAAAAGACTCTGTTAAAGTTGATTTATCAGGAGTGAAGCTTGACCTGAATATGGATATTACACAGGATGCTTATTGTGAAATTATCTTTGATCCACGCTCGGGTGATATTATCAAAGGTACAGGTCATGGATTGCTGAACATGAAGATTGATACCAAGGGTGATTTCAGTATAGCAGGTAAATACTACATTGATAAAGGCAGTTATAACTTTACAATGATGAACCTGGTCAATAAGGCATTTACCATAGAGCCCAATAGTTCTATTGCCTGGAATGGTAATCCTTATGGAGGTATTCTTGATATTCGCTCAAGTTATCTGCAATATGCCAGTTTGTTGCCTATTGCGCGTGCGGGAAGTATAACAAGTCATAATGATACTGTAACCTTGCAGCAGCGTGTTCCTGTAACTGTGGATATGACATTGAAGGGAAACCTGCTGATGCCTGAAATTGGTTTGGGTATTACCATAAAGAGTTATGCTCCTACTATTTACAATTACATTGTAGATTTTTATTCAAGAATTAACAGTAATGAGCAGGAAATGAACCGACAGGCCTTCAGCTTGATTGTGCTTCAACGTTTTGCCAATGAAACATCTTTAGGCGCTTCAGCAGGAGCTATTGCCGGTTCCAGTTTAAGTGAAATGTTCTCCAACCAGCTTTCAGGCTGGGTGTCACAGCTGGATGAAAATTTGCAGGTTGATATTATCCTGAATGGTATGAGTTCTGAAGATTTACAAAATATTCGGACGAGGGTTTCTTACATGGTATTGGATGGAAGGCTGAAGCTGTCTGCCGATGGCGGACGTCTGAATAGTTATAATCAAACTACAGGTACATCTTCCGGCTCGTTTGCCGTTGACTGGGCAGTAGAATACCTGATTTTACCTAATGGTAATCTACGCCTTAAAATGTACAATAAAACACGTCCGAACCCTCTGGGCGGCGCCTATGGTAACAACGCCAATACTATCACAGGATTCAGCTTAATGAATACTGAGAGTTTTGATAACCTGATGGAATTATTCAGCAAAAAAATAAGAGAAGCTAAGGAAAATGAAACTGAACCTGAAAAAAAGGAAAATAAGAAGGAAAAATCAGAGCCGACAAGCATGCCTTTAGATATACCACAAAGAAGAAACGAAACTTTTTCAAGCGATTCTGCGAACATTTCAGGGGCAAAATAGTTTTGTGGCTATGAAAGCACCTGAAAGCGTAGCAATACACTGGTTTAGACGTGATTTGAGACTGGAAGACAATGCCGCATTGTACCATGCCCTTAAATCCAATCTCCCTGTTATCCCCATTTTTATATTTGATGCAGAAATTCTTGATAAACTTGAAAATAAGTCAGACCGGCGGGTTGAGTTTATCCATTCTGCTTTAGAGGAAATCAATGATAAGCTGAAAAGTCTTGGTAGCTGCTTACAGGTTTTCTATGGCAAACCTGCTGAAGTATGGCAAACTATCCTGAAGCAATGGCCTGTAAAAGAAGTTTATGCCAATCATGACTATGAACCGTCTGCCATAAAACGTGACAACAGCATTTATGAATTGCTGCAACGGAACGGTAGTCTTTTCAAAACCTTCAAAGATCAGTGCATTTTCGAGAAAGGGGAAGTAGTGAAGGACGACGGCAAACCTTATACCGTTTTTACACCTTATAGCCGTAAATGGCTGGCTAAAGTCAATGTTTTTTATGTTAAATCTTACCCTGTAGAGAAGTATTTCAGCCGGTTTGCAAAGCTTGAATTCAAAAGGGTGATTCCATTAAAAGAAATAGGATTTACAGCTGTTGGTCAGAAATTTCCGTCAAAAGAAATTCAAAAAGATATTGTCAGAAACTATGCTCAAACAAGAGATATACCTGCTGTGGAGGGTACAAGCCGCCTGAGTGTACATTTGCGTTTTGGCACAGTAAGTATAAGAGAGTTGGTGCGTGTTGGACAGGCATTAGATGCTACATGGTTGAAAGAGCTTATCTGGCGGGATTTTTATATGATGATCCTGTATCATTTTCCACAGGTAGTAAAGCATGCATTTAAACCCGATTATGACAGAATACATTGGAGGAATAACGAAGAAGAGTTTCTGGCTTGGTGTGATGGTAAAACAGGTTATCCTATAGTAGATGCAGGAATGCGTGAATTAAATACCACCGGCTTTATGCATAACCGTGTACGTATGATTGTTGCCAGTTTTCTTGTCAAACACTTATTGATAGACTGGCGTTGGGGAGAGGCCTATTTTGCTGAAAAGTTGCTTGATTTTGATCTTTCAGCTAATAACGGAGGCTGGCAATGGGCTGCAGGCAGTGGCTGCGATGCTGCTCCATACTTTCGGGTTTTTAATCCCACCCTTCAAGCACAAAAGTTTGACCCGGAACTGAAATATATAAAAAAATGGGTGCCTGAATTGAATGATATTAATTATCAGCCAGTTGTAAATCATGAATTTGCCCGGAAAAGGGTGCTGGAAGTCTATAAAAAAGCATTGTCAGAATAGTAATTGATTTCTTACACGAAGTAGTAGCTATATTTTTTATTGTAAATAGCTATGGATGAATGCTTCCTGATTATTTTTTTGATGCTAAAGAATACTGGTAAAAACTTTTCCTTACATGCCCTTGGTTGGTGTTTTAAAGAATCGTAATTTCAAAATTGAACGATCGGTGAATGGTTTTGAAATGCCATTTCTGCGGATATTTCAGAATAAGAAGATTTAATTTTCAATAATATATTATATAATGGCAGCTGCTGACAACACCAAATTAGAGAAGCTTAAAGCGCTTCAGATTGTCATAGATAAACTTGACAAGGAATATGGAAAAGGGACGGTGATGAAGCTCAGCGATGAGCGTGTGGTTGATATTCCTGCGATTTCTACAGGTTCTTTAGGGCTTGATATCGCTTTGGGGATCGGCGGATTGCCACGTGGTCGTGTGATTGAAATCTACGGTCCTGAATCTTCTGGTAAAACAACCCTGGCAATGCATACGATTGCAGAAGCTCAAAAACTGGGCGGAATTGCAGCTTTCGTTGATGCGGAACATGCATTCGATAAATCTTATGCAGAGAAACTTGGTATCGATACAGAAAACCTTTTGATCTCTCAGCCGGACAATGGTGAGCAGGCTTTAGAAATTGCAGAACATTTGATCCGTTCAGGTGCGATTGATGTAATTGTAATTGACTCTGTAGCAGCCTTGGTTCCTAAGGCTGAATTAGAAGGTGATATGGGAGATAGTAAAATGGGTCTTCAGGCTCGTTTGATGTCTCAGGCTTTGAGAAAATTGACAGGTACAATTAATAAAACAGGTTGTTGCTGTATTTTCATTAACCAGTTGCGTGAGAAAATAGGAGTTATGTTTGGTAACCCTGAAACAACTACAGGTGGTAATGCCTTGAAATTCTATGCTTCGGTGCGTTTGGATATCCGTCGCGTTGGCCAGATCAAAGATGGCGAAGATGTGGTAGGTAACCGTACTAAAGTGAAAGTTGTCAAAAATAAAGTATCTCCGCCTTTCAAGGTAATTGAATTTGATATCATGTATGGTCAGGGAGTTTCTAAAGTAGGAGAGATTCTTGATCTGGGTGTTGAACTGGAGATTATCCAGAAGTCAGGTTCCTGGTTCTCATATAACGGGAATAAGCTTGGACAGGGCCGCGATTCAGTAAAGACTATCTTGTTGGATAATCCTGAGTTAATGGATGAAATTGAAGGAAAAATAAGAGAAAAAATCAAAGGTGTTGATATTCTTAAAGTTGAAGTAGAACAAGATTCATAAAAATATATTCAGGCCATAGAAACATTTACTTGTTTCCGTGGATTGAATAATAAAATTTTAAACTTTATATTAAGTTTGATTTTTAAATAAAATAAATCATTTTTGCGTCAAAATTTTAAAAGAGGGAAACAATATGTACTGGACATTAGAACTGGCTTCCTATTTGGAAGATGCCCCTTGGCCTGCTACTAAAGATGAATTGATTGACTTTTCTTTACGCTCCGGAGCGCCTAACGAAGTTGTCGAAAATCTTGAAGAGTTAGAAGATGATGGGCAACCTTACGAGAGTATAGAAGAGATCTGGCCTGATTATCCTACTAAGGACGACTTCCTGTTTAACGAAGACGAATATTAAAAGAAATAAAAACGTGTCGCGAGAGCGGCACATTTTTTTTGTCTATAGCATTACAAAATATTGTCCGGAGCTTCGGCGGCAAAAAGCTGTTCCAGGATTTCACTTGTGAAATACCTGACAATACTTTTGTGGCTGTAATCGGGCATAATGGGGTAGGGAAGTCTACCTTGTTCCGGATGCTGACCGGAGAATTAATCCCTGATAAGGGAACTGTGAAGCTGAGAGGAAAATTACTTTCTGACTGGTCTGTCAAAGAATTGGCAGGTGAAGTAGCTTTACTGCCTCAGAAGAACCCCATAGGTTTTTCTGTTAAGGCTTTGGATCTGGCAACAATGGGTCGTAATCGCTTTAAAAGGTCACTTGCTTATTTTGATGCAGTTGACTTTGAAAAAACAAAAGTGGTTTTTGACCAGTTGGGAATTATTCATTTGTCTGACAAAGACATTTTAACCCTGTCAGGAGGTGAACTTCAGCTTGTCTGGATAGCACAATTGATTTTGCAGGAAGCTGCTATTTGGTTACTTGATGAGCCTACGCAGAGTCTTGATGTGTACAATAAGAAACAACTTTTTGATTTAATGCAAAAAATGGCAGAGTCTGATCATAGCATTATCTGTATTACCCACGATTTACATTACCTCAAAGATATGAAAGGCTTTGTGCTTAACCTGTCGAGGGAGAAGCCGCAATTACAGAATATTTCTGCCGATTTGATAGAGGAAGAGATCCGTTTTTTAGAAAGCCCATCCGGTAACCCTTGACTTGCCTCCTCAATTAAAGAAGAAAACCTGTCCAACCTAGCGGCAATATTGCTTTACAGAAGAGAAATAGTCTCTTTTTCTGACTCATGTAAGAGATCAACTTAAAAAGCGCGGTTTCTATAGTGTCATATTTTTATTTTTACCCGTATTTTTTTGTTTATTTTTTATGCGGGAAGCCTTTATTAATCATGTATGGAAGTTTCAATATTTTGATAACCAAATACTTACTACTTCGGATGGGGAATTGATTAGTGTCTTAAACAGAGGTTTTACAAATTCCGATTCCGGTCCTGATATCAGTAATGCCAGAGTGCGGATTGGAGATATTGAGTGGTTTGGAAATATTGAAATCCACCAGCGGTCTTCTGACTGGTATCAACATGGTCATGAAAAAGATAGGGCTTATGATAATGTGATTTTGCATCTGGTCTGGGAACACGATAAACCTGTTTTCAGAAGAGGAGGAGAAGAAATTCCTTGTCTGGAACTGAGAAGCAGGGTAGATGAAAAGGTGCTGTTTAACTACAATGCGCTCATTCATAAAGTATCTGCCCCTATAGCCTGTGCCGAGAGGTTTGATAAAGTACCTGTGCTGACAAAGTCAGTGATGATTGATTATGCATTAATGAACCGTTTGGAGCGTAAAGCAGAAGATGTTTTAGCACTTTGGACTCAAACTGGCCATGATTGGGAAGAAACTGCATGGCGGCTACTGGTCAGGAATTTTGGTTTTAAAGTAAATGCAGAAGTAATGCAGCTGTTGGCCGAAGCTTTACCGCTTAAGTATTTGTTGAAGCATAGTAACAATAGCAATCAGTTGGAGGCTATGTTGTTTGGAGTTGCGGGTTTCCTGGAAGAGTTGAAGCCGGATGGAGATGATTATCAAAGATTGTTACTACAGGAATATAAATTGCTTGAGCATAAGTTTTCTTTGAAAGACGGTGCTTTACATCAGGCTCAATGGAAGTTTTTAAGAATGCGCCCTCATAATTTCCCCACTGTCAGGCTTGCAGAACTTGCAGCATTGATCAGAAATATACATCATCTGTTTTCTGTTTTTATCAGCATTGACCGTATTGAGGATGTGAAAAGGTTTTTACAGAAAGAAATGTCACCTTACTGGCAGAAACACTATCATTTCGGAAAGAAATCTGCCAAATTAAATTACAGAATAGGGCAGGATTCAATAGAAAATATCCTTATTAACACAATTGTTCCTTTGCAGGTAGCTTATGCTAAATATAAAAAGGATGAAGCTTTGATGGATAACGCTATTCATTTGCTGGAGAAATGCGAGCCAGAAAATAATAAGATTATAAGAGAGTGGCTTGGAATGGGCTTGCAATTGACCAATGCTGCTGAGACACAAGGGGCAATTGAGTGGATGAATGTTTTTTGTAAACCCAAAAAGTGTTTGAGCTGCAAGGCCGGGGCATTCTTATTAAAGCCTTACTGATGATAGTTAAGTTTGGTGAGAGAAAGATTTGGGTATCATATTTTATTGAGTATCCGTTTCATTTGTACCTTACCTGATTCATTCAACCTGAAATTCTAAATCCCAATCTACGTTATCTGCAGGAGAAAAACTGAAGAAGGTTTATAGAGGCGGATAATCATTTATTTTTTTGTAATCCTAAAAAGTGCTTATTTGCGAAGCACGTACATTGCTGCTGAAACCTAAGCATGGATTTCTTCTCCTGGATCATTCATATTCCTATTCTGGCCTGGTTGTCATGGCGCTTTTATTTAAAGCAGCAGGCTAACCCGTTGGCGTTTTGCTATTGGCCGGCATTGGGCTTGAAGTTGCTGGCTGGAATAGCCCTCAATTTGGTTTATTTCTACTATTACAAGGAAGGAGATCTTATTTTTTATATAGAAAAGGTACAGGCAGCTATCGGTTTGCTAAAAACAGAGCCGTCGGTAGTCATTAGTTTTATATTTACAGATTATTTTCCTGAGAGTTATAGAGGTATTCTAGGTGTTTTAGAGAATGCCCCCAGAGCTTTGTTTTTTTTCAAATACCTCATTGTGGTTTTTGCTCTTTGCCTGAATAACTATTGGATAGCTGGTTTTTATTTGTCATTTCTGTCTTTTATTACTGTTTTTAAATTGGCCGGAAGCCTGGTTGATAATTACCGGGGAAGCACTATACCTGCCCTGATAGCTTTTTTGTTTTGGCCTCCTTTTTTGTTTTGGTCTTCAGGATTAATGAAAGATGCATTAACGATTACGTGTATTGCCTGGCTTGTTGATGCTTTTTTAAATAAGAAAAAAGTGTCCTGGATTGTGTGGCTAAGTTTGTTGCCGGTGACTTATCTTTTGTTTAAGGTTAAGTTTTACTACGTTATTGTACTGCCATTACTTATAGGGCTGACTTTTGCAAAAGGTGTGGGACAACGGTTTTCTTCAGCTACAAAGGTATTGATCATGTTTGGTTTAGGGTTGGTGTTCATGCTGCCTTTTATATTTATGAATGAATACCTTAATCCTGCAGATTTTTTAAAGCAGGTAATAATCAATCATAATAGCAGTATTGGCAGCTATTTTGCTAAAACCGGTATAGCAGAGACCTTTGTCGCTTTTCCCGATCTGAGTGCAAATGTATGGAGTATGCTGTTTTATACTCCGAAAGCGCTGTTTACAGGTTTGTTTGAACCCCTTTGCTGGAATACAGCAAGCGCTTTGCAATTGCTTGATGGCCTTGTTAATTTAATGGTTCTGACTGTCTCCGTTTATGCTTTGACGTTCTTTTTTCTCAAAAAAGGAAAGAAAGCCCTAAGTCTGGATTTTATAGCCGTCGGGGTTTATGTATTGATTATGGCAGTATTACTTACTTTGGCTTCCCCTTCTTTAGGCACATTAACGAGATATAGAATAGGATTTATGCCATTCTATATGTTTATGATTTTAAATGCTTTTGATTGGCGCAGATCTGAAGTTTTTTTAAGATCAATTTTGACCATAAAAGTTAATTGATTACAGAAATACAATAAAAATTTGTAAAATTGCGTTAATCAGAAACTAAAGTTTTTAATATCAGTTCCCAATGAAGAAAATTTGGCTTTGTCCCTTTTTAGTATCATCTTTTTATATAACCTCTTGTAAGGTCTCCGATAAAAGTAAAGCAACTTCGAATCAGCCAGAAGCTGTTATTGAAACAATAGGCGGGAAATCTGTTACTACTTCAGATTTTAAATATGTCTACAATAAGAATAATTCGAATTCTCCGGATGCTTATACCGATAAAAGTGTTAGGGACTATTTGCTGCTTTATACAAATTTCAGATTAAAAGTACAGGAAGGAGAGAAGCTTGCTTTAGATACCAGCCAGTCATTTAAAAATGAATTGAATGGATATAAAAAACAATTGGCTCAGCCTTATCTGAAGGAGAAAGAAGTTACAGACAGATTAGTAAAAGAGGCATATGACAGATCTAAAGAAGAAGTAAAAGCTTCCCATATTCTGATAAAGCTTGCTGAAGACGCAGAGCCTAAAGATACTTTGATTGCTTATAATGAGATAATTTCTATACGTAAGAAGGCTATTGCCGGTGAAGATTTCGGTCAATTGGCTAAGCAATATTCCCAGGACCCTTCTGCTCAGACTAATAAAGGTGATTTAGGCTATTTTACTGCTTTACAAATGGTTTATCCTTTTGAAAATGCAGCGTTTACTACTAAACCGGGGGATATTTCGTTCCCGGTAAGGACACGTTTCGGATATCATATACTGAAAGTGTATGACAAGAGAGCTTCTCAAGGGCAAGTAAAAGTAGCTCATATCATGGTTCGTTACAACGAAGGTGGTTCTGAGGAGGATTCTTCTGCAGCAAGAAACCGTGTTAATGAAATTGCTACTAAATTAAATCAGGGAGAATCGTGGGATTTGCTTTGTGCACAATTCTCAGAAGATACAAGAACTAAAGGGAATAAAGGTGAACTAGACTGGTTTGGTACCAACCAAATGTTCCCTGCATTTGAAGAAGCTTCCTTCAAGCTGAAAAACAAAGGAGATATTACTTCTGCAGTTCAGACTCCTTATGGCTTTCACTTAATTAAATTGATTGATAAGAAAGGTTTGGAACCTTTTGAAAAAATGGAAGCTCAGTTAAAAACAAAGGTGTCAAAAGATTCGCGTTCAGAAGTGAATCAACTGGCTTTGTTGGATCGTCTTAAAAAAGAAAATAAACTTGTAGAAAATAAGAAGTCTTATGATTGGGCTTTAACAAAGGCTGATTCTAATCTTACAACAGGTAAATGGGATTTCAATGCTAACGATAAAGAATTAGGGAATTCATTATTCACTATTAATAATAAGAAATATACAGTTGGAGATTTCTTTACTTATTTAAAGTCTAATCAGTCGGCACGTCGTGGACATACGCCTGGTTTTGCAATGTCTTCATTGTATAAAACCTATCTGAATGCATCCTTGATCAGTTATGAGGAAGAGCATTTGAGTGAGAAATATAATGATTATAAAATGCTTGTAAAGGAATACCGTGATGGTATTTTGTTATTCCAGTTGATGGAAGACAATGTTTGGACTAAAGCTATCACCGATACGGTAGGGTTAAAGAAGTATTTCAGCGAAAATCGTGATAAATACAAATGGACTGAAAGAGCTGATGTTGTTATTTATAATGCAGCTAGCCAGCAAATTTTAGATGAAACCAAAGCTTATTTAAAGCAAAACCTGTATCCTGTTCAGGACATTAAAGTTGAAAGTATTAAGTTTAACAGCAAGGCTACTACATTGGCCGAAACAGAAACAAAACAACTGGATCAACTTGCTATTGCTTTAGCTAAAGACAAGCATTTATATGCGCAGCTGAATATTGAAACACCTAAGACGGAGAAAGTTGCTGTTTCTAAAAAACGTTTGGCAGAGGTTAAAACATATCTTAAGAATAAAGGGGCAGATACAACTCGTCTTACTTTGAATACTTTGGCTGGTCCGGCTGCTTTGAAAGAGCCATTGGCCACGTTCAAATTTTATTCAAATTCTAAAAAGGCATTGGAAAAACTGTTGAACAAAGGCAATGCACTGAACTTACAAATTACTGAAGGTAAGTTTGAGAAAAATGCTAATGAATTTCTGAACCAGACAGAATGGAAAACAGGAGAAAGCACCGTTGATTTCAATGGCAGAAAGGTATTCATTATTGTAAAAAATATCGAAACTCCAAGAAATAAAGAGTTTGAAGAAACGAGAGGTCAGGTAATTTCAGATTACCAAAACTATCTGGAAAAGACCTGGATCGAAAAGTTGAGAAAAGAAAATCCGGTTGTTGTAAATGATGATCAGGTGAAATCTCTGATCAAACAACAATAGGTTCAAAGAAATAAAAAAGTTAAGCCCTTCGTCATTGGCGAGGGGCTTATTTTTACTTTCCTGCCTGAAAATTCGTCCTTAAAGGGCGATTTACTATCTTTGAATTATTATTACTATATCGCGCAAATTGAAAGCTTATAAATTAATTTACAGTTTCCTGGTTATAGCAGTTGCTATGTGGTCTGAGCAAAATGCTTATGCCCAGGATTCTACTGGTACGCAAAGTATTTTATTGGTTCAAAATCAAAAGCAGCCAAGAACACTGGTGCTTGATAAGATTATAGCGAAGGTTGATAACCATATTGTACTTAAATCTGAGTTGGATGTTGCTTATCTTCAGTCAGTTGCTTCCGGCCAGAAGGCCAATAAAGACCTTAAGTGTGAAGTATTACAGAGCTTAATTATCAATAAAATGTTGATGGCTAAGGCTGATATTGACTCTATTTCTATTGATGAGAAAACAGTAGAAGATCAATTGGAGCGTCGTATGCAATACTTCATTTCTCAGATAGGTTCTGAAAAGAAACTGGAAGAGTACTATAATAAGTCTATTTTGCAATTGAAAAGTGATATGCGTGGTTCTGTGAAAGAGCAGATGCTTATTCAGAAAATGCAGGACCACATTACCGCTAAAGTAAAAGTTACACCAGGGGAGGTAAAAGCATTTTTTAATGATATCCCGAAGGATAGTTTACCTTATTTCTCTACAGAAGTGCAAGTAGGTCAAATTGTAAAATTACCTACCGTAAGCAAAAATCAAAAGGAAGTTGCCCGTCAGAAGCTGCTGGATATAAGAACACAGATTTTGGAGAATGGCGCTAATTTTGGAGAAATGGCCAAAAGATATTCTGAGGATTATGGATCTGCCCGTTTCGGGGGAGATCTGGGCTATATGAATAAAGGCGATTTGGTTCCTGAGTATGAAGCAGCATCGTTGAAAATGAAAGCAGGAGATATTTCTATGCCGGTAGAGTCTCAGTTTGGTTTTCACCTGATTCAGTTGATTGACCGTCGTGGTTCTCAGTTTAGCACGCGACATATTTTGATTAAGCCAAGCTCGTCTCAGAATGATGTGGGCGAAGCCATGAATTTCCTTGACAGTCTTGCAACAAAAATTTTGCAGGATTCTATTTCTTTTGAAAAGGCCGCCAAGGATTATTCTGATGATAAAATGTCTGGCGAGCAAGGTGGTATGTTTAAAGATACAGAAACAGGAAGCACATTTGTGCCTTTAGAAAAGCTTGATCCTGTAATTTTCTTCATCATAGACACCATGAAAGTAGGTAATATTACTAAGCCACAACCATTTAGAATGGCTGATAATAAAGAAGCTGTAAGGATTATTTATTATAAAAGTAAAGTATTACCCCATCAGGCAAATTTGAAGGACGATTACCAGAAAATTTATAATGCAACAATCGCTGAAAAGAAGGATGAAGTGTTGCAAAGCTGGTTTGAAAAAACACACGGAGAAGTATTTATAGATATCGATCCGGAATTTAAGAATTGTAAGATCTTACAGGAGTAGTACGATATGGAGAATAAAAATGAAGTTCAATTAGCTGATGAGTTCAGTCAGTCTTTTCAAAAGCTTACAACTGAGATTCATAAAGTAATTATAGGTCAGGACGATGTAGTGAAGCTTGTTCTGACTGCTATTTTTAGTAAAGGACATTGCTTGCTTGTAGGTGTGCCAGGTCTTGCCAAGACGTTGTTGATTCAGACAATTTCTTCGGCATTAGACCTTGATTTTAACAGAATTCAGTTTACTCCGGATTTGATGCCATCGGATATCCTTGGTGCAGAAACGCTGGACGCAAACAGAAATTTCAAGTTTATCAAAGGACCTATTTTTGCCAATATCATTCTGGCAGATGAAATCAACCGTACTCCTCCTAAAACTCAGGCTGCTTTACTTGAAGCAATGCAGGAGCATGTGGTAACCATTGCAGGACAATCATACCATTTGCCGCCTCCATTCTTCGTGTTGGCTACTCAAAACCCGATTGAGCAGGAAGGGACTTATCCTTTACCAGAAGCACAGTTGGATCGTTTTATGTTCAACGTACTGTTAGATTACCCTTCTTTTGAAGAAGAAGTAAACGTGGTTAAAAACACAACAAGCGCTATAAAGCCTGTTGTGAATAAAGTAGTAAGTACGGCCCAGATTCTGGCTTATCAGGAATTGGTACGTAAAGTGCCGGTAGCTGATAATGTGGTTGAATATGCTGTACGCTTGGTAAGCAAAACGCGTCCGAATACTGCACAAGCGACACCTGAAGTTAATAAATTTGTTGAATGGGGTGCTGGTCCGCGTGCATCGCAAAACCTTATTATCGGAGCTAAATGTAATGCTTTGATCAGAGGTAAATACTCTCCGGATATTGAAGATGTACAGGCTGTGGCTGTAGCAATTCTGCGCCACCGCCTTGTTAGAAACTTCAAAGCAGAGGCCGAAGGAGTAACAGTAGAAAAAATTATCAGAGACTTGTTTTAAATAGTAGTGGGTATTGAGATATGAGTATTGGGAAGTAGACGATTACTTTTTAATAACTCACTACTCATTACTCACTACCCAATACTATAAAAATGTTAAATCCAGTAGTAATTTTCGGAGCAAAAGGGTTGGGTAAAGTTGCTTTGGATATCTTCAAAAGCAACGATATAGTGGTATATTGCTTTTTGGATGATGACGCTGCATTACATGGGACTGAAGTTGAGGAAGTATCTGTAATAGGTGCTACCGACGACGACGGTTTCCTGAAACTGATAGGGCAGAAGTGTGATGCCTTTGTTGCTACTGATGATAATAAAGTTCGTAAGCACCAGGTAGCTATGCTGAATGAACGCCGTAAGGTGATGCCTGTTAATGCTATCCATAAGACAGCTTACATTGCAAGTTCGGCAGAAATTGGCCATGGTAACCTAGTGAATGCACAGGCTGCTTTAGGTGCGTTTGTAAAACTAGGCAGCCATTGTGTGCTTCAGATGGGGGTACGTGTGGAACAGGATGCTGAAATAGCAAGTTTTGTTCAGATTGGTACAGGTGCCAATATCGGATCGGGTGTCATAATTGAAGAAGGTGCTTTTATTGGAGCCGGAGTTACGATTGTAGCCGGTGTAAAAATTGCTAAAGGAGCCCGCATTGGAGCCGGATCAGTAGTAGTGGCTGATGTAGCTGCCGGAAAGACTGTTTTTGGTAACCCTGCAAAGGAGGTTTAATTAGAAATTAGATTTTAGAGATGAGACAATAGACTTGAAAACCTATTGTCTCTTTTTGTTTCATAGCCCCGGTTTAAACCGGGGGCTATGAATGGTCTTCTGGATTGTGAAGTGAAACTTATCTAAGCATCTAAAATCTAATTTCTAGTATCTTTTTCTAGGCTAGTTTAAACTTTTTCCCTGGTAAAGCCTTTACGATATTTCGGAACTCCATAGGCAACAGGAGAGAAGCGGTCTGGTTGATGCTGATCTGAGCTTTCCAGCTTAATTCATCAATATGTATTTCCATACCATCGGCCATCACCTGGTAAAGTTTCAATTCTTCTTCCGTTAAGTCTTCAGGAATAGTTTTTGTACCTTTTTTCTTCGAATGAATAATATCCCAGTTCAATAGCTTAACCACATCATCGGGAGAAGAAAGTATATGAGCTTTATGGTCTCTGATAAGGTTATTACAGCCTGCGGAATAAATGTCACCGATTCTTCCTGGTACAGCAAATACCTCCCTGTCGTAGCCATTAGCTATGTCGGCAGTTATTAATGCTCCCCCTTTTTCAGCAGCTTCTACTACAATAACAGCATCGCACATACCTGCAACAATTCTGTTGCGGGCAGGAAAGTGGCCTGTTTCCGGATTTGTACCAAAAGGGTATTCCGTAAGTAAACCACCACCCTGAGCAACCATTTCCTCGGCAGTTCTGCTATGTTGCGACGGGTATATTTTATCAATCCCGTTAGCCATTACGCCAATGGTAGGCAAATTACTTTTGAGAGATGCCCTGTGTGCAATAATATCAATACCGTAAGCCAGCCCGCTTACAATAAGCGGTTGTTGTACCTGTAGTGTATCAATAATTTTTTCAGTGATCTCTTTTCCATACTGAGTAGATTTGCGCGTACCTACAATGCTGATAACTTTAGTATGGTTGAGGTTTGCTGTGCCCTTGTAATAAATCAGTACAGGAGAGTCGGGTATTTGTTTTAATCTGTGAGGATAGTCATGGTTTAAATAAAAAAGTAGTTTAACATTTTCCAGCTGGGCTTTTTTCAGGACTTGTTCGGCGGCAATTAAAACATCTTTGTGGTTGATAATGTTGTCTGCGAGTTTTTCCCCGATGTTAGGGATGGAAAGTAATTTTTTCTTAGAACTCTTAAAAATTTGTTCTGCAGATCCACAATAGCTGATTAGTTGTTTGGCTAAACCGTCACCAATGCCGGGGATCATAGTGAGCCCCGGCTCGTAGACGTTATTCTCGTTCATGTTTAGATGCGATGTTGTGAAAATTTTCTGTTTTGGGGTCGTATTTCTTTACGTTTTTCTCATAAAGCATTTGAATGACACCATCTTTCAAGCCTACATCCGGTACAAGCATAGACGATGCTTTTGCCCATTTCATCACCGAAAGGTAAATTTCAGATGCAGGAACAATCACATCAGCCCTGTCAGGGTTCAGCATCAGTACATTGATACGCTCTTCCAGTGTAAAGCTTTTTAAGTAGTCTATGGTCTTTTCAATCTGCGTTCTTGAAATGATTCTGGTTTTTTTATTCGGAGAAGCCAGGTCATGGATTTTACCAATGTTACCGCCTGTACCTACACAAATAATAGGTCCGTTTATTTTAGGTAGTTTACGCATTACCCACTCATTCATTTCCTCCCAGGTTTCAGGAGTGTCTTTGCCCTGTAAACGGCGTACAGAGCCTATTTTGAATGATTCAGAAGCAATTTTTCGATGGTTTACATAAAAGTTGAGTTCAGTGCTACCGCCACCTACGTCAATGTGCAGATAATTTCTGTCGTCAAGCGATTTGAAAATAACATTGTTGATATATTCGGCTTCCAGTGCACCGTCAATCACATTAATTTTTACCCCCAATTCTTTCCATACCCTTGAAACGATTTCAGGGCCGTTACTGCTTTCGCGCATAGCCGATGTAGCACAGATCATGTAATCATCCACCTCATAAAGCTCAAACAGTAATTTGAAGGTTTGAAGGAGCTTTACAAACTTTTCCTCTTTTTCTCTGCTGATAGCTTTGTAATGGAACACGTCTTCTCCTAAGCGAAGAGGGAAACGGATATACTCCATTTTTTTAAAGCTGATATTATCATGGTATTTCAATACCGTAGTAACCTGAAAACGGATGGCGTTTGAGCCAATATCTACAACAGCAAATTTCATTCAGATGAAGGTTAGTATTTTGGAGTAAAAATCGATAATGCTGTATAAGTTTTGTTTTTATACACCAATGAGTTTGTCCCTTTTAAAGTAGAAGAACTTATTTCTTCAATTTTATAAGTACTTACAGAGTCACGTAAAATAGTGGTCAGCTCTGTTTGTTCTTTGTTGAAATACCATTTACCAGTAGTCGCTTCAGACGGGTTGCATACCAGGCTTTCTTCACTTACAACCAGCGAACTGTCTTTGTTGAATTGATAGGTATTGTCTTTTTTGCAGGGAGGATTAATAGCATCAATAGAATAGATGTCGCTGATGTAATAACGAGTCCCAAGAAAAACAGTGTCATAAGGAGGGTCAATAGTTAAACCAGTTAATAACCACGTTTTTGAGGTAATCAATGTTGTTTTGTCCTGTGTAGGAACAGGTGCGCCGCTACTGTTGTTGCGGTTATTACAAAAGGAGATGAGAAACGCAGTTGAAAGAACCAGAAAGAGGGAAAATAACTTATTAATATTGCTCATGGTTCTTGTTTAATTTAAGTGTAACCAAATTTATAAAAAAAATAGCTTATCAGATTCCGATACCAATATTAAATTATCTGAAATTGACTATTCCTTGGCCAAGGTCCGCAGGAAGCGTAGAATTCAGCAGCATCAAAGGGAAACTATTACCTCTTACTTTATGCAAAATTGAGGAAAAACCTTTATTTTTGCAGTCCAAATTATCACTAAGACTGAAACTTAGAAGATCATGGAAACAACACATCCTTATCAGGTCCTCCTGTACTATTGCTATACACCAATAGCAAATCCCGAAGAATTCAGGGAACAACATCACTTATTTTGTCTTGAGCTAGGTCTCATGGGACGTATCATTATTGCCGCCGAAGGCCTTAACGGTACTGTTTCAGGAACACCTGAGTCTTGTCAGAAATACATGGAAGCAGTAAAAGCTGATCCGCGTTTTGAGAAACTGGAGTTTAAAGTAGAAGGCGTAGACAAAATGGCTTTCCAGAAACTACACGTACGTGTGAAGTCTGAGATCGTTCATTCAAGCCTTGAGCATATCGATCCCAACCAGCGTACAGGTATTCATCTTGAGCCGGAGGAATTCAGGAAAATGAAAAATGAGGAAAACGTCGTATTGCTTGACGTACGTTCCAACTACGAAAGTAGCGTGGGACGTTTCAAGAATGCCATCACCATGGACATTGAAAACTTCCGCGATTTTCCTGAAAAAGTAAAAGAAATGACTGACCAGCTGAAAGGCAAGAAGGTCATTACTTACTGTACAGGTGGTATCAAATGCGAAAAAGCCAGCGCTTACCTGCTGGAGCAAGGCTTAGAAGATGTTTATCAGTTGCATGGGGGTATCATTAAATATGGTATTGAAGCAGGAGGCGAAGACTTTGAAGGTAAATGTTATGTGTTCGACGGACGCGTAATAGCAGATGTGAATACGGTAAACCCAAGTGTTGTTTCTGAATGTTACGTTTGCGGAACCAAGTCAGACAGAATGATCAATTGTGCCAATCCGGAGTGTAATAACCATGTGCCAATGTGCGAAAAGTGTGGTTGGGAAATGGAGGGATCCTGTACTACAGAATGTAAAACACATCCAAGAAAGCGTGTTTATGATGGTACAGGATATTATCAGACAAGCCTTAATGGTTACGATCCGACCATTGGTCTTTTCAGAAAGAAAGACGGCTCAAAGGTTAATAAGAATAGTTTAACTTTGAAATAAATCATAAACAGAGTGAAGATTTTTAACGAAACTGTAGCTGCCGAGGTAGCAAAGAAATTACTGGAAGTAGAAGCTGTAAAGCTGAGTCCTGCTGCGCCTTTCAAATGGGCTTCAGGATGGAACTCTCCGATTTACTGTGACAACCGTTATACTTTGTCATTCCCGTCAGTACGAACTTACATCAAAGATCAGATGGCCGCTGCCATCAAGGCTAATTTCCCTGGGGCAGAAGCAGTAGCGGGCGTAGCCACAGCAGGTATCCCACAAGGAGCTTTGCTGGCTGAAGTACTTGAATTGCCTTTCATCTATGTGCGTCCGAAACCAAAAGATCACGGCATGCAAAACCTGATCGAAGGTAAAGTAACCAAAGGTCAGAAAGTAGTAGTAATCGAAGACTTGATTTCTACAGGCGGAAGCTCACTGAAAGCTGTAGAAGCATTGAAAGATGCAGGTTTTGAAGTATTGGGCATGGTGGCTATTTTCACTTATGGTTTCCCGGTAGCTGACGAAAACTTCGACAAGGCAGGCGTAAAACTGGTTTGTCTGAGCAACTATAATGCATTGATTCCGACAGCAGAAAAGCTGGGATACGTAAAACAAGACCAATTAACTTCACTGGCTTCATGGAGAGAAAATCCGGCCGAATGGGGCAAATAGTAATTGGTGGATAGCCACGGGTTTCAACCCGTAGTCAAAATTGTGATTACCGAAGCCTTCGCTCTAAGCGAAGGCTTCGGTTTTTTATGGGGCCGCTACGCTACGCTGTGAAGGCTTGTGTCCCAGAACAGGCATCGGAAGGCAACCAACTTGGGGGGCAGTTTTGATGGTTTACAAAGAAAATTTGTAAAGAAATTTCATATTAGTAATATTGAAACCTGTTTTATACTCCAAACTGTGCGATACGTTAAGCTGTTTTTGTTATTTCTGATAAGTTATTCCGGATTATCCCAAAGCCAGGCCATCTCTATTCGTAAAATGGAAGGGCTCTGGATACAGGAAGATTTTTATAAATCATTCAATAAGACGAGAAGTATTACCGCATCAAAACATGCATTCATCCCTGAGTTGCCGGTAGGTCTGAGAATAAACTTGCAGGAAGTAGAGGATAGTGTCTTGAATATCGGTTATGCTGTTTTGCATGATCATATGACTCACCCAGAGGTTTCCAAGTACTTGGTGCAGGGAAAAGATAAATTTTCGGAACAGGGCCACTTATCGGTAGATTTAAGAAAAACACATGGCAACCTGCCCCTGAATGTAGGGTATATTATGTACTTTAATGACGACAGCGGTACTTCTGTATTGCAGGCTAAGATAATAGGTAAGGATACTGTCTTGGTACTCACTAATGAATTTTCTGGCTCTGTCAAGTATAAGAAATTTAAAGAAATTGATCCTGCTTCCCCATATGCCAATCCGCTTTATTATTATACCAGGAACAAGGTGCTGGAAGGAGAATACCAGTTAATGTCAGCGGAACATAAGCTGCTTAGTTCCGCTGTGCTTATTCAATGTAATGGCTCTGTCTCGGGTTATAAAGACGTTGAAAATAAGAAAATATATTACTCAACAGATATCTATTGCGGAATGCCAATCTATCACGATGTGGTAATGATTTGCCGGTATCCTGTGGAAAATTACCTCCAAATGGTCTGTGATGTATATATAGTGAAGAGAAATGCTAAAGGAGACCTGACTTTTTATGAATACAACTGGGATGATGAAATAGCTCTTAATTTTAACAAAAAGAAGAAGGTAAAGTATGTTTTGAAGAGAATGAAGTAGATTTATTGAATCAAAATAATGGTAAATAAACTGATTGATTATTTTTTGAAAATTACACCTTTGACTTCTGATGAACAGGAGTCACTCGTAGCCAGCATGCTTGTAAAGAGTTTTAAGAGCGGAGATTTTATTTTGAAAGAGGGGCAGAGAAGTGCCGATACTTTTTTTGTGCTGGAAGGTTTAGCCAGACAATATAAACTTATAGGTGGAGAAGAAATAACAACTGCTTTTTATAAGGAAGGTCAATGGATAATCTCTTTGTTGAGTTTTACTGAGAACCCGGTATGTCAGGAAAACTTAATTTGCATTGAAGATACCACGATTGTAGTAGGTAATGAACAAAAGGCTCAGGAGCTTTTTAGCCTGTATCCGCGATTTGAGACTATTTCAAGAGTAGTCATGGAAACCGTTTTTTATGAACAACAGCAGCGGCTGAATGCTTATTTAACAGACAGTCCGGAGAAAAGATACCTGGCGCTTCTTGAAACTCAGCCGGATATTCTTCAGAGAGTGCCACAATACCAGATAGCTAGCTATATCGGTATTAAACCCGAATCTTTGAGCAGAATCAGAAAGCGGATAAGCAATAAATCCTCATAATTGAGTATCCGTTTCAGCACACCTTAGCTGATCCGTTTAACCAGAGATTCTGAATTTTACCTGCTAATTTCCCTGATAGTGCAGATTGATTGTTAAATTTTCAGGGTTTGCAGAACCTGAGTTTTAAATCCTAATCTGCGAAATTCTACGTTATCTGCGGGGAAACACAATAAGGTTCATAAAAGCGGATAGTCATTTCCTGATATTTATTCTACTATTTGCCCTGGTTTATAAAAAGTACTTTATAATCAGAAGGGATTTCATACCCTTTGAAATGATTTGTCATACCCAGGAATGCAAAAAAGGTAAAGACTACTCCAAATAGGAGTATAATTTTCGATTGCTGTGAAACTGACAGGCCCAATAATTCCGAGGTCATTTTTTTGTTGTGAATGGAAGCAATATGCCCGAAAAAAGAAATGATTGCCAGAGCATAATAAGGGATAAAGAACAGGTTTTCTGGAAAGTAATTTAGTCCGGCTACTCCGAAATACAGGTTAGTATCGAGATGTAGTAAATATCTGCCTGCGAATACAGCACTTATGTGAATCAGAAGAAACACGCTAAGATATAGCCCTGTCAGAATTTGTAGTTTTTCAAAAAAAGAGATTGCGTTCTTTTTTGCAATAAACAGAAGCTTAAACCCGGATATGATTTGGATAATAACAACGAGAAGTAACAGGCTTTCGATGAAAATATTCCTGTAAATTTTTCTTAGAACAGCCATAAGTTCAATGTGGGTATCAGCACCTGAAATGCTGATTGCATGATTGAACAAATGTAATCCGATAAAGATGGTTAAAATTAAGCCGGATAAGTAGTGCCAACGTCTGTACATGCTTAAAGATTTTTATTGAAAGATTTAAAAATGAATAAAAGGCAGAGAGACAATTCAAATATACCGCCAGGTATTGAAAATATTAAACCCCAAGGGTAACCAGTCAGCTCCAGAATTGTACCTGATATAAATATCCCGTATCCTGCATACCCACATCTGGCAAAATTAGCAGGAACAAGTTTTGATACATAAAGGAGGTAGCAAAAGAACAAACCCCCAAGCCCCCAGATAGCCATTCCTATTTGGTAAAAGTAAAAATTTACGTTTCTGATAATGTTTATCAACATTAAAAATGCTTCCTGGTCATATTGGGCGATTTCATTAAACTTTATGCTGATTGGGATAGAGGTAAGCAAAAATACCCCTCCTATGGAGAGCATCAGGGTACTTATAAGACCCAAAATAAGATAGTAGCCGGAAAGGTAAATATTAATGCGTTTTAGCGTGTTGAACATTACAGAAAGAAGAATGACATTGAAAACGGTATGGAGAAATGTAATAAGCAGGCCACCAATAATTATTTCTGTTTTTTGAGCTAATATATATGCAGCTGTCGCATTGGGAGTGTTGACTACCTCCATAAGCGAGGAGCCTATACCATAGCTTAAAAATGATAAGATGAATGTGATACTGAAAGTTTTTGCTAATGTCTTATTCATTTTTGTAAGTTTATTGCCGGTACAAAGCAAGCAATATGAAGCTTATCAGACATTGACTTTGGTTAAGAAATAACATCAATGATTTATTAATTATAAATGGATATGGGTAAAATACATATTCTACACAAAGCGGATAACTATCAAAATGGAAAAGCACAGAATATTTACCACGTCGTTTGCGAGTGTTTATCCGCACTATATTACCAAAGCGGAGAAGAAAAACCGTACAAAAGCAGAGGTTGATGAAATTATCTGCTGGCTAACGGGATATAGTGAAGAGGAATTACAGCATCATATAGATTTAAAGACAGGTTTTGAAACATTCTTTGCAGAAGCCCCGCAATTAAATCCCAATGTTTCAAAGATTACGGGTGTTATTTGCGGTTACCGGGTAGAAGAAATTGAAGACAAACTCATGCAGAAGATCCGTTACATGGATAAGCTGATAGATGAACTGGCCAAGGGAAAGGCAATGGAGAAAATTTTAAGGAAGTAACTACTATGGACGCAAATAAAAAGGAAAGCAAGCCGATTGTTTTGACGGGCAATGAAGTATTCTATCATGGTACCAAAGCAGATTTGAAGCAAGGTGATTTGATTGGTCCCGGATTCAGTTCTAATTATGGTCAAAGAAAGTAAGCAATCTATGTGTACCTGACTGAAACGATGGAGGCTGCTACCTGGGGAGCGGAACTTGCTGTTGGTGACGGTCGTGGCAGGATTTATATAGTAGAGCCGACCGGATCAATTGAAGATGACCCTAATCTGACGGATAAGAAATTTCCGGGTAACCCGACAAAGTTATACCGCTCTAAAAGCCCGTTTCGTGTCGTAGGCGAGGTGAAGGACTGGCAGGGACATTCTCCTGAACAGCTTAAAACGATGATGGATAATCTGGAAAGGTTGAAACAAATGGGGATTGAAGCAATAGAAGATTAGTTAGGGATGTTTCAAGCGAACCTCTAAACCCGCCTCCGACTTGTGCTTTAAACTGGCAGGTAAAGCTAATGGAGGATGGGGCATACATAATTAAGACAACCTTCGAAAAATTCAGGTACCATATTGAAGGTTGCTGAGCTTGTTGAAGCATACATTAATAGAAAGATTTCGTTTATTTGAGTAACAGACTGTTACTATGCAAGAGCAGATTCAATATCATATCATTAATCCGACTGATCCGCTTTTCCCTTATGTCTGGTATTTCTGGCAAATAGACAACCGTAATGGGGGAGAACAGGAGGTGGTGATTTTGCCTGACGGGTGTTTTGATATTATTTTTCATACTTCCGGTAAAGATAATTTCAGAGGCATCATGGCAGGGCTCACTACAGAGGCTGATAAGTCGACGATAGATGCAAATACACTGATGTTCGGAATCGGTTTTAAGCTGCCTGCTGCTGAATATCTGTTCAGGAAACCTATTGCTGAATTGCTTGATACAGTAGCTGTTTTACCCGAAAACTTCTGGGATATTCATTTTGAAGAGATAGCAGATTTTTCGATGTTGTGTAATAAAGTGTATGAGCACCTGACGGTTTTACGTCCTGATGAAACGGAAGATAAAAAGATGAAGTTGTTTCAGGCAATATATACTTCAGAAGGGGATTTGTCGGTGGCTGATATTGCAGCACAATTGCATTGGAACAGCCGGCAGATCAATCGTTATTTTACCAGCTGGTTTGGGCTTTCCCTGAAGGCGTACTGCAATATTCTTCGCTATAGAGCATCTTTTAAGCAAATCAAAGAAGGCAAACTTTTTCCTGAGCAGAACTTCACAGATCAGGCACATTTTATTAAGACTGTCAGAAAATATTCCGGAGTAACCCCAAAAGAACTCGCGAAAAATAACGGTGACCGATTTATACAATTTTCCAGGCTGCCCTAGTTATACCTTTGTCTTATTAATCAACGGTATAAATTTTTGAGACATGGAAAATTCAGTGATTAAAGACAAAAGAATAGCAATTGTTGGCGGTGGTCCGGCAGGGTTGACATTGGCAAGGCTCTTACAAATGAACGGAGCAAATGTTAAAGTATATGAAAGGGATTATAACCGTGAAGTACGTGTACAGGGCGCAACACTTGATCTGCATGAAGAGTCGGGCCTTGAAGCCTTGCGAAGAGCCGGGCTGATAGATGCCTTCTATGAAAACCATCGTCCGGAGGCAGGAAGGTTAGCCATTTTAGATAAACATCTTGAAGTTAAACAGGGGGCTCATTCTTCAGATGATTACGATGAACACCGCCCTGAAATTGACCGTGGGCCTCTCAGAAATATATTACTGGATTCGCTAAAGCCAGATACTGTTGTATGGGATAGCCAGTTTTCTTCGCTGATACCAAAGGGAGATTCATGGAGGATTGAATTTAAAAACGGAAGCCATACAGAAGCTGATTTAGTGATAGCCACTGATGGTGCCAATTCAAAAGTCCGTCCATATTTAAGTGATATTAAACCTGTTTATTCCGGTGTTACTATAGTAGAAGGGACTGTTTATCATGCAGAGGAAAATGCACCTACTTTACATAGGCTCTTGAATGGAGGGAAAATATTCGCTTTCGGAGATGAACAATCGTTGATTCTGAGTGCCAAAGGTGACGGAAACATGTCATTTTATACAGGTTGCAAGGTTGCAGCAGGCTGGGTGAGTGACAGTGGAATTGACTTTGCTGATAAGAAGCAGGTATTTGAATGGTTTAAACAGGCATTCGGTTCATGGAACACTGTTTATCAGGAATTGTTTCAGAGCGATGAAGTATCGTTTGTTCCAAGACCACAGTATCATTTTCCGTTGGATCAGTCATGGGAGACATTGCCAAATCTGACCATGATAGGAGATGCTGCACATCGCATGCCTCCTTATGCCGGAGAAGGAGTGAACATGGCCATGCAGGATGCTTTCGAGCTAAGCGAATGTCTGCTTAACAGTCAGTTTAAAGATATCAGTTCTGCCATTCATCATTTTGAACGAAGTATGTGCAAAAGAGCTTCCGAAGTTACCAAAATGACTTTAGTCTCCACAGAAATGCTGCACGCTGAAGGAGCAGCTGAGAACTTGATTAAGCTATTTAACGATGTAGCTTAGCTGGCGGGGCTAAGATGGAAGTTGACATCAGGTGCGCTGATCTCGTATCTTTTCCAGTTCAATTATATCAATTAAATCTTTAGGTCTTGCGGCTTGTTTTTTTGCTTCAATTAAATGGTTAATATGTAAAAAATGAATAGGTAAATCGTAGATAACGGCCAATGATGACTCATTATAACATTCCTCAAATGAAGTTTGAGGAAAGCCTTTTAGAAAGGTCATAATATCAAGGTCGATACCGGAGTTTAATGTGATTGAAGACCAGCCAGGTACAAATTCCATCGTTTCAATCATGCCCATTTCCATTTCTTCACTCTTCTCAAGTGCCAGTCTTAGGTTTTTTCTGTTTTCTAAGGAATCTTCTATCCATATATCGCAATCCGCTGTAGTCCTTGAAAATCCGTGAAGGTTAGTAGCGAAGCCACCAACCATAATATATCTTACATTAAACTCATACAGATACTGCCATAACTTTAATAAACCTTCGTCAAGAATATCCATAATTGCTGCTTATTGCTTTTTATGGGTAATAGTAGCCGATTTGAGCATTTTGTCAATTCGAATAAGCATTTTGAGTTTTTCAAAACGCTGTTCGTAAATATTAAGAGGCTTTTGTGGGGGGATATTTTTAGGGTTTTCCATTATGATACTACTTGCAATAAAAATATCAAATTTCTTTCAGATACTCTTCTATTTAACTCAATGCTGAGATTTATAGTTTCAGAAAATTAATTATATGACTATCTCTGTTTAGTAAAAGCTGTGAGGTTTGAAGTTGTGTTTTAAATCTAAATGAAACATATTGATATAAACCATACTGGTTTATCGGAAGACAGATTCAAACAAACGGATATTCAAAATTAATTAAAGTCAATTGTCCGTTTCTCCTCAAAACTCCTGATAGCGGTTTCAACTACTTTTACCGCTTCAAGCGCTTCTTCGGCTTTTACCAGTAAAGATTGTTTATTCCTGATTGCCTGATAAATATTTTCATAGTAAAGCTCATAAGAACCTTTTGGAGTATGTACATACACACGGTTAGTTTTGCCGTTGTTTTCAGTATGTAAAATCCCGTGAAAGTCCGGTGAGTCTATGCCATATCCTGCATCACCCGGTAGCATACCGTTTTTTAATTGTAATTCCTGCGGGTCAGTACCATATTTAATAAAAGAACCTTCATGGCCGTGTAGTTGAATGGTCGGGCCATGTTCTTTTACAAGCGTACTTGATTTCAGTAACACACGAATGTTTGGGTAATCAAGGCGGAGGTTAAAATAATCAACAGAACCTGCCTCTTTTCTTAAGGTTCGCAGATCAGCAGTGACAGCCTGAGGTTTTCCGAATAATTGAAGTGAAGTGTCTATCAGATGAACTCCTAAATCATACAAAGTACCGGAGCCCGGTTCGTTGTCTTCTTTCCACTTTTTATGTGTTACATGTGTGCGGTAGCGGTCGTAATGCAGTTCCAGCTCTACAATTTCACCCAGCGCTTTTTCGTCCAGTATCTTTTTAATTACAAGAAAGTCATTGTCAAACCTCTTACTGTGGAATACAGAGAGTATAAGTTCTTTTGACTTTGCCAGCCGGATTAACTCTTCACCTTCAGCACTTGTAATGGTAAAAGGTTTTTCCACTACCACGTGTTTACCTGCTTCCAGCGCAGCTTTGGTCATGGGGTAATGAAGTTGATTCGGTGTATTTACTACTACCAGCTCAATTTCCGGATTATCAATAATCTCGTCAAATGTTTTGAGAATGGTTACCTGAGGGTATTTATCTTTTGCTGTGTCTTTACTTCTTTGCAGTATATATTTCAGTTCCAGTCCCTCACAAGCCGTAATAAGCGGTCCGTGAAACACTTCTCCCGACATGCCAAAAGATGCCAGCGCTGTAATGATTTTCTTCATTAGACCGGTTTACTTTTTGATTTAAGCTTTAAAAGGAAAAACATCCCGATGAAGAAGAATCCTGCCAATGCGATAATACTGTTACGCATACTTCCTGTGAGCATTTCTATGGCTGCATAAGAGAAAGTACCGATTACAATTGAAAGCTTTTCTGTTACATCATAAAAACTGAAATAAGAGGCCGTGTCTTCAGTTTCAGGTAAAAGCTTAGAATAGGTAGAGCGTGACAATGCCTGTACACCACCCATTACAAAACCAACTGCTGTTGCCAGAGCGTAGAATTGCCCACCTGTATATACAAAATAAGCCACTACACATATCACAACCCATATGCTCACAGCAATAATCAAAGCTTTGGTATTACCCTGTTTTTTAGAGATCCATGCAAAGAAGTAAGCGCCGCCGATGGCTATAATTTGTAAGAGTAAGACAACGGAAATCAACTGTCCGGTTTCAAGTCCAAGTTCTTTTTCCCCGAAAATAGTAGCCACATACATTACCGTTTGCACACCTGTATTGTAGAAGAAAAAGGATAAAAGAAAAGTCTTGAGCATAGGCAATTCCATGAGATGGTTAAATACCTTTTTAAGCTCTCTGAAACCGTTGACAAAAATATCTTTACGCTCACCCTCTTTTCTTGTGCTGTATTTTGGAAGTGCAAAGAAAGTAATCTGGGCAAAGCCAAACCACCATATACCGGTACAAAGAAATGATAATCGCGAAGCAAAAGATTTGTAATAACCAGTAGCTTGTTCCAGAGCAAGATCCTGTGTCAAAGAAGGGGTTTGGGCAATTAATTCTGCCGCTTTTTCAGGGATATTGAAGTATACCTGTGGAAAAAGGATCATGGATAAGTTGAAAAGTAACTGTACCACACTTCCGATATAGCCCATTGTAAACCCTTTGGCACTTACCTGATCCATTTGGTCTTCTGTTACCAGATCAGGAAGGTAAGAGTTATAAAACACAATACTTCCACTATAACCGATACAGGCTAAAATGGATAATATAATCCCCAGTTCAACATTGGATGAGTCAAAAAAGAAAAGACCCATACAGGCAAAAGAGCCCAGAAAGCAGAATATCTGCATGAAAAGCTTTTTCCTTCCGGAGAAATCGGCAATACCGGTTAACAGCGGCGATAAAAGTGCCACCACCAGAAAGGAAAGTGACAGCGAGTATGTATATAATACTGTGTTCGTCAGCTTGAGACCGAAGAAGTTGACTTCATCGTGAGTAGCCGGATTGTTGGTTACTGCATTATAATAGGCAGGGAATATAGAAGAGGTAATAACCAGCGAATAAACCGAATTGGCCCAGTCATACATGGTCCATGCTCTTACCAGCTTAGGATTGTTTTTTTCTAGTAGCATTGATCAAAATTCTGAGCCTAAATTTAGAAATTATTACTCTACTCTGACATATAGCTGCTTTTATTTTTAAATGGCGCCTAAGCTTCATAAAACTTTAGAGTGTATAAGAAAGATTCGTATATTAAATGAGTTATACATTAATTTCTAGGTTATGATTACCCCGGAAACGATCAGACAATTGTCTTTATCATTTGAAGAAACGGAAGAAAAGCCTCATTTTGAGAAAACCTCATTCCGGGTGAAAGGTAAAATTTTTGCTACGCTGGATATTGCAACCAACAAACTGGTTATAAAACTTTCTGAAATTGATCAGTCAGTTTTTTCGGGAGACAAAACGGCCATATATCCAGTACCCAATAAATGGGGTAAGCAGGGCTGGACAATGATTGATCTTGCCAAAGTGGAGAGAGAAATTCTTGAAGATGCTTTGACGACAGCTTATTGTGAAGTGGCTCCTGCAAAGTTGGGCAATAAATACCGGCGACTTGATATTTAAGAGCTATGTAATTTTTTAGGATAAATGTGTTGACAGCTGTCGTTTCAAAGGTGTGTTACTTGTAAACCGGCAATCTGTTTGAATCTTGTTAGTTCAAGGTAATGATAACCAGCTACTCCAAAAACAATCATTTAAGAAGTAAAAGACACCTGTCCTGTTCTTAGTAGAAATTTCACCGACCCTTTTCCTCTCTTTACCGACTTTCTGCCCGCTATAACCTATTTGATTTTTGTATAAGACAAATGGCTTTGTAGTTTTGAAGCATCTTAAACGATAATAATATGGGTGACTTTGATAAAGCTTCTCGTAGCAGAGGTAAAATTTTCTTGGGAGTTCTTTTTCTGGCAGGGGGATGTATTTGGCTTTTAAAGGAAATGGGTTGTGTGTTTTCAGAATGGTTATTTACCTGGCCGGTAATAGTAATAGCACTTGGCTTGAGCTCTATTGTGAAGCATCGTTTCAGACATCCGGTAGGCTATGTGGTAGTGTTGGTAGGTGCGGTTTATCTGGCTCAGAAAATTGACCCTGCTTTATACCTGGTGCCTTTTATGTGGCCTGCATTGATTATTATTTTCGGTTTGTGGCTGATTTTCGGGAAGCATAAGCAAAGAAGTTGCAATAAGGATGATTTTAACCGGTTTCAACAAAAGTGGAGGGAAAAAAAACGCGAATGGCATAACTCTTCTGCGGTTGTTGATGAAACTGGTTCTGTGAGTGAAGAAGAGTTTCTCGACGTTGTTTCTGTTTTCAGCGGAGTAAAGAAGAATATTCTGACGAAAAATTTCAAAGGGGGAGATGTAGTTACTATTCTGGGTGGTGCTGAAATAAATCTAAGCCAGGCAGATATTACAGGGCGTGTTGTGCTGGAGGTAACGCAAATCTGTGGAGGGGCAAAAATCATTGTCCCTCCACATTGGGAAGTTATTTCTGAAATGGTGTCTGTACTTGGCGGCATTGAAGATAAACGTCAGGTTGAGTCATCACTTATTGATCCTGAAAAAATACTTGTGATCAGAGGAACTTCGGTTTGCGGAGGTATTGATATCAGAAGCTTTTAATTAGTATTGAGTATTGAGTATTGAGTATTGAGTATTTGTTCTTTTATAAGAAAATTGGTTAAGCATTAAGTTAATTACACTATTATGTCTTGGTATATAGCGAAAATCGTTTTTAAGATTACCAGTGGGAGCGGTAATCATCAGGCTCAGTTTGATGAGCAGTTGAGACTGATTAATGCACCTGAAAGTAAGGAAGCTTTTGAGAAAGCACGTGCTATCGGGTTGAGTGAGCAGGATAGCTTTCTGAACACAAGTAAGGAATCTGTACAGTGGCAGTTTATTGATGTTGCTGAATTAAACCTTCTTGGTGACCTGAAAGACGGACAGGAACTCTCTTATAATATCCAGGAAAAAGAAAATGCAGACGATTATATTGCCTGGATACATTACCGGGCTACGTTGATCGGTTCAAAAGAAGTTTTTGCGTAATAAAGCAGAAGTCCGCGTACTAAAGATTTTACAGTTTTGACATTTTTAACTCAGGGTATCGATAAGGTAGACAGGTTTTTCATTGGTGGCTGGTTCAGTTGGGCAGTTATCCATGCATTACTATTACTGAGTTTTGATTTCAGTGTCGAGATTTCCTGTGTTGATAGTATGGTGTCCAATAGCTTCTTATTTGGGGCTTGCCTGGTAGTCAGGAATAACCTGAAGTACTACCGGCCGGATGATAATAAGTTTTTTTATTTGTTTGTTATTTGCTTCATGCTGTCTGGAATTTGCATGGGCTTTAGCAGCTGGATTCTTTCAGAGTGGTTTTCTGGTGATGCTGTTTATCTCTGGTTTGTTGACAAATCTACATGGTTGAGGTATTGTGTCTACTTTCTGATGCTTGAACTAGTGTCTATGTTCAGTATCATGTGGTATAATCAGGAAGATCAGAAAGCAGGAGAAAAAAGACAGTTTCAGGCAGAGAAATTGGCAAGAGAAGCTGAATTGTTTAAGCTACGACAACAGCTACAACCACATTTCCTTTTCAACAGTCTTAATTCTATCAGTGCTTTGATCGGGACAAAGCCTGAAGAGGCTAGGAAAATGCTTTATCAGTTGTCAGACTTTCTGAGAGGGACATTAAAAGAGGAGAAGGAATGGATTAGTCTGGCAGATGAATTATTGCATTTGCAGTTGTATCTCGATATTGAAAAAGTACGTTTCGGTCATCGCTTATCAGTCAATATTGATATGGGAGAAGATACCAGAGCATTAAAGCTACCTCCGTTACTATTACAGCCTATTGTAGAAAATGCTATAAAATTTGGTTTGTACGATACTACAGAACAAGTGGGTATCCTGATTAAAACAGAGACTATGGGAAAAGAATTGGTTGTGGTTATTCAGAATCCGTTTGATCCTGAAACTTCGCAGCCGAGAAGAGGGACAGGGTTTGGTCTGAGAGGTGTAAAACGCAGGCTTTATTTGCTGTTTGCCAGAAATGATTTAGTAGAGACGGAAGCATCACAGAATATTTTCACAACAATTATCAGAATACCACAGATATGAAACGTGTGCTCATCATAGATGACGAGCCATTGGCCCGTTCAATAGTTAAAGAATACCTGTCTGCTTATCCGCAGCTGGAGCTTGTACAGGAATGCAACGATGGTTTTGAAGGTATTAAGGCAATTATGCAGCATCAGCCGGATTTGATTTTTCTTGATGTGCAAATGCCAAAGATCAATGGTTTTGAGATGCTGGAGTTGGTAGAAAATGCTCCGGCAGTGATCTTTACAACGGCTTTTGATGAGTATGCCATCAAAGCTTTTGAAAATCATGCAATAGATTATTTACTAAAACCTTTTAGCAAAGAGAGGTTTGATAAAGCTATTGAAAACTGGCTGGGAAGACAAGTGCCTGAAGAAAAGGAGAAAACCAGTCAGTTGGTAGAAAGTCTTACTAAAGAAGCCATTCAGCAGGAGCGTATTGTGGTGAAAACCGGTACAAAAATTAAGGTAATTCCTGTAGCAGATATTCTATACCTCGAAGCGGCTGATGATTATGTGAATATTCATACAAAGGAAGGGGCTTTTTTGAAAAATAAAACAATGGCCTTTTTTGAATCGGCACTGGACAACAGGACTTTTGTGCGTATACACCGTTCCTATATTGTGAGTGTACCCGAAATTACAAGACTGGATCCTTATGAAAAAGAAACCTATACCGCAATTTTGAAGTCAGGGGCTAAAATTCCTGTCAGCAAAACAGGTTATTCAAAACTGAAAGTAGTATTGGGACTTTAATAGTGCACACCGGTATTTGAGCTTGCCGAAGGTACCGGTATGAAAGCGGTTGCGTTTGTAGAGCCCCCATTCGGTAGATTGTAGATACTTTCTTCCTACTTTTTATTTAAGATGTAAACGGCAATCAGGCCAAGTAAACCGCCAATGATTGTATGCAGCTGAGGTACTTCATTGATAAACAGCCATGCGCCCAGTGCTGCAGACAATGGAACCAGGAAGATAAAACTACTGGCTTTACTTACACCTAGTTTTGCAGTAGCAAAAAAGAAAAAACTCGTAGCAAGCGATGTTGTAATAGTGGCAATAAAGAAAAGATTCAACCAGAACTTTCCGTCCGATTTTTCCAGAATAGTAACGCTTTCGCTAAAGCCGGCATAAAAGAGCATCAGTAATGTGCAAATGGCAAACATCCATGTACTAAAAGCCATAGACGTACCGTAAAGTGTTGATTTTGATGTTAATATACTGATAATTACCCAGACACATGACGCGAGTACGAAGTAAATATTGCCCGGAGCAATCACAGCATAAGGGTCTGCCCATATTTTAAGGAGTATTATTCCTGCTAAAAGGCCAATCAGTAATCCGATTATTTCTTTAGTAGAAGGGCGTTTTTGGTTGATGTATAGTTGCACCAAATACGCTAATATCGGATTAAGAATAGTAACCAAAACTCCTCCGGCTCCGGGTTTGCCATGATGAAGCCCTTCAAAAAAAAGAAAAGTATAAACACACATACTCAATGATGCTCCAAACAGAACAGGAATGCCTTTGGGCTGTATTTTCCAGTCTTGTTTTAAAAAGTATAAAGCAGGGGCAAGTGAGAAGAAAGTAAGCCCAAAGCGCAGCAATGCAATAGAACCTGAACTTCCGTAGCTGCCAAGTACTTTTCCGGAACTCCAGCTCATACCCCAGCAAAACATGCTGAACAGCATACCCGTAAGAAAAAGATGCTCTGTGTTTTTTTGCTGAGTATTCACGGAAAAAGGGGGATATTGTATACCTTTTTGAAATTTCTGTAAAGTTAACTACTATTTTAATCAGTTAGCGGTAATTATTTTTGTGGTAATAAAAAAACCTCCGCTACCGGAGGTTTTACCAGATACTATTGATGTTTTTTGAAATAGGGTGGCAAGTCTTTGAGCTTTGAAGGTTTTATGTACTTTTTATTAGATTGATACAATCCTCCTGCTAATTTTTTAGGTGGCTCGGTCACATGAGGATTATGGACGGTTATTACTGTTTTTGTTTTCATAGTTATAAGAGGTTAATTCATTATAAATCAACGAATATAAAATAGGGTAGTTGTGAATAATCCTTGTGATTTTTATAGTAGATTAGTAATGTTAAAAAAAATAGGAGATTATTTATATTTGATTGTGTAACATTTTACTAAAGAAGGAAAGTATTAAATCCATTGCTCTATGAAACAACATTACCTATTTACACTTTTGATAGTTGCTGTCAGTTATTTTTCTCAGGCACAATCTCTGACGCTGGACGAAGATACCAAGAAACAAAGCATTGTTGAAGTTGTGACTGTTAAAGTGCCTAAGGCTACTTTATTAAGTCGGGCTAAAAAATGGGCGACAACAAATAAACTCACTCCTGTAGCAAAACATGAAGCTTCAGACTATGTCGGCAAAGGTATACTGACACTGGTATATCCGAGTAATACGCCGGGAAAGACAGATATTGGTGAAATTTCATATACCGTGACAATATCTTGTAAGGAAGGAAAGTACAGATACGAGTTTACTGATTTTGTACATGCAGGTACAAAAGGTAAAGGCTCGGGCGGGGAGTTTGAAAGAAAAGAACCTGCTTGTCAGAAAACGATGTTAACAATGGCTAGCTGGGCAAAAATTCATGCAGATACAGAAGCTCAGATCAAAGAATTGATTGAAAAACTGAAGAATGACATGGCTGGAGTTGTGCCTAAAGCTCCTAAAAAGAAAGACTGGTAACAGATTCAGTCATGCGTGGCAGTCACTGTATACTTGTAGATACGTTGCCTGCAACGTATCTACTAAGTATTATGATTCAGCACTGGCAAACTCGTAGATTTTTTCTTCTGCAATTTGCGCTAGCAATTCGTCAATGAATTTCTCCTCTTCAAGCGTTTGGCGGAGCAGTTCGGCAGCACTAAGATAACCAAGCAAACTGGAATGGCTTCTTAAATTACTATATGATGCAATCTCATAATGCTTTATTTTCTGAATGATGCTGATAAGCGCTACGTCTCTTAAAAATGTGCCCCCTTCGGTATCGTGGATCAGGTGAGTGGCTTCTTCAATCAAGCCATTCATTGCTTCACTTTTGACGGCCTCTGCTTTTTCGTCAATTATAGAGAAAACCTTTTCCAGCTTCTGAATGTGCCTGCTTGTATGTTCCTGATGGCTTTCCAGTGTCAGTTTTAGCATGTCAGTTGTTGCCGCATTTGCCAGCAGAGGCAGACAAGCTTCAATGGCTTTTTCTACCCAGTAAATGTCTTTTAATTCAAGGGTAAGCAATTCCTTCAGGGCTGTTATATAACATTCTTGTGGTTCGTCGATCCCGAAAATTTGTTTAAATGTTATCATAGCATTCAGAGATTAAAAATGGATTTGACATGGTAATGAAGCATAACACAAGTGTTATGCCAACACCTTAAGGTAACTGATAGTATTTAAGCAATCTGAATGGTGCAAGAGTGTATGGCGTTGTGCAGGCAGATTACATGTTGAAATAATATAGAATAGCAGTATTTGTTGAATATAAAGGGATGAAACGTGTAACCCAATTTGTCAACATATTGTGTAATAATTGTGCATTTTAGTTGACTATTGATTTGTGAATAAAGTATAGTATATTGTGAATCAGTGAGATATGTGTTGTTTCGCTGAAGAGTTACAGAAAGGCACAGAGATTGGGTGTTAATATAAGAGAAGATTTTTTACCTAAAATGATTTCTATATGCTGCTGACAACTGATACTCACCAACAACTCGACAAATTATGGAGATCAATTTCGATTAATAATCTTGATATTGTTTATCGGAATTTCAATGCTTTGTCAGGCGACCTTTTTCAACTTTTATTAAATGCACTTGGCGAGAACGGATTTTTTGAGATTGGTACTTATGAGGAAACTCAAACGAAGGTGTCTCACAACTTTTATTCGGTTATTTCGGAGCACACGCTTGCTATTGCCAGACCTTCAAAGGGAGCGGTTATTACACTGGATGTATATGCCACTGATAAGCAGTTGAATTTGAAGATGGACAAGGATATGAACCTTTCTCTTGAATTGATTTTAGGAGATTACCCAAGACCCGGACAGCAATTTCTGAAAACTTTTAGCCGTAGTGAAATGGACTTAGTTCCACAAGGTTTGTTCCGTCTTATGCAAAACGTAACTTTAACTATGGAAGAAGTAATTGTGAGTCGCCATTATCTGAACTAGCGGATAGTTTTAGTTGCTGATGGTATTTTTCAGAAAGACATAGGAGAGCTTTCCTGCACGGGTAGCGTCTAAAGGTTTTTTCGGAATGGAACAGTAAAGATGTCCGTTACATTGCAATCTTTCTAGAGGAATATTGGGTAAAAGGTATAAATAAGTACATAAACTGGAAAGTTAGGACTATTCTTTTTGATAAAGCTAAGTCTGCTACTGCATGTAACAGCTTTTTTAGGCTGCCGAACAATCCTTGCATACCCCGATAAGTACACAATTCATTCGTTTAACATCATATTCCTCCGGAATTGTATAATGCACAAGTGAAGGAAGGCATTCTATAGTTTCGCACTTCAGACATCTGAAGTGAAAATGATTATCAGGAATTTTAACAGCATCATCACACTTTTTGCAGACTGCGAAATACTGTTTCCCATCATCTGCTACTATCTTATGTACCAGGCCGTCTTCACAAAAACGATTCAGAATTCTGTAAATAGTGGCCCTGTCCACATCTATATTAATCTGTCTTTCGATAGCATCCTGACTCATTGCTTTCCTTGTATTTGTAAGCAGTGATAATACGGCTTCTTTGGATTCAGTATTACGTCTTTTCATGCTAATGCGACATTGTTGTAATAAATTATTGCGATTGTGTTGCAATAATACGGGTTAAATATATCTTTGCAAAAACTTTAAGTGCGACATTGTTGCAATAGTTTCTGTATATCCTTATTACGGTCCTAAAACTAAAGAATAATCTGAAGGCTATTATGGTAGAGGTTTTTATAACAAATATCAGAGAGTCTGTTCATGCAAACAGCATTTTAACAGACCTTAAAAGTTCTTTTCCCGAGCTGTATTTTAACTTTGATTTAAGTAATACAACAAATTACCCTTTTCCCTGCGGTCATAGTATTCTGCGAATTAAAGGCTCTGAAATTAATTCAGCAAACATTATTTCTGAAGTGAGCAGATTGGGTTTCATATGTGAAATTCTTCAGGACAAAATCTGTAAATAGTATAGTATGAAAAAATATCATTTATCAGTTAATGTTTTCGGACTGTTGCTTGTAACAATAGTATCTGCTTCATGTGACAATCATAAACATAATGCAAAAGGGCATAGTCATGCGACGCATTCACACTCTGCCCATGAATCTGAAAACAAGCGTTCCATAGATGAAATTGCCCAAATGTTTGAATCACCTGAAAGGGATTCTGTTCAGCAACCTCAAAAGGTATTACAATATCTTGGAGATTTAAAAGGTAAAAGCCTTGTAGATATAGGAGCAGGTACAGGATACTTTTCAATGAAATTTGCCGGCAATGGCGCCAATGTTATTGCAACAGATGTAAGCGATGAATTTCAGCATTACCTGAAAAAACGAATAGAGAAAGACAAGATCAGTAATATTGAGCTTCGGAAAACACCTTATGATTCACCTTTATTAAAGGACCGCGAGGCAGATATTGTTTTCATAGCTAATACATACCATCATATAGAAAACAGGACAGCCTACTTTTCTAAAGTAAAGGAAGGTATTAAGGCAGGTGGTGAATTAATTGTGGTAGACTATTTCAGTGTTGAATTACCTAAAGAGGTAATTGCACCGCCGGCAGAAATGAGAGTGTCAATAGATCAGGTGGTATTTGAGTTGAGAAAGGCGGGTTTTTCTTCTTTTGAAGTAGAAACAAACTTATTGCCTTATCATTATATTATTAAGGCACGATAGGTTTCTAAAAAGCCCGTGCAATTTGCACGGGCTTGTAAAATCTTTGAAGTTTACTCTTTGATAATTTTGAAGAAATGACTTCCGGATTCAAGTTGCAACTTCAACAAATAAGTACCGGAAGCATACCCTGTCAGATCAATCTGTTTAGAAGCTGTTATATTTAATTCCTCCAGAACTTTCCCTGAAAGATCAAATAAAGTTGCCCCGTTTACATCTCCGTTCAGGTTCACAATACCAGGTGTAGGGTTAGGGTAAAGTGAGAGAACTGTGATTGTTTGATCATCAATACCTGTAGTTCTTGTAATATTGATGTCTGTAGCATCAGAGTACACCAACATGCCATTTTGATCTTTAGCAACTATCTGAAGCTTATATTGGCCAATCTGAGGGGCAGTCCATGTTGTGTTAAATTCAGGGCTTGTCTGGGTGGTGATGTGTACCCTGTTTGTGCCTTCGTAAAGGATATAGCTTACCTCTGAAATATTACCTGATGTAAGCCCTTTTACACTGATATTCAATGGACTATTGATGTCCTGTGTTATTTCATTTTGAGGTTCAACAGACACACCTACAGCAGCCGGGGCTGTACCGGAAAGGCATTCACCGATTTTCAACCAAACATCTGATTGCCCGGAATTGGATGCCGGATTTTCGTTTCTTGTCCACCATTTTGCTTTATACTTGATGTTATTGTGAGTAACAAAGTCTTCATTAACATAAATGGCAGTAGTTTTCCATGGAGCAATTTTGGCACAATTTTCTGTTCCCGTCTGCGCGGGATTTACAGTAATTGAGACTGCTGCTGAATTAGTTGTTAAGCCTAAGTTATCGTAAGCT
>CAZNHL010000008.1:0-18748 GCA_964572965.1 uncultured Bifidobacteriaceae bacterium
CCTTATTCTATGTACCTATGAGGTAAAGTTTTAATATTTAAATGGGACAATCTAACTATTTTTATTTGGTCGGATAAGAAGATATCCGAAGAAAAATGTAAAAATTTAATTATTTGACTCAACAGTACCTGTCAATCACCTGGTCAAGCATGCTTTGGGTGAGTGGTTTTGTGTGGTAGTCGCAGGCTATTCCTGTCATTTTAGCCCTCATTTTGTCGTCCGGATTGTCTGAAGTAGTGAGCATAATGATAACGGCACGTCCCTGCTGTTCTTTGCTGAGTTTTTTATATTCTTCAAGAAACTCCCAGCCGTTCATTGCAGGCATGTTAATATCCAGAAATATAAGATCAGGATGGTTTGTGCCATTGTCTTCTTTGGCTTTAAGATGTTCAAGGGCTTCTATAGCACTTTGTTTAACAACAATAGTGTCGGCAGCAGCATGTTTACGGATGACCCTTTCATGAAAAAAGTTGTCGTCGGGATTGTCATCTACCAGCATGATACAATGTACTTTTTTATTCATAAGTTAAATTTTTAGCAATAGTGAATGAAAAGGTGGTTTCAGTTGCCGGTATAGATTGTACGGAAATTTTACCTTTGTGGAGCTCCGCTATTTTTTTGCAGTTGGCCAGACCTATGCCGTTGCCTTCATATTGCTCTCTGGAATTAAGGCGCTGGAAAATTTCGAAGATTCTTTCAAAATGAATCTCGTCAATACCGATACCATTGTCTTGAATGAAAAACTCCCAGTGATTTTCGAGTGATCGGGAGTCGATTTTGATTTTAAGTTTTACATCTTTTCGACGGAACTTAATGGCATTGGTAATGAGATTCTGAAAGAGCTGGCGCATTTCTACTTCATAAGCATCTGTTACAGGTAATGTGCCGATTGAAATTTCTGCTCCTGATGTCTGAATCAGTTGTGCCAGGTCGGCGAGTACGTCTTTTAGCAGTTGCGAAAACGAAACAGGCACTATTTCCTTGTTTCTGCCAAGTCTCGAGTAATCCAGTAAAGCAGCTGTTAAGAGACTCATGCGCTGATTGGCCCGGGTAATGACATCCAGGTATTGAAGGGCAGTACTGTCAAGTACGTCTGAATAATCTTCTTTCAGGATGCCGATATAGTTGGAAACCGTTCTGATCGGTTCCTGCAGGTCGTGTGAGGCAATGTAAGTAAACTGCTCCAGCTCTTTGTTTTTAGCAATGAGCTCAGCGGTGCGTTGGTTTACTTTTTCTTCAAGTACAGCATTGGTATTGTGAAGTAGCAGCTCGGCTTCTTTCTGCTTGGTAACGTCTGAGGAAAGAATGAGTACACCTTCTGTGATCGGTTCCATCCGTAATTCAAAATAGCCTTTTGATCCGTCCGGAAAAGAAAACTCATTGATCATGTTTGAATGGGTGCGGCTTGTCATACATTGTTTGAGGGCTTCAAACATAGCCGTAGTTTCAATGCCGGGATATTTTTCCATCATGGTGTAGCCAAGTAATTCAGCTTTGCTGTATTTTCCATGGGTGGCTACGGTATTGTTTACATAAATGTATTGCCAGTTGCTGTTCACAATCTGGACACCTTCTATCATTTCGTCAAAGATGCCATACTTGACATTTACCATTGCTACTGTATTTAATAAAAAAGTCGTAATAAAAATTAGTATAAATTCCTGTTATTCACAAGAGAGGTGTTAAATGGCAATCAAAGAATTAGTGATGCTGCTTAAGCAGCGGCTGGCTCAATGTTCATTAAAATAAGCAATTTCCTGTTTGATATTATGTTGCCTTTAAACCTGGCCATTGGTATCAGTACTTTAGCTTGCAAAAGCTCTGATATCGGTGAGCCTTAAGATTCCTGAATCTTGTTTTAATAGTATTGTGAGACGGCTATATAAGTATCGAAAAGACAAAGTGAAGGAAGATAAGGTGCAGACCAAACATAATATTTGTTTAGGTGTGTGACTGTCGGTTGGGGAGAAGCCCGATTATATTCTGTACTTTTATGTTGAAATGGGCTATAAGTAGCAGCAGTTTTTGGATAAAATCAATTATGGAAGAATTTGACACTATCGTTATTGGATCGGGAGCCGGAGGTTTGGCTTCGGCACTTTGTTTGGCTAAGGCCGGACAGAAAGTACTTGTTTTGGAGCAACATTATGTTCCCGGTGGTTGGTGTCATAGCTTTCACTTAAACGGTCAGAGGTTCAGTCCCGGGGTTCATTATATTGGTTTACTAGATGAAAATAGCCCGACAAATGATCTTTACAGAGGTCTGGGTATTGCCAACGACTTGGTGTTTTTCAGGATGAATAAAAATGCCTACGAGCATTGTTTAATTGGTAACCGGAAGTTTGATATGCCTGCAGGACTTGATAGACTTTATGAATCTTTAGCGGCAGAATTTCCAAAAGAGAAAAAAAAGTTAAAGAAGTACCTTGAGTTAGTAAATACTGTTAGTGACGAAATACAGTTAATTCCCAAAATGCAGACGTTCTGGGACCATATTACGATTCCTTATCGAACACGGAATATGGGAAAATATGGTTTGTTTAGTCTCAAAAGGGTGATTGACTGGTATATCAAAGATCCTGTGCTGAAAGGGATACTCAATGTTCAGTGTGGAGATTATGGACTGCCGCCATTTAAAGCAAGGTTCCCGGTTCATTGCGTACTGATGAGCCATTATTTTCAAGGCGGGTTTTACCCGATGGGTGGCGGAGCCGGTATTGTGAAGGCAATGACAAATGCGCTGAAAAGCAATGGTGCAGAAGTGCGTGTTAAGCAAGATGTGACGCGTATTTTGATAGAAAATAAAAAAGCCGTTGGTGTGATGCTGGCAGACGGACAGCAGATTTTTTCAAAGCGGGTGATATCCAATGCTGATCCTGAAATCACCTATTCAAAACTTGTAGGTAAAGAAAACCTGAGTAATGCTTTGTTGAAAAAACTTTCGAAAACGCGTTATTCTGTTACTTCATTGATATTGTTTTTAACCTTAGACATGGATGTGACAAAATTCGGTATTGACTCAGGTAATGTATGGGCTATGCGAAATGAGGATATTGACGAAATTTACCATGACCTCAAAGAAAACGACCCGACTGAGGGCGATGAATTTCCTGCCGTTTTTCTCAGCTGCACAACACTCAAAGATCCTGTTTCTTTCAATGGGAGATACCATAGCTTTGAGGTAGTTACTTTTATTGAGTATGATAGTTTTAGAAAATTTGATGGTAATGTTGATTATCATTGTGCTGAGTATGAGGAAAAAAAGAAGAAAATAATCAATAAGTTTTTAAACAATGTAGAAAAGGTTATTCCCGGTGCAAAGCAACATATAATTCAGGCAGAGTTGGGCACACCTAAAACCAATAAGTATTTTATCAATTCAACGGATGGAAACGTTTACGGTACAGAAAAAACGTTTAAGCAGATTGGTCCTTTTACATTTAAAAATAAATCGGAGATAGAAAATTTATACTTGTGTGGTGCCAGTACCTTGTCGCACGGGGTAACGGGTGCAACTTATTCAGGTGTTGAAGCAGCGGCAAAAATATTGGGTACAACTTCTAAAGAGCTTTTGAAAGACAAAGAGGGGCAATATGTGCGTATATATGATGCAGAAGATGCAACAAGCTGGCCGGCTTGGGTTCATGACAAAATGGAAGGCCGCAAAAAACGGTTTAAGGAAGTTGTACTCACAGATGAAATAGAATAGTTTTAGACTCCAATTAATTAACTAACAAAAAAACCGATAGCACCATGCCTATCGGTTTTTTTGTTAGTTAATCTTCACTAGTCTCTGGTGCTGATAAAGGCAGGGCTGAGATTTGCCAAGCCGGCGCTGTCAAAAAGCTATTGCATTGTCAACTATTAATACTGTTTTAAAGTATTAATAAAGAGATTATTCATTCCTAAATATATAGATGTATGTTGACAGGTAAAGAAGCAAGAAAAGTGGCCATTGTTGGCTATAACAGGATTCCTTTTGCTAGACAGAATACCAATTATGCAGGAGCAAGTAATCAGGATATGATGACTGCAGCATTGAACGGTTTGATTGATCGTTACCGTTTGCAGGGAAAATTGCTTGGCGAGGTGGCCGGCGGTGCGGTAATCAAACATAGCTGGGAGTTTAACCTGATGCGAGAGTGTGTGATGAGTACCTCGCTGAACCCTGCAACGCCAGCCTGTGATTTGCAGCAGGCTTGTGATACTGGTATTGAAGCTGCCATTTATATAGCCAATAAAATTGCATTGGGGCAAATAGAGGTGGGTATTGCAGGTGGCGTTGATTCTACGAGCAATGTGCCTTTGGTATTGGGTGAAAAGCTGAGGCATATTTTATTGGCAGCCCGAAAGGCCAAAACGACAGGAGCGAAGCTGAAAGAGTTTCTAAAGATAAGATTTAGCGACCTGGCTCCGGTGGCACCGATGAATGTGGAACCTCGTACCGGACTGGCCATGGGCGGGCATACTGAAATTACGGCGAAACATTATGGCATTGCCCGTGAAGCTCAGGATCAGTTTGCATTGGAAAGTCACCAGAAGATGGCAAAGGCTTATGATGAAGGCTTTTTCAATGATATGCTGACCTCTTATAAGGATTTGGAGCAGGATAATAACCTGCGTAAAGATACAAGCATGGAAAAGCTTACGAGACTTAAACCTGCTTTTGATAAAGTAAATGGTTCGCTTACGGCGGGCAATTCTTCTCCATTGACAGACGGAGCGTCATGTCTGTTACTGGCAAGTGAAGAATGGGCCAAAGCGCAGGGGTTGCCTGTACTGGCGTATATTACTTTTGCTGAACTTGCTGCCATAGAGTATGTAGAAAACAGGCATAACCTTTTGTTGTCGCCGGTTTATGCATCAAACAGGATGCTTAAAAAGGCGGGATTAAGCTTACGGGATTTCGACTTCTATGAGATCCACGAAGCTTTTGCGGCACAGGTACTGGCTACGCTCAAAATTTGGGAAAGTCCTGAGCTGAGCAAACAGTTTGGCTATGATGCTTTGGGTAGTATAGACAAAGCAAAACTGAATGTAAAGGGAAGTAGTCTGGCAGCAGGTCACCCTTTTGCGGCTACAGGTGGGCGTGTGCTTGCTACCATGGCAAAGCTACTGCACGAGAAAGGTTCTGGCAGAGGTTTTATTTCCGTTTGTGCAGCAGGCGGACAAGGCATTACTGTAATTCTGGAGCGTTAAATCAGGCAATCAGTTTTATAATTAACTGAAATACAACAAGCGCCATACAGATAAGTGTGGTGATAATGATGCTTTTCATAATTAAGTTTTTAACAGGCGTGAATATTTGAACTATAATTATGCTACAAAGGAAAGGTGAAAAAGTAACCTCAATGGTTGTTGGGGATAGGTATTAAAAAGCTATATATAAATTGGTGTTCCCTGATTCTTTCCTTGTATGAATATACAAAAAAAATATAATAAGTCAGATTGAAATTTATCAATCGCCCGTCAAATTAAAAGGGGAAAAACATAAGAAGGTTAATGGAAGCGGATAGTCATTTACTGTTAAATTACCAGATGCAATTATTGCAGCTCATACAAAACGAAAGAAGCCCGCAATTTAAACCGCGGGCTTCTTTCATTTTATAAGATATTATTCTTACTTGATAGCTACTGGAACATCAAGGTTTTCCCAGCTCAACACAATGCCTTTAGCATTTACAGTGTAAGTAAGACGTTCATTCAATGCCGCAGATTTGGTTGGTTTAACAACTACACGCAAAGCATCGTCTTTGTCAGAATATTTGTAAGCGCCCCACTGTTTTGCAGTTTTATTGAAAATAATAGTCCAGTCTTTATCTGTTGGAATTGCAAAGAAAGCATAAGTTCCCGCAGGCAGCTTCTTGCCTTCAACAGTAATGTCTTTATCAGTAGTGAATGTTGTAGCCTCGTTAGCGCCGGTTCTCCAAACTTCATTGTAAGGAACCAGTTCGCCCCAGATTTTACGACCTTTAACCGCAGGACTGCCATAGTCTATTGTGATTGTAGCAGCGCCAACTTTACCACTTACATTTTTGCGGGGACTAGCCTGTGCTTCTTGTGCGAATGACGATAAAGAAGCAAACAGCATTGAGATAATAAATGAGAAAGTGATTAAAAATGATTTTTTCATAAAATGATTGTTTAAATGTTTTAAAAAGGGGGAGTATACTAATTTAACAAAATTTCTGATTAATTGTTGTAACTCATAAAAAATAAAAGAGCCCGTATTATAGGGCTCTTTTCATTCGAAAATCCACATTCCGAAATTCTAAGAGTGTTCGTAAGATTTTCCTTTCAGGTTCAGTTCTCGTTCGTTGCCGACAATTTGCAGGAACTCGTCATGTTTCATCGGTTGACTGAACATCGGGAAATCTTTGGCGATTGCATTATCATGTTCATCCTGACTCAATGTGGCACAGCAGTCAGTCAGTGTAATTACATTGAAGCCTTTTTCATAAGCTGTTCTCATGGTTGACTCTACGCAGCAGTTGGTAAGGAATCCTGCAAGTGCTACGTTTTCAATGCCTTTACTTCTTAATATAAAGTCAAGGTTGGTGCTGTAAAAGCCGCAAAGGCCCTTTTTGCCTTCTATGATAATGTCGTTATTATTGGGTGTAAGCTGCTCGTTAAACTGACTTCCCCAGTTGTTTGTCTTAAAAGCATTGTTGTCTACAACTCCTTTTAAAATACCATAAGGCGTAGAAGTGAGCTCATGATAATCTTCGGAAAAAGAGATAGGAACATAAACAATGTTGACTCCGGCTTTACGGGCTTGCTTAACTGTGTCTACGGTGTTTTGCAGCATATTGGTTGACTCCATTACTGTTTTAACACCTCCGTGAAGTGCACCGCCTTCTGTGGTAAAATCGTTCTGAAACTCTATCAGAACAAGCGCTGTTTTTTTAGGATCCAGTTTCATGTCAATAAGAGATTGGTTATATATAAAATATACGGTATTGACTGAAAAAAGCTTGTACAGATAATGATTAATAGCAATTAAATAATGTTAAATTGATTTGCCGTTCTTCTTGTGTGTATTAATTAGCATGTCAGTATTTAAATAGATTTCATACGAACATTTCAGGAGAATTTATTGTTATCCAAACCTATGATAGGCTACCGTTTTTCTCATTATACAAAACCCGATCAGACGCCTTTTGATAAGCTGTTTGATATTTTTAAACAACTCCTGACCTATACCAGTGGCGACTATAATGAAGCCATCAGCTGGTTAACTCAACTTGATAAAGAATATAACCTTACAGAACCTGGCTATGGGATGGGCGATTTTATCCAGGATCTCAAAAATAGAGGTTATATCAGAGAAGAACAGCCGGGTGGGGGCAATATGATTATTACCTCCAAAACAGAGCAGGCAATCAGGCAGCAGGCGCTTGAGAAGATTTTCGGGAAGCTGCGGAAAGGTAAATCGGGCAACCATGCTACAAAGTTTGTCGGCAACGGAGATGAAATGACCAGTGATACCCGACCTTTTCAGTTTGGCGATACACTGGAGCAGGTTTCAATGTTAGAGTCTATGCGGAACGCACAGATTAACAATGGTGTGGAGAGCTTTTACCTGACCGAAAACGACCTTGAAGTAAAAGAGAAAGAACACAAAACGCAGACTTCTACTGTGCTGATGATTGATATTTCCCATTCCATGATTCTGTATGGAGAAGACCGCATCACACCCGCCAAAAATGTGGCTATGGCTTTAGCAGAACTGATAAAAACAAGATATCCTAAAGATACGCTGGATATTATCGTTTTCGGTGACGATGCCTGGCAGATAGAAATTAAGGATTTGCCATATTTGCAGGTTGGACCTTATCATACAAACACAGTAGCCGGTCTTGAGCTTGCTATGGACTTGCTGAGGAGACGAAAAAATGCCAATAAGCAGATTTTTATGGTTACTGACGGAAAACCAACTTGTCTGAAAGAGCCCGGAGGATATTATAAAAATAGCTTTGGCCTGGACAGGAAAATCCTGAACAAATGCTTTACACTGGCACAAAGTTGCAGAAGACTCAAAATACCGGTTACTACTTTCATGCTGGCACAAGATCCTTATCTCAAGGAATTTGTACATGACTTTACGGAAGCTAACAACGGCAAAGCTTTTTATACTTCCTTACAAGGTTTGGGGGAGTTTATTTTTGAAGATTTCGAAAGAAACAAAAGAAGAAACGTTCGCTAAGACATTTTACAGACATTAAAATACATTCCATGCAGCAAATCAAAACATTAGGAGAGCTCAAGAAATCAAATTACATCAGTAAATCTATCAAAGATGAATTGCGTGACAATCTGATTGCTAAGATTAAAAATAAAGAGAGTGTATTTAAAGGTATTGTAGGGTATGAAGATACCGTAATTCCTGAAATAGAAAGGGCTATTCTTTCCCGTCACAATATGAACCTGTTGGGTTTGCGCGGTCAGGCTAAAACACGTATCGCACGTCAGATGACTGAGTTATTGGACGAATATATTCCTGTAGTGGCCGGAAGTGAGCTGAATGATGATCCATTGAACCCGATTTCTAAATTTGCTAAAGAGCTCATTATACAGAACGGAGACAATACAGAGATAAGCTGGTTGCACCGTTCTGAACGTTATGTAGAAAAACTGGCAACACCTGATGTCTCTATTGCTGATCTGATCGGTGATGTAGATCCTATCAAAGCGGCTAACCTGCGCCTGAGCTATGCTGATGAGCGTGTAATCCATTATGGAATTATTCCCCGAAGTAACCGATGTATTTTTGTAATCAATGAATTACCGGATTTGCAGGCGCGTATTCAGGTGGCATTATTCAATATTTTGCAGGAAGGCGATATTCAGATCCGTGGTTTTAAAGTGCGTATTAACCTTGATATGCAATTTGTATTCACCGCCAATCCGGAAGATTATACCAACCGTGGCAGTATTGTAACACCACTGAAAGACAGGATCGGTAGCCAGATTCTGACGCATTATCCAAAGAGCATTGAACTGTCGAAACAGATTACTGCACAGGAAGCTAAATTAAGTAAAGAACAAAGAGAAGCTGTAGAAGTAACAGACCTTACAGCAACCTTGATTGAACGTATTGCTTTTGAAGCACGTGAAAGTGAGTTTGTTGACTCAAAAAGTGGTGTTTCGGCCCGTCTCACTATTTCTGCTTATGAAAACCTGGTAAGTACAGCAGAGCGCAGAATGTTGTTGAATGGTGAAGCAAAAACATTGGCACGTATCAGTGACCTTGTTGGCGTAATACCTGCGGTAAACGGAAAGATAGAGCTGGTTTATGAAGGTGAGCAGGAGGGAGCGGGGATTGTAGCCCGTAACCTGTTAGGTAAAGCCATCAGAAATCAATTTGCAGAATTATTCCCGGAGCCTTCTAAATTGAAAAAGAAGAAAGAGCCAAGTCCGTATGAAAGTATCATTAACTGGTTTGCAGAGGGTAATATTGTAGATTTCCTGTTAATGGAAAATGACAAGGATTATAAAAAGGTAATTGAGTCGATTCCCGGCTTAACAGAATTAGTAGAAAAATACCAGCCCAAACTGGCTAAGAACGAAAAACTGGTAGCAATGGAGTTTGTGTTGTTTGGTATGGCAGAGCATTCGTTGATCGGTAAAAATATACTTGAGCGTGGTGTACAGTTTAAAGACATGCTCGATTCAATGTTTTCTGCCAATGATCTGTTTGGAGAAACAAATAATTGATTAAAAAGTAAAAGAGCTGTTTTCTAAGATCGCCACTGGCTTTTATGCCAAGCCCGTTGGTTATATATTGGGATTAATTGTAAGTTTTGTGAAGAATAAAAGAACGTTTACCTCGGAAGCGCTTTTCCCTGCGCTTGTAGCATTTTTTAGTTTGTTTAATATTTTTAATTGAGTATCCGTTTCGGCACACCTTACCTGATCCGCTTAACCGGGATTCTGAATTTTGCCCGTTAATTTAGCTGATAGCACAGATTTTACTGTTTTTTAAATTTTCAAGTTTTTTTCAGAATCGGAGTTTTAAATCCTAACCTGTGAAATTCTGCGTTATCTGCGGGAAAAACATAAGAAGGTTCATAGAAGCGGATAGTCATTTATTTTTAATCATTTGGGAGATGTTTTTTGTCTCTCCAATCTGTTGTCTCTTGTAGGTATAGCCGGTGCAGTTCTTTATTTTCTCGATAATAGCCTTTTCAGGACATTAATTTATATCTGGATTATTGCTCAGGTTGTCGTGATTGACCGTAGCGTTTTGAATGAAAATTATGGGGGATGGTATAGTGATCCGATATGGGATTTGTCCCAGGTTTTTAGCCTTAAATTCGGCCTTAACTTTACAACAAAAACCACTAAGGTATTTTTGAATATAAATATTCTGCCTTTGCTGTACTTTGGAGTTTTAAAGTTTGTAGAAACACTGAGTCTGGTAGGTAAGCAGGTTACCCTTAAAAAAGCCAGAGTAGAAGATACTCTTGGCGATGTATTTCCTTTAAAAGGGACTGTACGCCGGCATTTGCCTCTTTCGGGCGAAAAACATTGGCTGTTGGTTGAACTTTCAGTGCCTTTCCTCTATAAAAATTCGCAGATATATTATGTGTTAATCAAACGGAAAAACGGGGAGGCAATAAGGCTGAAAGCAAAAAATCAAATTGTTATTCTTCGCCTTGTTCTTGACTTCAACGATATTGAAACGGGAGATAATCAACGTGAAGACTTTCCGTTTGTTGATTGGGTAACTTGTGAGTAATTAAAGGCAAGCGTTACTGAATAGCTTGTAAAAGAAAAGGCTTCCTCATAGAGGAAGCCTTTCTTGTTTCTTATTATAGTTTCGTGACTGACTTAAGTTTTATCTGAAATATCAGGTTTGCATTAGCAGGAATTGAGCCGGAGTTGCCATTTACGCCATAACCAAGCCCTGAAGGTATATATATGGTTACCGTAGAGCCGGGAAGGGTTTGCGAGATTCCAACCTTTAAACCGTCAATCAAATCGTATAGCGCTTGATTGGTGAGTGTCAGGTTATTGGCAAACACCGTTCCTGTACTTAATAGTTTGCCTGTATAGTTTGCTGTTATTCTATTGAATACTGTTGGTTTTGTACCCGTTCCGGCAGTGTCAACAGTATACCAGATTCCACTCGGGTCAGAGATCGCATTGTTAATGTTTTTACTGATCAGGTATTGGTGAATTGCCGCAGTGTCAGCTTTGAATTGGGTAAGTTCTGTGGCTGTTTTTGTGACATTATTAAGTGTTACGTTATATTCAATAATGCTGTTTGGCGGTACGTTTGTTGTTACTTTTTTTGCTCCGTTTGAGCCATAAGCATAATCAGACGGAACATATATTGTAGCTGTTGATCCTTCTGGTAAGGTAGCTATTCCCCTCATAAGCCCCTGAGTAAGGAGGTTGTTAAGCAGCCCGCTATAGGTGCCGCTGTCTGTAACTGTTTTGTGACCAGGGAAAAGCTTTTCAGTGAACGATAGATTTACAGATTGACCGCTGTGTGGAGGAAGCCCTGTACCTGTTGTATGTACTACCAGGCGTATACCAGTGCTATGGTATACGATAGTGCTGGTTTTATCATTGTATAAGTAACTATCTATTGCATGTACATCCTTTTCAATTTGGCTTGGGCTTATTTGTGAACTTTCGGTTTTGCACGATAGGAATGAGACCGAAGAGAGCAGGGCAAGGAAGAAGTGATTGATTTTTAATCGCATAATATACAGTGTTAATGTGCAAATTTACATTAAATTTAATAAATCTATAGGAATTGTATGGAATATAATAAAAGAAAACATTCAGACGAATGAGCTTTTTCTTAAAGTTTTTTCTGATAGTGTTTTTGAAGTATCAGGCTTTCTTTGATAGTGCCATTATCATGAAAAGTGTACCTTAGACAGGTAGAGTCAACCTCAACAGTATTTCCTTTTTCCTGATACTTACCTTTGTAGAAGATTTGAGTATAAAGCGCAGTATGTGCATTTACAAACTTTGTGTGGCAGTAAAATTTGTATGTTGGTTCATACTGTGTCTCAGACATGGTTTTTGTCATAATAATCTTGCCATCATTATCATAGGCAACCAGGTATATTTTGCCGGTGCTTTCAGCAGGAAAATAAATACATGCTGTATGCATGGTTTTGTGCATTTGCTGAAAGGAGAGGAATTCAACTTTGGTTGATTTGGGAAGGTTAAGTTTCTCCAGAATAGATTCACGCTCTGCCTCCGGCATTGCCGTTAAATCGGGTTTGTCTTTACGTACCCTCAGAATGTCAATTTGTTTTAGATCGTGGTACTTACACATGGTCTTCAGATAAGTGTCCATGTTGCGTTTTTTTTCTTTTCCGGCCATAGAAAGACACGATAAAAGAAGCAGAATACATATTTTTTTCATAAAACCTATTTTCCTATTAATACAAATATAAAAAAAGGGATCAATCTACTGGTAGTAAGAAGCTTAAAATATGGATAATTTTTTGTTAACATGAATTCATAAAAAGCATTTGCTGAAACGTGTTATTTTGGCTATTTATGCATAAATAGAAATATCATGACACTTCAGGAATATCAGAATACTTGTGCACAGTTAATGCAAATGGAATCTTTGCTGGTTACATTACCAACAGATGAAGAAAAAAGAAAAGGGGCGTTTTCTATTCAGGTACGCGTACTTGACCTGGTTGAACATATTGCAATGGAGCCTAAAGACCTGGAATATGATGCTAAATTTGCAGCAGTGAGAGGTGCTTTACAACATGCTACGCTGGGTCTGGCTAAGGCTATGTAGTAAGTTAGGATATTTCCAAATCAGAAGATTCTGGTAGACGTCAGCGTCTGCTTTCTTACCTTATTAAAGAAGAGGTGTATTGTGTTTATACGATACACCTCTTTAATTTTTATACTCCCACAATACAGTTTCTTCCGGTTTAGAGTATTGATAGTCAGGTAAAGTCAGCTCATTCATGTAAATTACCTCAAGTGAATTGATCTGGCGGTCCGGATGTCTTTCGTTCCATATTCGTCTTGCATAGTCACAAAAATATCCCCGCAAGAATTCATGATTCTGGAAAATAAAGTTCTCGGAATATTTCCTCCACCTGTCATTTTTGATCATTGCTGTAATGCATGCCGGTTTGTTTGTTGTCAGTTCTTCGTCAGGACTCAGAAGATTGAATTTATGTTGATTTTTTACAGATGTTCCTTTTAAAACATACCAGCCATCGTCTTTGAAGACTCCCGGAGCGAACATCCCCCAGCTTTGATCAAGGCGCAGTCCATAACCTATAAAGCGCAGATTATCGGATAATTTGCTATGCACAAAACTCAGGTTGCTGAAATTCCAGTCAAATACAAACACAATCAGAAAAATAACTGAAGCTGTTTGTATGTATCCATAAACAGGAGGCCGGGGCAATACCGGTTTCCACCTGATAATATACTCAAGCCTATCGCCAATATAGACTGTCAGCCTTTCTATACCCAGCTGAAACATCAGACTGAACCTGTCAAATTTGTCAAATACCGTAGAAGGAAGAATGCCTATTGAAGTAGCAATTCCGACAAAAGGGAAAATTCCGATTAATAAAGTGATGCTGTTGATGCCATGAAACAACATAATTAAACATACTGCCAGAGTTCTGAAAAATGCGTGTGCAAAAGGGATAAAAAAGAGCAAAGGAATAAATAACTCAAAGTAATAAACAATTCTTGTAAGTATGTTGAGTAACGTCTCATAGTTGTAAATGTACTTTGTAATTGGGTAGGCAATCTGATCAAGACTATAAGCATAATAGAGCGCTGAAAATTCTGTGTTCCATTCCGGTCCCTTCAGAAGTGCAGAGCCTGTATACAGATAACAGATTTGTAATAAATACGCTGCCATGGCAGCATTTACAGGTACAGCTTGCGGTTCATTTGTTTGGGTTGTGATAATACTGTCATAGGAGTAGCGGGCTCCCCAGGGAAGAAACATGCCCCAGAACAAAACCATGCGTAGCAAGTCGTCGCCGCCCTGAAGGATAAAGCCGTTTCGGTTGTGAAGGGAGAGGAGCAGGAACCAGGAAAGTATTGTAAATAGTTTAGTACGGTAGCCGATCAGCAACATGAATGCACAGAAAACAGCAAATAGAAATATAACTAACTGTACCTGCCATAAACCACTGATAGTATGTATAGATATATAATAGTCGTTCCAGCCATAGCGGAAGAGCATTTCTAACGGTACAATGCCGGTATTGGAGTAAAATGCTTCAAGATCAGTGAGGCGGATGCATAAATCGAAAATAAGTACAGCAGCAATACTGATGCGCATGCTGGCCAATGCTCTGAGGTCAAAAGAAAGGTATTTCATTGTCTGTTACTGAAAAGTTAACAAACCGGCTATAAGCCGGCCTGTTAACTGATGGTAATTATTTAGTTGTTCCGGTAGAGCCAGTAGACGATGTAGTCGAGTTGGTTCTTGTTGTTGAATTCGTTTTTGTAGTAGAAGTCGTTTTAGTCGTCGAGTTAGTTTTGGTAGTAGAATTCGTTCCCCCTGACTGAGAGGTAGTTGAATTGGTTCGCGTTGTGGAGTTTGTTGCTCCGGATGGCTTGCTCGGATCATTTTGATCGTTGCCATAAGTACCTTCTTCTCCATTAAGTCCGGAGGTAGTTTGTCCATTAGGGCTTGTAGTGGTAGATGTGGTAGTTGTTGTACTGGTTGTGCTAGTACCGTCTGTGGTTTGGTCTGATCCTGCCTGAACAACAGAAGTAGCTCTTGAGAAACTAACCAGAGCAATAGAGCCCGTTAAGCAAAGCGCAATAAACAGATGATTTTTTTTCATGATCGTAAAAGTTTGAGATTTAAAAAGATATACTTCACAGATCAAAGGGTATGCCGCAAGTATTAAACCGTTTTATTGGTGTTCTATAAGAAGAAGGAAATAAAATTTGTGAAAATATTCTACATGTTGCTACATTTGTCTGCTGCCTGAGATGTTTAGGAAAGTTTTAAGGCAGTATTATCTATAAACCATTTTTTAGCTATGAGACAGATACGTGTCTTGTTTATAATAGCGTTCATGGCTACAGGAGTAGCTAGGGCGCAGGAAACTATTGTTTTCTCTGATCTGGCACCGGTTTCCTACAAACAGGTTTCAGACTATGTTGTTATTGAAAGTAAAATAGAAGCCCGGTTTTATAGTGAAGACCTGGCGGGGATTGATTATGATGAATATGCCGTATTGGCTTATTCAGTAGACTTGTCTGGTGTATATGATCACAAAATTGATCGTCTTTTTGCTTATAACAGAAGTAAAACAGGAGCTGTTTTTAAGGTTTATATTACCGGTAAACGCAGCAGTGAAGCAACTGCCAATGTTAAAACTTATTATGTAAAGTTTAAAAAGCTGCTGGAAGATGTTCCCGTAGACTTCAGGACGGTGTTCATCAACGCTGTAAAAGAAGATAAGCAACTGTCAAGTGCAGAGAAGTATTAGTATTTGACCTTTAGCTGGCATCCGGACAAATATAAGGCAGATCTCACAAAGGTAGCCTTTTGTATGGCTTGCGGCTCTTGTGATAAAAAGACCCTAAACCACACAAGGTTATTGTATTATTTTTAAGGCAACCAGTTTCAAATCATTAGTTGTTGAAAATTTACGGATAGAGTTTTTCCCGGCAGCAACATTTGAAATTAACAGAACATCTTCGTTTACATCATTTATGTAGAAATTAGAGCATCCTTTAGGAAAGGCTATTTCGACGGATTCTTTTGTTTCTAAATTCATTAGATATGGCTTTATTTTAGTTTTTGATAAAGGTGAAATAATCAGCCACTTTAAATCTGATGAAAATCTGCCGAAGCAATTGTTGAAAAATATTTCTTTCCCTTGCTTTCTATTGGCATTGTCAATTTCTATAAATATGGAATAATCCATGTCATACTTTCCGTATGCATTGTGAAATCCGGTTGTAAATGAATATATTTTTCCATCTATGATTGCTAAATCATTAACATCTGGAAATTGATAGGAGTCCTGGTTGAATATTTGATAATCCTTCAATGGGTAATCAAACTTATTAAGTACTCTTGGAAGCTCATCTTGCCAGCTTAATTCTTCTATGTTTAAGAAAGAAAAGTAAACTGTTTCATTTACTGTTGACGTTTCAAATATTATAGGAATATTTGAATTGTTGGTTTTGCCCGCTAAATGGGGTCTTAATGAATATTTACAAGCTTGTGGCAGTGGATTGATTGTTTTTTTTATAAACAAATGATCATAAGATTTGTCTGAAAGACTCCATCTGTGAATACTAGACTTATTTGTTAAATAAGCATAATTGTCTTTTACAAAAAATGCGTATTCTCTTGTTCCTAAATATGTTGTTTCTATCAATTCATGTTCATCAAAATTTATAGAAAAATTTAATGTGCTTTGATGAAAACTATAAAACGAATTGTAGCTCCTTATTGCCGTTTTATAATTTGAATCTTGAATTATATCAAGTATAGTGTCAGTAGTGTTAAAAGAAATTTTGTATAAGGGTTCTAGTTTCATCCTGAATTACCGCTAACAATTGTATATATATACCAAATATAGCATTATCAAGCTTCCGGCGGAGTGATAATTTCTGATTAGCTTCGCCCCCCGCGCTATAGCTTGGTTTTTTTTAAGAATATGGAAGAGCCGGCCAATGGTAGTGCTAAAAAATAATCTGTTGTGACTGAGCGAAGTCACATTCTTTGTCGAAGCCAGGCCATAAAGAAAAAGGCTGCCCTTAAGAGCAGCCTTTCTTATTTTAAGCTTTGGTAGCTACTACTAGTTAGTACCAAGGCTGATTTGCTTCATAGAAGTCATTGCTTCGCGAAGTTCAGAACCAACCAGTTCAATTGGGTGGAAACGTAATACTTCGTTGATAGTGAACAATGTTCTGTTGTCAACACCTGCATCAATTCCTTCGTTGTAGTTTTTACCAATGATGTTAGTTTCAACACCTTTGAAGTAATCAGCCAACAATGGTTTACAAGCGTGATCGAACAAGTAGCAACCGTACTCAGCAGTATCAGAAATTACACGGTTCATTTCGAACAATTTCTTACGGGCAATAGTGTTAGCGATCAATGGAGTTTCGTGTAGAGACTCATAGTATGCAGACTCTTCTTTGATTCCAGACTCAACCATAGTTTCGAAAGCCAATTCAACACCGGCTCTTACCAAAGCAACCATCAAAAGACCGTTGTCATAGTATTCCTGCTCAGAGATTTTAACATCACCGGCCGGAGTTTTTTCGAAATTAGTTTCGCCTGTAGCAGCTCTCCAAGTCAACAAGTTTTTGTCGTCGTTAGCCCAGTCTTCCATCATCACGCGAGAGAATTCGCCGCTGATGATATCATCCTGGTGCTTTCTGAACAATGGACGCATAATCTCTTTCAATTCTTCAGAAATCTGGAAAGCCTGAAGTTTAGCAGGGTTAGACAATCTGTCCATCATACCTGATACACCACCATGCTTCAAAGACTCAGTAATTACTTCCCATCCGTACTGGATCAATTTAGAAGCATATCCTTTATCAATTCCTTTTTCAACCATTTTGTCGAAGCAAAGGATAGAACCGGTTTGCAACAAACCGCAAAGGATTGTTTGCTCACCCATCAAATCAGATTTTACTTCAGCAACGAAAGAAGACTTCAATACACCGGCTCTGTCGCCACCTGTACCTACTGCATAAGCTTTAGCATAAGCCCATCCTTTTCCTTCCGGATCGTTTTCAGGGTGTACTGCAATCAACGTTGGCACACCGAAACCTCTTTTATATTCTTCACGCACCTCAGAACCTGGAGACTTTGGAGCCACCATGATCACTGTGATGTCTTTACGGATCTGCATTCCTTCTTCAACAATGTTGAAACCATGAGAATAAGCCAATGCAGCACCTTTCTTCATCAATGGCATTACAGCAGAAACTACCGCAGTGTGTTGCTTATCAGGAGTAAGGTTCAATACAAGGTCAGCAGTCGGAATCAACTCTTCGTAAGTACCAACTTTGAAACCGTTCTCAGTAGCGTTTTTCCAGGACTGTCTTTTTGAATCGATAGCTTCTTTTCTCAAAGTGTAAGAAACATCAAGACCAGAATCTCTCAGGTTAAGACCTTGGTTCAAACCTTGTGCACCGCAACCTACGATTACAAGTTTTTTACCTTTCAAAGCTGCAACGCCATCTGCAAATTCACTGTTGTCCATGAACTCACAAACACCAAGTTGATCCAATTTTTCTCTTAGGTTAAGAGAGTTGAAGTAATTAGCCATTTTGTAAATGAATATTTAGTTGTTTTCTGTTCGATAAAGGGAAATTCCCCGATTACAAATTTGCAAAATATCTTTTATACTTATATCGTGAATTCTATGTTTGTTTAGGTACTTTTTATGGATTTATATTTTTACCACTACGTTGGGAGCCCGACCCCCTGAACGTTTTTCAGCAAGGAATCGGCAGTGTGGGGGCGGGGTGTTGGTAAGCTTAGATCTTACTTGGTATTTCAATACAAGTCTTTAAGTCCACCAGACGTTGTTTTACATTGTTCTGAAGGTTACGCTTAATGAATGTATTCAGAATGCTGAATGGGAAGCGCAGTTCTAATGAATAGAGGAAAGTTACTTCCGTTGTGTTTGTCTCAATTTCTTTGAATGTCCACGAACCCAGGAAAGATTTAAATAAAAAAGGGCCTTGGGTCATTTTAATGGCAGTCACTTTGGGCCTGTTGAAAGTAACA
>CAZNHL010000008.1:18758-21979 GCA_964572965.1 uncultured Bifidobacteriaceae bacterium
CACAATGGGCTTTTACTCCTTTGCCAGCCTTTGTAGCTCCTTCTATGAGCACTGCTTTTATCAGAAAAGTATCCCAGGTGAGTCTGGTGTTATAATCCTGAGTAAAATCGAAAACGTTTTCAGGTGAAGCCTGGATTATAATTGACTCAGTAAATTTCATTGCTGCCATTATTCAGCGTTCTTTTAATTGATGTTAATAAATATCGCTGAAATAGCTTTAAAATAATACGGGCAGGTATATTAAATAGAAAGAATAGCCTGATGTCAATACTGTAGGTGGTTTTAACCGGAGTGTCGTAATGTTTTTTGGTTTGTATTGGGAAAGTAAGCTTCATTTGGTATTTGAAAACCTCTTCTGAAATGTCCAATATATAACATATGCTGAGACCCTTTTTACGGATTGAATGCGAATGTATATTCCGATTCTGAAGGTTTATAACTACGTTATCTTTTGTGATTCTGGTCAATTTTTATGTCGGGGTAATTGAGCAGTTTTGTTTCAATAATTAATGCCCTATGAAGAAATTACGTCTTGTTTTGTTGATTATTGGTTTTGCAATACTGTCAATAATTGATTTGTGGGCGCAGGATCTTGATAAAATCAGGAGAGATGCCGAACGTAATGATCAATTGACCTATGAGGATTCTAAAAATCGTTCATCCTCTTTATCGTCATCCAAACGCTCATCTTCTTATTCTTCATCATCATCATCATCATCTGACCCTTGTAGGGAGACGCTTATAGAAGCTATAGGTTCTGCAATTCAGGGTGTAATAGTAGCACAGACTGACATGCTGGAAAAGAAGGACAGCGTTCCAGAAATGGTGAGTGTAGAAACGAGTTTTGATGCCAATATTTCAAAGAATGCCGGTTTTTTGTTCAGGCCACGTTTACGTGCCAACTGGGGATTGTTTAGTACAGAAGCCCGTTTTTATAACCTGATAGCCCGCGACAGTGCCGGCGCTTACGGTCGCTTCGCTTATTTCGACTGGCAACCTCTTATGGTGAATTTTTTTGCAAAAAAGGCTTTTAAGTTCAGAGCCGGTACTGGTTTATCTTATGAGTATTTTACAAAAAATACTTATAACGAACATACACTTCAGGTCGAGATTGCTCCGGTACGGAACTTTGTAATGAAGGCGGAGGGCAGATGGACCATTGATTACAAAACTATGATGTATGTAAGACAGGAGGCAATTCTGGAACTTGACTATCAGATCAAGACAAGAAAACATTGGGCTTTTTTCGTTGGTTTCAATGCTTCATATAATAATCTCTACCAACATAACGAATTCTGGACTTTTGGTCCGGTGTTCAGGGTACGCTTGCAATAAGTAGCTCTGAAATTTGAATAGCTTCGTCGGATAATAATAACCCTTTATCGTAATTCTCCCGAAATTGGCATTTTTTCTGTTTTGAAGGGGAGTTTTTTGCATTTACTTTGCGTTACAGGATGTAAGAACGATGTAATAAATATGTTGTTTTTGTATATTTTTCATCGTAACTTGTTGTTAATTAGGCTTAGTTTTAATGCGTATGAGGGGATTTGTGATTGTGATGTTTGCACTTACTTTGTGGTCTTTTACATCTGGTACAGATGCTGAGGAGAAAATAGAGTGGGGTACAAAAGAGATTACCTGGCGGGATTTTAAAGGCAAGTCTGATAATAAAGAGGCCAGAGCTATTGCAGCAACAAATACCGTTATTGATATGCAGATGTCGGCCAACGATAAAGGGCCGGTTAAAGTCAAGCTTAGAACAGTCCTGAATGCGCATTCTTCCTGGACAATTACTGAGTCCAATACAATACTTGAACATGAGCTCAAGCATTTTGATATCTGTGAATTGTACGCCAGAAAACTTAGGAAGAAGTTGTCTGAGACAAAATTCAGCGGAAGCAATTATGAAGATCAGGTTTACATGATTTATGTACAATACAATGCTGAAATGGATATGCAACAGGATCTTTACGATCATTCTACAGAACACTCACTAAATCTGGCCAACCAGAAAGAATGGAATAACAATATCAAAAAGGAATTAGAAGTATTAAAAGCTTATAGTTCTCCTGAAGTGTTTTTGCAGGTGAACTGGACAAAATAGTTGAACTAATGATTGGTCTTGCCGAGCCGCTCTCTTAAAAAGGAGCGGCTTTTTTTAGCTTTTTATAACAGATGTAAGTTTAATTGATAAGTCGTTATCAGGCAATTTGTTACATATAGCTTTATTTGTAGCCAATAGGAAAGTATTTTTTAGCTATGAGATTATTTTTTGTGGGAGTTTATGTGGTATTACTTTACCATGTTTGTACAGATTTAGAGGCAGCTACGTACTACAGAACAAGGCAGTCGGGCAGCTGGCACGATGCACGATCCTGGCAGATCAGTTCAATCCGTGATTTTTCCGGAGAGACCGGAACTGCTACCCGCCCGCCGGACTATACATCTGATAGCATATCGATTTTACATCAGGTTGAGGTGTCTCAAGCCTTAACTATTGATCAGACTTATATTGCTGCAGGAGGAAAATTGATTTTAGTAGATGGAGCAGCAACTATACTGACAATTAATGATGGAGCAGGGGTTGACTTAATTGTAAACGGAACGCTGGAGGACCATCAGACCTCAAATGTACTATGGGTCGGTAATGCCAAATGGCAAATGGGCCTAACCGGTACACTTTTAAAGACAAAGAGTACTTCTGCTGTTAATTGGCAAAATAAACACTTTGGAGGTAATGACGCTATTCCTGCAAGTAGTAATTGGATTTATCAGAAGCGTTTTGCTGATAATCCATCCATTGTAACTGCTAACGCTGTATATGGAAATTTGATTTTTGAGAATGTCTCGCCGACTTTCTGGGACGCAATGCAGGTTGGTAGCAGGTTAACAGGAACAGTAAATACTGCGCAGGTGAAGGGGAATTTTATTGTGAGACCTAATTGTAAAATCTACCTGGACAACAGTGCTCCCAGGTTGTATTTGATTGAGGGTAATCTGGAAATACTGGCAGGAGCGGAGCTGAATCTGGCATCAAATGTGCCTACAGGTGCTTCCGGAGCAACGGGTTTTGAAATTAAGGGAGATTTGATTGTTGATGGTAAATTGAGCTATAATGCTACACTGGCAACAAGCTTCAACCGGCAACTTTACTTTTCCGGCACAAATGTACAATCAATTAAAGGCAGTGGCACATTAGGTGTTTCAAACCTTACTATTGA
>CAZNHL010000008.1:21989-55031 GCA_964572965.1 uncultured Bifidobacteriaceae bacterium
CAAGCTATGTGAAGTTAAACAGAAGCGTATCGGTCGATCACCAACTGCAGTTGAAGCTTGGGTATATTTTACTGAACAATCAATTGCTTGAAATGCTTGATCCTTCGTTTGAGTCGCTTGTAACGGGTGCAGGTTATCTTAAAGCTGAAGATCAAAGCTGCGCTTCACAATTCAGTAGACAGTTATCTGAAAATGCAGAGTATAGTTTTCCTTTTGGTGCTGAAGGGAATCTGTTTCCTGTATTTGTAAAGGGAACAGGAAATGCCGGGAAAGTTACTTTGAGTACTTATGGTACTCCCGCTGACAATCTTGCAACGCCTCAATGGAAAACAAAAGATTTGAACCTGCCTTTACAGGAAGTAAAAGATGTGGCAAATTGTTATGCTGACAGATTTTGGATGACGTCCTATAGCGCTTCTGTAGTTTCGGAAATAAGCTTTACAGTGAACACTTTTGAAGTACCTGCTTTAATGACCGGTTGGAAAGCATACCATTATGACACGCTTCAGGCAACATGGAAAGAAACCATTTTAAAGAATAGTTTCCGGGACTTAAAAGCAAATGTCGATGCTGTAAATTCTGCAAGCTACTGGTGTTTGAGAGGGAAAAGTATTTCTTTGGCATTAGACAAGCCTGATATGAAACCGGATATAAAGAGTAGTGTTTCAGAGAAATATTGGATTGCTAATGATTATTTAAATTGGGTGGCGACTGATTCCGTTAACCGGTTAGTGATATATGATCAGGAAGGCCGTTTAGTTAAAGAAGCTTTTAGTCTCATAGATAATTGTTTATCGGTTGCTGAATTGGCTGTTGGTCTTTATTATGTCTGGCTGGATTTAGGCAGCAGGGTAGAGCGGGTAAAGTTAATGAAGCAGCTTTAATGAGGAAGAAGATGAGTTATAACCCGAAAATTCACGATCGTAAATCAATACGCTTGAAAGGTTATGATTATTCAAAAGCAGGTTTGTATTTTATAACAATTTGTTGTCAGGATAGAGTACATTGTTTTGGACATGTCAAAAATGGTATGATGATATTGAATGATGCGGGGCGGATGATTGAAAAATGGTATTGGGAATTGGAGAACAAATATCCCGATAAACGTTGTCATGAAATGCTGGTCATGCCCAATCATTTCCATTGTATCGTTGAAAATTTGGATAATGGTATCCCGGACGCCCACGTAGTGGTGCCCCTAAGTGGGCGTCCGGATATAAACGACGGTCGTCCGGACGGTACCGACGTTCATCCGATATATGGTCCCCGCAACCAAAAAACCAACGCAACCATCGGTGACGCGATGGATTGGTTTAAAACCATGACCACCAATGAATATATCCTTGGTGTAAAAACGTTGAATTGGCCACCGTTTAACCGGAAATTATGGCAACGCAATTATTACGAACACATCATTCGCTGCGAACAGGCATATCAAAGAATTACAGATTACATTATCGCCAATCCGGCCAATTGGAAAGAAGATAAATTCTTTTTGTAGAAATGATAGGTTATTCTACCACAATATCATGTTTAAGTAACAAGCCCGGTAAGCCATGTAAAGAGAATTTTGCCTTTTTGATGTCGTTGTTTTCCGGATCAAAAGCATAGTTTCGGGCAGTTTCAAAGTTGGCGTGCTTCAGAATTGTCTTATTAAATACTGCCCTGGATAAGTCGCAGTTCAGGAAAACAGCACTGGTTAGGTTGGCATCGGCAAAGTTTACATCCTTCATAGAAGTATTGCTGAACTTTGTTTTAGCCATTTTTTTATGAGAGAATGAGGCATAGTCTAAGACACAATCCTCGAAATAAACACTGAAAAGGAAATCTTCGCATTCACTGAAATTGATGCCAAGCAGTTTACAGCCCTTGAATATAGCATTGTTCAGTGAGGTTCGGTTAAATTTTACCATTGCCAGATTGCAATTGATAAACTCACAATCAAGAAAACGAAGGCGGGATAAATTACTTTGACTGAAGTCGCATTGTTTAAAGATACATCTTTCAAACTCACCATTCTTAAGGTCCTGCTCTGTAAAAGATATTTTGTCAAAGGTTTGATCCAGGTGTGTCGTCTCGTTCATTATTCGGTATTTGTGTGATGACCTGTAAAAGCTGAGCTTAAAACTCAGCTTTTACAGGTCAAAACTATATTGTTACTTCTCTTCTTTTGTGTCGTCTGTGTCGTTACTTTCTTCCTCTTCACTTTTGGGTAAGAAGTATTTTGCTAAAATGGCATTGATTAATTTGGAACGTTCACTTTGAGTAAGTGCGGCAATCTCTTCAAGTATTTTATCTATTTTGCCAGCCATAATTAACGTTTATCAAGTTCTTTTACAATACGGTTTGCCTTGTAGACATATTTCAATGCAGCATACATGCCACCTGCGTGTACTGATACTGTACGGTTTTTTGTTTCCAGGAAGATGAAACGTCCCGGTAAGCTTTCAATATTACCGTCAAAGATCAAGCCGACCACTTCTTTATTTATATTGATCATAGGGCTGCCTGAGTTTCCTCCGATAATATCATTAGTAGAAACAAAGTTGATAGAGCTTTGTAATAGTTCTTTTGACGGGTTTTCCCAGCGCTTAGGCAATGACCATGGGTATTGGCCCTCATTGGAATAGTAGCGGTCATAAAGGCCATAGAAAGTGGTTTTTACCGGAGCCGTGGTGCCATTGTAATCAAAACCTTTTACAGTACCATCTGCCAGGCGCAAACTGAAGTTGGCATCGGGAGGGAACTGCTCACCGTAAATTTCGAATTGCAGACGGGCTAACTTAGCAGTAAGGGCCGCTTCTTTTTTTATCAGAGAATCAGCCTTGTCAGTAGCTGTTTTTAGGTCTCTGTAAGCAGTAGTTCCCAATAAAATCAAAGGATCAGTCGATTTTAGAATTGATTCAGGTGCACCATTTACAAGGTTTTTGATTTCATCTTTATTATAAAGTTTACTTTCGTTTATATATAATGCAGCTGTTGATTCTACTGTTTTGTCTTCAAACAATACAAATAATTTGTTGTTAAGTCTATGGTGAGCCTCCTTTAGCTGGGCCGCAAGCAATTGAGCTTCCAATGTTTTGTCAGAATGCAAATTAAGTGCTAAAAGCTCTTCTTTAGCCTTTTTGATAGCAGAAGTGTCTTTGCCTTCCGTCAATAGGTGGGCATATTTAGCAAGACTCAAAGCAACATTATAGCCTTCTGCGTTCCAGTCTCTTGGTCCCAAAGTAATAGTAGTAGGGAAGTAGCTGCGCATTGCTTGACGGCTATCGCTGATTTCAGTCCAAAGTTTTGTCTGTACTTTAAGCTTTGGGTTTTGCTCGACTTTACTATAAAAGTCTTTTTCAAATGCTTTCTTTTTAGCAACGATATAAGGGTCTTTTAAACCAGCATATTGTCCTGAAAGAGCTTTAAACGAATTTTCTAAGCTGAAAACTTCGTTGGTAAGGCTGTCAATTTTTGCTGTTTCATTGTATTTGTGAAGAATATCTGCCCGGCTACGGATTGTTTCCAGCAGAAATGGGAAGTATTGATCTTTAAAGAAATCCAACTGAGCAGAGGTTGCCAATCTGTCTGTTCGTCCCGGATTACCAACTACAAATACTGCTTCACCCGCTTTTGCGCCGGCCGGATTGAATTTGAAGTAGTGATTAGGTTTGAAAGGTTTGCCATTTTCGTCATATACACGAAAGAAAGAGCAGTCAAGTGCATAGCGAGGATAAGTGAAGTTGTCGGGATCGCCACCGAAGAAACCTAGTTGCAATTCAGGCATGAATACCAAACGCACATCTTTATAGCGTTTAAAGCCCTGTAACGAGTATTTGCCTCCTTTATAGAAAGATACTACCTGAAGTTCCAAATCTTTCCAGTCAGCATTTTGCTGGTATTGTTTTTTGATAGCAGCAAGCAAAGAATCTTTTACTTTCTCCTGTTTATCATCAGCAATATTTTCTAAAGTCTGGTTGACCTGTGCTGTGATGTCCTGGCGTTTTACCAATTGATCTACAAACAAACCGGGTACTTTACGTTCTTCTGCAAGTGTTTTAGCATAAAAACCGGTTGCGCTCAGGTCTTCTCCTTTCAACTGTACGGCAGTACCTGATTCTCTGGCGCAGTGATGGTTTGTCATTACAAGCCCTTCTGCAGAAACAAATGAGGCAGAGCAATATGTTGCAAAACGCAATGCAGACATTTGTACGTCGTCAAGCCATTCCTGAGTAGGACGGAAATTGTATGTTTGCTGAAAGTAATCGAGTGGAGGATTATCAAACGTCCACATTTTACCATTGTCGAAGCGACCAAAAGTAACCGTGTCTGTATTTACTTTGTTTTGGGCTTGAGTGTTTAATGATAAAAAGGCAAGGGCAGATGCCAGAATCAGCTTTGTTTTCATAAAAGTCATTTGATTGGGAAATCCAGTATGTTATACATGGAAAAGTAATCCAATTTTAATAATAAATGAGAGAAAAAGCTATTTATTGGCGGAATTATTGGGTAGAAGAGACTTTGCTTTTTATAGATTTCTTATTTGTATAAAAAAACAGAGGGTACCAGAAAGGTACCCTCTGTTTTTGGCAATAATATTTAGTTAACTACTTAATTCCTGTAATATTTGCATAGTTGCCATTTGTATATGCAACTGTAAAGTTGATAGTGTTGCCTGATATTGTAGCATTACCTGTTCCGTTAGGGAAAGACTGGCTCAATTTATAGTCATTTCCTGATTTGGTAATTGCCATTTTACTCAGGATAACATCTGGGCCTGCAGCATTATTATAATAGTCAATTACTACTTTCACATTGTTGTTATCTACCCTTGAAACTACCAGTTTGTCTGCGCTATTTGGGGTTGATGATCCTATATGAGTTCTATATGTTTTCATCTGGTAATTACCGGATATTGCACTTGCATTGTCAGGATTAACCTCTGTTGAAGTTGATATCTTGCATGAATACAGAGAGGTACTGGCTAAGAAGCTGATTAATAGTAATTTTTTCATTTTTGAATAGTTGATAAAGGATTGCAATGATAAGGAAAAATAGTGTTGTTGGTTGTATGTGATTTCTAATTTCTATTAATAAATAAGACTTACGGCTTGGTTTGCACAATCATTGTTCTGAATGTGAGGTTGATTCTTGGTGTGGATACTTTCTTTGATTTAGGCAGGCAATGCAGCCAGTTGCTTTGGGTAGCATCTTTCATAATGAGCAGACTACCGTTTTCCAATGTTAGAGAAACTACTTCTTTGGATTCTTTATGTTTAAGAGAAAATTTTCGTTCTGCACCAAAGCTGAGTGAGGCAATAGCTGTGTTTTTGCCCAAAGACTTTTCGTCGTCGCTGTGCCAGGCCATCCCTTCGTCACCGTTGTGGTATAGGTTCAGTAGGCAGGAGTTAAACTGAACACCTGTCTTTTCTTCTACAATAGTCTTTAGATACAGTAATTCTTTTGTCCAGGGTAAAGCTTGCTTAGTGGTGTTTGAGTATGTATAAGAGTAATTGTCGTTGCCATACCAGGCAACTTTTCTTTTGGTAATGATGTGTTTGCCGAAAATAACCGCTTCGTCATTTCTCCAAAGAATTTCATTGAGCAGATAATTAAAATAATGATCCGCTTCTTTTTGTCCGAATATTTTGCCCCAATAATTGACCGTTCCGTCTTGCGGTAACAAGTTCTTTGCAGGGTCAATCGGGTCTTTGAATAAGTCCATCATTAGCAGTTAAATCGATAAATCCGTTTTAGCACTTTCCCAACCAATAATGGCTGTTTTTCGGGTGTTCCCCCACATATACCCGCCGAATGCTCCACTCGACTGTATTACCCGGTGGCAGGGGATGAGGAAAGCTACAGGGTTACTGCCAATGGCTGTTCCTACTGCACGCGAAGCATTGGGATTTTGTATACCTGCGGCTATAGCTCCATAAGTACTCAACTGCCCCATGGGGATTTTAAGTAAGGTTTCCCAGACTTTTAATTGAAAATCTGTTCCTTTCAGGTGCAATTTAATTTGATTCAGTTTGTTCCAGTCCTGCGAGAAAATAGAAAGTGCTTCTTGTTGAATAGCGTCAGTTGCCTGTGTGAAATTTGCATTAGGGAAATGGCCTTTCAAGATCTCTAAAGCTACTAACGGGTCTTCTGAAAAAGCTAAATGACAAATGCCTTTGTTTGTAGAGCCTACGAGTATATTCCCAAAAGGACTTTTTGCGAAGCTATAATTAATGGAAAGGCTTTTGCCACCGTTTTTATATTCAGCGGGTGTCATGCCTTCAATTTTGACAAACAGGTCATGCAGGCGGCTTGTACCGGAAAGTCCGGTTTCTAAGGCTGTTTCAAAAACTGAAGCCTGATTTTCTTTCAGAAGTTTTTTTGCATGTTCAATGCTGATGTATTGAAGGAATTTCTTGGGGCTGGTACCTGCCCAGTCACTAAATAGCTTTTGGAAATGGAAAGGGCTTAAATGGACTTGCTCTGCAAGTTCATTTAAATTGGGTTGTTCTTTAAAATTCAGCCTGATATAGTCTATTGCTTCAGCAATGCGGTTGTAGTTGATTTGATCCTGCCCGTTCATATTGTGAATTTATGAACATAAAAGTAGTATTCCTTCGGAAGCCATGAAATCCGAATCTTGCGGAGTAAAGTGAACTGATTGTAATATAAGCAGGAAAATACGTTTTGAACTGGGCTATTTGGAAAGTGAGTTGATCATTAATGTTATTTCATTCTCTTCAGATTTGACTAGATATGAAATAGCGTTTGCATATTCTTTTACATCTGCTCTTTTGGTAGCCATTGTTGTTTTTCTTTTAATATCCTGATTTTGGTTACCAGAGGAACTTTTTACTTTAGGGGTATTAATTTTAAAATTTTTCATGGTAATTGTAAAATAGAGTCTTTAAATGGGTACTTATTTACAGGAGAATTCCCTTTTAAATCGTTGTATACAGGAGCAGCATTTGTTGATACAACGCCAAAACTACTAAATAAGTTTTCATATTTGCAACGTAAATAATAATAACAAAGAGAAGGGTCATTGCCATAACCATCAAAAATTAATCCCAAAGGAACATATCTTTTTGAGGATGCATAACGATATATGGCTCTGATAGTAGCTTCTTTTTTAGGTAAAGAAACTAAAATCAAGTGGGTTTCATAACCTTTTTTATCTTTTAATGCTTTAGTTAGTTTGATTATACTTTCAGGGTTGTTTCCTATTTTGGGAATAATAATGTTAGAATCTTTCTCTATACATATTTCGAGTAAAGATTTAATGTTATTAGGATTGTTAGTAAATCCATTCACAATTTGACTGGATTCTTCATGTACTATTGCCGCACCGTAGAGGTGATTATTAAATTCAGGAAGTTTTCTTTTGGCAAAATCAGAGTCAATAATAATAGCTCCTTCCGATTCGGAGATATCTGACGCAATACGCGACTTTCCTGAGGCCGGAAGCCCAATTATAATGTAAGCTTGCTTTTGAAATTTTACACCTGATTGGGGAAGAGCACCACCTCTTTTAAATGAGATTTTTTCATCGTTATCTAAACGGGTCTGTGTAAATAATTGATCAATGATTTTTTGTCTTAATTGCCACCTTGATTGCTCACTTCTATACTTAGGATCTCTCATGTCTTCATATGAGAGTGTAGATGTAGAGGTAGCAGACTTACTTATCCCTAATTCTCCATCTACTATTTGAGTGATTATTTTCTTAAGCTTGGGGTCTGTAGTATAATCGAGTTGGAGAGAGAAATTTAAAAAGTTTTCTACTAACTTATTTGTATCTAGTGGTCTTGAGTAGATTTGCATAGCGTGAAATTGAAATGCTAAAGATTTTAGCATAAAAAAAGATATTTGCAATTAACTAAAGTATCAATTCAGTTAATTGCAAATATAAAAAAACTAAACAACCTTTAGCAGGTAGTAATTCTTCTTGCCTTTTTGAATAAGCAAGAATTTATCTTGTAGTAATTTAAAGTCAGGTTTTGCATTGGCATCCTCAACTTTTGCTTTATTAACGCTTACGCCACCACCTTGTATCATTTTGCGGGCTTCACCTTTTGAAGGGAAAATAAGGCCTTCTGTAGTTACAGATACAAGGTCAGTAGTACTTTCACATTCACTAAGAGCTGTTTGGCTTAGTTCTACCATTGGCACACCTTCAAATACCGCCAATAATGTTCTTTCATCCAGTTTTTCCAGCGTCTCTGTAGTTCCTTTCCCAAATAGGATTTCGGATGCCTGAATGGCAGTATCAAGATCTTCTTTGGAGTGAACAAGTATAGTCAATTCTTCTGCCAGTGCTTTTTGTAACGGGCGAAGGTGCGCTGCTTCTGCTTGTTGAGCTTCAAGAGCTTCAATTTCTGTCTGAGTAAGCAATGTGAAAATGCGGATCCACTTTTTTGTATCTTCATCAGAAGCGTTCAGCCAGAACTGGTAGAATGCATATGGTGAGGTTTTTTCCGGATCAAGCCAGACATTGCCCTTTTCTGTTTTTCCGAATTTACCACCATCAGCTTTTGTAATCAGCGGACATGTCAATGCGAAAGCTTCACCACCTGCTTTGCGACGGATCAGCTCTGTTCCGGTTACAATATTTCCCCATTGGTCAGAACCACCCATTTGCAGCTTGCAACCTTTGTTTTTGTATAAATGGAAGAAGTCGTAACCCTGAATAAGCTGGTATGAAAATTCTGTGAAGGAAAGCCCCGTTTCAAGGCGTTTTTGTACAGAATCCTTTGACATCATATAACTTACAGTGATGTGCTTACCTACATCTCGGAGGAAGTTCAGTAAGTCAAACTCTTTGATCCAGTCATAGTTATTTACAATTTCAGCGCTGTTTGGGATGTTTCCGAAATCCAGGAATTTGCCCATTTGCTTTTTAAGGCTGCTGACGTTGTGATTCAGTTCTTCAACAGAAAGTAAATTACGCTCAGCAGATTTACCTGACGGGTCCCCGATCATTCCTGTAGCACCTCCAACCAGCAAAAATGGTTTGTGGCCGGCAAGCTGTAAATGTTTGAGCATCATGATAGAAACCAGGTGCCCGATATGTAAAGAGTCTGCAGTCGGGTCAACACCCACATAAGCAGCCGTCATTTCTTTTTGTAATTGTTCTTCAGTACCGGGCATGATGTCATGGATCATGCCTCTCCATTTTAGTTCTTCAACAAAATTTGTCATTACTATAAAATTTTATCCTCATAGCTGTTCGCAGTTATAGAGGATTGTAAAGTTTGGAAAATAATGGGGCAGAAGCAATTTTTTATCAGAATAAGAAATGCCGGATTATACTTAAATGAAAAGCCAAACCCTCTTGGAAGGTTTGGCTTTGTCATAAATTAAACTGAGATAGGTTGGTTGTTTTATTTCAGGAGTCCGGCGAAACGCTGGTAAAGCTGTGTCGGGCTGTTTTCGTCCTTTGGTGCATATTTTCCCGCAATCATCGGAATATAAATGACACGTCTGCGGCTTTCTTCACCCGAAACCGGCGATTGTGCTACACGGTGCCATAATCTGCCATCGTGAATTGTAAGGTCGCCCGGTTCCGGATTGATAGCTACTTCGCCTGCGTCAGGCTCATTGTCAATAAAATATTTTTTACGGAACAGCATGCCATATAAACCTTGGGTATGTGTACCAGGAAGAATTCTCAAGCCTCCCAGATGTTCAGGAACGGTAGTAAGGTGGATACCCACATTCAGCATTGGCATTACTTTTTTACCATAGAAAATGTCTCTTAAACTGTCAGTATGCCAGCCAAGTCTGCTATAGCTGCTGTTTGATGTATTGATAAAATGGTTGAAAACCATGCCGTCTTTTTCATCTTCGCCCAACCTGGCGCCTTCACCCAGTAAGTCAAGAATTATCTCAAGACGTGGGTCTTTTGCAAGTTCATCTAATACTGCATGTTGTTTGTTAATAAAAGCGAAGCGGTGTACAATTTTCTTTCCGTCAATGTCCTGACCATATTTAATAGGTACACCGTTTACCTTTTCTACGTTGTTGGCTATCCAGTTTTCCTGTACTTCTTCTGAAGCTTTGATAATAGTATTGACAGCGTGGGGGTTTAAGAAACGCTTAAAATGGATGAAACCGTTTTCTTTAAAAAAGTATAACTGTTCTGCTGTGAGTTTGTCACCTAGAATGAATTTTGGATAGCTCTTTTTCATAGTAGTAGGTATTTAAATTCTTATATTATATAATCCCTATTGGATTACTATACAAATGTAGTAGGGAATTTGTAATCCGCAATACGAATTGCTAAATATTTTTCAAGAAATTTTTAATGTGTTGAATTACTGATTGTTGTCATAGATGCTGAAAGCACCTTTTTCCATTATTATTTTAGGGAGAATCCTGGTAAGGAAGGCAGTTAGTTTGTTGATGAAACCGGGAATGATTTCAGATTTATTATTAAAAAGGCCTTTTACTGCAATTTTTGCCACAGCTTCAGGTGCCATACCAAACCTTTCTGCAGTTTCTTTTATTGCCTGCATGCCGGCTCTGTTTACAAAGTCGGTATTGGTTGCGCCAGGGCACAGGCATGTAACAGAAACTGATGTATTCCTCAGTTCAAAACGTAACCCTCTTGTAAAGCTTAATACAAACGCTTTACTGGCTGCATATAAACTAATAGTTGGTACTGCCTGATATGCCGCTGTGCTGGCCACATTTAAAATGTAGCTTTGTTTGGTTTGTTTAAGTAGGGGCAGCAACTCATAAGTAAGGCCAACAAGTGTATCAACATTCAGACGGATCATGTTTTGCTGATCAGAAAGTGATAATTGCTCAAAATATCCCCATAAGCCATAACCAGCATTATTGACCAGAATCGATAGCGTGAACTGTTCTTCATTTATCCAATTGCGGATGGCTCCGGCAGAGGATGCTTCACTCAGGTCAATCGTTTTATAATGAACTTCTACTTCATAAGTGTTTTTTAGTTTCACGGCAAGGTCAGACAAAAGATCTTCAGAGCGGGCTACCAATAAGAGGTTGATTTTTCGTGCAGCTAACTCTGTGGCAATTGCCTTGCCTAATCCTTTACTGGCACCTGTAACTAAAGCGTAACTCATCCGGTCAATATTTTTGTGTTTTGAAAAATGGGGACAGCGTGTAAATATAAGCCTGTTTTTGTGATTTTTAAGTAAGCTTCTTATCGTCCCTGTTGTTTAAGTTATCCTTTCACTATCAATATATCTATGAGCAGACTAGTTAAGTTTGCTGAAGTTAAAAAACTACCAGCGATTGCACATTTGCAGTATGCTTTTGAAGTACTTGTCTGCCTTCGAGAAAATCCAGTTCAACGAGAAAGTGAAAACCGGTAACCGAAGCGCCTTGTCTTTTAATCAATTGAGCTGCGGCATTTGCTGTGCCGCCGGTAGCCAGCAGGTCATCGTGGATAGCTACACGCCAGCCTGGTTCAAGGGCATCTTCATTCATTTCCACACAGGCAGTACCATATTCTAAATCGTAAGTTTGAGAAATGGTCTTATAAGGCAGTTTTCCCTGTTTCCTTACCGGAATCATTGGTATGCCCAATTCCATGGCTACAGAAAGCCCGAACCAGAATCCGCGGCTGTCAAGGCAAACGAGTGCATCCGGTTTTTCTGGTGCAATATTCTCGGTGAGTTCACGCACAATAGAGCGACAGAGCTTTGCGTCTTTCAAAACAGGAGTAATGTCCTTGAAAATAATCCCCGGTTTAGGAAAATCAATAATGTCGCGGATAGTGCTATGTAAAGTGCTTTCGTGTATCATATGCCTTTGTTTTAAAATACCGGAACCTGACAAAGATATAAACTACCTTCAATAGAAGTTCCACTTTTTTGAAAAGTGGAACTTCTGGTAAATGAACTTACACCTCACAACCTAAAACTCATCACTTAGTAGTATCTTGTGGTTTTAAAAATAAAGCATGAGCAAAGAGTTGTTGACAGGCATTCTGGTACCAATGAATGAGGAAATTGAAATGATCCTTAAGCATATGGTAGTGGAAGAAGTCTATGAAGCCGGAAAAAGGAAATTTCATAAAGGGCATATCAATGGTAAAGCCTGTGTGGTGGCACTTTCAAGAATTGGTAAAGTGGCCTCTTCGGTAACTGCTGCCGTGATGATAGAGCATTTTAAGATTGACCGTTTACTGGTTACCGGTGTTGCAGGTGCAATCTCTTCTAATGTAAAAATCGGAGATATTGTAGTTGCTACTACATGTGTGCAGCACGATATGGATTGCCGTCCTTTATTTCCGCAGTTTGAATCTCCGATGCTGGGCAAAAGCTTTTTTGAATGTACACCTGAATTGACAGAGTTAGCACAGAAAAACTGTCAGGACTTTCTTGATAAAGACTTTCATACATACATTGGTGCTGAATACGTAAAAGAGTTTGGGATTCCCGAACCTAAAGTGCACCGTGGGCAATTAGTAAGCGGAGACCAGTTTATTGGTACCATGGATCAGCTGAATAAAATCAGGACAGAATTGCCGGAGGCTATTTTTGTTGAAATGGAAGGGGCGGCTGTGGCGCAGGTTTGCTATGAGTACAATATACCATTTGTGGTTATTCGTTCTATATCAGATAATGCTGATCATTCAGCGCATGTCGATTTCGGGAGTTATATAGAACATGTTTCAAAATACTACACGTGGGGACTGGCAGAGCGATTTTTAGCTTAAGGGTGTTTATGTGTTTTTATATTGAATATGTTAAAGTGGAGCATTCCAGTTTCTTTCCTAAATCATAAATTATTATTGAGCAATACTCACTACCCACTACTCATTACTAAAATGAAGATACTCGTTGTAGAAGATGAAGCAGAAATGCGGATCAATATTGTGAAGTCGCTGGAGCAGGAGAAATACCTGGTTGAGACGGCATACGATTTTGATTCTGCAATGGACAAGGTGGCTGTCTACGATTATGATTGTATACTGCTCGATATTTCGTTGCCGGGAGGAAGCGGGCTCGATATTTTAAAAGAACTAAAAAAACAGAATAAGGCAGAAGGAGTAATCATTGTTTCTGCCAAAAACTCCATAGATGATAAAGTGGAAGGCCTTAATCTTGGCGCAGATGATTACCTGCCAAAGCCATTCCATCTGGCGGAATTACATGCCCGAGTAAAATCAGTGTTGAGGAGAAAGGTTTTTGAAGGTAATCAGAATATTATTCAGCTTAAAAACCTCAAAGTAGATATTGAAAACAGAAATGTTTATATCAATGAACAATTGCTGAGCCTGAACAGGAAGGAGTTCGATATATTAACCTATTTCTTATCAAACAAGAACAGACTGATTGGCAAAACGGCATTGGCCGAACATGTCTGGGGAGACCAGATTGATGAAGCTGACAGTTTTGAGTTTATCTATTCTCAGATCAAAAACCTGCGTAAGAAACTAAAAGACAATCGTGCAGAAATAGAAATACAGGCAATTTACGGAACAGGCTATAAACTGATTACTGAATGAAACTGCTGAATTATACTAACTCCTACTTTGGCATTGCACTTTTTGTGGCAATCACAATTTGGGCGGGTGTATTCTATTTTGCCATGATGGACGAAGTGTATGACAGCATTGATGATGGGCTTGGCAATACTAAAATGCTGGTTATTCAAAAAGCTGCCCGGGAACCACGGTTACTCAAAAAGAATGATTTTGAAGAAAGAGGGTATGCCATCCGTGAAATAAATAAATCAAGTGCCCTGAATATCAGAGATCAATATATCGATACTTTAATGTATATGCAGCTGGAAGGGGAGGATGAACCTGTGCGTATGCTGAAAACTGCCTTTGAACAGGATGGGAAGTATTATGAACTGCGGGTAGTTACTTCTATGGTTGAAAGTGATGATCTGCTGGGAAATCTGCTGTTTTACCTCGCTTGTTTATATGGTGGGCTCATTTTAACCATTCTTGTTATCAATAATGTACTATTGAAGAAAATCTGGCAGCCATTTTATCATTTGCTTGGTGTACTTAAAAACTACAGACTTGAACAGCCGGAAATGCCTTCTTTCCAGAAGACCAATGTTGAAGAGTTTCAGATGCTGAGCGATACTGTGGAAACTTTGTTGGATACGACTAAAACCACTTACAATAGCCAGAAACAATTCATAGAAAATGCCTCTCATGAGTTGCAGACCCCCTTGGCAATTGGTTTGAATAAGTTGGAATTGTTGCTGGAGAAGAACGAACTTTCAGAAGAACAGACCGAGAGTGTGAATGCTACAATCAGTCAGTTACAACGTTTGGTGCGATTGAATAAATCATTGTTGCTGCTCACCAAGATAGAGAATAAACAGTTTATTGCAGAACAGGAAGTTGACTGGGCTGAACTTGCTCCTAAAGTATTGGAAGACTTTGCAGATCAGGCTGAGTTTAAAAATGTAAAGCTGTTATTTGAGAAATCGGTAGCAGAGGTAAAACAACGAATGAACATTGATCTGGCAGAAATGCTGCTCGTGAATCTTATTAAAAATGCCATTGTTCACAATGTGAAGGGCGGGGAAGTCTCTGTTAAATTGTCCTCAGCAGAACTGATAATAGAAAATACGGGTAAGCAAACAGCTTTGGATGAAGAAAAAGTATTTAAACGTTTTTATAAAAATGAGCAAAATCCCAATTCGACGGGTTTGGGTCTTGCCATTGTTAAAGCCATTGCCGATTTATATCAGTTAAAGGTGGGTTATCAATACAATGGTAAACATGTTGTTGTGATCCATTGGTAGGGACGTCCCTGCGTGGGCGTCCCTGGACGTATGCAATACGTGCTGATTAGTGTTATAGGACGGCCACATAGAGTTGCCCCGACAAAGCGCCCGGAAATGTGGTTAATTTATGACACGATTTGTTTTAAACGTTATCCCACTCTTCGCGCATATTGGTAACCCAGTTAATGGCAAAGTATCTTTCGTAGGCAACACTAGGGTTTAATTCTGCGTCGATCAAGTCTTCCGGAGCTGTTTCTTGAATGGCCCAGTTAATTCTGAAAATAAGGTCTGCCTGATCCATAATCTCCGATTTAGGTCTTATTGTCGCTGACCAGATGAAATCTTCGGTACTTTCCAGGAATGAAGGTATATGTTTTATAATATTATCAGGATCTGCTTCTTCAACAGGCAACTCTAAAAGGTCTACTTTATTAATTACCCACATCAGTAGCCAGATGGCTTCTACACGCCATGAAATGACTGTGATATTTTCGTCATCATAGGGTTCTGTTTTTTCAAAAAGGTCTTTTTCCTCATCTGATACACTTTCCCAAAGATGCTGTTCTGTCAGGAAATTAATGATTACAGGTCCTAAGCGTTGATCTTTAGCGGCACAATTCAAATAGGATAGAATAATAATACGCGCAGCAATCTCTTGAGCTGTTCTTAACTTTACTTCACTTTCTTCCTCCAAAGCCGGTAAATCAGGAAATGTCGGAATACGCAAATTGGTAAGTAAGTCTTCTGTCTGTTGTTTTCTCTCTTCTGCTGTCATCCTGTTTTTACTTTTGAGTAACCCCGATTATGACTCCAAAATTGCCATCTGTCTGAATCCAGTGTTTTTCAGGTAAATAAGTTCTTGATACAAAACCGTCAAGATACAAGGCATTTTTACAGCCTAAACTTTGAAAATACTTTGCAAAGTCATAAAAGTTAATTTCCTTTTTTGACATGACAAAGATTATCCTGTTATCAGGAAGGATACCAACTCCGTTTCTGATATTGAGATTTACTGAACCCTCTTTAAAGGCACTATGTATTTGTCCGTTTGTTACCAGCATTGGTCCGGACTGGGTCGCATATTTTATGTCTCTATTACTACCGGTAATACTGGAAGTAAAGTCAGTAGTTGTACAAATCACAGGCTTATTGTCTGTCGTTATATAAAAAACGCCGTTTGGCTGTAAATAGAAGTTACCATTTCCTTGTGAATTATTCAAGGGAGCAAGTGTCTTTCCGTTTTGGATAAACAAGCCAAGGGGAGAAGCATCTGTTTTGTACATGCCTCCATTCATGGCAAATAAAAGGGTTTGTTTTTTGCCCTCAACAAAGCTTTTAAGATTTTGAATACTTCTCAGAGGGCTGCCCTGATCATCTTTCCAGTATAGTTGTAAATCCTGTTTTTTCAGGTCAACAGTATAAGTGACCAGCTGCTCTTCAGTATCACCGAAAGTAAACGCAATTAATCCTGTGCTTAGCAATATTAAAGTGCTTAACAGGAATGTTCTTTTTCTGTTTTTCAAATGAGTGTTATTTTATGATGACTTGATTTTGGGGTTTTGCTGATTTTGCTTTTTTATTTTATCACAAGATTTGCAGTGATAAATAATTGCAAATCTTTTTTCCGGCCATGGATAAATGAGACAGCCCATACATTTTCTCGTTTTTCCATTTGGATAGGCTGACGTGTTGTGACTTTGACAGAAGTAACCATAAGATGTTCTGACAAGCGTCTTTTTCATTTGTTGCTGATGAAGTTCACAGACATCAGATTTCGTATTCCTCGCTGTATTAAGAATAATACATGACTGAGTTGTTAGTATGATCAGTATGCTAAGTAAAATTCTCAATGTATTACTTATTGGAAACTGTGTTAGATAAATTTACGATGTCAATCCTCAGCTCCAGCAAGGAACGATATATTGGAGGGTTTGAAAGCACTCAAACTTTAGATTAGAGTAACATTTATTTTTAGAACGGATAACCGATGGCAAAATTGAGTACAAGGTTCCGGGAGTTCCAACCGTTACCGAGATTTAATAAACCTGTCCAGCGTTCACTTTGCGGTAATCCCGGGTTTCTCAGAGGTGTAGCAAGGTCAAAGCGGATTACAAAGTAATCTATGTCTATACGAGCTCCGAAACCGGCTCCGACAGCAATTTCTGTGTACCAGTTTGGGCCGAAGGCACCGCCAGGAAGTGAGGCATTGTCGCTGCTGAGCCACACGTTACCGGCATCCACAAACCAGGCTCCTTTTAGGACAGAGATAATAGGGAAGCGGTATTCTATATTGGCTTCGAGCTTTACGTTACCTGACTGGTCCCAATAGCTTTCAGAATAGCTTTTGTTGCTGAAGTAGCTACCAGGGCCGATTGAACGTGCCCTAAAGGCCCGGATACTGCTTGGCCCGCCGGAGAAGTATTGTTTGATGAATGGCAGTTGTGTAGAGTTGCCATACGGTAAACCTATACCCGCAAAAAAGCGCAATACGAGTTGTGAACCTTTATTTAGCTTCTTATAGAGACGTATGTCGCCGTCTACTTTTGCATACTGAGCATAAGGCTGACCAAGCAGGGTTTTAACACTATCTTTATTGCCTGCTGCGCTTTGTATGCCATTGATGGCGTTACCGGAAAAATCGGTATTGGCCATAAATAAAATACTGTTACGCCTGGTCTTCTGCGCGAGTTGATTATAGACAAATGAGTAAGTTAAACCGGCAATAAATTGCTGTTGAAAACTGATTGCGAGGTAGGGGTTTTCTGCTAATATCTGTTTAAAAGCATCGGTGATATTGGTAATCTGGACATAGTTGACAGACACAGGGTTGATCTCATGTGTAATATAACGGGATGAGTTCCAGGTATAACCAAAAGAGGCAAGCGCGGAGGTAAGCTTGTAATATTGGATTCTGTTCAGGATGTCATAAGAAACGCTGATTTTGGTCTTAGGAACAGAATAGGTGTTTGCTCTTTTAATAGTGATTGGTGTAAGCATGCGCGGGAATACCAGATCTGTCTGAATACCTACCATATATGAATAAAGTCCGGTGTTTTGCCCGCTGATAAACTGTGTCTCATAACCGACTTTTCCGGTAATTGCTAATAGCTCGCCTGCGTTAAATATGCTGCGGTTTCTGTAACTCGCCAGGAACTCAGGCCCTACGAAGTTGTTGGATTTTGACAAGGCCTGAAGTTCGAACCTCACAGCCTGGCTATTGAATGTTGATAAGAATATGTCTGTATCCAGATACCCGTAACCTGCAGAATCGACATACAGGGAGTCCGGTTGGCGATAACGAATATTCACATAGCGGAACGTTCCGATAGTAGACAGGCGGCTGCTTGTATTGTTCTGGCTACGAAGACTGTATAGTTTTCCCGGTTTGATCATGACATACCGTTTGAGATGCCATGGCTTAAAATATTTTTCCCCCTGAATGAATGTAATACTGTCATAAACGGAAGTGTCTGCTTTGTTTCTGCTTTTGCCTTCCTGTACACTGTAATCGGCAAATACAGTTACCGAATTGATTTTATATGGGACCAGCCCTTCTTTTGGTGATCCTTCTTTGATGTTGAGGTATAAATCAAACAATCTGGTCTGTGATTGATTAGTATCAACTTTGAATACAAGGTTGTCCGGGCGGAAATTGTAATAGCCTCGGTTTTTAAGGTAGTTATCGATACGTTCCCTTTCTTTTTTTAGCTGATCAAGGTCATAACGTATTCCTTTTTTCAGGATGGTACGGTTCAACGATTTTTTGATATTTTTACTTATATCAGATGAATCTGGCACATAAACATAGTTTTGCAGTTGATAAGGGTCAGATACACGAACGGTATAATTCACAGTAGATGTTTTTCTGTGCAGGTTAATATTGACTTTGACAGCACTGAAAAAATAGCCGCGGTTTTCCAGTCTGTTCTGAATAAGTTTAATTGTCTTGTTGGTGTCGACAGCACTTAAGTAAACAGGTTTTTCACCATATTTTTTGTTTAGTTTTTGGTAGAATTTACCTGCCCCTTCTTTAGAACCTTTAAAGTGGGTCCATAAATAGAACCTTGCTCCAAGAATTTTCTTGTTAGGTTTTGGACGTAGAAGATCGTTAAGCTCATTTTGTAAATCCCGCTTTCCTGTGATTTTTGAATTAGATTTCAGAACGACCTCGCCGCCGTCATAGAGTTTTTCAGTTTCGGGCACGTGGCGTTTCACTCTGCATGAGGTTTGCAAAGTGAGGGTTATTATCAGTGAAAGGCCTATGGAAGCGCTAAAAAACTTCATTTAAAAAAACATTCAAAACAATATATCAATTTATGACTATCTCTTTATTAAAACCCTACAGGTTTATCAAATGGAGGTAATAAACTGGTAGGCAAGTACCAAATTTACTTTTTCTCAGACTCTTCTTTCTTGTCTGTTTTTTCTTCCTGCTTAATATCTTCTGCTTCTTCCGGTTTTTCTTCTTCCTTTACAGGAGCAGGATCAGGCGTAGCACGCCAGATTTCTTTAAAGTGATTAAACTCTTTATTTAAAACAATAGAAACTCCGGTAATAATCAGTTGCCCGTCAACAACACTTGCATATTCGCTTTTCCGGAAACCCGTAAGCATGTAGCGGCCGTCAGAAGTCAGTAGGTACTCAACACTTGCATCACCCATAACACTATTGCTGTTTGGGTTTTGTGACTGTTGCTGTTGTCCTCCTTCCAATGCCATCTGGCTACCGACTTTTACAACTACTCTGTCGTTGAAAAGTTTTTTCTGAACGTTCACATTTAAATCTGTTCTGTCCTGTCCGACACCTGTTTGGTAATCGGTATAACTGTTAAGGTCTACGTTCAGATCTACAAACTTTACATATTTCTGTGAAAGACTGTTTAATTGTCCGGATAAAACCTGGCTTACACTTGATCTGGCCAGTGTGCCTGAACTTGTTCCTCCTGCACCGCCGCCACCGGCTGTAGCGATGAATCTGTCAAGTACCAACAATGCGAATACCTGTGTATTCAGTTCGTTTTCGTCCTGATTCAGTTGCTGTACCCGGGAATATACTGTGCCACCCAATGCCCCCCGGTCTTTTTCAGGCATATCAATAGCGAAGAAAATCTTAGGGTGAAGCAGCTGGCCTTTAATATTAATAAATACATTGAAAGGCAATACCTGGCGGTAGCGGTTACGTGTTGCGCCATCCATACCAGTCAGCTGTTGTGCCATTAAATCGTAAGCAGAGGCTTTTACAAAATAAGAAGCACTAAGGTTCATCTCTGCGTTTGTTGGAGCGTTACCAAACCAGGTAATTGTGCCGCCGGGAGTGATGTCAAATTTACGTTTCACAACACCGTATAAACTTACTTCATATTGTCCGCCTTTGAGAGCATAGCCTCCGGACATGGACATACGTCCATTGGGATCAATATCGAATGTCAGGTTAGCTTCTCCTTTTACTTCCAGAAAGTCGCCGGAACGTTCATCGAGTACGATTTTGAAAGTGGTTTCCGGATCAACTTCTATCAAAGCACGTACCTGCATACCTGTAAAGGTGGACTGGTTGGGATCATTGACCTCGTTCGTAAGTGGATCGTCAGGGTTTTTAACATTGGTAAAAATGACCACACCTTCTCTGTCAACCACTTCTACTTTTGATTCAGGTACTATCAATGTGACTGCTGTTCCTTTGTTCAGCCTTGTTTTTACATCTACATGTGGCTCTTTCAGGTCGCCGGTCACTTTCATGTTAATATTCATCAACACCTTTCCATAATAAAGGTCATTGTCTTCACGTGTTGAATTGATCAACTGAAAGTCCTTCGAGATCAGGCTCAGGTCGAAGGTAGGATTCATCATATCCTTTGTGCCGATTGTTCCTGTTAGTGTTGATGAATTGCCGTTTTCGTCTTTTAAAGCAAATTTTTTGAAGTAAATACCCCCATTGTCGATCTTGATAGGGTCATCTGAAATTGCAAATCCGGAATTGATGGGCTTGACCTTAAAAGATGTTTTGTTGAAATTCAGGTTTCCATTATAAGTAGGGGCTTTAGGGTCTCCTTTGGCTGTAAATGAACCCCGGATACTTCCTTTTGATTCATCTAACAAACTGTCGGCAAAAGCCTGTATAAAGGCCATGTCTATTTTTCTGATATCAAGGTTGATGTCAAGATTTGGGTTAGACTCAGAAGCTGTATATTGGCCTAAAAGCGATAAGTCGGCCGCTCCTCCGTCAATCTTAAGGTTTACATCATAAGTGTCGTTATTCAGGTTGTTCGATTGCAGTTTCGCGCGTCCTAAAGAATGGCTTAATACTGACATAGAATCAACTGTCAGGCCGGCTTCAAAGCCCAGTTTTGTAAAAATATGCTGAAAATCTACATCGCCTTTTAAGATACCGTTGGCAGGTACTTGCTCCGCATTGATCAAAGAGGTAATTGTGGCCAGTCTGAACTGATCAAAATGAAGTTTAAAACGGTCTTTTTCTTGAGGATATGAAGTTAAGGCAATAAGCTGGTTTTGATTTTCTAGTTTAAAATCTCTGAATAAAAGCGATTTGTCGGCAAGCACAATCAGATTATTTTCCGGTACTTCCCAATGTTCTTTATTGAAAATCAAATTGCCTTTGTCAATATGAAAGAGTGAAGAATCTCCTTTGATGGCAGCATTACCGGCCAGGTGTAATAAAGTATCCTGCGCTCTGTCCTGAATAGCAAACTCGGCCTGTAAACTGTCGTTGTTGAAATGGCCTGCCAGATTGGTCTTGTAAATCCTTGCAGGGCCTGCGGCCAGGCTGTCAAAACTCAGGTTAAAGCCAAGGGTGTCGGGGTTTGTGGCCAGGTTAGCAATAAGATTGCCTAAAGCTGATTCGCCATAGACAATTTTCGGAGCTGCCACTTGGAGATTTAGTCGTTTCTGATCCTGACGGAACATCATTTTGATGCCGATAGAGTCCATTTGTTGCAGTTGCGGTGCAATCACTTCTGTCAGCAAACGGGTATTGTTCACCAGTATGTGTGCGTCAGCGCTAACTCCGGTAATTGAAAATGTATCCTGAGCTTTTTCTGACTTTGTTTTAAAGTAGTTGGCTACATGATGCCTCATCGCTTTTAGCAGCTTTTCAGGATCAGTATTGGCCTGTGCATCGGCTTTTAGCACATCTGACTGCAGATTGATTTGGGTATGAGCAGAGTCCGCTTCTGCGCTGGCAATAATATTACCTATGGCATAATTATCTGTCCCTTTGATGACCAGACCATCATTGACAGTAAGGTGTGCTTTGAAATTTTCAGGGTTCCCAGCAAAGTCAGCACTCAGTTTCATGCGGCCTTTGAGATTGTCGGTTGTCAGGCCAAGGTTATAGAAGTTAGCACCTTCAAGGTTCAGGTCAAGTTTGTAGTAGGGATTGAGTGTGTCCAGATCAATATGAGCCTGCACCAGCATATTCAGGTTAGTGTCTTTTTGCTGTACATAAATATCTGCCAGCTGGTCTTGGAGTCTGCCGTTCAGCACTAAACCTTTATAGTTATATCCGTAAAACTGAAGTTTTGAGAAGGTACTGTAAAACGAAGCTTCAAGGTTCTGAAGATTGTCGCCTTTACCGTCAAAATCCATTTTCATGCTTACCAGTCCTGTTTTTGAGGTAGGTAAAATCCTGGCAACGTTTAGCTCGTTAATAGTAATATGGCCGTCAAATACAGGCAGTTTCAGCTTTTTGTAATTAGCCTCAATGTTCACGTTTCCTTCCGGAATGGTCAAAGAAGCATCTGCATGTAAATCTTTGATACTGCCAATAGCATTTGCTTTTATTAATGCATTGGCAGGCATCTGGAATGAAGAATCTTCTTTGATGAATATCAGCCAGTCGTGTTTAACAGAAGTCAGATTCACATCAGGAATATCAAAATATAAGCTGTCTGCATTTGGCAACCCTTTTATTTTGCCTGCTAAATGCAATTGCGTTCCCTGTGCCCAGGTAGCGTTAAAGCTTCGGATATCGAGATCGTCAAAATAGCCTTTGGTATGAGTAATAAATTTTACCGGGTAAACGCCTATTTTCTGTAAAGTAGTGTCATCCCTTAGTTGCGGTGCAAAAAAGTAAGCGTCTTTCAGCGACAAAGAAGAACGGCTTACTGTCAGATCTACATATGCTTTTTTAGGATCATCGATGAATTTAAGCAGGTCGGCAAAAGTCATAGAAACAGCGCCTTGCAGGGATGAATTGCTCGTTTGGACATCCAGCTTTTTCAGAGAAATGTTTTTTTTGTCGACTGCCAGTTCAAAGCCCAGTTTGTCCAGCGTAAAGCCGCTTCTGTCTTTAAAAGTCAATCCCGTCAATGTCAGGCCGACTGCTTCTTTTTTAAAATAGGCATTAGAAGCGTGAAGGTTCAGCGGGTTCAGTTCAATATGATTCGGGTCAAACTCGCCTGTCTTGGTTTTTTTATCACCGATATGCATCGAGAAATAATCATTTTGCAATTGCAGATCGGTAGAGGTAACCGTCCAGCCCGGCCATTGGAAACCTTGCTGCGCAATTTCTTTTTGCGATTGTATAGGTACATCTGAGCCCTTAGGTAAATGAAGTTTAACAGTACTGTTTGCCAGCAAAGTATTGCCGAGACTGATGCTTTGTTTGTCTAAATCAAGTGAACCTTTTGTGAGTGTAAAATGAGCAATATGGCCTTCTGTTGAAAGGCTGTCGTATGGAGACTCATAAAGTGCGTGCACATTATCAAGTTGTAAATCACCTACATGAAACTGCGGCATCGTGCTCGTTGTGGTGTCAGGAGCAGAAACAACAGGGTCTTTACGTACATAGGCTGTTGTATTTTTAAGTGTCAGCTTACGTACATCAAAATTCATTTTCTGCAGATCAAAATCTCGGGTGTCGAGGTAGAGGTCACCTAAAACCAGACGCGTATCCAGTTTGATGACCTCGTCATTGTAAGTTCCTCTGATATCCGATAAATGAATAACACCCAGGTCAAATTTCAGTGGTTTTGAATCTGTTTTCGGTTCAGGAGTTTTGGGCTCTTTGCTGGCAAAAGCATCAATGAAAAAGTTGAAATTGAAAGTACTGTCTGGTAAAGTTCTTTTGATATGAGCCGTAACGCCATTCCATTCCACCTTCTTCAATACAATTTTACTGTCGAGCAATGGCAGAAAAGCCACTCCTGCTTCCAGTGAACGTGAATAGACAAGCGTATCTTTCTGAAGATCTTCAGCATAAAGGCCTTCAATCTGTACATTTCCTGAAAACGTAATAAAGAGACGGTCAATGCGGACAACAGTTTTAGTTTTTCCTGAAACAAACTGTGTAACTTTTTCCACAATTTTGTTCTGTGCCCAGGGTGTACGGATCACGAGTACAAGCACAGCAATAAGTGATACCAGGCCAAAAAATATCCATAGAATAACGAAAATCGTTTTCCTGAAAACCCTGCCTGTTTTCTTCAATATACCTTTTAGAGTGTCATTCATGCCAAATTCGCCGCAGAACAGTACATAGCTTTTTAGTTCTGTGCATACTTTATTCCAAAACTATCATATTGGTTATTTTGTTTTCGGTAAAAAGTAATGTTCAAAAACAAAGCCAATTGCTATGCTATAATACGAAAAAAATAGCGATGAATGGCATTTAGCCATAATTTGGTGAAAGAAAATTATAAACAGAGAAGAGCAGAAGTCTCAGAAATGAACTCTCTGTGACTTCCGTTCTCCTGTGGCAAATCATTCATTGGTTTAGTTTACCGGAGTGTTTTTCTCAAAAGCACCTGATAATTTCCCAAGCAGCAATAAAAAAACGATATTTGTAATCTAAACCACAGGCCTTGAGCAAAACAGTTTTACTGATAACGCCCCCTTTTACGCAACTGAATACGCCATATCCGGCTACTCCGTACATCAAAGGTTTTCTGAATACGAAAGGCATTTCGTCTTTCCAGACTGACCTGGGCATTGAAGTAATCCTGGCTTTGTTCTCAAAAAAAGGATTGGAAAATCTTTTTGCAGAGGTAGAAAAGCGCGGGCAGCATTTGTCCGATAATGCCGGTCGTATCGTCGCTTTACAAACGCATTACATCAATACGATTGATGCTGTTATACTTTTTCTACAGGGTAAAAATCCAACTCTTTCGCATCTTATTTGTCAGGAAGACTTTTTACCCGAAGCGTCACGTTTTGCGCAGCTGGAAGAATTGGACTGGGCTTTTGGGTCAATGGGAACGCAGGACAAGGCAAAGCACCTGGCCACGCTTTACCTTGAAGATATTTCCGATCTCATCATTGAATGCATTGATCCTCATTTCGGCTTCAGTCGTTATGCAGAAAGGTTAGGAAGGTCTGCTAATAGTTTTGATGAACTATACGGAGCTCTTCAACATGACTTTACTTATATTGATCAATTGTTGATAGAACCCTTGCAGGCGTATATGCAGGAAATTCAGCCGAAACTGGTAGCGATTACTGTTCCTTTTCCGGGAAATCTTTATAGCGCTTTCCGCTGCGGACAATGGATCAAAAAGCATTATCCCACAGCCAGGGTGGCTATGGGCGGTGGTTTTGCCAATACTGAATTACGTTCGCTATCGGATATTCGTGTGTTTGAGTTTTTTGACTTTATTACGCTTGACGACGGTGAAGCTCCGATAGAAAATCTGGTTGAACATATTGAAGGAAAACGTGACGCAGACCAGCTGAAACGCACGCTTACGATCAAAGATAATCAGGTTAAGTATATTAATAGCAGCACTTCGAGAGATTACAAACAGTCGGAGGTAGGCACACCCGATTATACAGATTTGCTGCTCGACAGATATATTTCTGTGATAGAAATAGTGAACCCAATGCACCGGATGTGGAGCGACGGCCGCTGGAATAAGTTGACCATGGCGCATGGCTGTTATTGGGGCAAGTGCACTTTCTGTGATATTTCGCTTGACTACATCAAAGTCTATGAGCCTGTTGCTGCGGCTTTGCTTTGTGACCGCATGGAAGATCTGATTGCCCAAACAGGACAGAATGGGTTTCACTTTGTGGACGAAGCAGCACCGCCTGCACTGATGCGGGCGCTGGCTATTGAAATTCTTAAACGCAGGCTTACTGTTACCTGGTGGACAAATATTCGTTTTGAAAAAAGCTTCACAAAAGACCTTTGTCATTTATTGAAAGCATCGGGTTGTATTGCAGTTTCAGGGGGACTGGAAGTGGCTTCTGACCGTTTGCTGGAACTGATCCAGAAGGGCGTAACTGTGGCGCAGGTAGCCAAAGTCACGCGTCATTTTACAGAAGCCGGCATAATGGTGCATGCTTATCTCATGTATGGCTTCCCGACTCAAACGGCCCAGGAAACAATCGATTCGCTTGAAATGGTGCGTCAGATGTTTGAGCAGAATATTTTGCAGTCCGGCTTCTGGCACCAGTTTGCTATGACTGCACATAGTCCGGTCGGTATGTATCCGGCAGAGTTTAAGGTGAAAAAGCAAACAGAAACTATTGGTACTTTTGCCAATAATGACATTGTTCATATCGACAATTCAGGAGCTGATCACGACAGTTTTAGTTTTGGCCTGAAGAAATCGCTGTTTAACTATATGCACGGGATCTGTTTTGAATATCCATTGCAGGAATGGTTTGATTTTAAAGTACCGCGTACCAAAGTTCCCCGCGACTATATCACCAATGCCATTAACATACCTGACGATATTTTCCTGAAACCTACTGCCAAAATCTTGTGGTTGGGTTCTAAGCCTGTTGTGCAGACTTACACCAAAAGAAAGAAAGGCAACGAGTGGGAAATGGTAGCGCTTTCTTTCCATGATAAAAAAACATCATTCTCCATTCAGGCTGATAAAGCCCAGGGTGAATGGCTTGCAGCTATTCTTAAAACGGTAGCAGCTACCAATGCCAAGGTGCTGACTTTTCAGGATGTAAAAGCCAATTACGAAGCCAGCGGCCTTGCCGACTTCGAACTGTTCTGGTACAGTAAACCTGTCAATACGTTACGGGATTCGGGCTTGTTGGCGGTTTGATTTAAGATCTTAGATTTTAGACAAGAGACGTTAGATGATAGTCGTTGTCAACGGTGGCTGAGCCTGCCGAAGCCAGCCATCCCTTCAAGCCGCGGTTGCGTCTCCTGACCAACCGCATTTTAAATATATAAATCCATTATTTATGTTTTGCCATGGTGATTGAGCCTGTCGAAATTGTTCGCCATAACCAGCATTCGCGAGCAATCTCCAAGGCGGGGGCTTGTTGGCTATAGTATATTTCGCAAGCTTGGATATCTAAAAAACAGCATTAAATTTATTGATATATCTATATCAGTAAAGAATGATAATTGTACCCAACCTAAATGAAACAATCGGATTAAATGAATTTTCCTTAGCATGGAGATGGGACAATAATCATAATCCAACAATAGACTTGGAAGAGTTGGAATTGATCAAGCCTTTTAATGAAACGGAAGCTAAACGTTTAAATAAAATCATTGATTTTTATGAGAACCCAGAAAATTTAAAGAGAGATTTTGTTGAATCAGATTGGCTTAGTGCGAATTCTGAAACTGTTGAAAAGAAGAAAAAATTTGCTGACGAAATTTCAGAATTAACTGCTGAAGGGTATGAAAATGTATTTATTTCTTGGAATAGATCAACTTGCGTCTATATGCCTTTGAAAATTTTTATCAAGTATTGGGATGATTTCTGCTATCCTGGTTCTGATGACGTTACTATATTATCAGAGTATGCTAACTGGGTACTTTTTTATAACCACATTGAAGTATGTAAATTCTGGAAAAGAAAATAAGGACATCCTATAATGAAGAAAATTAGTGATAGTAACCTAGTTGAAGAAAAAAAGATAGCTCAAGCTAAATCTGAATATAAGTTTCAAGAAAAACTAACGACTAAATTAGATACAATAGTTGGAGATTTTTCAGAAATGACCCTGTTGGAAATAGTCCTGTGGAAAATGAATAGATATCCTGAACTGACAACAGAAATAATTGATGAAATAAATTTACTTAGAAAATCGTATTCTCTAGCTCACTCTAAAGTCTTATTAAGAAAGCTGTTAGCCTTAAAGGGTTTTGATTTACCAATGGCATCTACAGTATTAAGATTTGCCAGTCCTGAGTACCATCAAATAATTGATCAAAGGGTATATAGATTTATCACTCCAGAACACGATGAGCTTAAAATACCTTATAATAAAGATGAGAAGGTTAATTTTTACTTTATATATCTGGAAAATCTAAGAAAAGTTTGCAAAGACTATAATATTCCATTTAAAGAGTCAGATCGAATAATTTATCAATTAGACAAAATTCATAACTCTGAAATACCAATAAAGTATTAAGCAACTTGCTCTCCTAAATTTGCAATTCCGAAACCCAGATAAGACGGATTTGAAATCTAATTTATCTTTCGTTTGACTTTACAAAAGTCGCATAGCTGCTTAGTATTCATCGAAGCCTTCGCTCAAAGCGAAGGCTTCGATCGTTTGAAGGAAGTTTAAACAGTAATCAAATTTTTCCGTACATTTGTAACATCACCAAAACAACGTCTGCTTAGTGTAATTCACAATTCTTTAAAAACGATAAAAACGCAAATCGCACCGCGGTCTGCTATTATTCACTTTAAAGAAAAGAATTATGCTTATTCTTCAGGACGTTACATATATACATCCCAACAAAGATCTATTGTTTGCGGATATCAATCTCAGCATTAACAAACATCAGAAAGCTGCCCTCATCGGAAATAACGGTACAGGCAAATCTACTTTATTAAAAATCTTAGCCGGATCGCTGCAACCGTCAGGCGGACTTGTCAGAAGTGAAGCCGTGCCTTATTACATCCCGCAAATCTTCGGGCAGTTCAATGAACTTACCATTGCGCAGGCATTGCAGATTGAGGACAAGCTAAAAGCCCTGACGGAAATCCTTGCGGGGAATGTATCGGAGGGAAATATGGATTTGCTGAACGACGACTGGACAATCGAGGAACGTTGCAGCGAAGCACTGGCTTACTGGCAGCTCGATGGACTTGATCTTAACCAGCAAATGGGAACTCTCAGCGGCGGGCAAAGAACCAAAGTTTTTCTGGCGGGTATTGCTATTCACAAGCCGGATTTTATTCTGATGGATGAACCTAGCAATCATCTCGATATAGAAAGCCGGAACCTTTTGTATGATTTTATTGAAAATACATCAGCTACATTGTTGGTAGTAAGCCACGACAGGAAGTTGTTGAATCTGCTTGATTCCGTTTATGAACTGAGTAAGCGAGGTATCACTGTCTACGGCGGTAATTACGACTTCTATGCCGAACAAAAACAGATAGAAAGCAATGCGCTGAATCAGGATGTGAGGAGCAAGGAAAAGGCATTGCGGAAAGCAAAGGAAGTAGAAAGAGAAACAGCGGAAAGGCAGCAGAAGCTGGATGCACGAGGAAAGAAGAAACAGGAAAAAGCGGGTTTGCCGACCATTTCCATGAAAACCTTCAAGAACAACGCGGAGAAAAGTACAGCCCGCACCAAAGACATCCATGCCGAAAAAACAGGAAATATTGCCCAGGAATTAACTGAGTTAAGAAAGGAACTACCCGATACTGACAAGATGAAATTCGGCTTCGATCATTCTTCTTTACACAAAGGAAAAGTGCTGATTGATGCGCGTGATATCAACTTTAGTTATGGCGCAAAAAGCCTCTGGAAAGAGTCCTTAAGCTTCATCATTACAAGCGGCGACAGAATTGCAATCAAAGGGGCTAATGGCTCAGGTAAAACTACTTTGGTGAAACTCTTATTGGGCGAAACCGAGCCTCAGTCTGGTTCAATACACAGAGCTGAAAATAAAGCTGTTTACATTGATCAGGACTATTCTCTGGTAAATAATCAACTTTCTGTTTACGAACAGGCACAACAGTTTAACACAACGGCCTTGCAGGAACACGAAATCAAGATTCGGCTGAACAGGTTTTTGTTTACAAGAGACTATTGGGATAAGTCCTGTAGTGCGCTGAGTGGCGGAGAGCGGATGCGTTTAATGCTCTGTTGTCTGACCATCGGCAACAAAGCACCGGATATCATTATTCTTGATGAGCCAACCAATAATCTGGATATACAGAATATTGAAATACTCACTTCTGCTATTGATGATTACAAGGGCACGCTCATAGTCATTTCCCATGATGAATATTTTTTGGAACAGATTCATGTTGTGGAGGAAATTGTGCTTTAAATCCATTGGAACGGTTTTACCCATGACGTTCCACTTTTTTAAAAAGTGGAACGTCTATCCTTCATTCTATCATTAAGAGTCATGCGGCGATTAACCAGCCTATTCGCCGCAAAATATGCGGTGAATAAATTCTCTCAATTTTTTTAGTTGCGTAACCGATTTGTTACGTGTATATTTGTAACTGTTCGGTTACTTATTTGAATAATATGAGGCGAGATGTATTTCAGGCAATTGCAGATCCTACAAGACGGGATATTATTGGTCTTGTTGCAAAAAAGTCGATGAACCTAAATGCTGTTGCGGAAAACTTCAATATCAGCAGACCAGCAATTTCCAAGCACATTAAAATATTGAGAGAGTGTGGGCTTATTGTCATTAAGCAGCAGGGGCGGGAAAGGTATTGCGAAGCGAAGCTGGGAGCACTGAATGAAGTAGCTGCATGGGCAGAACAATATAAACAGTTCTGGGAACAGCAATTTGACAGTCTTGATAACTATTTAAAGGATATTCAGAAAAAATAAACATTACAAAATGGCTACGACAAACGCTAAATTCAAAACTACAAGAACCTTTAAAGCGCCAAAACAATTGGTTTTTGATGCCTTTTCAAATGCTGAAGCATTGGGAAAATGGTGGGGGCCTGTTGAAGCTCCGATTGAGGTAATCAGGTTGGACTTCAAACCCGAAGGTATTTTTCATTACAAGATGAAAGGCCAGCAGGTGAACTATGGTATTTTCAAGTATAAAGAGATTAATGAGCCGGACAGTATTACATGGGTCAATTCATTTGCCAACGAAAAGGGTGAAATCATTAAACCGCCATTTGAAGGCATGCATATCCCGAGAGAGATGCTGAATAAAATTACCTTGACTGAAAAGGATGGCATTACCACGCTGACGCTGGAAAGTGAGCCAATTAATGCTTCTGAAAAGGAAATCAATACCTTTATTGCAATTAAAGACAGTATGGAACACGGTTTTGGCGGTACGTTTGATCAATTGGGTAAATACTTACTGGAAATTCAAAAATAAATGGATAGAATTGTCCTATACTAGTGTTAGGTAATTATTGTACCTACGCTTATCATAAGAAACATGGAAATAGGAATAGATAGTTTTGCTTCCGTTGGCAAGAACAATGGTGAAGTCAATAGTAATACAGATGCGCTGGCGCAATTGCTTGAAAGGATCGTGCATGCCGATAAATCCGGACTGGACGTATTCGGGATAGGGGAACACCACCGCAAAGAATTCCTGGACTCTGCCCCAACGGTGATCCTTGCAGCTGCAGCGGCATTGACCAAGCGTATCCGCCTGACCAGCGCTGTTACGGTGCTGAGTGCTATTGATCCGGTAAGGGCTTTTCAGAATTTCGCTACGCTTGACCTGATTTCCAAAGGCCGTGCAGAAATGGTTGTCGGCCGTGGTTCTTTTACAGAAGCTTTTCCTTTGTTTGGTTTCAATATTCATGATTATGATGAGTTGTTTACAGAAAAACTGGATTTGTTACTGAATATCCGCGACAATGAAACAGTAAATTGGTCAGGACGATTCCGTCCTGCATTGAAGAATCAAGCCATATATCCACGTCCTTTACAACCGCAATTGCCTGTTTGGTTGGGAGTAGGCGGTACTCCGGCTTCTTTTGCTCGTGCGGGTAAATTGGGCTTGCCTTTAATGGTCGCTGTAATTGGCGGAGAAACTCATCGTTTCAGACCTTTGGTGGATATGTACAGACAAGCCGGAGAAAAAGCAGGCCATGATCCTGCTAAATTGAAAGTTGGTTTGCATTCTCTTGGTTATGTAGCAGAAACCAGAGAACAGGCTATTGAAGATTTCTTTCCCGGTTATGCTGAAGCATTTACAAAAATAGGCCGTGAGCGCGGTTGGCCGCCTGTTACCAAAGCTCATTTTATGTCGCAGATCGGCCCTACAGGAGCTTTGCTTGTTGGTAGTGCGGAAGAAGTAGCAGAAAGAATCCTACGCCACAGTGAAGCGTTGGGTGGTATTTCAAGGCTGACTTTCCAGATGGACAGTGGTGGTGTATCACACGAGCAACACCTGAAAGCTATAGAATTGATAGGGGCTAAGGTTTCTCCGATAGTGAAGGCTGGATAAATATAGGTTTTGTTAAAAATGAAGTTGTAGTTATAGCTTATTTTTGTCCTTTGAAGTGTCAGCGGGGCTGTCCACGAAAAGAGCGATCCCGCTCGTGAGTGAAATGCCTGTTAACATGATGGTAGAGTAAGCCTTTATAAGAGAAGAGGTATAAGGCAATATAGTTGGTTTAACAAATAAAAAAGGAGGCTGCCAAAGGGTAGCCTCCTTTTCTTTGCAAGGTTTTGTACCTTATTCAACTACCAGTTTAGTAACTGTATTGCTGATTCTTACATAGTAAATACCGGCAGCTGCAGAGAGGTTAATCTCATTTCTACCATCTGTAAGTGTCAATACAGCTATTTCATTGCCATAAGCGTTGAATACATGTGCTGTTGCATCACCTTTAGTGTCAATTGTAAATGTACCTGACGTAGGGTTTGGATAGATAGAAGTTGTTGCCAATACATCATTTTCAGCTGTTCTTGAAGTGCATGTTCCCTGGCTAGTCCATGGTTTTCCTGAACCAGTTACGCCAGAATTTAGATCAGGTTGTTGGTTTTGAGTCCACCAGTTAGCCTTGTACTTGATACCGTTATAAACAACCACATCGTTTGTGTTATATGCCTGTGTGGCAACATAAGCCGGAGCAGTGCATGAACCGCCGGCAGGGTTCACTGTAATTGTTTTCGATGCAGAAGTCGTAACACCAGTGCTGTTGTCATAAGCTTTTGCTGTAATGACATAAGTTCCGGCAGTAACGCCTGTCCAGGTATAGGCATATGGAGCTGTATTGTCTGTATTCAGTAACGTGCTTCCGTTGTAGAACTCCACTTTAGAAATAGAGCCGTCTGAATCAGCAGCATCAGCCGCAATAGAAACCGTTGCAGGTGCTGTGTAAGTCAATACAGTCGGAGCAGTTAAGCTTACAGTTGGTGCTATATTTCCCGCAGGGTTTACCGTAATTGTTTTCGATGCAGAAGTCGTAACACCAGTGCTGTT
>CAZNHL010000008.1:55131-72593 GCA_964572965.1 uncultured Bifidobacteriaceae bacterium
CAGTAACGCCTGTCCAGGTATAGGCATATGGAGCTGTATTGTCTGTATTCAGTAATGTGCTTCCGTTGTAGAACTCCACTTTAGAAATAGAGCCGTCTGAATCTGCTGCGTCAGCCGCAATAGAAACCGTTGCAGGTGCTGTGTAAGTCAATACCGTCGGAGCAGTTAGGCTTACAGTTGGTGCTATATTTTCCGCAGGGTTTACCGTAATTGTTTTCGATGCAGAAGTCGTAACACCAGTGCTGTTGTCATAAGCTTTTGCTGTAATGACATAAGTTCCGGCAGTAACGCCTGTCCAGGTATAGGCATATGGAGCTGTATTGTCTGTATTCAGTAACGTGCTTCCGTTGTAGAACTCCACTTTAGAAATAGAACCGTCAGCATCTGCTGCATCAGCCGCAATAGAAACCGTTGCGGGTGCTGTGTATGTCAATATAGTCGGAGCTGTTAAGCTTACAGTTGGTGCTATGTTTGAGCCTGAACCACAAGGGCCATTGTCTATCCAAGCTTGTCCTGAACCTGAATTCAGGTCTGGTCTTGTGTTCTGGTTCCACCAGTTTGCGGTATATTTTCTATTATTATAAGATACTTTAGTGCTGCCTGTATAAGCTGTTGTGGCATTCCAGGCAGGGTCAGTACATACAGGTTGTTGATTTACAGCTATCGAGGCAGAGGCAGTTGCTGATTTACCGTTGGCAGCATTCACTTTTGCTGTTACTGTAAATGAACCATAACTTGTTGGCGTCCAGCTTGCAGTGTATGGATTGCTGCCTATAGCCGTAATGGTCTGGCCGTTAACCGTGAAAGTAACATTTGAAACAGTTGTTCCTACTACCGTTGCTGTAGCAGATAATGTAATCGGATTTAAACCTGTAAAGGTAGCGTTGTTTGCCGGACTGTTCAGCGTTACAGCAACACCACTTTTATTGATCAGGATATTGCCACCATCAGGAATAGCATTAAAAACAATACTGTCATTGTTGACTGTTGTTGTGAAAGGAATATTTATACCATTCTGGCTGATAGACGAATAAGTGTCACCTGCTACCTTCTTTAGTTTAATCGTTAATGGCTGATTAAAAATAGCATTGTTTACAGTGTCAGTCAGGCTTAATGTCCAGAAATCGGCAGTGTTACTAACTGTAGCCAAAGTAGCTGAATTTACTTCCTTGTGGTACTTTACAGCATTCGCATAAGTTGTAATCCAGGTTTGAGTCTGGTAAGTCAGCAACTTGTCAAGCAAAGAAAGGTATTGAGTTTCAGAGATCGGATCCCACCATGAGTCACTTACCGTAGCGTTATTAAGGCTGTGGAATGTGAAAGTCAATAAACCGTTTGAATTGATAGCTTGTTGTACCCAGTTTCCAAAAACAGTAGGAGTTGTGTTTACATCAACAGGAACTGTGTTTAAAGTGTAATAATCGTTTTGCGATGTGGCAAAATTGTAAGGGAAGGTCTGATTAGGCAGCATCGGTTCAATGTATGCCCTTGCAGAGAAGTGATTTTTCTTCGTTTCTGCAATTACAGCTGCATTATAATCGCCATGAGGGTATACCAGCGTCTGGATTTTTACTCCCGGTAATTGAGATTCAATATACGCTCTGGATGTTGTGACCTCATCAACCAGCTGCGTAGCACTCACCTGCGACAGACGAGGATGGGTTCTTGTGTGGTTGCCGATTTCGTGGCCTGCCGCTGCTGCATTACGGATAGTTTGCCAGTCAGATACGTTGTTGATTGTTACAAAGAACGAACCCACTAAACCTTTTGCATTCAAACCGGCGACTCCAATAGGGCCATGACCCGGCGACCAGTCGTCAAAAGTAAGCACTGTGGCAGATTTTTTTCCATTGAACCATTTTTCAAAGGAATAATTTTGGGCGAATGTGCTGAAGCTTAAAAGAGCCAGCAAAAAAGAGACTAAAAATGTAATTTTTTTCATATCATCCTTATTAGATTGTTTGCGGCAAATCTATAATTATATTCCTATGGATATAATGGGATGAATGTCTGATATAGATGAACGGATATTTATTTTCGATGAGATATTGGATAATTTCTGTGAATAAAAAAGCTTTGTTTTAGGGTGAAAATATAAATATTATAATAGTGCTATTTGGTCGTGCCTAAGTAATATTACTATTTGTGTATGATGGGAATAAGCGTTTAAACGGTAATCTTTTTTATGTTTATCATTGATGCTTTTTGACAGATCACCATGTCAAAAACAGGTGAAATTTCAGAAGAGGAACAGGTAGCAGATAAGTTTTTGCAAGCTTTCAGAAATGATCGTTTTGAAGTGAATATAGGTAAAGTCAAATTACTCAGGCTGATTAACCGTATTAGCCCCGGGGTAGCCGACAAGACCATGAGAGGCGGGTTGTGATTTCATCGTTTTTTAGTTAGCCTTCCTGGCTAGAGATTTCATTGTTCCCAAGTGGTTTAGCTTCAGGAACAATACCATTGAAATAGGCTTGTATTCCTTCTTCTTAAAGCTTTAGTTATTGAACATTTAAGTTGCTGTAAACAAGGAGATAAGAGAATATCGTTGTTATGTTTATGTTAATCCTATGATATTTTTTTTTGCCATATGTAAGTTTTTGGGATTTATAGAAAGTTTTTTGAGCTTTAGATTAATTGGTATTATTGTTAATATGTTGATTTTTAGTGTTTTATATTGTGTTTTGTCTTGGGATTTGTGTGTAAATATTGGTGTAATATATTGAGTTTAATTAAATCTTTTTTTATTATGTTATTTAATAGTTTTGGCCATGGAAAAATGCATTATTCAGAAACAACTGCACCAGAAGGGTGTAGTTAGTTTTTTGAGTTTAATGTAAATGATATTTGAATTTATATTTTTCTCTATTTTAATGAGGTACTACATAGTTCTTTTTTTTACATTATTCAACTACGCAGCTTTTGCCCAATGTACAATCAGCACTACAAAGACTAATGTATTATGCAATGGTGGAAATAATGGATCAGCAACGGTTAATATTACCGGAGGGTCAGGGGGTACTAGTAATTGTGGGGTAGCAGAGGCTTCACCTGAAGCGTGCCCAAGTACAAGTTGTACTGCCTCAGTAACTACTAATACTTCTGTTACGGTTACTTCGGGGAAAACATGTTTAAATGTTACAAATTTTACCAGCCCTATTAGTGTAAGCGGAGGCACTCTGGTAATATGTGGATCAGCAGCTCCATCCAGCTTTTCTTTAACAGGCGGAACTGTAATCATTAACGGAACACTCGCTGTTAGCTCAGGTCTGACGATATATACCGGTGCAACCTTGAAAAATTATGGTACTCTTACTGTTGGCAGTGGGTTAAACATTATTGGTAGTGTTCAGAATCATGGCACTGTTAATATAAATTCCGGTGAACTTCATGTATATGGTACAGGTACATTACAGAATAATAGTACACTTACAACTGCTTCCGCGATTGATGTAAATGTAGAGGGTACAGGTATCAATAATAAGACATTTACTGTAGGCGGGAATTTTGCCGGATATAATGGGAGTACTTTTACAAACAATTGTGCATTAAATATTGCAGGTAGTTTTGCGAATTCAACTACAAATTTCAACAATAAAGGTGCTGTAACTGTAAATGGAACTGCAACTCTTTATAACGGGAATAGTGTGGTTATGGCCGGAGGAAGTCAGTTTACTGCTGGAAGCCTGTCTTTTCAAGGAGGAGCGCTCAGTACATCAGGAACGGGTTGTTCGCTTTTTAAAGTAAATGGGGCAGCTACTATATATGCCGGTAGTACTGTTGCTTCAAATATTTCACTGTGTGTTTCGGGGACATTAAATAACTATGCAGGACTGAGTGCAAGTGTTTTTAATTGTAATTGCAATTTGTCAGCACCTGTCTGTACATACACTTGGAAAAATGCTTCAAATACGACTATCGGCACTACGCAGACGGTTGCTAACCTGGTAGCGGGAACTTATAATGTTACTGCCAATTGTACTAACTGCAGTAATTCGCCTCTCTCCACTTCTGTTACAATCACTCAGCCTGCGGCGTTAACAGCTACCGCGCAGGCCTCCGCAGTTTCATGTTCCAATGGAAATGTTAATTTAACAGTTACCGGAGGTACGTCTCCATACACTTACACATGGAGCAATGGTGCTACAACCCAGAATCTGACAAATGTTGCAGCAGGTACATATAGCGTTACCGTGAAAGATGCAAATAATTGTACTCAAACAGCTTCAGCAACAATTACAGTTACTTCTACATTAAATCTTACTGCAACTCCTACCAATATTTTGTGCTATGGTGCAAGTACCGGTGGAGTAAATCTTACTGTAACAGGAGGAGCAACTCCTTATACATATACATGGAGCAATGGTGCAACAACACAGAACCTTACCAATGTAGCAGCGGGGTCTTACACTGTTATCGTTAAAGATGCAGCTAATTGCACAAAAACGTCACCTTCGGTAAGTATTTCACAACCTGCAACGGACTTTGTTCTTAGCACAACATTAGTAAATGTGTCGTGCAGTGGAGGGAATAATGGTGCTGTTAATCTGACTGTTTCCGGTGGGACCGCTCCATATACCTATACATGGAGCAATGGTGCCACGACCCAGAATCTTGCTAATCTTGTTGCTGGCACATATAGTGTCACCGTCAAAGATGCTAATAATTGTATCAGGACAGCCTCGGCGGTTTTGCCTCAATCTACAAATCAGGTGGTAACGCCGGTATTGACTGTTGTAAAATCACCAGATGTTAGTACATACTGTCCGGGCCAAATAATAACATTTACTGCCTCTAGTACAAGTCTGGGTACTACTACCACATTTAAGTGGTTTGTCAATAGTGTGCAGCAGAGTGAGACATCGAGCTCTTTTGTTACAGGATCGCTTCAAAATGGAAGCCAGGTTTACGCGCAGGTTACTTCAGATGCAGTTTGTTTAACAACTAATACTTTTAGCTCTGCAGTACAGACAATTGCAGTCACAAATCAGGTTATAGACCCTGTGCTTACTCTTACTGCTAATAAAACTTTTCCGGTTGCAGATGGAACCTCGGTAACTTTTACGGCGGCTTCTACTTATTCAAACAATGCTAATGTAATAAAGTGGTATAAAAATGGTGTTTCTCAAAGTTCTGTTGCTGCTGTATTTACTACAACAATTAACAGTTTTGATGTAGTGTATTTTACGTTAACACCACCTGCGTCCGAATCTTGTGTGGTACAGGGAACAAAAGCTTCCGTTGCGATTACCAATAATAACAGTATTAATTATGCCGGTTTGCATTATAATGTTGACGGGAATATTTATCAGGTAAATACAGGTAAAATCTATTTTGTTTACCATGAAAAATACCAAAGCGGAGCCTTGAATTATAAATTATTTGATGCCAATAAAAACATTATTACAAATGGATCATTATCACCAAAATCTAAGGCACCCGGTGATAACTATTATGCAATTGACCTGGGCACCCAGAATAACTTGGTTAGTTTGTCATTCTATACCCTTGAGGTAGTAAATGATAAGAATGAAAGTAAATATCTAAAAGTACAATTTATTAAATAATGATTAAATGAATAACAAAGCGTTAGTTTGGGGAGGGGGGATAATTATTGTATTGCTTGCTGTTTTAACGATTGATAGGGTTTTCTTACAAAAGAATACAGTGTATGTCGATTTTAACGAGCTATATGAAAACTTTCAGATGAAAGTTGATCTGGAAAATAAATTCAAGAAATCACAAGTTGTGCACAAAAAACAACTTGACAGCATGAGTGTTGAGCTGAACAATATTGCCAGAGGAATCCAGTCAAAATCTTCGAAGATAAGCTATGCTGAATTTGAACATATGAAAGATCAGTATTATATGGCTGAAAAGCACTTTGATGAGGAAAGCAATATTACAATGAATGAATATAAAACCCGCATATTAAAACAGATTAATCAGTATTCATCTGATTACGGGCAAAAGGAGGGGTATAAAGCGATTATTGGTTCTTCTGGCGGTTTATCCGTTTTGCATATGGATAAAAGCAGTGATATCACAAAAGACCTGTTGGAATATATAAATAAAAGATATCAGGGTGGGCAAAAATAGAAGTATTGTTTTTATCTGCTTTTGTCTGTTTGCGGTTTTATTAAGCTCATGTGGCAGGCATAAACTAGAAGCAAAAGAATACATAAAATGGGTTGATGAAAGCGAAATACTGTCTTCAACAAAAGTTATAGGGAATATCGAATTTACCATGAGGTATATTCCTGCAGAATATATGTTACTGAAAGAAATCGCAGCTGGGAAAAATGTCAGTAAAGAAGTATTCAATCAAAAGCTAAAGGAACAGTCAAAACTTATATATATCAATTTACAGGTAAAAGACTTGGATTCTCATTCTGAGGCAATTAGGAGTGGGGTTCGAAGTATGGAGGATTTATCACAGAAAATTAACCATATGTCATTCAATGCTCAAAAAGACTTTGAGCTTATACAGTGTGATAGCCTGAAGAAATGTGTTTTGTATCATTTTGAGCGATCTTATGATTTGGCTTCTCATAATAAAATTGTGATGGCTTTTGAAAATAACGGCCATTGTGAATCAGATATAAAACTGAAATATGATGATCAGGTTTTTGATACGGGAATTATAAATCTGGTCATAACAAAAGAACAGCTAGCAGAAGTACCTGCACTGGATTTAGTCAACTAGCATTAAAGAGATCATAATTAAATAATTGTTTGCGTGAACATTAACAGAAAAATGAAAAAAGGAGCCTTGAAAAAAATCGCTTTTTTCTTATTGGTTATTCAGGTCTGTGAAGTTTTTTTTCCTAGCGCTGTATATGCGCTTTCTTCAGGTCCCAGCCAGCCAGAGGTGCAAAGTTTTGAACCAATCAATACTACGGAACTGGTAAACCTTACTTCCGGAGATTTTAATTATAACATTCCATTGATTGATGTTGGTGGCTATCCTGTCAATATCAGTTACCACAGTGGAGTAACAATGGACGAAGAAAGCAGCTGGGTTGGCCTCGGCTGGAACATCAATCCGGGTGTTATCAACAGAAATATGAGGGGGCTTCCTGATGATTTTGATGGTAGCAAAGGAGATAAGGTAATGAAGCGTTATAACCAGAAAAGAAGCACAACTTTTGGTGTAACGCCGGGTATCGGATTAGAGTTAGCGGAATTTGAATTAGGCAAATTAGGTTTAAATGTCGGAATTGATATCAACTGGAATAATTATAAAGGCTTGGGTTTTGGCCTTGAACTATCTCCTTCTTTCTCCTTTAATAAATTTGCAAACGCAAGTCTTAGTTTAAATTCTACGAATGCGGGCGGCGTAAGTGTCACTCCAAGTATTAGTTTCGGTTCTGATAAATACGGAGCAGGAGCTACTTTAAGTTCCTCCTTTAATACAAGGGAAGGATTAAAAACCTTGTCACTGAACTATCAGCTTAATTTTAATGAAGCTGAAGGCCAGAAAGATTATGATTCTAATGAAAATGCTTCTATGGATATCGGAGGCAGTTCTATAACTTTTGGCGCTAGTACCTTTATACCTAAAACAGAATGGCCTACACGTAACTGGGGTGTTTCCGCATCGTTTAAATTTGGTCCGGGTATCTTCTTTTCTGACGTTTTAGTTAATATTAAAGGGTATGCTTTCTGGCAGACACTAGGATTCACAGAAAGAAATCTGTCTGCATATGGATATCTTAATTCTCAGAATGCGAATGGATCAAGAGATGTACTGCATGATTTTAACCGCGAAAAAGAAGGAGCTTTCACTCAAAATACACCTGCACTTTCATTGACCAATCATACTTATGATATGTACAATGTTTCAGGGCATGGTGTTGGAGGTATGTACCGTCCTTACAGGGGTGATGTGGGCATGGTTTATGACCCGCAAGTGAAAGAATGGGGAATGGATGGTGCACTTGGAGTTGATTTCGGGGCAGGAAATGTTATCAAAGGCGGTGTTGATGTACATGCAAATATTACTATGACTTCTTCTGGCCGTTGGGATGAAGGCAATAAAATAAGGCCATACCTGAATTTCCAGAAAGAAAAAATTAACAGTGATTTTGAATCGTATTATTTTAAGGAATATGGCGATTTGTCTGTTGACGCTGACAATAACTATGCATTAAGTTATTTTGGAGACCAGCCCACAAGGGTTGAAATAGGCCGTAACATGGCCAGCAAAACAATCAAAGCAAATTCTGGATCAGCCAGAGCATTACAGGCGCCGATGAAGCGCAACAACCGCAAAAAGAGAAATGAAAATGTTTCGTTTCTGACAATGGCTGAGGCAAAAGGCTTTGGTGTTGACCCTGCTTTATATAAGCAAAATGATGTTTTTACGCTTAAAGACCATCATATAGGTGAATTCACCACCTTAAAATCTGATGGGACCAGATATGTCTATGGATTACCTGCATATAATAAGCTTCAGAAAGAAGTTACTTTCGCTACGGGTATTGGTCAGGAAGGGGCACGGTCAATCAACAATGCAACCGGTTTGGTTACGTATTCTGCTGGCGCAGATAATAGCCAAGGAAATAAACAAGGCTTAGATCATTATTATTCGTCAAATGAGGTTGGGGCTTATGCGCATTCTTTCCTGTTAACAAACATTTTTTCTGCTGATTATATTGATAATGACGAAGTTATAGGACCCAGTGATGAAGATATGGGGAACTATACTAAGTTTAATTACAAAAAAGTTGCTGGCGATTATAAATGGAGAACTCCAATAGATGCCAATACCGCTAATGCGGAAGTAGGCATGCTAAGTATGGAGAAAGACGATAAGGGAAGTTATATATATGGTGAAAAAGATGTATGGTATATAAGCAGCATTGAAACTAAAAATTACATTGCTGTTTTTAATACCAGTGACCGTATGGACGGGGTGGCAGTTACGGGTGAAAACGGTGGTATTAACGCTTCTGCTCCAAGGTTACAGAAACTGGATAATATTAAGCTTTATGATAAAAAACAGTACAAAGCAGCAGCAAATGCACAGGCTATAGCCCAGCTTGTTCCGGTAAAATCTGTGTTTTTTGAATACGATTATAGTTTATGCCCTTCTGTGCCTAATAATGCAGCTATACCAGGTTCAGGAGCAACAACAATTAATGCAAGTCCTGTGCGCGACGCCGGCTATCAAAACACAACTGCAGGAACCGGTAAGCTTACATTGAAAAAAATATTTTTTACTTATCAGAACTCTGAAAGAGCACGTTTCAGCCCTTATAAATTTGACTATAACTCAATCAATCCAAGTTATAACGGAAAGCATTGCGATCGCTGGGGAACATTTAAGCCATATGTGCTTATGCCAGGTGCTGTACAGCAAACAGGTAGTGCCTTTTTTGCAGCGTTCCCTTATACTGAACAACCGGCTGATCCTGCTAATGCAAATCAGAAAGCAGATTTAGATGACAGGAGTCATGCGTGGACTTTAACGGATATTACTTTGCCATCTGGTGGTGCCATTAAAGTCGATTACGAGGCCGATGATTATGCATATGTTCAAAACAAGCGAAGTATGCAGATGTTCAGGATTTTAGGTCTTGGTAATTCGGATGCTCCTAACGGATATCGGAATCACCTGTATGATGGTGGCAAAACTATGCAATACCATGTATATATAGACCTGACTAAAAAAGTGTCGTCAAGGGCAGAGTTATATAAATATTACTTAGAAGGTATCAATAACTTGTTTTTTAATTTCAAAGTGAATCTAAACAAACCTTCACGAGGTCAGGATAATTATGAATATGTAAGAGCATATGCAGAAATTGAGAATTATGGAGTGTTCGGAACACCTGATGCAAACGGTAATTACACCAAAGCCTTTATCAAAGTAAAATCTGTTGATTTGGGAGATAGTAAAAATTCCCGCAATGTTTCGCCATTTTTTAAATCAGCGGCGCAATTTGCCCGCCTGAGCGCACCTGAAATAGCTTTTGATAATCCAGGAGTTGGTGATAATGCAGGAGTTGAAGGAGCTCTGAGGAAATTTGCAGGATTATTTACCAATTTTAAAGAGCTTATAACAGGTCCTAATGGACGTATACTAAGTGATACGAAGTGTCAGGATATTATAAGTGAGGAGAGTTACATCCGTTTAAACTGCCCTACAATGAAAAAACTAGGTGGTGGAACAAGGGTGAAGAGAATTCTTATGCAGGATAATGCTGCTAATATGAACATGGGAACAACTACTTCATATGGCCAGTCATTTGACTATACAACAACAAGTGATACCTATGGACAGATCAGTTCTGGTGTTGCTGCTTATGAACCAATGATTGGCGGTGATGAAAACCCGTTCAGGCAGCCTGTTCCGTTTAATAATATCGTAAAGGAAAAATTACTTGTACCGGATGATAAGTTCTATATGGAAGAACCTTTTGGAGAAGTCTTTTTTCCGGCAGCCGCAGTTATTTACAGTAAAGTTTCTGTAAAAGATATAGTACCGGCTAATGTAACCAAGCATGCTACAGGTATAGTGGTGAATGAGTTTTATACTACAAAAGATTTCCCTACAAAAACCTCCCGTACTACTCCTGATATTGCTTATGATAGCAATAAGAAAAAAATGAGTCTCCTTAAAGTAGCAACTAAGGATAAATTGGTTGCATCACAAGGGTTTGTTATCGAAGTAAATGATATGAATGGCAAACCCAAAAGCAAAACAGTGTACGCTCAGCCTGGTTCTGATGGAAAAACACCGGTGATTTCCAGTATTAAATACAATTACCTGAGGACTGGTGACAGACTGGTGAACACTGTTTCGGTAATTAACAAAAGTGGTGTTGTTGAAAACAAAACAATTGGTGTAGACGTTGATGTCGTTTTTGATTCAAATGAATCAAATGTACGCTCTTATAGCCCGGGTGTTCACCTGAATGCAGAGACTATGCTATGGCCGTTTCCACCGGTAACGATCCCTGCTTTTATTCCACTTCCTTCATTTACAAAAGATGAAACCCAGTTCAGGTATATTACATGTACCAAAGTGGTTACACGGATAGGTATTCTGGAAAGTACTGAGGCGACCAATCTGAACTCAAGGATTATTACTTATAACAGGGCGTACGATTCTGAAACTGGGGCAGTATTGCTTACTGAAGTGCAGAATGAATATGATGACGCAGTATTCAACCTGACATATCCGGCTCACTGGGCATATGAAGGAATGGGGCAGGCATATAAAAATTTAGGTATGAAAATTAAGCTGCCTCTTACTGAACTAAACACCGGTTATGTTGTCCTTAATTCAGGCAATACTCCTGCTGATGAATTGGCTACACTACGAAGGACTCTTGCTGAAGGTGATGAAATGTACATCATTAATAAGGAGGCAGATGCTGAGCTTAAAAAACTGAAATTTTATATTACTGAAATTGCTGATGCCTCAGATGGAACTCATATTACCATCATGGCGGGAGATCCTAATGCATTAACACTGGCTGCAAAACGTTGTCAGATGATTCCTACGGGAGGAACGGGTCTTGTTTACAATTTTAAGATTATAAGATCGGGCAGACGTAATATGCAAAGTTTACCTATTGCCTCAGTTACTTCTCTTACAAACCCTATCAAAGATGTAGCAGTCGGCTCCGGAACTGTTAAGCAGTTGAAATTCCTGGCTAATGATCAGATCTTAACATCAGGAGCTCAGGAGTACAGCGATTTCTGGAAATTCGATTGTAAGCGATACGAAGACATGGGAACTCCTACTGTTATCAATCCTTTCTATGAAGGTTTAAGGGGGAATTTTCGGTTGGCTAAAACTTATACTTTCCTGGCCGACAGAAACAGGGATACACCTCTTGGTTTAAGGAAAGATGGATATTTTACATTTTCACCTTTCTGGCTGCCGAATGGCACAGATGCAAACTGGACTAAATCGTCTATCGGATGGAGATTAGTGAATAGTATCACAGAATACGATCAGTATGCAAGTCAAGAAAGTGAAAACCTGGATGCAATCGGGCGATATTCTACGGGTTTTTATGGATATAATCACTCTAGACAGACGGGAGTTTCAAGCAACGCTAAATCTAACCAGTTGTTTTTTGACAATTTTGAAGACAGTGACAGCAGAAAAGGAATTGAACTGAAATTCCAGAAAGGAACAGGTGCGACAAATGTTTCTCATACTGGGAAGAAAAGTATAAAAGTCACAAAGAACACAACTGCGGCTGAGGCTACTGTTGGTGGCTGCTGTAATTAATCTCGTTTTGAATCAATTAAAATTTGGACATGAATTTTAAAAATATAGGTTTAAAAGTATTCTGGGTTACTCTTGTTGCCTTAATAAGCTCAAATGCAGTTAGTGCGCAGTCGGGGATTATTACAAAAGCTATTGTTAAACAGGCGCAACATGCTGATAGTACTTCCTCTGTAGTTGTAACAATAAGTTCTTCCGGTAATGCTGAAAGTTTTGTAGTGAAATATAAGAAGAGTAATGGGATGCCGGCAGGTGCGGTAGATGTTTATATGTTAACCAGTGTGTCAGAAAATAAGAAATTTTACAACGGAAGTAATACCGGCAAAGCATTTTTAAATACAGACACTGGTGAAATAAAATTCTCATTACAGAAGAAATATCCCACAGGCCTGCTTGAAATTGAAGTTTTTGATAAAAATAAATCGGTTACGGGCAAAATAGAGACCAGATATTAAGACTCAGCTATAAAGTATTAAAAATATCATGAATAAGTTATTGAAGAACATATTTTTCCCACTACTTGTTATTTTTTGTTTCTTTAGCACAGTTGTCGGGCAGGATTTGAGTGTCGTTAACCAGGCGAATCCTCAGGGATTGGCTCAACAGAACAAGCCCTATATATATGCCTGTAGCGGATTGAATTCAAATATAAATGAGTTTGAATATAAAGTTGAAAACCTGCTACCCACAACTAATACCGGGACAAACGCACTTGTTTTAAATAGTGTTCAGTTTAATTTGCCTGATGGTTATGATTATGTAGCAGGAACTTTAACGTTTGGAGGCAATCCAGGTGATGTGACTTATTCGGGAGGGGTATTGATTGGTGCAATACCAGGAGGAATACAGGTGTCTGAAAATCAGAGTTTGATCATTTATTTTCAGGCAAAGGTTGACTGTAGGGTGAATTCTGTTGCCAGTGATGTGAAAAATGTAATTCCTTTTACTTTATCATATCTTAAAAATGGTATTCCTTATTCATATCAGGTTGTAGACAGTAAGAGCAATACTAATACATTTGATATATTAAATCCTGTATTAAAACCGAGTTATACAGCAGTTTCGCCAGCAACTGCGGCACTGATTCCTACAGTTGAATACACACGAGATCTTATTGTTACAAATAGTGGAACAGCACCTTCAAAAAACTTTAAAATTGCCTACACTACGCCTAACCCTTATTATAATAACATAGTTCAGATGTCACTTCCTGTACTTTCAGGAGCAATTATCACACAGATAAGCAGTGATCCGTTAGTATATAGTGTTGACCTGGGAACAAACTCTCTTAATCCGGGACAGTCAGTTACAATACATGAAAACTTTAAAATTATTGACTGCCGTGGTACGTATCTTCAATATAAAACTGAAATTGATTATGCCTGTGCTGTAAGCGGCTCTTGCTCTGATGAAATTTATAAGCAAAATACGACGCCAGCTTATAACATTGAAGGCGGGAACCCGTCTATCAGTATCTCATCTAATGATATTGCATTTACCGATGCACAACAAACAATTGTTTATGACATTCAAAATAATGCTTCTGCTTCATTAGGAGTAGCCAGAGATATCAATTTTACTGTTTCCGGAAGTGCAATAATTTCTTCTGCAGAATTAATTAATTCGAATGGCCTTTCTGCAGGGACTATTAGTGTTACAAATAATCAACTGGATTTCAGTTCACTCAGTACTTCGCCTAATTATCCGTTTACAAACCTGGATGCCGATGGAAGCGGACTGAAAAATGATTTAGCGGGTGGCGTACATTTTTCACTCAAACTTAATTTTTATTTTGATTGTAGCAGCAATGCTTCTCTTAATAAAGATTTGGTACTGAGGGCCGATTTTAAAAATATCTGTAATTCGCCTACATATGTCAGCCAGGAGTCTTCCCTGAAGCCCGATGCCAATGTTTTTTTCCTGATTGAAGGAAATACTGATTTTGAATATGGGGTACCTGGTGCAATTAAGTTAAAGGGAACGAAACCAACTATTGCTGCACAGCATTTTTCATATGATAACTTGTATATGTATGGAACTGTTAGTATACCTGATGTACTGGATATGAACATCAATGCATATAATGTAACCGGGCCTGTAGTTGCCGGTGGTAAAAAGACATATACATTTCAGTTTAAGAACGATGGTGCCGCTGATTGCAGTGGAGGAAATTGTAATTATAATATGATAGCATCTTCTTTTGAAATAGATGCAGTGATTACAAATAATAATGCATGCCTGACATATTCAGAAGAAGAAATTGAATTCTCGATAGCCTTTAAGTCGTCGGTAAGTACTTGTGCTATAGGGACACAACCTCTTGTCGATCAGGTTTATCTGATCGGTGCAGATGATGTTTGTCTTACAAATGGAGGAACGCCGGTCACTGGTAATGGAAGCGGAACCGGAATTGGTACACCAGGTACAACAGTTGATCCTTCCGAAGGCAAACTAAAAACTCAGTTACTAACTGTGGAACGTATTACCTGGGGGTATAAACCTAGTGCATTCTATTTGGGGACTGACTTGACAAATGCCAATCGTATCCTTACTGATGCTGATGCTGCTCTGATCAATAAAGGGGCAGCTATTGAGAATGATGATATCAGATTTATCGCTACCGGTACTATTAAAGGAGGAACGATATCTTCAGCTATAAAATTACGTGTAAAGTATAATTTTGATGGACTCAGCCAGGATCTTCCTTTAGATTTTACAACAGCACAAGTCACTTTTGTACAGAAGTCTTCGGGCGGTACAGTTAAAAGGACTGTTAACATTACCGGTACCGATATATATATTCGCAGAGAGGGAGGCAGCAACAACAGATTGATTGATATCAATATTCCTGGCGGCACCCTTTTTGCCGAAGATGATATATTTACATGTACTTTTGTATTGAAAGTAAAAACTGATTTTGCTTCTAACACGGGACAATATTTAAGCAAGTCTTTAAGAGCGAATTACTATGTTGTGGATCCCGCTGCTACCATCAGCAGAGGAACTCGTCTGGGCTTATACCAGTATGTTAAAAATGTGAACGGTAGTTATGATCAGTTTGTCCAGCAGTATTGCGGCGGATCCTATGTGGCAACTGACGCTTACACCAATCAGAATAATATAAACCCTTTCAATAATGAATTCCGCCCTCTGATCAAAATCAATAAAATTCTACAGAATCAGCAATTTAAAGATTATCTGGCTTCAACAGGGGGAGCAGCATATAACCTCCATATTTATAATACAGATAATAACGCCAGTATTGCTATTAATAATCCTGATAATATCAATGTCTATTTACCATGGAGCAATTACTATATTTCTCTTCAGTCCGGCCTGTTTGCGACGCCGGCCTGTAATACAGCTGCATATACATCTCCACACTCAACAAGCTTTGATTATGAGTATGTTCCCAATACTTCAATAAAGGGTATCACAAGCGGGTATAACTATTATTATATGTATACTCCTTATGTTGGCTGGGACAATTCTACAAGTGTGATCTATTATTCTTCATACACAAGTCAGGCTACCTGGGATCTCTATTTTTCGAGTTCATCAATTTCAGATGTTGATTTCTACCTGAAAGTGATACCTAAGGGAACAAACAAAGCAACATTTGTAAGTTATTCTATGAATAGCGGAGCTGCACAGAGCCAGCTTTTTGTTCCTAATACCTATGTGAAATTGACCGGTACAAATGTGAATTCATATAATAAAATCACACTTGCCGCTGTGTTTTCAAACTGTACTGCCGCATATGTAGATAAATATGATGTACAGATTATATCTGTTTGTAAGGGAAAACCTGTTGGCTGTACAAGTGAAGCACCTCAGACTATTTCTCTACAGCTGGAATACAGGTCTTCAATATTAGGTTTGTCGATGGTAAAAGATAGGGTTATTCTGGCCAATATCTGTAAAGGTTATGCACTTAGCTCTACCATACAGTCGCTCGGAGTGGCTGACCTTACCAATGTATCTTTTGCGTTGGGGCTTCCAAACGGGTTTACTTTTGATAAACCTAACTCAATGGTAACTTTCAATGCAGCCGATTATAGTTTTACTGATTCTGATCCATCAACTGTTACCAATCTGGTACGGAGTCTGCCTAATACTCTCAATACCAATATTTCATTTATGGGCTGGAAAATGTCCGGTATCATAAATGGAAACGGTACCCTGCAGGGGAGCAGGACCGGCCAGTTCGGTCAAAACCTTGACGTTTTATTCAAGCTGATTTCAAAATGTTCTTCAGGCATGCCGGATGACCAGTATGCTTATGACCCGGAAGATCCAATTCAGGTAATTGTGCAGGGGACTAAAAACTGTGGTTCACCAGCTGCTATTACATCTACGATACAGGTGATACCTTACGACAATTATGTAAGCCCTGAGGGCAGTATTAATTTGAAACTCCGCGCTGCATCTTTTACCAGCTGTGATAAAAAGGCTTCTGTTTTACTGGATGCTACAAACCTGAGTTATGGATCTACCACAGGTGGAGATGAATACATGGTAGAGCTGGCATATGACCCAGCTAAAGTGAAATTTAATACTATGCTGGTAGGAGATGCACCTTTCAGTACATCCGGTGGCTATGTGCGCTGGTTTATGAATGCGGCGGCTAAGCAGTATATCCTGGAATTTGAATTACTGGAGGGTGTTGCCTCAACTGAAACATCCACTGTATATTCTGCTAAAATCCGTAAAAGTATACAGGTAGACCTTTGTCAGGATGCTCCAGGAAGTTGTTCAAAAGTATATGCTATGGTGGGGTATAACCCTACCAGAACTGCAGGTATTTCTTTACCCGACTGTGATCTGAGTGGTATTACTATCATTTGTGCACTGGCGTCTGGAAATGTTTATGATTATGCGACTACACCACGTCCCGGAGCTACCTATACATGGACCTTGCCGGACCCTGCTTATGCTGAACTCGTGGGGACCTCCAATACGAATCAAATTTCGATTAAGTATAAAAACCTGACTTCAGCACCCGCTACAATTGGTTCTATTAAAGTTTCAATCAGTGAGCCTGGAAGTAGTACGCCAATTGTGTTTGAACGTACCGTATATGTGAAGCAGCCGGTTGAAAATGAGTCTCCTTTGTCGATCGAACTGCCTTGTCCGGGTTTACCTGTGGCGGCCAATACTGTTTATAAAGTAAAAATTACCGAACTGGTCTTTAATCCGGATGGTGAACTGA
>CAZNHL010000008.1:72603-74198 GCA_964572965.1 uncultured Bifidobacteriaceae bacterium
TAAAGTAAAAATTAATGGAGCCAGTACAAGTAGTTTTTACCAGCTGGATATGAACCAGGACGGGGTTCCTGACTTTACTGCTTCAGAAGATTATGTAAATGTCTCATTTCCTTCTCCCGGTGTATATACTGTTCGCTTATTGGGTGACGCAAGCGATTTATGTTCGACAGGAGATGGTACACTTACTGTTACAGTAGTGAGTTACGAAGCTTATCTTACTGCACAGGCTATTTGCGCGGTAAAAAATCAGACAAGCACGATACGCCTCGATGGACCGGCATCTGCTTCAAACAGCAATTTTATATGGTATAAAGACGGACAGCCGCTCAATAATGCTTCCGGTAATACTTATGAAGCGAATGCTCCGGGTGTATATGCCATCGCATTGAAGGATTTGAGCTGTGCTACCGATGATGTTATTAATACAGTTATGGCAAGTTCGGCCAACGATAATCCGGTACCGCAGAGTCTGGCAGCAGCTGCGCTTAATGAAGTAAGTGCAGGAAGCAATACTGCCGATGCCAGCCAGTCTATAGCGGATAATAATATTATTCAGAATGCATTGGCAGCGGCAAATGCTGCATCAGCTGCTCTTGCACCACCACCGTCACAATTGACAGTAGCACCATCTGCAGCTTCTGTCCCTACGCTTCTTTTTATGCTGGGCAATTATGAAGTAATACAGTTAGACGGGGTGGTATATATCAGGACTGTTATCAGGGCTGAAATTTGTTTTCAGGATAAAAATGGTAGTGGCGGCGGATGTACAGGAAATAATTGCCCTGATTGTGTCCTGCAATGTTCATCATGTTTCAAACCAGAATCAGGTAAGGCTTATATTCTTACAGCCTGGGTACATGAAGATGTTGAACAGTCTAGTAGTCTTGTAAATCAGGGAAAGGTTGAAGTAGAGTTTGCCGGTGGAACAACTGCCAAATATGTAGCACAGATGAAGGCTGAAGATCCCCTGATTGATGGCTGGAAAAGGGTGTTCGTAAGGTTTGTAACACCTGCTAATTACGCTACTATGACAATCAGACTGCAAACTTCCCCTGATTTTGATGTGTACTATGACGATATCAGGTTGCACCCTGAAGACGGAACAATGCAGAGTTTTGTGTACGATCCGGTATACCTCAGACTTAGTTCTACTTTGGATGAGAATAACTATGCCACTTTCTACGAATATGACAATGAAGGGAAGCTTGTCCGTGTGAAGAAAGAAACTGCAAGAGGTATTATGACAATTAAAGAAACAAGGGAAAATACAAGTATTAAATAAGGACATTTAACTAAAAAATATATGAGGCTTTTAGGTTTATTTATTCCGAAAATATTAACGGTTTTATTTGTTTGTACAGTGCCATTAATGTCGCTGGCACAACCGGCAGGCTGGTCTAGGGTATATTGTGACTGGACTTTATATCAGGATGCAGGGACTATTTGGCCTGCTCCTGTTCCGATAGTAGACGGGCATGGGAATGTGTACGTGCATGAATATAAGGGTTTTATAGAATTAACGCCTCCGTATAATATAGATTGGAAACATCAGGTAAGTAAGTATTCTGCAGATGGGGTCTATGTGAGTTCCTTTG
>CAZNHL010000008.1:74208-82716 GCA_964572965.1 uncultured Bifidobacteriaceae bacterium
CTTTGGCAAAGCAGCTGACGAGACTATCCCTGAATATTTTTTACAGATGGAGATCGGTAAAGCTGATAATTTTTATTTGTGGATTACTGATGAAAACGGCTATTTTATCTCTCTCAGAGACCCGAATGGAAAAAAGATCAAAGGATTTGCACATGGTGGTACTACAGCAGATTCTTTAATTCATGACATTTTTTCAAATTTTACTTTTGACAAAGATATGAATCTCGTGATTCCTGATAAAGGGGATAATTCTATTAAAATATTTTCTCCTGATGGAAAATATTTAAGAAAATATGTAAAGCCTGGTATTACAGATGGGAAGGCATTTGGGCCATCAGGAATCGACTATGATCGTGTTAATCACAGATATTACCTTCTTGACTTAGCTTATAAAAGGGTATTGGTATATGATGATAATTTTACTCTTTTGAGAATTTTAACCCGAACAGATAATTGGTTTGATGGTAATTTGAGGATTATAAAAGTCAACCCTATAACTCACGAGTTATGGACAAATAATGCAGGTAACACTATTAAAATCCTGGATACTTTAGGGCAGGATAAAAGTACTTTTAAAGATACCAGCCCTGAAGTAAACTCTGCTCCCCAAGCTTTTACTTTTAATGAGAAAGGTGTGCTTGCAGGTACTTTCAGTAATACTGAGTGGCTGTACATTTATACACCGGAATCTACTACTACAGGCATCAATGATGCAATACATAAAGAAGGTGCTGTAACAGTGTATAGCCCGGAGCCTGGGCTTATACAAATCAGGGAAGTATCCGGTAAAAAAATCAAAGAGGTTAATCTGTTTACTGTCACGGGTCAGTCAGAGACATTTACGTCAGAAACTATTAGGACAGGTTTCAGAGGTTTTATTATTGTGAATACGCTTTTTGAAGACGGAAGCAGTAACAGGACAAAGCTATTTCTTAAGTAAACGATAAAGTCTATTTGTATTGAAAAAGCATTGTTCGGTTATGAGGTTTTTGCTGTTGTTTTTCTGTGTGGTATTTTGTGGGGAGATTTTTGCCCAGGCAAAAGAAGAAATTACTATGATCTCAAAGTTTTACCGGCAGCATAAAAATTACAGAGTGGTTGTAAAATATAAAATGTTTGAAACAGCAACTTCCGGTACCCAGCTGGAGAGCTACAGTGCTACACTGTTGCAAAAAGGCGAGGATTATGTGTACGCAATTGAAGGGATCAGGCATGTTAAACTTGGTACAACATATATTGAAATAGATTCAGCGGATCATGTGATGGCAGTTGGCAACCAGAAAAAAGGCGATGCTACTATGGGCTTTCAGATTGATTCCATGTTTAAGTATTTCAGCGCTACAAGTATCAAAACTGTGCCGGCAGATGGTGATGGTAAAATGATCCTTTTACCTAACGGCTCATTAAAAGCAAACGGGCAGTTTTCTAAAGTTGAAATGTATTACAATAATAAGTACTGTGTTACAAGGCTTGTTTTTCATTTCGCTAAAGCGGTAAAAATGCTTGAAGACAGTGAAAAACTGAGCAAAGGCCGCCTGGAAGTTCTTTACGGAACTTATGAAAATTTACCGGCAGATGCAGGCACATTATTCTCGCATAATACCTATTACCGTGAAAAAGGCAAAGTACTTGTTGCCGGTTCACAATACCAAACATATACAGTATACGATACCCGTTTTCAGGAAAAATAAGAGATTTTCATATTATTCAGCATGATGAAGAATCGTTTTTTTAGTCTATTGACTTTATTGATCAGCTTAATTACCTCGCAGGTTTTTGCGGGAAAAGAATACACAGAATGTCTTCCTCTGTCAGGAGCCGGCTTGGTTGCCGGTAAAGAACTTGTCAACAGTGACAGGTACTATGGGCAGGTAAATGTGCCATATAAAGAGAAAAGTATGTACAGTTCTGTACAGCTGGCGTTAGACTATGCAGGTATTAACGGCGTAGGTATAAATGCCAGAGTCGATCTGGAAGTACAAGTCTCAGCGGAATTTTATAGCCGTACAGGACAGTTGCTGGGCGGCGCTGCAGTAGTCAAGACTTTGAAAGCGAGTTATATCAATACAGCCGGCAGTAAGCCTGTTGGTCTGGATGCGATAGATATGGCCGGCGCTTATTTTGTGAAAGCTAAAGTAAAGAGCGTTAAGGCTACCATGACGCCTGGCGGAGGTACTGTGCAAACTTTGAGTACGGCACCATCCTATTTTTCATTAAAATGTTATAGTCAGTCTGAACGCTATTTTCCGGTAAATACAACGGATATTCCTTATTCGAACGGAGGTACACTGACTCACTTTTTTGATCCGAACAGCAACAGCCTTGAAGTCAGATGGGATTACCTTGACGGAGCAGAGGACTATGAACTTGAATACACTTATATAGATAACTATCTTGATAAAACCGGGCTGACATTAAATTATGATTTTAAGCATAACAGCACGCGTGTCGTTACTCAGAACAACAGTTATCAGATACCATTGCTTTTTAACAAAGGATTTATTTTATATCGTGTAAGAGGTGTAGGGCGCAGCGGTCAGCATTATGACATTCCTGTTTTTGGAAAATGGTCAGGAGCTCAGAGTGATCATGGGCAGGTAAGCAGCTATTTGTCTGCCAATAAATATGAAATTCTGGAAATTCCGGCGCTGGTGAATAAGAACTGGCAAAGATCGGTTGATTTTGCAGAACAGGGAAAACGTAAAGATCAGATCAGTTATTTTGACGGGAGTCTGCGCATGCGTCAGCAACAGGTGATGTCAAATACAAATAAAGAAGTGATCGCAAGTGAAACGATCTATGACCATGTAGGCCGTGGCGTTATCAAAACCTTACCTGCACCATTGTCGCCTGCGCGCAATGACAATAAAATGTTCTACCAGCAGAACCTGAGTCTTGTAAACCCGACAACAGCGTATTCAAAAACAGATTTTGATATTGATGGTAGTGGCAGTGGATGTGAAACCAATCCGGTTGCTATGGACAATAGTAATGGTGCGAGCCAGTATTATTCACCACAGAACCCGATGAAGACAGGCGCCAATGCATATATCCCTGATGCAAAAGGTTTCCCTTACACTCAGGTGGAATTCATGAATGATAATACAGGCCGTATCCGCCGCCAGAGTGGAGTGGGTGTTGACCATAAATTAGGCTCAGGGCATGAGACTAAAAACCTTTATGAAACTCCGACTCAGACTGAACTTGATGCCATGTTTGGTAATGATGTAGGATATGCTTCACACTATAGCAAAAATATTGTAATAGACCCTAACGGTCAGGTAAGTATCAGTTATCTGGATATGTCGGGCAAAGTAGTGGCAACAGCTTTGGCTGGTGCTAAACCTGCTTCACTGGATGCTTTAGGTTCCTATACAGCAGATGAACAGCGCAATGCACAGGTGCTTTATCCTGAAAGCCCTTATTATACAGCAGCAGACCTTGCCGGTGTACAGCCAGAGAGTACGGCAAAGAGAGGTGCTAATGCCAATACGCTTACCAATAACAATACAAGCCTGGAACTTCACCAGACACTGGCGGTGATCAAGCCAAGTACAGAATATAAAATCAATTATGAAGTAACTCCTGAAAAACTTAACCAGCTGAAATGTGCTGATGGTATAACAACCATCAACGTGTGCTATGACTGTGTTTACGATATGGAACTGAGTGTACTCGATGAATGCAATAATGTAATCAGTACTTCAGGTAAAGTAAAAGTCGGCACATTAGGGAGTGGAACTTCGGGTACCTGTGTAAACAATAGTGCTTATGCACTACCTGAAATGGTTGTTACACTTAACCAGGGTACTTATACTATTGTCAAGAAACTGACAGTAAATGAAGAAGCTTTGAATTTTTATGCTGAAGCTTACTGGAACAATTATAAAGCAAACTGTCCGGGCGAACTGACTACTGTTCAGGCGGAAACAAATATTTTACAAAATGATGTCACTTGTGACGGTGCAATTTGTGTAGAATGTGCAACTACGCTTTTATCTTCTTATACTGCCCATGTGGCAAGCTTTGGAGATCAGAGTCTTGCTAAAAGAGAGTATTACTATAAGAAAAAAGAATGTGCAGAAGACTGCAATAATTTTGGAGAAAATGAAAGCACTTACAGAATATTGCTGGCTGATGTGAGCCCACATGGTCAGTATGGCTGTGTAGCTGATTCATGTGACCGGAAAACATCGGTTTTCAATGTCAACAATAGTTTGAGCAGTAACTATTTTGGCGCTACAGGTAACTGGAGGAAGCCGTTTTACAATTATCTGGACCAGGATACCGAATTAAACCTGCCTGATATCGGCGCTTCATCAGATCAGGCAAAGAAAATGCACTACTTTAATGAGTATGGCGATTTATCTTATATTCCGGTTACGGTACTTGTAAAAGATCCGACGAAAGAAGAAAATAAACTTTACAGTGATTACTCGATAGAGCCTGAAGTTCTGTATTCCGGAACAGGTGATGCCAAAACACTTCGTTCAGGGATACTTAAACTTGCCAAAATCAATACAGTTGATGTACGTGACCTTACTACTGGTGAAGTGCTGAAGTCCCAGAATACTTATGAACTGACAGGTATTGTTGTAAATGATGCTGCTGCGCTGGGCAGAGAGCTTGCAGATGATGAAGTATGGGTAGTAGAGCCGCAAAACCTTCAGGAAGTAGGTGATTTCCTTAAAAACTGGGAGGTAAGCTGGGCTTCTTCTCTGGTAGTTAACCACCCGGAGTTCTGTTATTATAAATACAGGGCAACTGTTACACAGACTATACCTTCAGGCGGTAGATTTACTTATACAAGTGAAGACTTTGACCTGGCATTGACGAGTCATACTTTCGCTGAAATCATCGGCGGTGTACAGGTCGGAGATTATAAAAATGATAAAGATAATATTGTAAAACTGGTAGATTTTAGTCGTAAAGACCCTCGCAGCATTAACAGTCTTACAGCTGATTTTCTGTTGTCTCAGGATCCGTATTTTGCAGGTAACACTGCTTTGTATAATGCAATGAAGGCGAAACTTTCCAAGGGACCATCAGGCAAAGACCTGCGCTATGAGGTAGCCCTTGAAAATCGTTTACCTGTTTCTTTCCATATACCTAATATTGAAACAGACTTTGCAGCAGATGGAAACAAATTCCTGACAGATGATAATACCACCGCTGATGTTAATGAGCAGGAAGAAGACTGGACACTTTACGCATCAAGGTATGTTTCATATAAAACACAGATTATAGTACAGCAGTCGGATGTTTATTGTACAAATACTTTCAGTATCAACGGAGGTGCATTCGGCAATACCAATGTTTGTATAGGGCAGAAAAACTTTAATCCTTCGATGGCAGCATGGCGTTACGGTAACCTGTTCCGCTGGGATTGGTTCTGGACAAGGCTGGTCAGCCCTTGCGGCTGGTACCATTACAGTTTGTATCTTGACAAGTCCAAACGTTATAATGCCACTATGGATGTAATGCCGGGCTGGCAGGAAGACCAGTGTTCGGCAGAACAAGAAGATGAAGGGGTAGTCCGCAGAAGAGGCAACCTTACTCATTATCAGCAGACGGGACAATATCCTATTCTATGGAACCTTGAAACTGCACTTGACGGCTTGCTGCAGAAAGGAGTATTGAGTTATAAATCCAGTACAAACCTTCCTGATGTCTTTTTTGAAAAACGTGACAGCCGTTTGCTTGGTCAGGATTTGTATGATATCCTTGTTTATAATCAGGTAATGCCTGTTACAATGGGTGATGTATTCTACAAAACTCGTGGTATCAAATGGAAAGCAACTACAAGAAAAGGTGTGCTGGGCGGGACAGGAACAGCTGGTCCGGTGTACAATGTTGTTGACGGGCAGTTTGTAAAATATAACAGGCTGAGCCGTGCCGAGTCATCTTTGAATACCTGTGCAAATGTTTCACTGTATATCCCGCAGACCAGTTCTTATAGTTATAGAGAAACAAGAGATGTAAGCGGTGCAAACGGCGCTACTTTTATAGACGAACAGGTATATACCATCCCTTTAGGTTTTGAAATTTCAGAACAGGTTACTTCTGTTCCTGTAAGCAATTCTGGTAATGCTAACCCGGCAGTAACCAAAATATTTGAACCTAAAATCAACAAGATTTATGGTTTACGCTATATAGGTGCAGGTACGGGGACCAATACTTACCGTTTTTCAGCCAAACTGGAATATGAGATATGGATAAATGAAGCAGGAGCGCGTAAGCTGATCGGTTATACTACAGTAATGGCCATAGGCGAGACTTGTATTGTGATCGACGGCACTGCTGATGATGATTTGTCTGAAGTATGTAATAAAAGTGAGGAATCTAAAGCACTTGAACAATTACTTTCTTCAATAGCTGTTACTCGTCAGCTCGGCTGCGGAATGAATAAAACTTTGGGAGGAAGCGCTACAATCAGCAGCGCGATGTCTAATTTTTACAATCCGATCTTAAACAAATACCTGACCTGCGTTGAATCATCAATTGTACCTTCAAGTATCAAATTTGATGTTGTCTGCACAGGAACAACACAGACTTATAACCTGCCTGATGATACAGATACAGGTACTTTCGGTTATGGAACGAGCGCTGCAAGCGGGCCTGGTTTTGCTGCGGCACGTCTGGAAGAACCTATTGCTTCCGGTTCATCGGGTCCGGATAACGCTCCGCCTCCTTCTCAGCCGACAACAATAGGAGGGGCTACTTTGGAGGATGCACTGAACTCCAATTCAACATTGACAATCAAAGTGCCTGCAGGTGACCCGAATGGGATGGAAATCGACCTGAAAGCTATGGGACAGGGAACGAACTTCTCAATCCTTGCAAGTGATATAGCAGGTTTTTCTTGTCTGAAGCCGGGTGCTGAGCCCAATACGTTTACTATTACAGCCTGGGTAAACCAGAATGGCGTAATGGTGCCTGTACAATTCCGCGGAAATTTAGGTTTTGGTAATCGTCCGTCAGGAAGCTGCACAAACTTTAAGTTCCAGGACTGCGGTCCTTCAAGACCTGCTGCCTGTGCGAGCGAAAAGAACACGCGCAGGGTGTCTATGGAAGCCTTTATCAATGAACTGGTTTCTACTAATGCTCTTCATTTTTCTGCTACACCTACAGTAGCTTCGCCGGTAATTATTTCTCTTGCCAATAACGCAGTGTTCGCGTCCGGCTTCAGCAAAAATTTCAGGTACTTTAACAATGTACCCGCAGGAGGCGTTGTTAATACGCTCAATATGAATGCCACTGATCAGGTACATTATGCAAACAGTCTGGTAATAAACTCTGTAGCCAATAATAAGCTGGATGCTTCATTTGCATATGTTTATACAAGCGGAACCAGCCAGTCTGTGGTAAGGATCTGTGGCCTGTCGCTGCAATTTGTGAATCCTGCTTCAGCAGTACCGTTCTCATCAATAGTAGGTATGAGAAATCTGCAGGTAGGCCTGGCTATTGGCACACATGGTGAAAGTCAGTTTACTTGTACTGCTATTTATAAAGCGTCTAACGGCGATTTGCTAACCGTTGAAATGCAGGGTGTTTCCTGTCTGATGATGGAAAACTGTGATGAGGGTTGTGTAGACGGCGGTTTCGATGAGTTAAACAAAACTGGGCGATTCAATAGCCCGGCATTTCCTACAGAATTTCCTGCGGAAAATGCTACAGGAGCCGGTTTCTTAAGTGATTACGTTACCGCTCATGATCCTGTCCTGGCTGGTAAAGCTGTAGGTGGGCGTGCTTATATCAGCCGGGAGGTTTCTTCTCAGCTATATACACTGGCTCCTGGCTGCACACTTGCTCTTGATCGTAAAGTGCTTAAAGAACACACAGGAGACCTGAGCCATATGCTTGTATTGGAAAATAATGGCTCTGTTGTAAATAATAAAAGAGCATGGTACAGAAGTATCAGATTACAAAAAGGCACACCATATATATTTGAGGCGTATGCTTCCGCGGTTACAGAATATACCTGCGGCACGTCTGGTAAAGTAGAATTGCCATATGAAGTAAAATTAACACCTTTCGCTGATAACCTGAACGCCACCCTGGCACGGACAGAAGTGAGTATCAGATTTACAAAAGCGATGCCAACGGTGACGGAAGCATATTTCACCATTACTTACAATGATCAGACAAGTGAATCAGTGAGAGGTATAGCCGGTAAGCCTGGGCAGATCAAAGGGATTGCCAAATCCGGCAATATTTCTTCTGTCAGCCTGCGTTTTGTATCCAATGAGTTTGGAACACTTCAGTTGAATAACCTTGTAAGCGGATCTGCTTATGCTCAGTATGTTAATACTTACAATGCGGCATCTGGGCAGGGAGTATTGTATTACCTTGAAACAGGTAATTACGTGCCTGCTTCAGGTACTGCCATGGCTTGTATCCCTTGCACCGGAAATACAGGTAATGGTAATCAGTCATTTGGCGGGCCACCGGTAGGAGCAAATACATCTTTATCTTTGTATTATAATACCGGAAGCGGCATTCAGTCTG
>CAZNHL010000008.1:82726-83057 GCA_964572965.1 uncultured Bifidobacteriaceae bacterium
GATCAGTTGAAATATGAAAAGGGCTGGCAGAAAATGACCGGGATTATCCAGCTTGACTGGACAGACGAAGAGCAGTTTCATGATATTGAAATAGGTGTCATTGTGAATGACAATGGTTCCGGTGTATTACGCAGATATGCTCTGGATGATATTGCTCTGTTGAGTGATTGCGGTACCCAGGTAAGCACATTTATAGCGAACATTGAAGATCCGTGTCAGTCTATGATAGATGCGGTGGCTTCTATGAATACTTATATTGTAGAACAGCAGCTGAAAGACCAGAAAATAAATGAATTCAAAGATGCCTATACAAAAAAATGCTTAAGCGCTG
>CAZNHL010000009.1:0-80791 GCA_964572965.1 uncultured Bifidobacteriaceae bacterium
GTGAGTAGTGAGTAGTGAGTAGTGAGTAGTGAGTAGTGAGTAGTGAGTAGTGAGTCAACGCCATGCTCAAAACAGGGTTACGAAAATACTACACTATTTTAAAGCTTCTAAAAAGAAATCTATTCTCTCCCGCTAGATATCGCCAGCGGGACTCAATTCTCAATTAACTAAAAAACCCTTTTAGCTTACTCATCATTGTAGCGGGCTCTCTTTTATCCGCCACAGGTGCCCTTTCTGCAACATTTATATCAAAAACTCCGCCCTTGTAATTCTGCAACACAGAATTCATATTAATCCGGCTTGTCTGCCCTCCTGTCAATGCACTGAAAACTTCATTCAATTCAAAGCTTTTATCATTAGGGTCTTTGGACTTCTTTTTTAGGTTACTGATTACCTTAGGTACAAGCGCCAATGCTGCACCTGCTGCCTGGCGGCCGGTAAGACCGAATTTTTGGTGAAACATATTAGTAACCGCTGTAGTAACAGCAGCCATTACCTGTGAATTGCCATCCTGAAAGAGCCCTACAATTGCCCCAAGGTTCCCCCCGTTTGCCTGGTCTTTCAAACCAAAGAAAATAGTGTTTGCCGCCACTTCAATAGCTTCAAGTTTTCTGTTGGCGGGAATAGCCGGATTAGTGAGAATGGCATCGTCGGCATTCTCCTTTACTAATTTGATGAATTGATCTAGCATGGTCGTATCGTTTAAATTAAAAAGTCAGTGAAGTATACGAACTACCTCATTATGAAAGTGATACTATACGCTCCGAAAAATTACATTGCTGCGAAAGCATAGACCTTTTCAAAAAATTGAGACAAAAAAACCCCGACTCAGAAAGAATCGGGGCTTCAATTTTTATGATATTATTGGCTTATGCCAAAGTGTTGATGTTATTCAAATCAGAGAAAGCTATTTTCAATCTTTCTTTGAATGTCTCTTCACCTTTACGCAACCATACACGTGGATCGTAATATTTCTTGTTTGGCTTATCAGCACCTTCTGGGTTACCGATTTGTCCTTGAAGGTAACCTTCGTTCTTTTGGTAGAACAAACGGATACCATCCCAGAATGCCCACTGCAAATCTGTATCGATGTTCATTTTGATTACACCGTAAGAAATCGCTTCTCTGATTTCTTCCAAAGATGAACCAGAACCACCGTGGAATACGAAGTATAATGGTTTTTCTTCAGAAAGGTTATATTTAGATTTTACGTAATCCTGAGATTTTTTCAAGATTGTCGGATCTAACTTAACGTTACCTGGTTTGTATACACCGTGTACGTTACCGAAAGCAGCAGCAATCGTGAATCTGTCACTGATTTTGCTTAATTCTTCATAAGCATAAGCAACATCTTCAGGTTTAGTGTACAATTCAGAATGGTCAACACCAGAGTTGTCAACACCATCTTCTTCACCACCGGTTACACCCAATTCAATTTCCAAAAGCATGCCCATTTTAGACATTCTCTTAAGATATTCTTTACAGATTTCGATGTTTTCGTGTAATGGCTCTTCAGAAAGATCCAACATGTGAGAAGAGAACAATGGCTTACCTGTAGCTGCGAAATGTTTCTCAGAAGCATCTAACAAACCGTCGATCCAAGGTAATAATTTTTTAGCAGCGTGATCTGTATGCAAAACAACAGTTGCGCCATACAATTCTGCTACCTGGTGAATGTGCATTGCACCAGAAATAGCACCGGCAATACAAGCTTTTTGGTTTTCGTTAGAAAGACCTTTGCCTGCATAAAATTGCGCACCACCATTTGAGAATTGGATGATCACCGGAGAATTTACTTCTTTAGCAGCCTCGATTACCGCATTCACAGTATCAGTACCTGTTACGTTTACTGCAGGAAGGGCATAACCTCTTGCTTTAGCGTCATTGAAGATCTCGATAAGCGCATCGCCAGTGGCAACACCCGGCTTGATTGATGTAGTCGTAGCCATTTTTATTTATTTGAGGATTTAGATGGAATACTTAATTACAGACTAAAGAGCAAAAGTAAATATTTTATATGTAAACTCACTTGATGTGATGAACTTTTTATCGTTAATTGGCATAAACATAGGCTATTTAACGCTTTTTGCCCCTCAAATAAAACCCGAAAAGACGGACAGAGTCATAAACTTTCTCTTCCTTTCTTCTTCGTCCATCCTGAGACTGCTATAAATCGTTAACCGGCTTTTTGTGTTTTTTAAGAAAAACAAATGACCTTTTAAGCTAATTTATGCTGTTTCAAAAAAAGTATTTCCTCTGGATCGCTTCATTCGTAGCGGTGAGTGCAGTAGCTGCCGGTATTTACTATTACCAGAAAAACAAAAGTAACGGTGGAGCTTTTGCCCAGGCAGACCCGGCTTTCGGCACATACATTTATGCCTACACTTCGGGTGTTGTTTCTAATAGTTCACCTATTAAAATTGTACTTGCTGCCGATGTAAACGATTCTGTACAAAGTGAACAACTTATCAAAGAAGAGCTTTTCGATTTCAGTCCAGACATTAAAGGAAAAGCATACTGGACAAGTGCAAACACCATTGAGTTTCGTCCTGAACAACCTTTGGAACCGGGGCAGCTTTATGAAGCAGAATTTGAGCTTGGCAAGGTTATAGAAGTAAAAGAAAGGAACCTTGAAGTATTTCCGTTCAATTTTAAAGTAATACCTCAAAATTTTGAGCTCAAATCTACAGGTTTCAGATACTACGACAAGCGTAATTTCCGTAGTGCGCGCTACACTGGTGTACTGACTACTGCCGATCGTGCTAATAATGAGGCTGTTGAAAAAATACTAAGTGCCAAACAAGATGGTAAAGACCTGAAAATCAATTGGAATCATAGTGATGACAAAGTAACACATGAATATTCAATTGAACAGGTAACCTGCTCAGAATCACCAGGAAAAGTAGCACTTACCTGGGATGGTTCTCCTCTCAATGTAGACAAAAAAGGAACACAGGATATTGAGATCCCGGCTCTGGGTGACTTCAAAGTAATGACTGCTGCTGTTGTGAACGACGCAGACCAGTATGTGAGTGTTTTCTTCTCTTTCCCTCTTTCAGAAACACAAAACCGCAACGGACTTATTACTGTCAGTGATATCAGCGCTATCAAGCTGATGGTGATTGATAATGAACTTCGTATTTACCCAGACAAAAAACAGGTCGGTACAAGAAAATTAACGATTGACGCCAGTGTAAAAAACATTTTTGAATCCCCGCTGAAAGAAGGTTACAGTGAAGACATCGTTTTCGAAGAATTCAAACCATCTATTGAAGCTGTGGGACAAGGTGTGATTCTGCCTAGTACAAACGGGATGGTATTACCTTTTAAGGCCATCAACCTCAAATCGGTCAATGTTAAAATTATTCGTATCTATGAGAGTAATGTCACGCAGTTTTTACAAGTAAACACGCTTAGTGGTGACAATGAATTAAAGCGTGTCGGCCGGCCGATAATAAATAAAAAATTAAACCTCAAGAGTGCAGGTGATGTAGAACTGAACCACTGGAACCGCTTCGCTATTGACTTATCTGAATATATTAAAGTTGAACCAGGGGCTATTTATCAGGTACAACTGAGTTTTGGCAAGCCAGACGTATTATGTAACTGTCCTGAAAATGAAGAAAAAGCAGGGGAGAACATATTAAATGACGGGCTCGCTTATTTCACAGACGAGAACGATGAAAGTCAATATGATAATCCGGGTTATTACTATGGAAGCTACGATTACGAAGACTATTACTATGAAGATTACAACTGGAACGAAAGAGAAAACCCTTGTAATCCGGCCTTCTATAGTTATGGTAATAAAACACGCATAACTAAAAATATTCTTTCTTCTGATCTTGGCATTATTGCCAAAGGTGCTACAAATGGCAATATGACCTTTGTTGTAGCCGATCTGAAAAGTACTGATCCGATTTCTGGTGTTACATTAGAGGTTTACAACTTCCAGCGTCAGCTGATCACGACACTGAAAACCGACGGAGACGGCATTGTCCAGTATACTGACAAGCGTAAACCATTCCTGCTGATTGCCAAACAAGGTGTTCAGCGCGGTTACCTCAAACTTGACGATGGCTCTTCTCTTTCTCTTTCAAATTTTGATATAAGCGGAGAAAGTATTCAAAAAGGCTTGAAAGGCTTTATTTATACTGAGCGTGGGGTGTGGCGCCCTGGTGACAGCCTTTTCGTAACTTTCATTCTGAATGATGAAAATAATCCGCTGCCGGAGTCGCACCCTGTTGTGTTTGAATTGTATAACCCACAGGACCAACTTGCAAAACGTATTGTAAAGGCTAATCCTGTTAACAATTTCTATACTTTTAAAACCTCTACTCCAACCACTGCCCCTACCGGAAACTGGAAAGCGAAAGTAGTTGTAGGTGGTGCTGAGTTCACTAAAAAGATTAAAATTGAAGCCGTTAAACCAAACCGTCTGAAGATTAATCTGGACTTTGGCAAAGAAAAACTGACGGAGGAAGATTCCCCAATTACAGCCAAACTGGATGTAAAATGGCTGCATGGCGCACCTGTTAGCCACCTAAAGGCTACCTATGAAGTTGATTTCAGCAAAGGAAAAACTGCTTTCAAAAACTTCCCCGACTACAGCTTCGATGACCCTTCTAAAAAGCTGGATGCAGAAAGCCAGGTGTTTTTCAACGGTCAGCTAAACGAGCAGGGACAGGCAACTATTCGGGCAGAAATTGATCTGAAAGGCAGCGCACCAGGTATGGTTAATGCGCATTTCAAAGGAAAAGTGTTTGAAGAAAGCGGTGATTTCAGTGTTGATTATGCTACTATTCCTTTTTATCCATATACTTCTTTCGTTGGGGTTTCTGTACCACAAAACGAGAAAGGAGGCCGGCTTGAAACCGATAAATGGCATAATGTAAATATTGCTGTTGTGAATGCAGAAGGGAAACTCATAAACCGTAAGGAAGTAGAAGTTACCTTATATAAAATGGATTGGCGCTGGTGGTGGGAAAACTCCTACGAAAATGTGGCCTATTATGTAAGTGACAATTACAAAGCTGCGCTTAAGAAAGAAACACTGAGCCTTTCTAATGGTAAAGGTACCTGGAAAATGAAAATTGATTATCCGGCCTGGGGTCGCTACCTGGTACGTGTAACAGATCCTGTATCCGGACATTCAAGCGGTTCTATTGTTTATATAGACTGGCCGTCTACTTACAGCAGAGACAAGCGTGAAGGTTCAAACTGGGCAACCATGCTTTCATTCACAACTGATAAACAAAAATACAATGTAGGCGACCAGGTTCACCTGACAATACCAAGCAGCGAAGGTGGCCGGGCCTTTATTTCATTAGAAAGCGGCAGCAAGGTGGTTAAAACTTTCTGGGTTAAAACTACAGCAGGACAAACTGTTTATAGTTTTGAAGCAACAGCAGACCTATCACCGAACGTGTATGCGCACGTTACCCTGATCCAGCCACATAAAAACACCACCAACGATCTTCCGATCAGGATGTATGGTGTGATACCGTTTTTTGTGGAAGACCCTAACACCCATATTACACCCAAAATGACAATTCCGGATGTATTGAGACCGGATGAGGACTATACAATCAAAGTAAATGAGGAAAAAGGCAAAGCAATGACCTACACCATTGCCATTGTAGATGAAGGGCTGCTTGATCTGACAAAATTCAAAACTCCTGATCCTTGGAAAAGCTTCTATTCACGTGAAGCTTTGGGTGTAAAAACCTGGGATTTATACGACTTTGTTTGTGGCGCCTATGGTGTTCAGCTAGAGCGCATACTTGCCATTGGTGGTGATGAGGAATTGAAAAACAAAGGAGGCATGAAAGCTTCCCGCTTTAAACCGGTAGTAAGTTACCTTGGCCCATTTACATTAAAGGCCGGAGCCAGCAATAATCACGTAGTACATATGCCAAATTATATAGGCTCTGTAAGGGCAATGATTGTTGCAGGAGAAGAAGGCGCTTATGGCGCTACTGAAAAAACAATCCCGGTAAAACAGTCGCTGATGGTACTGGGTACACTTCCTCGTGTGCTTGGGCCTCAGGAAAATGTTAAGCTGCCTGTCAACCTGTTTGCTACAGACAATACAGTTAAAAACGTTACTGTAACTGTCGAGACCAACAAATTGCTTTCTATTCAGGGCTCAGCCACTCAAAACCTGAGCTTCACCAAACAAGGCGAAAAAATGGCTTATTTCAATCTAAAAACAGAAAGTATCCTTGGTGTTGGTGAAGTACTTATCAAAGCTACTTCAGGCAAAACTGTTACTACCTACAAAGTTGAACTGGATATACGTAACCCAAGTCAGCAAATCATAGATGTAAAGGAGTTTGCTGTTCCTGCAGGAAAAACGATTAATGCGAGCATTAACCCATTAGGTATGGCAGGTACTAATCGTGCAACGTTGGAAGTTTCGAGTATTCCTGCTATTAACCTGGAATCACGTCTGAACTACCTCATTACCTATCCGCATGGTTGTATAGAACAAACAACTTCATCTGTTTTCCCTCAGCTTTATCTTACCGGTATCCTTGACCTGAATGAATCATACAAAGCTGAAATTGAGAGAAATGTGAGAGCCGCGATTGAAAAGCTCCAGAGCTTCCAGACAGCCGACGGTGGTTTCTCTTACTGGCCCGGCGAAATGGTTGCTGACGAATGGGGAAGCAGTTATGCCGGTCATTTCCTTGTAGAAGCATCAAACAAAGGCTATCCCGTACCTGTTACCATACTTAAGAAATGGCGTAAATTCCAGTCTAAACTGGCAAACGATTATTCTTATAACGATAAACATCAATACGAATATCTGATGCAGGCTTATCGTCTCTACACTCTGGCATTGGCTAAAGAACCGGAACTGGGCGCTATGAACCGTATGCGTGAACAAAGCAAAGTCTCTAACCTGGCACGCTGGCAATTAGCTGCTGCTTACATTATGGCCGGGCAGACAGAAGTCGGAAGGGCAATTGCCAAGTCTTGTAGCTATGAGGTTGATAAATATCGTGAATTCGGCTATACCTACGGCTCTGACGATCGCGATCAGGCAATGATTTTAGAAGTTCTGAACCTGTTGAATGACCAGGCAGAATCTTATAATATGCTCAAAACAGTAGCATCGGCACTCAGCAGCCAGGAATGGATGAGTACTCAGACTACTGCTTATTGCTTAATAGCTGTGAGTAAATACGCTGAAAAAAATAGCACAAAAGCTACAATGGAGTTTAGCTACGACTGGAATAAGGCAGGCAATAAAACCATTGAATCACCAAAAAGTGTTACTCAGGCTAATCTGCCGCTGAAAGAAGGCGCAACTAATTCACTATCATTACATAATACGGGTAATGCGGTATTGTTTGCCAGGGTGATTTCAAGAGGTAAACCAATGTTTGATACCCAACCGGCAGGTGCAAACGGCTTACAAATGGAGGTTACTTACAAAGACAAACAAGGCAAAAATCTGGATGTTACAAATATTGCTCAGGGTACAGATTTTTATGCTGAAGTAACTGTGAGTAATAATGGATTGCGTGGCAACTACCAGGAGCTGATTTTGTCACAGATATTTGCTTCAGGATGGGAAATTTTGAACTCACGCATAAACGAAGGCCCGGACAATAATAATAAAGGTGCCCAATATCAGGATTACCGTGATGACAGGGTATATACTTATTTTGACCTGCGCCAAAACGAACGTAAAACATTCCGCATTAACCTCAATGCAACCTATGAAGGCAAGTTCTACATGCCGCTCGTGAATTGTGAAGCCATGTATGACAATACTGTCTTTGCACGTCAGCCGGGTTATTGGGTGAATGTGGTTAAAAAATAATACTTATTCCCGCAGCAAATGCTGCGGGAATTTTTACTTCCTGCTAACTACTCTAATTTAGTAACCGATGATTTTATAGTTAATTATAAATTAGTTTTCCTAATTTGACATTCAAACCAATTTAACCTTATAATGAATCAAAAACCTTCTAACGCATTTATTGGTGCATCATGGATTGCCCTTGCAGCCGGTGTCCTTTCTTACAATATCGGTTTGTGGAACGCTGCAATGCTCCTGAATGAAAAAGGCTACTACTTTACCGTATTAATGTATGGTCTTTTTGCCGCAGTTTCAGTACAGAAAACAGTAAGAGATAAAATGGAAGGAATTCCGGTAACGAACATTTACTACGGCATCAGTTGGGTTTCTGCTGTTCTTGCCATCCTTTTACTCATCGTAGGTTTGTGGAATGCAAATACACTTACATCAAGTGAAAAAGGTTTTTACGGGATGTCGTTTTTATTGAGCCTGTTTGCTGCCATTGCAGTACAGAAAAACACACGTGACAGTCAGCCTGTCCCAACTAAAACACATCATTCGGAAAAAGAACCGGCATAATCTTTTAATAATATCCAAAAGTGAGGGGTACTTTCTTAAAGAAAGTACCCCTCACTTTTTGTATAAGTTTATTGGATCTATAAAATCAATTTTTACTTTTTCTTCACATCCATTTTTTTAACCAACTTCTCAATCTGCTCTAAAGATCTTGAAGCTTCCTGTTTGTCAAATGTATAATCCTTGATTTTAACTGGCTTTCCATCACTTCCCAATGATGTGATCCTTTTATTGGTGAATATAGCCATATCAGTATTTTTTATATGATACATCAAATCTACAAAAGTGTTAAGCATTCTTCACAAATAAATACCTGATTTTCAAATAAATATCCTGTTTTTGTTTGAGTTAGACCGTTAAAGGCCTATCTTGATTAGATATACCTACCAATTTTTACTCCTAACCAATAACCACAATGGCAGACAAAAAAGATTTAGATTTTACATACACCACTATCGATGAGATATTTCGCCTGAGCATGGGTGAAAGCAGTGATTACAGTGGTGCAAAGTATGATGGTGATTTTACTATGTCACTGGAAGCGGCACAAAAGGCTAAACACAAATTTATTGCCGATAGTTTAAATATTAAAGGAGGCAGCAAGGTGCTGGATATGGCTTGTGGCTGGGCACCATTTACCAATTATATTGTGAATGAAAGAGGTGCAGAAAGTATTGGCCTCACATTGTCACAAGGACAAGCCAATGCCTGTAAAGCAAACGGTTTCAATGTAATCGTACAGGATTGCCGTACTGTTAAACCCGAACATTTCGGAACATTCGATGCTATTACCTGTATTGGTGGCTTGGAACATTTTGTTTCTGTGGAAGAATATAAAGCGGGCAAGCAAGAGCAGATTTACAGAGACTTCTTCAAAACATTGAACGACCTTTTGCCCGTTGGGGGCAGGTTTTACATGCAGACTATGGTTTTTAGCAAAAACATGGTTGATTATGAAACAATCAGCGTAGATGCTCCAAAAGACTCTGCAGCTTATATGTGTGCATTAATGGTAAAACAGTTTCCCGGCTCATGGTTACCGTACGGTCCGGAAATGGTGATCAAAAATGCCGAACCTCATTTTAAACTGATTTCCCAAAGCAGCGGAAGACTGGATTACATCGAAACGATCGGCCAGTGGCGTAAGAAATTCCGGAAGTTTAACCTGAAAAAATACTGGCTCTACCTCTCTCTCGTTCCCAAGTTCATTACAGATCGTGAATTCAGGCATCAGGTAGCCGTTTTTAAAGTAAGCCCTAACAGGGTTTGTTTTGAAAAAGAAATTATGGATCACTACAGATTGGTATTTGAGAAAGTATAAATAATAGAAAGGGGGCTTAAGCCCCCTTTCTATTTCTTCTCTTGTTCTTTTTTCTGTTTTTCCTGCTCTTCCTTTTCCATTTTTTTGTAACCGCCTTTTAACAGGAAAGACCTTTTTGCAGCTTCCATGTTCTGACTAAAGCCTTTAGTTCCCTGTTTAAGGTTTACTATAGTAGTACCGAGGTTATCAGCAAACACAGTATCCATAAACAATTTTCCTACAGTACCTTTCCCCCTTCTAATATTATGAGTAATTACAGCAAGGTCTGTAGTAATTTTAGCTGCATTGTCGGTAGTAACCCGAAGCTGGCTCATCAACTGATCCATACTCACCGGTGTTTCAGTAATAATCACATCTCTGTCCTCTATGATTTCAGAGCTGGAACCGGGCACAATGTTAATGGCTTTATTACCCATCAGGCCTTCAGAAGATATTAATGCCAGGGCATCTTTTTTAATAAATTTTTTGGTCTCCGAGTTGATCACCATATCCACCCTTACAGTAGAATCAGTTACTATTTCTATCTTATCAATAATACCAACACTGATTCCGAGAAAGCGGACGTTATCGCCAACCATCAGGCCACTGACATTTTTAAATATCCCCTGTAACCTGAAAGTATTACTGAAAAGTTGCTGGTGACTGCCTACCATGTATATTCCCAGAACAAACAAAGCAACGGCTGTTGATACAAATACTCCTAAAGTGATTTTATTCTTATTGTCCTTTTTCATAACTGTAAATTTTTTTATTCAAAAAATGAACGGATCCATTCGTCATCCGATTTTCTTACTTCTTCATAAGTACCTTCAGCAACTACAAGACCTTCCTTCAAAACTATTACACGGTTTGCTGTAAGGCGCGCGCACTCAATATCATGTGTGATAATGATTGAGGTTGTTTTATACTTTTTTTGCAGATCGAGAATAAGCTTACTTATTTCCTTAGAAGTAATAGGATCAAGACCTGTCGTAGGTTCATCATAAAGCATGATTTCCGGTTTCAATATCATCGTTCTTGCCAGACCGACTCTTTTTCTCATACCACCTGAAAGTTCCGAAGGCATTTTGTCGATTGCTTTTTCAAGCCCTACATTGTCAAGCGCTTCTACCACCAAAGCATCTATTTTCGTTTGTTTTAAACCTGAATCCCTTAAAGGAAACTCCAGATTTTCACGCACAGACATCGAATCGTATAAGGCAGCACTCTGAAACAAAAAGCCGACTTTTTTTCTCGCAAGATTAAGTTCTTTTTCTTTGAGTTCAGACATGTTTTTCCCTAAAAGAACGACTTCACCCTCGTCGGCTTTCAGGAGCCGGATCATACATTTGATCAAAACCGATTTTCCTGTACCCGATTTTCCCAACACAACAAGGTTTTCTCCTCTGCGGATACGTAAGCTTACTCCTTTGAGTACATGATGGTCTCCAAAAGACTTTTTGAGACCTTTAATATCAACTACAAATTCTGCATTTGTAATATCATCTATATTTTCTGCCTTTTCTTTCATAAGGCTTACATAAAAAAGCTTGTTACCTGAACGGCAATCATATCAATAATAAAAATGGCTAAGGAAGCTTCTACTACAGCCGAATTTGCTGCTTTTCCTACACCTGCAGTACCCTCATTTGATGTATAGCCTTTGAAACACGAAATCAGACCTATAGCCAGCCCGAAGAATATTGATTTACAGAACGCGGGAATAATATCAATAAAATGCAGGCTCGCGAATACTTGTCCGAAAAACAGCCTCATGCTCACCTCCGACTTTATATTGACCCCGACATAAGACCCTATAAAACCAATTGCATCTGAAAAAATCACCAGAAGCGGAATCATCAATGTTGTGGCTACTATACGAGTTACAACTACATAATTGAAGGGATTGATTCCTGAAGCCTCCATGGCATCTATCTGTTCTGTTACTTTCATAGAAGATAGCTCTGCACCAATGCCCGACCCTGTTTTCCCCGCACAAATAACTGCCGTAATTACCGGTGCAATTTCACGTACAATTGAAATGGAAACCATGGCAGGCAACCAGGATTCTGCACCAAACTGTGCTAATGTGGGTTGAGACTGAAGCGTAAGCACAAGCCCCATGATAAATGCTGTAATTCCCACTAAAGGCAGCGATTTATAACCCAGCAGATAACACTGCTTTAAAAGCTCGTTCAACTCGTAAGGAGGCTGAACCAACTGGCTGAAAAAACGACCGGTAAACCTTGTCAGTAAAGTTATTTCTTCAAAAAAACGCCTGATGGCAGAGCTTTCTTCGAAAACTTCGTTCTCTTCAACTGAATTCTCTTTTTCCATTTATGTAATCAAAAAATGTTTAAAATTGCTTTGTCAGGATTCTAAACCGATCTTTTATTCTTTATTTACCTATTTTCCACGAGAAATCAAAATAAAGTCGGTTTTATAGATGATAAGCCGCTGTTTTTAAATTAATCCAAATACTTTACAGGCATTATTTAAAATCATACCTTTTGAGAATAATTCAGTGTATTAAAATGCCGCTACTTAATACAAAAGTTCAGATAGTCTTTTTTTTCATACTGCTTTCTGCTGCACTGCTTTTCAGGTCAGAAATTGAAAAAACACATTATTGTACTCCCGACTCAAAATATTATCTTGAAGTATCAGACAACATTTTAAAAGGACTTGGTCCTGTAGGTCCTCCTGTATTTGGATATGACAGCAGCGCAAAAGCTGTTGTCACTTTCCGGCAAAAAACACAATTCGGCAATCCGGATACCTACGATAAACAATACTTTGCCATCTGGCCATTAGGGTATCCTTTGGCAATTGTAGCTGTTGCTTCTGTTACTAACCTCTCTCCTCTCTGGGCTTCTAAAGTTTTAAATATTCTGTTACTTGCTGTCAGTTTTTACCTTTTATGGATATTACTGGATTCCCATGCACTCTTGTCTGTTTTTTATTTTGGGAGTTATACTATGCTGGAAATCTGTTCTTACACTTGGTCAGAGAACTTATATCTTCCCTTGTTTCTGCTTTTTCTTCTTTCAATTAAAAAAATCCATAAGAGCAATAGCTTCTCGGTAAGGTGGATATTTCTATTCACTCTTTCTTTATCAGGAATGTGTCTTGCCAGATACGCCTCTGCCGTCTATTTTATTGTAGGAGGAATTATCCTGCTTTATTACTTCTATAAATCTGAAAAAAGTAAGTCCATTGCAATTGCTCTGGGTTTGTTTTTCAGTAGTCTGATTTTCATAAGTTACTTATATATAAACTATTTAAAAACCGGCTATATAACAGGCATGCAAAGAACCGATATCCAGGAATTAAGTTTCTGGCAGCTAGTTCAACTGTTCTGGCTAGGTATGTTTAACCAGTTACATATTATAAAACAGTTCAGGTTCAACGGCAATGCTGATTTTATACTATATCTCCTTTTAACAATTATCCAGATTGCTGTGATATTTTTTATTATTTATCAGCTACGCAAAAAACAATATCAGTTGCGATTTGATACACTTGCCCGCTTACTGCTTTTAAACAGTTCTGTCTATTTAGTTTTTATTACTTACCTCACATTTAATTCTACCATAGACCCTTTCGATTATCGCACCCTGCTCCCTTTTACATTTCCACTAATAATCGCTCTGCTTTTTACACTGGAAAAAGAACTCCGGAAAAAGCATCAAATGATGCTAATGCTGATTATTCAGGGGTTTTTCCTCTTTTCATTAATCATGAATTTACCAAAACATTATTTGCTGAGCCTGCTTTAATGCAAATTTGAATTGGGTATATCTTACTTTCGTAGCATGATCCGGAATTCCCTGCAAAAATTATTCGTACGTATCAGCCCAAAGCAAAAATGGAGTATCGCTGTTTTACTCGGATTTATTACCTGGTATACTTTTTTCCTGCTGCCTAAACCCCTATTCAAAGATCCAAACTGTACTATTCTTGAAGATAAAAACGGGCGGCTTTTAGCAGCTTCGATTGCCAAAGACGGCCAATGGCGTTTCCCGCTTATTGACACTGTTCCTCAAAAATTTGAAACCTGCCTTCTCTATTTTGAAGATCAGTACTTCTATAAACACCCCGGCGTAAACCCAGTTTCAATGGGTCGCGCATTGATTCAAAATGTCAGTCAAAGAAAAAAAATAAGTGGAGGAAGTACTATTACTATGCAGGTGGTCAGACTGGCAAGAAAAGGGCAGAGCAGAAATATTTATGAAAAATTAATTGAGACAATCTGGGCTACGAGAGTAGAACTGGCTTATTCTAAAAAAGATATTCTACGCCAATATTGTACATATGCACCTTTCGGCAGCAATGTGGTTGGCCTGGAAGCCGCATCATGGCGTTATTTCGGAAGAAAACCAGCCACACTTTCATGGGCCGAATCTGCTTTACTGGCAGTTCTGCCAAACTCTCCTTCATTAATTTATCCGGGTAAAAACCAGGAAATACTTCTGAAAAAACGCAACAGGCTACTAAAAAAACTAAAGGACAATCAAATCATTGATGCACTAACCTATTCTCTTGCAGTAATCGAAAAAATACCCGGCAGCCCTCATTCTCTTCCGCAGTATGCTCCTCATTTACTTTCAAGAGCAAGAAGTGAGGGTTTCGAAGGACAAAGAATAGTTTCAACCCTCAATGTTCACCTGCAGCAACGGGCCGACGAGCTTATTAATCGTTACCATGAATTTTTAAAAGACAACGGAGTTTTTAATGCCTGTGCAATTATTCTTGATATAAAAACAGGAAAGACCTTGGCATACATCGGCAACACACGGGTTAAAGAAAAAGAGCATGGTGGTTATGTAGACATCACAACAGCACAAAGAAGCTACGGGAGTTTATTAAAGCCTTTTCTTTACGCCTCGGCATTGGATGCCGGCCTGATAACTCCCCAAATGTTGTTAGCCGATTATCCGGTGATGATTAATGGTTATAATCCACAAAATTTCTTCGGAACATTTGATGGCGCTGTACCTGCAAACTTTGCATTGTCCCGATCTCTCAATGTACCTTTTGTAAGGCTACTCCAGAATTACGGTAATGAAAAGTTTCTTTATAAAATTCAGAAAGCAGGTCTGGTATCTCTTAACAAATCTGCCCATCATTATGGCTTAAGTATTATTCTTGGAGGCGGGGAATCCAACCTCTGGGAAATGACCGGGGCTTATGCTTCTATGGCACGCTGCCTGAATAACCGCTCGGAATGGATCGGAAATTATGATTATAAAGACTTTCATCCTCCGGTATATATTGCTACTGATACTGCCAAAACATATACTCCTGATCTGAAAACCGAAGCAATTATCTCTTATGCTTCTTTATGGACTACCATGAAAGCCTTGCTCGATGTTAAACGGCCCGGGCTTGAAACCAATTGGATGGAGTTTGGTTCTGCTAATCATATTTCATGGAAAACAGGTACAAGTTTTGGATTCAGAGATGCCTGGTCTATCGGAGTTACCGGAAACTATGCAGTTGGTGTCTGGGTTGGTAATGCTGATGGTGAAGGCCGGGCCGGATTAACCGGAGTGTCCACTGCTGCGCCAATCATGTTTGAGCTGTTTGGGCTTTTACCTAAAAGTTCCTGGTTTAAAGAACCTGTCGACGGCATGGCACAAATGATTATTTGCAGACAAAGCGGAATGAGAGCAACATCACTCTGTCAGCCTGTTGATACCCTCCCTATTCCCAAAACTTGTTTAATTGCTCCCTCCTGCTCTTACCATCAATTAATTCATCTTGATAAAAACCAATTACTACGTGTTACCGGCCAGTGTGAATCTGTAAATAATATGGACCATAAAAGCTGGTTTGTGCTGCCTGCTGTTATGGAATATTATTACAAAAAGAATAATCCGACTTATTTAAGCCTGCCTCCATACCGCTCAGACTGTGCCTTGACGGCAGAACAGCGGAATATGGACTTCATTTATCCCAAAAACAACACAAAACTTTACATCCCGAAAGAGCTGGACGGCAACATTGGCAAAACTGTTTTTGAAGTGGCGCACAGAAAACCTCAAACAAAGGTTTACTGGCATTTAGACGATAGCTATATTGGTGTTACACAGCACTTTCACCAAATTCCGCTAAGCCCGGAAACAGGTAAACACCGCCTTTCTATAGTAGATGAAAATGGTGAAGCTCAGCAGGTATTTTTTGAGATAATCAGTAATAATTAAACTATTATGTCCTAAATATTACATCAACTTTACTAAAAGACAAATATTTCTTATCATTGTTATAAAGCCTCTATAACAACCGTAAAAGCCCTTGGGAACCTATAAAGCCGATATCGTCCTTGTATATACTCCTGAATTAACTCCAAGAATAAAGTATATTTTCGATTTAATTTTCCAGGATATTCTTAAAAAAGAGGTTGCATTAACAACCTCACCAGAAGACTTTCAGGATTTTCCGGGAGTCAAATTTTCATATGGGCAACAGCCTGTCAGCAACAACTTACACTTCCAGTCCTCTTTGCTTTTGTACGAAACCAATATTCGCCCGCAAGAAATCAGAGTAGTAGATTATCAGGGTACAAAATCATTTTTTGAGGTTTCAGGCGGAGAATTACCTTTCGATCCATTTTCCGCAGCTTTTTATCTTGTAACTAGATATGAAGAATACCTGCCAGGCCGAAGAGACAGACATAAAAGATTCAGAGCAGATGACAGTGTAGCTTTTAAAAAGCATTTTCTTTTAAAGCCAGTTGTAAACCAATATGCCCTCCTTCTCAAAAATTTAATTCTCAGGGAATACCCCGAAACATATTTCCCTCATATTCCTTATACATTTACACCTACTTTAGATATTGATAATGCTTATGCATTTAAGTATAAAGGTGCTTTAAGAGCCAGTATGGCTCTGGCCAAGCATTTCATTTTTTTCAATTTCGGAGAACTTAAAGCCAGAATCAAAGTTTATTCCGGACTTGAAAGTGACCCTTATGATTCTTATGACAAACAATTCAATTTACACGAACGCTATAAAGTAAAACCTATTTATTTCTTCTTATTAGGTAATTACAGTCAATATGACCGTAACCTGTCTCATAATAATGAAGCAATGGTTAACCTGATAAAACGTGTAAAAGAAAAAGCTGAAGTTGGTATTCATCCTTCATATGCTTCAAATAAATCTGTTTTTCAGTTAGGCATTGAAAAGGAAAGGCTTGAAGAAACAATTGGGGAAACTGTGACTAAGTCCAGGCAACATTACCTGATGCTCTCTTTTCCTGAGACTTATGAAAACCTGATCAAAATCGGGATTACTGATGATTACACAATGGGGTATGCCAGCCAGATCGGGTTTCGTGCAAGTATATGCTGTCCTTTCTTTTTTTACAATTTGGTTGAAGAAAAACAAACAACCTTACGCGTCCATCCATTCGTTGCAATGGACACGACCTTCAAACATTACATGAAGATACGTTCTTCTGAAATCTGTAAAACATTGAATCCAATATTTGAAGAAGTAAAAAAAATTGGCGGGAATGTCACTATTCTCTTTCATAATGAATCAATTAGCGGAAAGAAGCGTCCTTGGAAACGTTGGACTGATATTTATGAAGAGGTATTAAGATTAGCTACACGTTAATACCGGTCTGAAAATTTAACAAAAGAAAAAAGGATTATAAGCAACTTAACGGCGGTTAGCGTGGTTATTAATCATATATTGCGACTACTATTACTATCGTCTTTTATATGTTTGAGTTGCTGGCAAAATATTTCTCGATTATCCTCTCAAGTTCCCTAAAGTTCTTTTTGGGTCCTATTGCAGGGAGTGCATTTAACCTTTCATTTTGGGAAACGGCTATATGCACGGCGGTAGGTATGATGGCTTCAGTAATTCTCTTTGCCATTTTAGGCCACAAAATAAAGGTCTGGCAAGAAAAGAATTTTCCAAGAAAGAAAACCCTCTTCACTTCTAAAAACAGAAGAATCGTAAGCGTTTGGCAAAAATTCGGTTTAGCCGGAGTTGCATTTCTTACTCCTGTTTTACTTACTCCAATTGGCGGAACAATTATTGCCACAGCCTTTGGCGAACACACCAGGCGTATTGTCCTTTTTATGCTTCCAAGTGCAATCGGATGGGCTATTGTAGCTACTGCACTAATAGATGAAATTCAAGCTTTGATTCACTAAATCAGTTTTGCATGTACGTTAATCCATCTATTAGGCAACTCCCCGTTTGTTGCTGTTAAGTAATCTGAATAACTGCAAGGCACAACAGAGTTAACCGCATAACGGTGTTTTAGATCCGGATAAGGGACTTCCATCCACCATTTTTCAGAACGTGTACTTTTATAGAAAATAAGTTTATGGGGCTCTTGTTCCAAACTCACAGTGTACTTTGTGTAATGGTCACTTTCAAAATTGGTCTCATTATGACGGTTATAAAAACCCTCAACCAGATACCACACCATCGTGGCAATTACCGAAGCTGTTTGCTCTCTGAAATCCAATTCAGGATTATACCCATAGAAACCTGCCGAAGTCAGTTTTTCGTTAATTCCTGCATACCAGCAAACCTGGCAGGCCTCTTCGCCTGTTAAACCAAACGGAAGTGCTAAAGTATTGGCCGGCGCATCCTGCATTTTAATAGCAGAAATATCAAAGCTGAGCATGTCAGCCTGGCGGATAACCGGTTCAATTTCTTCCATGTTATCGCGAATCTGCCCTAATCGATAGTGTTCAAAATAGAATTTTTCAAGAACCGTTAACGCTTCCGGTTCATTCAGGTATGACTGATAAGCCAGGTTCGTAAAATTAAAAAGATAGTTAGGTTCATGAATTAACACCTGATGAACATGACGCAAATGCATAGGAGCATCTTCCTTCGCATCCATATCTATAATAGCATCTACATTCAGGACATTGATCAGTTTTTCAAAAGACTCATAGGATAAATACTGTCCATAAGCCATATCGTGGCTGCTTCCCAGTAAAATGGGAAAAGTCTTTTCTTTCATTAATACCTCACAAACTTCTTTCAGACGCAGGTAAGAATCTTCCAGTTTTACACCACAGCGTAAGTCACCCAAATCAACAATCTTATAACCCGATGATCCTTTCTTCAGCTTATACAGCTTTTCTCTGATGGCATCGGCAGCATTTGCCACTCCTGTGTGGTTAGGCTGTCCACGATCTTCAACTAAGCCAATAATTGCAAAATCAGCCTCCTTCCAATCTGGAAATGATGCCTGATGTAAGCTGATATGGTTTACCCATGCGTTTACGTCATTCGTAGCAGTAATTGTAAGTTCAGGGTTAATGGTGTCGAAAAAGATTTTCAGTTCCATGAGGAGGTCTAATGTAATTGTAAGTTAAATATGAAAAAGAAGCTTCTGAAATCCTAAATTTTCGTAATAAACTACATTCACAAGTACAATCCCGGATAAAATTTAATTGATTATCGGTTTGGTTGAACCTTCTTTTGATAAACCTTACAGGTTTTAGCTATTGAGATTAGAATCTTTTAAACCCCTGCAGGTTTTACTAAGCGGATAGGCATAAAATTTATTACTTTTTTAAAAAAAATCAGGGAAAATGTGAAATTATATTTTGATTATGAGACAGTTACGAAAAAAGTTCTTTTTTTATCTCTTTTTTTCTCAAAAAGTGAAACATTAATCCGACGACCTCGTATAAGAGTGTAATTAAACCCTAAACTTTCCTATTTTTTGAACTTAGATAAGGCCTGCGAGTAGTTCGCTGGCCTTATTTTTTTGCTATTTCTGATAATAAGTCATTTTCATACACACGATAGCCATTCTCTTGTTCTAAAGCAACCCTATGCATTGCCTTTGCCACGTCCTCCACATGAATACCTTTATATTTTTCAGGAATTAAAAAATTAAGCGCATTATTAAAAACGATCCCAACACGTTCTCCTAATCTGTTCTCCGCCCTGTTCCCGATCAACAAAGAAGGCCTGAAAACAGAAAGCCGTGGAAAATTAAGCCGAATCAAAGCATTCTCCATTTCCCCTTTGGTTCTATTATAGAAAATGGATGATTTAGCATTTGCGCCCATTGCTGAAATAACACCAAAATGGTTCACTCCTTTTTTCTTACAGGCCTCTGCCAGTCTTACCACATATTCATAATCAACCAGAACAAACGCTTCTTTCGAGCCGGCCTGCTTCATTGTAGTTCCTAAACAACAATAACAAACATCAACCTGCTCTGGTACCAACGGTAACAGGTCATGGTTAAAATCAACCGTAATTTCTATAATTCGCGGGTTTTGAATTATAGATGTTGGTCTTCTTACTAAAAGATAAATTTCTGTAAAAGCCGGGTCACCCAAAAGCTCCTCCACTAAAGACTGTCCCACCAAACCGGTGGCTCCTGCAACTAATGCCCTCATATTTAAAAACTGCTTTTTATCTATATACGGGAAATCCCTAAAAAATAAACAGCCTCCAATGAGGAGGCTGTTTAACCGTTCTTTACCTGCATTAAGCAGTTCTAATCTAAAACCTATTATTAAAACTTTAAATGATTGGCATTTTCTTTGGGTCTAATTTGGTTACTTGTTGTGTTAACAAGCAAATACTGTGCCAAAATATTTTGCTTGTGCTAAAAAACTTTTTCCTCATCTTTGATGTTGCTGAAAAAACAAAAATACAATGGCTGGATGCGGATATTTATGTCCTCAATGTGAAGGAAGAGGTTTTTTGGACGACACCAGTGAATGCAATTGGTGCAGCCCCGAAAAACCTAAGCAACAAACAAACTCACTACAAACCAAAGAAGAAGAATTGGAAGAATGGATTGCCAAAGTGCATGGTTCTAACTGCTGTAGTGATATAGGTAATCACTAAACATTACCTAGTAAAGCTTATCACAAATTTGAGAAAGCGCATCAGACAGCAATTCGCTTACCGGATTTTGTAATGCAACTTGCCTGACTGTTTCTTTGAGAAAAAGATTTTCTCCATTAACAAAAACCTTTCCTTGGGTAAAAGCTTCTCCTTTTTGGGAGAAAACAGATTTTCCGGTAGCAGCATCGGCAATTTCTATATTGACAATCACTTTCAGTTCTATGTGCATTTTAGTAATGTCTACATAGTTAGTTGTACCGGAACTCATAATAGCAGTTGACCCTCCTTCCATTAACTTTACAATAATCTTGACAAGGTTATGTCCGGGATTTGCCTGAAAAGCCTTTTTAAAAGATGTGCACATCGGATAACCCCACTGATCAAATTGTACTTTATTTTTCAGTTCATCTTTAGGCAACATATCAAGGCAGCCATAACTCCTCAATATACGATCGACCTGAAGATATGCACTATCCACCATACACTGGCGTTCAGGTGATGTAAAAGAGGTACTGATCAATAAATCGAAGTACGAGATAGCGAGGTCTTTTCTTGGTACATTCTGAGCTTGTGCAACATATAGACCTGATACCAGAAATACGAGAAGAAGTAGTCTTTTCATTTTACAAAAATAGAGGAACAAAATAAAAAAAGGGCTTTCGCCCCTTTTAAAATTACTTGCCTTCTGCTTTTTGGATTGTTTCTTCTAAAAACAAAATGCTCCAGATGATGTTATCTTTATCTGCATAAAAAGTGATGTCATCCAAAGTATCTTTTACAGACTGAAGATAAGATGCTTTATTCTTAACCTCTTTATTTAAGTGTTCCGTATTTTGTGATGATTCCGGAATACCCATTTGCTTCAGGGTAGCGCCGGGTTTTGATTTCAGCGCGATGTAAGGAACAATTTCAGTAATAATAGAAACCCTTTCCATGTATATCTGAACCAGCTCAGTTTTACCTAAACCTTTTAATTCATCTACTGTATGCGTTTTCGTAAGTATTGCATTCGGACTTACATATGTATTGCCTGATGCACCTGCTACACCCTTATCTTTTTGTGCGAAAGCACTCATTGAAACGGCCGACAGACCTATCAACATTGAAAATACTAATAAGTACTTTTTCATAATATACGTAATACAGTTTTTAAAAATTCTTTCCTTAAAACTAACGATAATCACAAAAAGACAAAAATATTGTTAATAAATAAAGAATTTGCTTTAATATTTTCACTTATAGACCGTTACTAAAAAATGACAATTTATTCAAGTAAAAATGTCACCGCTTTTTATAAAAATGGTTTAACTTTGATATTCGAAATATTGTATTTTGTGGGCTGAGAAAAAAGCCTACCACAGTGATAAGCCAGAAGGAAAAATTATGTTGGATTTAATTACCAAAGGAATCGCCAAAATATTTGGCACCAAGTCTGAGCGTGACATCAAGGAGCTGATGCCTTATGTCGAGCACACAAATATCGAATTTGCTAAACTATTAAATATTAGTGACGAAGACTTACGTGGAAAATCTCAGGAGTTAAAAGTTGAGATTAAAGAGCGCCTCAGCAAAATTGACGAAGAGCTCTCAGACCTTCACAAAAAGATTCAGGATGATGTCAATCTGAGTATCGACCAGAAAGAAGCCGTCTTTGCTAAAATAGATAAGCTGGAAAAAGACAGGGATAAGGAATTAGAAAAAGTATTACTCGACATTCTTCCTCGTGCTTTCGCTATTGTAAAAGAAACTGCGCGCCGCTGGAAAGACATCGGCAAAATGGAAGTTGCAGTCGGCGACCATGACCGCAAAGTTGCTGCCCGTAGAAAAGGGGTGGAAATTGTTGGTGACAAGGCTATCTGGCATAACAGCTGGACAGCAGCCGGTGCAGATATTACCTGGAACATGATGCACTATGATGTGCAGCTGATTGGCGGGGTTGTTTTGCATCAGGGTAAAATTGCCGAAATGGCAACCGGTGAAGGTAAAACACTGGTAGCAACACTTCCGGCATTCTTGAATGCGCTTGCAGGGCTTGGTGTACACATCGTTACGGTCAACGACTATCTTGCAAAACGTGATAGTGAGTGGATGGCTCCTTTATTTGAGTTCCACTTATTGAACGTTGACTGCATTGACAAGCACGAGCCAAACTCTGAAGAAAGACGTAACGCCTATCTGGCAGATATTACATACGGTACCAATAACGAATTCGGCTTCGATTACCTCCGCGATAACATGGCAAGAGGCATTGATGATCTGGTACAACGTAAACACCATTTTGCAATGGTCGATGAGGTCGATTCAGTATTGGTCGATGATGCACGTACCCCTTTGATTATTTCAGGCCCGGTTCCGCGCGGCGACAAGCACATGTTCCATGACCTGAAGCCTCGTGTTGTAAAACTGGTTGAAGAACAAAAGAAACTGGTAAATAACTTCCTTGTTGAAGCTAAAAAGAAAATAGGCGAAGACGATAAAGAAGAAGGTGGTCTGGCATTGTTCAGAGCACACCGTGGTTTGCCAAAAGCCAAGCCATTAATCAAGTTCCTTTCTGAACAAGGTAACAGAGCCATTCTTCAGAAAGTAGAAAACCATCACCTTCAAGACAATCAAAAAGAAATGCCAAAGGCAGATGAGCCTTTGTTCTTTACGATTGACGAGAAAAACAACTCTATTGAACTGACCGATAAAGGCGCTGATCTGATTACAGGTGAAGGTGAAGATCCGTCATTGTTCGTTCTTCCGGATATTGGTTCGGAAATGGCTTTGATTGAAAACGACAAAACACTTTCTAAAGAAGAGAAATTAAGCCGTACAGAAAAATTGGTTGATGATTACAACCTGAAATCAGAAAGACTTCATACAATCAACCAGTTACTGAAAGCTTATACCCTTTTCGAAAAAGAAACAGAGTATATCATAGTAGAAGGAAAAGTAAAAATCGTTGATGAGCAGACTGGCCGTGTAATGGAGGGTCGTCGTTACTCTGACGGTTTGCACCAGGCTTTAGAAGCAAAAGAAAGTGTGAAAGTGGAAGACGCTACACAAACTTATGCTACCGTTACCCTTCAGAACTACTTCCGTATGTATCACAAACTTTGTGGTATGACCGGTACTGCCGAAACAGAAGCGGGTGAGTTTATGGAAATCTACAAGCTCGACGTAGTTACTATTCCTACAAACAGAAGCATCAGCCGTAAAGATCATGAGGATAAGGTTTACAAAACCATCCGTGAGAAATTCAACGCCGTTGCAGAAGAGATTATTGAATTAAATAAAATAGGCCGTCCGGTACTTGTAGGTACAACTTCTGTAGAAATTTCTGAAGTATTGAGCCGTATGCTGAAAATGCGTGGCATCAAACACCAGGTATTGAACGCGAAATATCACCAGAAAGAAGCTGAAATTGTAGCTGCAGCAGGTCAGTCAGGAGCAGTAACTATTGCAACCAACATGGCTGGTCGTGGTACCGATATTAAACTAAGCCCTGAAGCAAAAGCTGCAGGTGGTCTGGCTATCGTAGGTACAGAGCGTCACGAATCCCGTCGTGTCGACAGACAGTTACGTGGACGTTCAGGCCGTCAGGGAGATCCGGGTTCTTCTCAATTCTTCGTTTCATTGGAAGATAGCTTAATGCGTCTTTTCGGATCAGAACGTATTATCAAGATCATGGACACCATGGGCTTGGAAGAAGGAGAAGTAATTCAGCACTCAATGATTACGAGATCTATTGAAAGAGCGCAGACTAAAGTTGAAGAAAACAACTTTGGTGTACGTAAGCGTTTGCTTGAATATGATGACGTAATGAACTCTCAGCGTGAGGTAATTTACAGACGCCGTCGTAATGCACTTTATGGTGAACGTTTACCGTTGGATGTATTGAATATGCTTTACTATACTTGTGATTCTATTGCAAGCGGCGCAGCATTCAACAAAGACCTGGAAGATTTCCGTCTGGAAGTTGTAAGCAAACTTGGCTATTATAGCAATCTTACTGAAGCTGATTTAGGCAGAAAACCTGAAGTATTGAGCGATTTGCTTTACAATGAGGCATTGAAGCAATACCAGCAACGCAAAAACCAATTGGCAGAAAACTCGATGCCGATTTTCAAGGATATTGAAAGAAACCGCGATAACGTTGAAAATGTGATTGTTCCTTTCACTGACGGACGTCATTTCATTCAGGCTACAGTAAACCTTAAAAAAGCACTGGAAAGCAATGGTCAGGAGTTGGGTAATGGTTTGGAAAAATACACTACCCTTTCATTTATCGATCAGGAATGGAAAGAGCATCTGCGTGCAATGGACGACCTGAAACAGTCAGTACAGAATGCTGTTTATGAACAAAAAGATCCATTATTGATTTACAAAATGGAAGCTTTTAACTTGTTCAAAAACTTTATCGGTAAAGTAGATGGCGACATTACTAATTTCCTGATGCGTTCTGAGATTCCGGTACAACGTGCTGAAGATGTATCTGCAGCAAGTGCACAACGTCCACGCGAAGTTTACAATGAAGAAAAAGATGAAGTACATTCTATTTTAGGAAACGGTTCTTCTTCTCAGCAACAAGAAGAGGATGACAGACCTAAACTGACACCACTTCAGTCTGATAGAATTGCCGGCCGTAATGATCGTGTAACTGTTCAATACATGGATGGTACTATCAAACGTGATGTAAAATTCAAAACAGTAGAAGAAGATTTACGCACAAACCGCTGCATTTTGCTTAGCATTGATGCCGAAGCGTAAGATTTAAATCTATTACAAAATAAACAAACAGGGATCCGCCAACAGGCTGATTCCTGTTTTCTATATTCGGGCAGTCCCCTTAAAAATCAAAAGCAATGAAAAAAAGCCTTCTTTTCCTTCTCTTCGGCCTTCTGACTTTGAGCATTGCTTTTGGTCAGAAAAAAGAAAAAGAGTTGCCTCCTTACAGCGAGGATTTGTCGGCTACACGACCACGTTACAATCCTGACGACACAAGGCCAAAGGATATTAAACCGGCCGGACAACAGCGCTATATTAAAGAAGTGCCTGCTGAAAATGAGAAGATGAAATCAATGTATTGCGTAAATGACACGCTTAGGCTTATTATTGACAGCTTAGCACAAAAAAACATAAAAATACTTTACACTCCGGGTTATCGAATTCAGGTATATAATGGAAACAATAAGGATGAAATCAGTAAGCTGAAAACCAAAATATATACGAAGCTACCTGATATTGACATTTATACTACATTCAGACAACCTGATTACAAAGTAAAGTTTGGCGACTTTAAAACAAAAATAGAAGCATATCAGGCCATGGGTTCTTTGAAAGAAATTCCCGAAGCTATTATTGTACCTGATCAGGTCAATATCAATAAATAGTTGTTGGTTGTTGGTTGTTGGTTGTTGGTTGTTGGTTTAACAACATTATTTTAAAATACTTTATACTTGGTACATAGTACTAAGTACATTATAAAAATATGGGTTCATTAAAAAGTAAAATCAAAGACCTTGCTACAAAGCATGCAGCAGAAGTGATTGCAGACCGCCGTCATATTCATGCTAATCCAGAATTGTCTTTCAAGGAGTTTGAAACTGCTAAATATATTGCTGCTAAGCTGAAGTCTTTTGGTTTAGAGCCACAGGAAGGTGTTGCCGGAACAGGTGTGGTGGCTTTAATCAAAGGAAAAAATCCAGAAAGCAGAACTGTGGCGCTTCGCGCAGATATGGATGCCCTTCCAATTATTGAGGTCAACAACGTTCCTTATAAATCAAAAGTTGAAGGGGTGATGCATGCATGCGGCCACGACGTGCATAGTTCTTCTTTACTTGGAACAGCGCGCATTTTAAGTCAGCTGAAAAATGATTTTGAGGGGACTGTTAAATTGATTTTCCAACCGGGGGAAGAATTGCTTCCGGGCGGTGCTTCTTTAATGATCAAAGAAAGAGTACTTGAAAACCCTAAACCAACCGGTATCCTCGGCCAACACGTGTTTCCAATGCTGGAAGCAGGAAAAGTTGGCTTTAGAGAAGGAATGTACATGGCAAGTACTGACGAAATTTATGTAACAGTAAAAGGAAAAGGCGGCCATGGGGCAATGCCTGATCAGAATATAGATCCGGTGGTCATTGCTGCTCACATCATAGTTGCACTGCAAACCATTGTAAGCCGTCATGCCAACCCCAAATTACCAACAGTACTTTCATTTGGAAAAGTGAATGCCGAAGGTGCCACAAATGTCATTCCCGGGGAAGTAAAAATTGAAGGTACTTTCCGCACACTGAATGAAGAGTGGCGTAAACAGGCGCACCAAAAAATGAAAAAAATGGCTGAAGCCATTGCCGAAGGCATGGGTGGAAGCTGCGAATTTACGGTAATGAACGGTTACCCTTTCCTGAAAAACAATGCTGAACTGACCCGGAAAATGAGAATTGCGGCACAGGATTTTTTAGGAAAAGAAAATGTAGTTGAGCTTGATCTTTCCATGACAGCTGAAGATTTTGCCTATTATACACAGGTAACCGATGCTTGTTTCTATCGCCTGGGCATAAGAAACGAAGCAAAAGGGATTACCTCTTCAGTACATACACCAACATTTGATATTGATGAAAGCGCTTTGGAACTCGGCTCGGGCTTAATGGCCTGGCTTGCAGTTTCTGAACTGGCCGGAAATAATTAATAATGGCATTAGAAACACCTGATATCGCTGCATTAAAACCGACTCCTCAAAAGGACTGGAAGGATATTCTTATCAAAGGCACTTTTCTGCTTCTGACATTCTATCTTTTCTTTGTAGTTATTGAGCTGATGGTTCAAGGCTTTAACCTGATGGGAAAAGACCTTGTTAGCGAGATTGTAGTGGTTACTTCCAACCCATTTGTAGCCATTTTCATCGGCTTACTTTCCTCTGCCATTATACAAAGTTCTTCAACCATTACCGCTGCTGTGGTAGCCATGGTAGCATCGGGAACCTTAACACTTGGCAATGCCACTTATGTAATTATAGGAGCGAATGTAGGAACTACACTCACAAGTATGATTGTGGCAATGACCCACATTTCTCAAAATAAAGAGTATAAAAGAGCTGTTGCGGCGGCGGCCTCTCACAATATTTTCAATATCATTTCTGTAGTATTATTCTTTCCTTTAGAATATTACTTTCACTTTCTTACAAAAATGGCTACTCAAGCCACTCAGTGGCTGCCGATAAGTGATTCTAACAGCAAGCTGGAAAAAATAAGCACAGAACTGCACCTTGTAAAACCTGCCGTGGATCTGATTGCCGGGCTACTTCAAAATAATCCGTTTTTGATTGTACTGCTGTCACTTGTATTGCTTTTTGGAGCTATCCGTGGATTCACCATGTTGATTCAAAGGGTCTTTCTGGGAAATGCTCAAAAACAACTACGCGAAGTTATTTTCGGGAGCCCGTCACGCTCATTAATTTCAGGAATAGCTTTAACAGCATTGGTGAGATCGAGCTCATCAACAACAGCTCTGGTTGTACCAATGGTAGCAACCAGAAAAGTGTCTCTGAAAAGAGCTTTTGATTTTATTTTGGGAGCCAACCTTGGAACAACTATCACCGCAGTATTGGCAGCTTTTGACAAATCTGACGCAGCTGTAACAATTGCCCTGGTGCATGTGCTTTTCAATTTAATTGGAGTAGTACTCTTCTTCCCTTTTTCTTTTATTAAAAACATTCCAATAAATCTTGCTAAAAAGCTCGGAGCATTTTGTGCAGACAACAAAGTTTTTGGATTTATATATATTGGCGTCACCTTCTTCCTGATTCCTTTTATTCTTATTTCTGTGACTAATCACGAAAAAGAAATACAGCATATAATTTATCGCAGTTATGAAGACGGCACTCAGGTAAGTTCCATTTATACTTTGGTAGACTCCTTTGACCGTAATTCAGGAAAGGGACAGAAAAAAAAATACCCCTTTGAAGCCGGAAAAGCAATTGCCGTCACCGATGTTCCTCTTAATACAATTGACTATGTATATGAAGATGCCATTTATTCAGAAAATGGCAGAAACTACCTTTTAACACTTCCCGGTGCTTGTGACGGACCAGACAGCTCAAGAATATGTCTGGAAAAAGTGCTGAAAGAGATGAAAATCGATGGTGAGATATATAAGTCAATTTATGTATATCACATCACCAATCCGGATAGCACCATTACCGAAGCCTATTTTTATCCTGCAGGAAGGCTATTTCTGAGAAAAGAACTTTTATTGACGAATGGCAAAAAAATTGTCATATTAGAGCTGGTAAAAATAAAAGATGAATAGAATTCACCTCTTTATACTTCTGGCACTGGCAATTACGGTGTCTGCACAGGCTCAGAATAACAGTCCTGACGACGACAACGTGTACAAGGCTTATAATCCTACAGAAATCGGCTCGGCATTTCAGGTATCCTATTTCTGGAAAAAACAGCATTTCATAACAGCTAATTTTGATCAGCGTTATACCACCGAAAGAGGTCTGGACGGTTTCATGGAAAAGACTTTCCTTGACAGGCTTTACAGAATGCAATATTCTCTTTATGGAAATTATTGTCTGGACGGAAAACACTGGAACATTGGATTCAGCGAAATGTTATCGCAAAAAACGCAGGGTGTAAATGCTTTTAGTAGTCGCCTGCTTTTGACACATATCGGTAGTTTCCACAATATTGACTTTATCAAGCAGATTTCAGGGGCTTATATTAGTAATCCCGACGCAACCGGACCTTACTATTCTTATGAAGCCAATTATCCTGTTTATGACTTCACACTTTTTCTTTCACTTGCCAAGCGTTTCAAAATCAAAGACAAAGATAAATTAAGAGTTTCTTTTGCATACGGACTCTCCTGCCGTGGTCCATGGAAAACAGAAGATTTTGATTACTATAATGCCCGATTTATTGATCTGACCAAAATGAGGGTAGATATATCGTGGATGTTTACTGATTTAATTAATTTAAATTTGTTCGCAATACGAGAGTCCCGCTTCACAGAATCGGCCAATGCGAACACTAATGGCAAGTATAATGTAGTAACTCCGGTGTATGGTGCGGAACTAAGATTTTTTATTCGTCAGGAAAAAATGCAACTTTTGAACTATATTTTCTAACTTAGGGTTACGAACCAGACTCGAATTGTATTTAAGGGTAAAAAAATAGGAAAGTAAAGGTATTTATAAACTTAGAAAGGAATGTTGAAAAGAATTGTTTTACCAATCGCAGTATTAGGAATAATACTAAGCTCGTTTGCCTGTTCGGAGCGCGTTAGTTATTCTAAGAAATGTAAGGATGACCACAAAAAGGTTAAAAAGCTGAAGAAAGGCAATGAGCATGTAGCTCCGGGTTTCAAATAAGATCCCATAAAAAAAGTCCCGTTTAAACGGGACTTTTTTATTTTATCTCAACATGCCGAGCAAGTCTGCCAGCTTTTGTTTTATTTCCTTTCTGTCTACGATAAAGTCAAGGAAGCCATGTTCCAATACAAACTCTGCACTCTGGAAACCTTCGGGTAAATCTTTACCTATTGTTTCACGGATAACACGTGGTCCCGCAAAACCGATCAAAGCACCAGGTTCAGAGATATTGAAATCCCCAAGCATAGCATAAGAAGCAGTTACACCACCGGTTGTAGGATCAGTCAGCAACGAAATATAAGGAAGTCCTTCCTCAGCCAGCAAAGACAATTTTGCAGAAGTCTTAGCCATTTGCATCAGAGAGTAACCCGCCTCCATCATACGTGCGCCACCTGATTTTGAAATCATGATAAAAGGTGCTTTCAATTCACGAGCCTTATCAATCCCTCTTGCAATTTTCTCACCTACCACAGAACCCATAGACCCTCCGATAAAAGCAAAGTCCATACAGGAAATTACTACTGTTGATCCGTTCATCGGACCGTAAGCAGTACGAACAGCGTCAATCAAACCCGTTTTCTTTTGAGTTGCCTCAATACGCTCAGGGTATTTTTTTGTATCTACGAAATTTAACGGGTCACCGGAAGAAAGAAGACGGTCGATTTCAGTAAAAGTGTTGTCATCAAAAAACACTTCGAAATATTCAGCTGAACCGATACGCTCATGGTAAGAACAGGCTGTACAAGTATAAAGATTGGCTTTGTGTTCACGCGTATGCATTACCTTCTTACACTCCGGACACTGATACCAAAGGCCATCAGGCGTTTCTTTCTTAAGCTCTGTAGGTGTTACAATACCTTTTTCTTTTCTGGTAAACCAAGACATATTATTTGGATATTTTGGATCAGTATCTTATTCAATTTCTGGCTGCAGTACTTTTTACCTTAACTCAATCCCGACTTTGTACGGCTGCAGGGGATACAAAATTATCTAAAATTTCGACAACAACAACGCATTTCCAAAAGCAAATAGCAGCTAGCCTGTTTATATTGCTTAAAAAGGCATTTTTCAGTAAAGTTGATCACCTGATGGTTACTTTTAACTTTCAACTTTGTAGTTGTTCTATAATACCAGATTATGGAAAATTGCTACAAGTTTATTTATAAGTTGGTTATAGGTAATATTTTACTTCTTAATACCTTTTGCTTTGGCCAGACACCATTGGGAATACAAAGCTCTCAACAGTTAATTTGTGCCGGCAGCAACGTTACCTTATATGCCATAGGCAGTGGCTCTGCACGTTCCTGGTCACCCGGCGGGCAAACATCACAGACTATAACTGTAAGCCCATCTTTTACAACAACTTATACGCTGAATTCCGGTGGTAACACAACAACTTATACGGTCTATGTTTGTGACGATGCTGACTGCCAGGCAACAAGTTCTTTCTCCCCTCTCTTATTTAATACAGGCAATAATGGTTTGTCCGGTATTAAAACTATTGGCCAGGCCGATAATAACTGGCAAATAAGTACCAATGAAAACGGCCCTTTCACACCTGCCATCGTTTCAGACAATAGCGTGATTCCGGGCAATTATAGTAAAAGCAGCTGGCCTAACACTCAATGGATTGGCCCCAATGCCAACCTGAGATCTTCCCGTGGTGATTACTATTTCAGGGTGCAGTTTATGCTTACTGAAGCAGAACTACAAGACCTGGTACTCAACATGCAGTTTATGGCAGACAATACTGTCATGGGTGTTTATGTAAACGGAATACTTGTCCCAAACAGTTCAACACCCGGACTGGCCAGTTATGGTTTTCAGATGCAAAATGCTTCCAGCGCAAAAATGGAAGGCAATTGGGTAGAAGGTTTGAATTCAATTCTGGTAAAAGTATATGACGAAGGTGGCTATACCGGCTTCCTTGGGCAACTGAATCCTATTCTTAAAATACCAACACAAAAAATCCCTGGTTGCGCTATTCCATTGCCGATTAGGTTTACCAGCTTTTCAGTAAAATCTTCAGAAACTCAGGTATATTTTAAATGGAATGGAGAAGCAAAAGATGTAGCTTATTTTACCATTGAAGAATCGGGCTCTGGTGAGCATTTTACAAGCATCGGCACTGTAAGTGCAGGGAATAATAAAATTGGCAGCTGGACTTTCCATAGTAAGAAAGCTAACAATGCAATTACTTATTACCGTATTGTAGCACACGATATTGACGGAAGCCTTTCATTCAGTGATATCAGGACCATCAATAACGAAAACCTTGTTGTTACAATTTCACCTAACCCCGGTAGCGGAATATTCAATCTTAGCGGAAAAAGTTCAGGTATAGAGAGCAACACAATTACTATCACTAATTGCGAAGGAAAAGAAGTCATTAGGGAACACATAGCTCTTGAAGAGGAAAATTTCAATTTAACTCTTGACTTAACACACCTTAATCCTGGTGTTTATTTTCTCCGTTACAGTTCTCTTGACGGACAGGTTGTAAAGAAACTGATCAAAGATTAATACCATCACTCGTTTACACACAAATAGTATTTAGGCTCTCTAACCTATTAAGAAAGAAAAACCATTCTCAAAACTCACTGCAATTAGCTAATTTCGTTTATTCTGCTTTCCTACAAACTCGGCGACATCAGAGGGAAGCTTGTGTGCTATAATATTTCTTAATCTCCACCCATGCAGTTGAAACTGTGTTATTTATTCATTTTCTGTAGTTTTTGGTCCTGCAAACCAAATGATAAACAAACACAAACAGCCTTTTATTATTGGAGGCAGAACCTTGCTCTTTCAGCGCAGGAAAAAACAGTGCTGGAAAACTGCCGGACGCAACAACTGTACATCAGGTTATTTGATATTGTTTTTAATCCCAATAGCCGGTTGCCTCAGCCAATAGCGGATATTACCATTGCAGACACTTCCGGCATAACTAAGATGGACATCATACCCTGTGTATTTATTGTCAACAATGTCTTTCGCCATATGACACCCGTGCAGACAGACTCTCTGGCATCTGCCACTGTTAAAAGAATAAAAGCCCATTGTTCTAAATTTAAACCGATAAAGGAAATCCAGATTGACTGTGACTGGACCACGGGTACAAAAGAGCTCTACTTCCGGTTTTTGAATCAGGTAAAAACTTTTTCCGGGTTAAAAATAAGTGCTACAATACGCCTTCATCAGGTAAAATATATAAGCAAATCCGGTATTCCACCTGTCGATAAAGGTGTTCTGATGTGCTACAATATGAGTCCTCCGCAGGTTTTTGGTGAACTTAATTCTATTTTCGAAAAAAGGACTTTGGAAAGCTATACCCGCAACCTTTCAAATTATCCGCTGAAACTGGATATTGCCTTGCCAATATATTCCTGGGGAATACTCTTTCATAATAAGGAATTTAACGGTTTTATTAATAATATTACCTCTGCAGGGATGGCCGGATATTCAAACCTGAAAGCAATAGGAAAAAACAATTACCTCTGTACTGAAAGCGGAACCGTTAAAAACAAGCGTGTTTACAAAGGAGATATTATCAGAATTGAAGATATTAGCAATGCAGAGCTCAATGATGCAAAAACCGAACTACTCAGGAAAACAAACAGTAGCACCGTTATATATTTCGATTTAAGTAAAAACAATATCAATAATCATGAAGAAGTTTTTAGTCCTGCTTACTCTTTTAGGTAATATTCTGCTAAGTGAAAACAAAACAATGGCCTGTGGCGGCAGTGATGATGACTGGTGGGGGAATGATCCATATATATTTTTAAGTAGTTTTGTTGCAGACACTACTTATATCCGCTATTTTGATGCTGCTCCTCACTGTGATGAATGTTCGGATCTCTTGCACAATGCCATCGTCAACGAATGGGCTGCGCAATTTCCCAAAGCCGAATGGACAGATATTGAAACAGCGCTTTTTGGTTTAAGTAAACAGGATTTGCAAAGTTTAAGCCAAGGCACAAATCCTGTTTCTGGCAACGGCTTCCTCGCTTTTCTTATCCAGAATCAACAGACAGAAGTTATTGCCTATTTAAACTTCATTGCAGACGAAAATGCACTGACAGTAAAAGAATACAACTATTGGGAAGAAGAAATAGCTAAAAACAAAACGACAGCATCAGCACTTCTTGCGATAGCAAAGGAAAAAGCTACAACACTTAGCCACAATCCTTTTCTTCAGCAAAAATATGTTTATCAGGTTGTAAGGCTTTTGTTTTACAATGAACAATACCCTGAAGTAGTCAGTTACTTCGAAGACAATATAAAAGCATCTACACCACCTTCCCTTACCTATTACAGATCTCTTGGCTATAAAGCCGGGGCTATCAGAAAAAACGGAGACTTGGTACAAGCCAAATACCTTTTCGCGACCATCTTTGATAAAAGTCCTGCCCTAAGACACATGGCTTACAAAAACTTCAAATACATTTATCTTGAAGAAAATGACTGGCCCCAATGCCTTGCTTATGCAAAAAACAACTCTGAACGCTCTTCTTTATGGATCGTCAAAAATGTGTATGAAGATGTAGTAGACGTACGGGCATTACAAGAACTATATACCAATGATCCTGCATCCGGTCGACTGGAAATTGCTTTACTGAAACAGCTTAACAATTTCCATAACAGCAATTACATAGCAGGTCTGAAAGCTACTGCCGAGCTCGATTCAACACTGCTGATAAAAAATCCATACATCTATAATGAAAGTGGTATTGATAAATCGACCATCAAAGAAGATGGCTGGTTTACACGTTTATGGCGTTCTGTCAGTAATTTTTTCAGAAAGCTCTTTGGGAAAGCACCATTGAGAGAAAATCATGAAGGCGTGGACAAAGAGCCTGAAGTAACTTACAGGCAACATGCTTTTAAAGAAGAATGGCTGGGTGAAATCATTTCACTGCTGGAAAAAATCAACAACGAAAAGAAAACTAAAAACCCGGAACTATACAAACTTGCACTTGGCTATACTTATATAGCCGATGGCGAATTTGATAAAGGTGAAAAAGAACTGAAAACAATTGCCGGAAGCACCAACAGCGACATGAAAGAGCTTGCAGAATACCTAACTCAATGGAGTACTCTTCTGAAAGCAGAAAAGATCAGTGATGAACTGGAGGAAAACCTGATTACTTATCTACAGGCAAATCCAAAACTTGATTCTCAGAGAAAGAACGAACTGGTGAAGGAGCTTGGCAGAAGATACCTGATAGAAAAACAATATGACAAAGCTTACCTGATATTCAATGGCTTTGGTCACAGACAGATTGATAATTACTATACATTAAGCATACTTGATGGTTTGCTGGAAAAGGTTGAAAAAGGCCAGAACAGTAAATTCAATGTACATTTCGGAACAATAAGAAAAGAAGATATCCTGAGAAACTATGCCTATAAGTTAGCTTTGATGGGGCGCTTTGAAGAGGCTTCCTCCAAGCAAAACAGCAACCTTGCTTTTGAGGAAGATGATGCGATTGTGACTTACAAGGATCTTTCAGCACTATTGAAAAAAAGGAATGAGGAAAGCTATGCCAAACTGGCAAATTATCTTTCGACATCTTCTAGCTGGCCTTACAACCAAACTCCTTCTTACAATTACTATCCTTATTTCTATTATGAAAGAACCTGCGAATATCCTTTTAATGTAAGCGGCATGGCTGAAACCATTGTCAACAGGGCTAACCTGTACATAAAACAAAAATACAGTACAGAATTGGCCGAAAGCTATTATAGAAAAGCATTTGAGCTCTCTAAAAATGACGAACGCAAAGCGGAAATCCTGTTTATGGCACAAACCGTAGCAATCAAAGATAAATATGCTTTCAAAGATGGAAAGACAGTAGACAAAGGCTATTACTATGCTGAAATGGAGAAGTTTAAGAACACTAAATTCTATCAGGAGGCATACAACTCATGTTCATTCCTGCAATACGGTAAAATTTTCTATTATTAATAGAAATAGTTCAACCTGTAAGGTTTTAAAAATCTTACAGGTTGAAAATAGCCGAACTACACTTAAGGTTTTCTTTTTTATGGTAATTAGCGATTCATAAAATACTCTCTGAAAATAGCCATTTCCTGGAGTTCAATTTCTACATACTTCTCAAAGATTTTATCTCCTACCTGTGTTCTCAAGGCTGAAATACCTACATCAATTAGTCTTAGGCCATGTTCAGTCAGGAGAATATTGTCAAAGGCCAAACCGCCAATATCAGAAGGTCGTTTTAAATCGCGATGGACAAAACCGGCCTTATGTAACTCTTTAAGCTCGTCCTCAAAAACGTCTAGCCAGAGAGCTCTTACTTCTAATTCATAAGCCCTGAAATCCATCGGTTTTATGCGCTCCATTACAAGCATCTCTGCCTGTATGTCTTCATTATAGTCCAAGCGAATAAAAGTTACAACTAATTGATTAACTGTATTCGCAAACTTCATTTTATCCGCTTCTGATCCTATTTCAGAGCGAGTATCATCAGTAAAAAGCTTAGCCACTTCTTGGTCAGACAATACAATGACAGTATTGTTCGCTCCGGCAGAAAGTTTACGAGGATATTTCATGTTTATTAAAATCGAGTATCGAATAAAATTACAAAATCTATTGTAGTTATAAATAAATTTCTCTGGCTCTGACGAAACCTAAATGCCAGGGTCTCATTTTTCCGTTTTTCACTAAAAAAACTTACTTTTGTGGTTTAAGTAAAATTGGAAGCATTCTCAATGGAAACCCAGGAAAAAACCCAAACAGACAATATCCTTAAAAAGGTAATTTCACATGCCAAAGAATATGGCTTTGTTTTCCCTTCTTCTGAAATATATGACGGCTTGCAGGCTGTATATGACTATGGTCAATACGGTGTGGAGTTGAAAAATAATATTAAAACGGCTTGGTGGAAAACCATGACGATGGTTCATGATAACATTGTCGGAATTGATGCGGCAATTTTCATGCACCCGCTTACATGGAAAGCTTCAGGCCACGTGGATGGTTTCAGCGATCCGATGATCGATAACAAAGACAGCAAAAAGCGCTACCGTGCCGATGTACTGGTAGAAGACCGTGCTGCCGAATATGAAAAAGCCGGTGATGCTGCTAAAGCTGATGCTTTGGTAAAGAAACTGGCTCGTTTGCTAGAAGCAAATGACCTTGACGGTGTGCGTGACCTGATCACAAATGAAGGTATTAAATGCCCTGTATCAGGTACAAGCAACTGGACGGACGTTCGCCAGTTCAACCTGATGTTCTCTACGCAGGTTGGTGCTGTAGCTGAAGATTCTTCATTGATCTACCTTCGTCCGGAAACGGCTCAGGGTATTTTCGTAAACTTCCTGAACGTACAGAAATCAGGCCGTATGAAGGTTCCTTTCGGTATTGCTCAGATCGGTAAAGCTTTCCGTAACGAGATTGTTGCCCGCCAGTTTATCTTCCGTATGCGTGAGTTCGAACAAATGGAAATGCAATTCTTCGTTCGTCCGGGTTCTGAAATGGAATGGTACAAGCACTGGAAAGAAACCCGCATGAAATTCCACGTAGCAATGGGCTTACCTGCTGCAAGTTTGAAATTCCATGACCACGAAAAGCTGGCACATTATGCCAATGCTGCTGTGGATATTGAATACACATTCCCATTCGGTACTAAAGAGATTGAAGGTATCCACTCCCGTACTGACTTCGATCTGAAAAACCATACTGAACTTTCTGGTAAGAAGATGCAGTATTTCGATGCTGAAATCAACCAGAACTATATTCCTTATGTAGTGGAAACGTCTGTTGGTGCTGACCGCCTATTCCTTGCGCATTTGTGCAATGCTTATACTGAAGAAGTAACAGGTGAAGGAGAAAACCAGAAAGAACGTACTTTGTTGAAATTGCACCCTGCTTTGGCTCCGGTAAAAGCAGCAATTTTCCCATTGACGAAAAAAGATGGTTTGCCTGATGTAGCAAAAGAAATCTTCGAAGATCTGAAGTTTGACTTCAATGTGATCTATGAAGAAAAAGATACTGTCGGTAAGCGTTATACTCGCCAGGATTTGATTGGTACACCGTTCTGTGTGGTAATTGACTACCAGACTCTGGAAGACAAAACAGTTACAATCCGCCACCGTGATACTACAGAGCAAGAGCGTGTAGCCATTGCTGACCTGAAAGGCATTATCGGCCAGGCGGTATCTATGAAGAGAATCTTCGAAAAAATATAAGTTTTAGAATACACAGAAAAGGCCGCCTTATTGACGGCCTTTTTTGTTCAATAACCACAGAGAACACAGAAAGTAAAGCATATTATTGAGTTAAAGCTTCTGTGGTTAAATAATTACTGGATGAGAAAACATTCCTTTTTTTATTTGACAGCTCTTTTCTGCGGACTACTTTTTCTTTGTTCGTGTGAGGAAAACAATCCGGTCATCAGGAAAATACGTAAACCCAAAGCTGCCAATGACCCTATACAGGTTCCCTGCATAGAATCGCTGATTCCGGGTGCAGACCAAATGGAACTTACTGCCAGAGGAATTGATGCAGTAACTAAATCAGCAAAAATAGACAGCATTTTTAAGGTAAAAGCAGCCCGTTCCCATTTTAACGGAGCGGCATTGGTTGTCCAGAAAGGTGTTGTACTTTACAGGAAAAGCTTCGGTATCAGATGCAAAGAAGGCCGCAAATCAGACAGCCTTACGATTGATGCAAAATTTCAACTGGCCTCGCTTTCCAAAACATTTACAGCAATTGCCACACTCAAGCTTATTCAGGAAGAAAAAATAAGCCTTAACGATACACTACAGAAATTCTTTCCGGAACTTCCTTATCCTGATATTACCGTACAAATGTTGCTGAGCCACCGCAGCGGATTACCTTATTATGCCTACGCTTTTGAAGACAGCGCCAGAAGGGTGAAGTATAATCCCAACAACGCCGAAATTATTAACTGGCTGGTGAGCTCACACCCAGCCCGCTATAATTATCCGAACCGCGGCTTCTCCTACAACAATACCAATTACATGCTGCTTGCCAGTATTATTGAGCAGGTCAGCGGCATGACTTACGATGCCTACATACGCCGGGAAATATGTGAACCACTGGGCATGAGGGACACCTGGGTTATTACTACACCAAACGACTCCATCAATATCAACAGAACCTGCGGCCATGAGCGTTGGGGTAAAGTACCTTTCGACTATTTCGACAATGTAGTTGGCGACAAAGGGGTTTATTCTACCGTGGACGATCTATACAAGTGGTACCTGGCTCTTAATTCTAATTGCCTGCTCAATTACGAAATGCTGCAAAAAGCATTCACACCTTACAGCAATGAGCATTACGGATTAAAGAATTACGGACTTGGCTTCCGGATGATACTTGACAAAAAAACTAAAAAACCCAAATACATTTATCACAACGGCTGGTGGAAAGGCTATAATTCACTATTCTGGTTTATTCCAGAAACACAAACAGTCATTATCATTCTCGGCAACGTGCGTAACCGAGTCGTTTACGATATCAAAAGCATTGTAAAAGTGCTGGAAAACGGCATGGAAGCAAGTGAAGATATGGAGGATGAGTTATCATACTAGGACTGTGATTCTGTTGATTTATTTAACTTCTTTATTCCATTGTTCTCAACCAAAGATTTCATTTGAGATATAGCAACCCTGTTTAGTTGAACAAGTCTCTCTCCTTGCGAAAGGTTCTGTTGAATTAATAATGCATTGATGCTTTCCATATTGCTTAATACGACCAATTGCTCAAGAGTAGCGTCATCTCTCAGGTTTCCTTTTGCATCAGAATTGTTGTCTCGCCATTCTTTAGCTGTTAGTCCAAATAAAGCTACATTAAATAAATCTGCTTCGTTGGCATAAATTAACATTATCTGTTTATTGGTAATCTCCTTAGGAATCAGGTTTTCTTTAATTGCATCTGTATGTATTCGATAATTAATCTTTGAAATCATTCTATGAAGATTCCATTCAAGTTGATTGCGACTACTTTCTTCTTCCTTAAGGCGCTGGAATTCTTTAATAATATACAGCTTGAACTCTATTGAAATCCAGGAAGCAAACTCGAAAGCAATATCTTTATGAGCAAAAGTTCCACCATATCGTCCTGACTTAGAAATAATACCAACAGCATTAGTAGTCTCAATCCATTTTTTCGGAGTCATTGTAAAACTATTGAGCCCTGCTTGTTTTCTAAACCCGTCGAATTCGACGGGTTTAAAATCTGGATTATTTAATTGCTCCCAAAAACCTAGCAATTCAATTGTATTTCTATTCCTTAGCCAGTTCTTAATAATATCATCTGTATGATCAGAATCTTTATGTCTCGCAATATCAGTCAAGGAAATATAATCCGAGTGATCTGCTTCAAAAATGCTGATCTCTGTACCTTTTACACTAATTGTCTTATTCTTCGCCATAATTAAAAAATGCGTCATAAATAAAGACATGAATTTAAGAAAAGTACTCGTGGCTATTGGTTAAAATAGATCTCAAAAGTTACACATGTCAGCCTAAACTATAATTTGCATAATCATAGCAATCACACAAATCAAAAGAATCACAGTACTGACAATGTTATCTTATGCCATCCACCCTCATACACATAACTCAACTGTAAATCATCATTCTCACAAATCTGTTTCACAATAGCCAGTCCTAGTCCAAGTGATTCAGAAGCCTGATTTTCTTTTTTAAACCTTTCAAAAAACTGCTTCGGATCTGCTGTTGGCTCCTTACCCGAATTATGGACAGCAAAACTATTTCTGGTTATTTGCACGTGTAAACGTCCACCGTTAAAATTGTGCCTTATAGCATTGCTGAAAAGATTGTTGACCAGAATTTCTGTCAGTCCGGGATTCATTTTTACCAGAAAATCCTCTTCGATGTTTACTGATACTTCAATGGTTTTATGCTGGAGCATATCTTCATATTCTTCCAGTTTGCGAATTGCCAATGCTGTAAATGAGATTTCCAGCTTATGGTTAAACTGGCGGTTTTCTATTTTTGATAACAAAGACAATGCCTGATACATTTTGGAAATACGCCCTGAAGCCTCATAAATTTCCTGTATCCGGTACATCTGCTGCTCAGAAAAACCTTCTGACTGGATCAACTCCTCTACTCTGCCATTAATAAGCGCTAGCGGTGTCTGTATTTCATGAGCGGCATTTTCGGTAAATTCTTTCAAACCCCGATAATCGCGACGCATCTTTCGGGTCATCTTTTTGAGTTCCGTATTCAGCTCCTCAAATTCCTGAATATTATTTCCATTAAACTTAAGTTCATGCGTATCTGAAAGGTGGAATTCTTTGATACTTTTCAAAGTCCTGTAAAAAGGTTTCCAGAGATCGCGGGATATTTTTTCCTGTAAGAAAAACATAACGATAAGTGCTGTACCGAACAGGGCGACCATTGTCATAGTAATACCTGCAACAAGTTTGTCCGATTCCAGAATCGATTTCCTGATCCTCACTTTATAGATACCCGAACCTCTTTTTACATTGAACCCGATTTGCCTGAAACGAACTTCCTGACCCGAATATTTATTCAGCATAACAGTGTCTTTAAATTCGGTCAATCCCGGAACAAAGACAGAAGACCTCTGCAGACTGACCTTATCCTCCACAAAATTATAGCTATTGTTCCAGTTGTTGTGTCTGGCAAAAAAACGTTCAAAGTCCATCCGCTCCATTTGAAGGCGGTCATCCACTTCACTATGGATAAGTTTATTTGTAACAAAATAGAAAGCTGCACCAATAATTATATAAGTAAGCAGCGAGAAAAAAAGATAAAACAAACTGGTGCGCGTAATCAGCTTCATTCCTTTCCGAATTTATAGCCGATCCCATAAATAGAATGCAGGTAATCTACAGCCCCTTTTTCAACCAATTTCCTCCGCAGGTTTTTGATGTGCGAATAAACAATATCCAGCGAATCGGCCGAGTCTGCCTGATCACCCCAGAGGTGCTCCGCAATAGCTACCTTTGTTAGTGCCACATTCACATTTGACAAAAAATATAATAGTAAGTCGTACTCTTTTTTAGATAAGGCCGTTTCATGGTCGTGTACAAATACTTTTCTGGAAAGCAAGCTCACCGTGAGTTCATTATAAACAATGTCATTACTTCCACCAAAGTTTCGCCTGCGCATCAAAGATTTTACACGCGCATTAAGTTCCGATAAATGAAAAGGTTTAGTCAGATAGTCGTCAGAACCAATCTCCAACCCACGGATTTTATCATCAAGTGAATTACGGGCAGAAATGATAATAACCCCCGTAGCCGGTGTGATTTTCTTCAACGCTTCTACAATACCAAAGCCGGTACCATCGGGCAGATTAATATCTACAATGAGGCAATCATAAGTATAAAGGTTGATTTTCTCCAAAGCCATTTCATAGCCGTCTGACGTTTCGCAGATAAATCCCTCTTTGGAAAGATAAGACGATATACTCTCCGAAAGCCCCCTCTCGTCTTCTACAACCAACAGTTTCATATGTTAAAATTTAACTGATTTACAGAGAACTTAACTTGGTGTAGGTATGAGGATGTTTTTCCTTTTTCGTCCAACAAATTTGCGGAGCGAAAGGCCTATAAGCCTTAGAATAGCAATTATCCCTAACTCACGATAAATTATTTCTCTTCAAAAACTCTGCAACAGGGGTCTTTCCAGAATTTTTCCAGATTCGATTCTTAATCTTGTATAAATCTATGGATTTTATAGGAAATATAAAAGCCCATGAAAATTGAAAGAGATGAAGAGATTGCTGCAAAAAATTACAATCGCCACAACACTGCTCGGTTCACTTGTTTTCAATGCCTTTGCGCAAGAATACACCCTTGACAAAGTACTCGAAACAGCCCGACTGAATTATCCTTTGTTGAAAGCTAAACAGGCAGACGCTGCCAGTGCCGGCAAACGGGTAAGTCTGTCAAGAACAGATTACCTTCCGGTGATTACCGCACAAGGACAATACACTTATTCCTCCAACAATAACCTAACCGGTTCTTTTGTTCCGGGCGAGGGCCTTGGACTGGGTACTACCGGACCTCCAAATACAGCTGACAATTACGATGGTGTTTTTGGCTCACTGGCAAGTGTTTCGGTTGACTGGCGAATTTTCAATTTCTGCAAAGTACGTGCAGGAGTAAATGTTGCACAGAGAAACAGAGACATCTCCCAGGCCGACTATGACAATGAGCTATTTCAACATCAGGTACGCGTTGCTGATGTTTTTCTTTCAGCACAATTGAGCAGGAAAATGGTAATTGCACAGGAGAATAATTTCAGCCGTGCTTCACACCTGAAAAGTATCGGGCGTGCCGGTAGTCTTTCTGGTATCAGACCATCTGTCGATAGTTTGTTGTCCAATGCAGAATATGCCAAAGCATCACTGGCTCTGGCAGAAAGTTACCGTAATGACAAAATACAAAGGCTGAAACTGGCAGAACTGATCGGCACTTCGGGTGAAATTTCTGTAGATACAAGTTTTTATCAGCAACCGCTACCATCAAGCATTGCAGCTGCTGCCACAGAGTTGAGTGCGCACCCTCGCCTACGCCTGCAAAAGTCGCAGCTTGAAGCTACCAACTCACGTATTTCAGTGGTCAAAAGAACCTATATGCCCAGCTTATCTCTCGTTGCTACCGGACTCGCCAGAGGCTCAGGTATGTCCCGTACCGATGGTTCATATAATTACGACTTTGCCGCAGGTACACAATTCGGCATGTACAATTACCTGGCGGGTGTGGCACTTCGCTGGAACCTCACAGGCCTTGCCCGCCTCCGCTACGACTATGGTAGTGAAAAAGCCCAGGCCGATCGTTTTCAGTATTTGTATGAAGAACAAGAGCTGATCCTGAAACGACAGGTCAGTGAGTCGGAAGTACAGCTTCAACTGGCGCAGAAACAACTACAAGTAGCCCCGATCCAGAGAGCCGCTGCCGAAAAGGCTTATGACCAGGCAGAGTCTCGCTACCAAAACGGCCTTACTGACATCCTGATCCTAAACCAGAGCTATTATGTACTCAACAGAGCAGAAGTCGACTATTACATAGCAGTGAATAACTTCTGGAAATCGCTCCTCATCAGAGCCGCCGCCAATGGAGATCTGGAGCTGTTTTTAAAAGAAATTAAATAGTGCCATATGCCTGGTGCTTAACGCGAAACGCAACGAATAATACTCTAAGCGTTCCGCATTAAGCATTCAGCCTTAAGCAAAAAACTATGAACAAACTTATCAAAGGCGCTTTACGAAAGCCCATTACAGTGGTAGTAGCCATTATTGCCACGCTGTTTTTCTCAGTACTCACACTGTTCAGGATTCCTGTGGATATTTTCCCGAACCTGAACCTGCCGACTATTTATGTGATACAGCCTTATGGCGGTATGGCACCTGACCAGATGGATGGTTTCATTGCCACCCGTTATCAGGATCACTTCCTGTATGTATCAGGGATCAAAGACATGGACATCAAATCCATTCAGGGTTTGACGGTGATGCGTCTGGAGTTTTATCCGGATGCAGACATGGCACAGGCCGCGGGTGAAATTGCTATCAACATTGCCAGAGCCAAATCCTACATGCCTGAGGGGACCGTGCCACCGCAGGTAGTTCGCTTTGACGCCAGCTCTGTTCCCGTGGGACAGCTTGTGTTCGAAAGCAGCACCCGTTCACTAAACGAAATACAGGATTTTGCTGCTTCACGGGTAAGACCGATGTTCTCCAAAATAGCAGGCGTTTCTTCACCTCCACCATTCGGGGGGAACCAACGCTCGATCGTTATCAAGGTTGATCCAAACCTGATGAAGAGCTACAAGCTAAGCGCGGAAGAAGTGGTGAAAATGATTGCTGCAAACAACCAGCCTTCTCCGGCAGGCAACATCCGTATCGGCGACAAAACGCTGATGACTCCGGTAAACTCTCTTATCAACAAACCGGAAGAGTTTTTGAATATCCCGGTAAAACTAGGCAATGGGCCAACTGTTTTTGTAAAAGACATTGCCACCGTAGAAGACGCTGCTGACGTTACTGTGAGCTATGCGCTGGTTAACGGTAAAAGAGCTGTTTATATTCCTGTAGTAAAAAAAGCAGATGCTTCTACTTTGGAGGCTGTAAGCAATATCAAAAATGCTTTGCCTAAACTTCAGGATGCTGTTCCTGAAGACGTGAAAATCAGCTTTGAATTTGACCAGTCAGCTTACGTAGTGCATGCGCTAAAAAGTCTGATTACCGAAGGTGTATTAGGTGCATTGCTTACAGGTCTGGTTGTTTTTCTCTTCCTCCGCGACTGGCGTAGTGTGATCATTGTGGTAGTGACCATTCCGGTTTCTGTACTGTCTGCCGTGCTGATGTTGCACCTTTTCGGGCAAACCATTAACACCATGACTTTGAGCGGACTGGCATTGGCCATCGGTATTCTCGTCGACGAGTCTACGGTAACCATAGAAAACATACATCGCCACCTGGAAATGCACAAAACCAAAGCTCAGGCCATTTGGGATGCCTGTAAGGAAATTGCTTTCCCAAAATTCCTGATCCTGCTTTCCATCCTGGCAGTATTTGCTCCTGCCTTTGTCATGGAAGGAATTCCAAGATCCATGTTCCTGCCTTTGTCGTTGTCAGTTGGTTTCGCCATGATTTCATCCTTCCTCTTGTCGCAGACTTTCGTTCCTGTGCTTTCAAACTGGCTGCTGAAAAACGAAGCTCACCATGAAGAGGAAGATGGTTTTTTCGGAAGGTTTAAAGAACGCTACAGACATATCCTTAAAAATCTTTTAGGTAAAAAAAGAAGAGTAGTCAGCATCTATCTGGTAAGCTCACTGTTAGTAGCTGGTTTGGCTTTCACTTTTCTCGGAACAGATATTTTACCGAAATCAAATACCAAGCAATTTCAGCTGCGTTTGCGTGCACCCGACGGAACGCGTATTGAGCGTACAGAAGAATACACGCTAAAAGTGCTAGATCTGGTAAAAGAGCAGTCAGGTGGCAAGGTGGACATCACTTCCTCATATGTAGGAACTGTCCCCTCAAGTTATGGTACTTCCAGTATTTACGTTTTCAACCGCGGACCACATGAGGCAGTATTGCAGGTGGCATTATCACCAAAAGTTAAAGGAAACATGGATGAGTTCCGTGAGCAGCTTCGCAAAAGAATTGCTTCTGCTTTGCCGGATGTTCAGGTTTCTTTCGAACCAATTGAGTTGGTTGAAAAAATCATGAGTCAGGGTTCTTCCACACCTATTGAAATTAGCGTAGCTGCTAAAGACATTCTTGAAGCCAATAGCCACGCTAAAAAAATTGTGAACAAACTTCAACAGGTCTCTTTCCTGAAAGATGTGCAGATAGCCCAGCCGATGGACTATCCTGTAATGGACGTGAATATTAACCGCGAGCGTGCCGGACAGTTGGGAATCACTTCCACACAAGTGGCTAAGTCATTAGTTGCGGCAACTTCATCGAGCCGTTTTGTGGAGAAAAATCTTTGGCTCGATAACAAGAAAGGCCAGGCCTATCAGGTACAGGTACAGATTCCTGAACACCTGATGAACGATGCCGGTGACATCAGCAGTATTTCTGTGAAAAACGGTGAAGCATATCCGCTCCTGGCCGATGTAGCAACCGTACACGAGAAAGTCGGCCCGGGCGAATACGACCGTTCAGGTTCAAACCGACTTGTAACTATTACTGCCAACATGTATCAAAAGGACCTGGGTACAGCCTACAAAGCTGTTCAAAAAGTGCTGAAAGATATGGGAGATCCACCTCGAGGTGTCATTGTGGAAACAAAAGGCCAGACCAAACTTCTCAACGATACCCTTAAAAGTTTGCAGACAGGTTTACTGGTAGCTATTGTTATCATCTTCCTGCTCTTCAGCGCCAACTTCCAGTCGTTCAAACTCGCAATCGTGATCCTTTCTACTGTTCCGGCAGTACTCGCCGGTTCACTTTCACTGCTCTGGCTGACGGGTGCCACACTCAATCTTCAATCTTACATGGGACTGATCATGTCTGTCGGTGTTTCTATTGCCAACTCCTTATTGCTGGTAACAAGCGCCGAAGAAGCCAGACTGGAAAACCACAATGCCAAAGTCTCTGCCATTGAAGCCGGGTTAACACGTATCCGCCCAATCATCATGACCAGTTTAGCCATGATAGCAGGTATGATCCCGATGGCACTTGGCTTGGGTGAAGGCGGCGAACAGGTGGCGCCTCTTGGACAGGCGGTAATCGGCGGGCTCGTAGCTTCTACTGTTTCAACCTTATTGATTTTACCTGTTGTATTCAACCTCGCGCAGCAAAAATCTGGAATCAAATCACCTTCACTTGACCCGGAAGACCCTCAAAGTATCTTTTACAACAAACAAGAAATTTACTCTTATGAAGAAGCTTAATTATACACTTTTCCTGCTTGGCGGTTTGGCACTGCTGAGCGGATGTTCTTCGGAAGAAGAACTGGAAAATTCTATTTCAAAACATTCATCACATATTGCAACAACCGAAGTACTGGGCCTGCGCCCGGCCAAGGAAGTCGTAATTCCGGGAGAGTTGAAGCCTTGGGACAAAGTGGATATTTTCCCAAAAACAAAAGGCTTTATTAAGTCGGTAAAAGCTGACCGTGGCGCCATTGTGCAGGAAGGGCAAGTATTGGCAGTACTCGAATCACCGGAGACAGTGGCGGAGCTGAACCAATCGAAGGCACAATTGCAAGCTTTTCAGGGAACATTACAGGAGCAAAAAGCCAAGTTCCACGCAAGCAAATCGACTTACCTTCGTCTGCTCAAAACGAGCCAGACAAATGGTGCCGTATCGGCCAGTGAACTGGAACACGCCCATGCACGCTATATTGCCGACAGCGCTATTGTACTCAGCGGCATTGAACATGTCAATAGCGCGCGTGAGTTCTACAATGCCAAAAAGCAGATCGTCGACTACCTGACCATCACTGCTCCTTTTGACGGTGTTATCATGGAAAGAAATATCAGTCCGGGCACACTGGTAGGCCCGGAGCTAAATGGACAAAAGCCGATGTATGTGTTGGTGAATAGCTCCAAACTACGTTTGACCGTGGCCGTGCCTGAAGTGTATTCTGGTTCTATTTCTAAAAAAGCTGTAGCAAGTTTTACTGTCAACTCATTGCCTGACCAGCATTTCAAAGCCAACTACGCACGTAGTGCCGAAAACATCGACAATCACGTACGTGTGATGCTCACTGAATTTGATGTGCCCAATCAAAATTATCAACTTAAGGCGGGTATGTATGCCGAAGTGAAAATTCCCGTGCAACGCAAAGGTCACACACTGTTTGTTCCGACCAAATCCATAGTTACTTCCAGCGAAAAAGTTTTCGTGATTAAAGTAAAAGACCATCAGGCTGAATGGGTAAACGTCCGTCGTGGCAATGTAGTTGACACCCTCACAGAAGTATTCGGCAATATCAAAGAAGGTGACAGACTTGTACTCAAAGCTTCTGAGGAAATCAGGGACGGGCAGAAGGTGAAGTAGTTGTTCGGTGTTTGTTGATTGTTGTTAGTAAAAAACACTCCAAAGGTTTGAATCTTAGGACTGTTTCTATTTTTTCAAATATTGCGAGATTATTTACAAATCTTGCAATATTTACACATTATAGCTTTGTAAAACATCATCAAAGTTTTTTGATCTGATGAAGTTCTGTTTGATTTTATTTACCTGAATAATCTCCAGGAAACCCAATTCAACCAGCAGCTTCAGATCAGCACGCGCCGTAAAATTTGAGATGCTGAAACGTTTCTCTATTTCTTTGCTATTTAAAACCCTGTCGGCATCGTCGTTTACAATTTTCAGAATCTGAGCCATTCTGTCATTTACATTCGGGATCTTCAAAAACTTAGCGGCTTGTACTACTTCCTTCTGCTTTCTACTCATATAGTCCTTAAGCGCCTCAAAAGCCATTTCCATGGTTTTGATGTGGTAGGTAATAAAGTAGCTCAAATCATTGTCATCAATTTCAGTATACAGATATGCCTTTTCATACTGATTCTTACTATTCTGAATGATTCGGGATATCGACAAATATTCCGTCAGCCAATATCCTTTTTTCAGCATATACCAATAAAACAGCGCACGTGCCGTACGTCCGTTTCCATCAGTGAAAGGGTGGATCCAACCAATCATAAAATGAATTATACAACCTTTTATAATCGGATGGATAAAGCTCTTCGAATCATTATTAAAGAAAATACACAGTTCTTCAATTAGCTTTTCCAGTTCATCTTTCGGAGGCGGAATATGGACAATATCTCCGTTACTATTGTTGGCTACAAAAATCTCGTCATTCTCCCTGAAGTTGCCTTCTTCATTGGCATTATCCAGCGTTTTATAAGCTATCAGTCTGTGGATTTCAAGTAAACCTTCCGGCGTCAGGTCATCATTTTTATGCTGAATAATATGCTTCATGGTCACATAATTATTCATAATCATCTGCTCCGATTTCGTTCTCGGCTTTTGCTCTTTCTGTATCAGTTCCTTGGCCTTCTTTCGTGTGGTATTCGCCCCTTCCATCTGGCTGCTGCTGATGGCTTCTTCCATAATGGAGCTGATAATAAACTTTGTTTTATCGGTTTCCGCAATGCTGATATTGCTACCCAAAGTACCTCCGATATTCAGGTCAAACTGATGCAGGGCACGCTGCATAAAATCAGTAATCACATAAGTAAACTGATGCTTCCCAAACTGCAGATGGCTTGCATTGAGCGTTCTGTGTAATTTAACAGCATTCCAAAACTGGCTGGCATCGTGTGGTTTCGATTTATATTTGATCTTATCCCAATACAAATATTCGTCCTGGACATTTTTCAATACACCTGTCACCTGCAAATCTACCATGAGATTAACAGTAGTGCTGTCTTGCTTTGCGGATGGGGCTTTTTCTAACATCTGATAGATTCAATAGATCAATCTAAACAAATATTGCGAGATATTGATATAATCTCGCAATATTTACTTGAATTAATAGACTAAACCCTAACTAATCTCATTAATGGCTCAAATGAATACAAAGCAGGTCTTCTTCCTGAAGCAGCTTCCTTTTGTTTCAGATAACCATTTTCTATAAGTTTTTTTACCACCGCAGCAGCTGTTGCAACCGGAATTTTAGTGTTACTGATAAATCTGTTATTTCTGAAAACAGGGTTAGTAAATACAAAGTCCAAAACACCCACACTCCATTTTGATGAAAGCAATTCAGAAAATTCAACTTTCATTTCTTCATACAAGCTCCTGATATTTTCAGCAATCTGCAGGTTTTGAACTGCCTGCTTTTCTACAGCAATAAGGAAAAAACGTATCCATGCATTCCAATCATTGGTTCTTGAAACATCTCTCATAGCCTCAATGTATGCATCTTTATTTTCTTCAAAATAGCCGCTAATATAGAAGTGTGGTTGCGATAATACACCCGATTTCCAAAGTAATAATGTGATAAGCATTCTTCCTATTCTTCCGTTGCCATCCTGAAAAGGGTGCAAAGCTTCAAATTCAAGATGCGCTACTGCCGTGCGTATAATAGGTGGTTCACTACTACCTTCCATATAAGCAAAAAGTTTGTCAAGGCCATCGGGCAGCTGTTCAGCACTGATTGGTACAAACTGGATTTTTTTTGCAGAGCGGTCGGCAAGATAATTTTGCTCTTTTTTAAACTCCCCGGGCGACTTTGTTGCTCCACGTCCAAAATACAATAATTGCTGGTGCATTTGTTTAATAAAACTCTGAGAGAAAGGATAACCATCATTCAAAGCCGACTGTGCACTTTTCAACGCTCTTTGATATAAAACCGTCTCTACTACATCACTTCTTGTTCCTTGTGGTTCAGTCCCGTCATCGTCAGCTTCGTACTCCAGTATTTCATCCATAGTACTGATTGTACCTTCTATTCTGGAAGATAAAACCGCTTCCCTGTTTCTAAGTGGGGCTAGCAAAATTTCGCTGTTATGCAGGTTTTTGAGCATCTGGTCAAAACGTGCCAATGCATCAGTAGCACTCAGCAGTTCTTGTATAAAAAACTCATACCGAATACCTATAGGCGGAAATTTATCGTAATGATAATGTACAGCCTCATCCAAATTGAAGTTCATATACTAGTTTGTCTACAATAAAATGCATTTTCTATCATACAAGATAGCTTATCGACGGAAATTATCAAATAACAATACACAAAAGGTTTTGTCTACAAAAAACAACACACAAAACGGTTTGCCTACAAAAAAAGGCAAAAAACAGATGACAAAATGATTTGTCTACATAAAACAGCACCCAGGAAGCTTTGCCTACAAAAAATGAACAAAAACGGATGACAAACAATATTTTGGTTGTTATCTCTTATATTTAAGTTTAAATGACAATCACATGACAACTCAAAAATTTGCCTGTCCGTGCTGTGGCTACAAGACATTCACAGAAGAAGCCCACGGTACTTATGATATTTGTGAGGTTTGTTACTGGGAAGACGACCCTAACCAGTTCGCAGATCCCGACGATGAAGATGGTGCAAACAGGGTTTCATTGAGACAAGCACAAAAGAACTTTGCCGAGTTTGGAGCCTGCGAAAAAGAAATGGTTGCCAACGTAAGAAAACCCCATGCCGATGAAATGAGGGATAAGGATTGGAAGCCATTGGTATAAATTCTGAGATTTACCTGTTTTTACAAGCCTTCTAAAAAATGGGCCTTATGAAGACAATCTGTATAATCACCCATATCACAAGGCATATACCACCAAATATCATCATCTGTTTACCTAGCTCTCTGTCTCTCACAGAAAAAGCATTCACCAATTCTCCATTGGGCATTGTTTTCTTATGAGAAGACAGATGCCAGCCTATCATAAAGCCTAATATTCCTCCAAATAAAGAAGCAATATAGCCAGCGTATATCCAGGCTATTGGAAGTGTCTCTTGTTTTGACAAATCTGTTATTCTTTGCTTTCTGAGTAAGGCAACTAAGTCTCCATTTACTTCCTTGCCCCTTTCTTTCAATAGTTTTTGTGCAAGCAGAAAATCGAAGTGACCCCACTCATCGCGCTTCACAATTATTTCAAGTAACTCCTCATCAGTAAAATCAAATAGGTAATAGCTACGATCTATGTTTTCAAGTTGAGTCTTTGTGTTTTCCTGTAGCAACTGGTCAACCTTCAAAAAATCATCTTTCTGTAGTTTAACCCTGAATTCTCTCGACAATTCACTACTCCCAAAAGTATTGCCAAGCCCGATCGCTGTGGAATCTTCATCCAATAAATATTCTATATTATTTTCTTCGAGAAACGCCGTAAGCTCTGCCGCAGCCATGCGGTCATTGAATTTCTGAAAAGTAAGAAAGCGTTCTGTTGACATATCGATTATACTTTAAAATCTCTTAACTATTATTCACTTAACCAGCTCGATTTCTTAGCCAAAGTAACAACACCAATGTTGTACGCATAAATGGCCGCCGGAACAAAAGTGACATTTAAACCATCTATTGTTTTGTTACCCGGTTGATCTATTGTTGTCACCACTGAAGCATTAAAGTTATTTGCTTTACAGAAATGAACCAAACTATTCAATTCATTCGGTTTATCGAAATAACGGTTAGTCCATTTTACTTCCACGCTCCATTGCGGTTTGAAAAGCTTACTATCTACCAGTACAATATCAACTTCCCCTTCAGAGCGACCCATTTTCCAACGTGCATACTTCAGGTCCAGGTTTTCTCTGTGCATCCATTGTGAAAAAATTGCTGTTTCCACCATATTTCCGGTTTCCGGATCAGTTTCCTGAATCGGTGAAAATAAAGCTGTTCTCAGCGACGGATTAGTGAGATAGACTTTGAAACTGGTAATGCGTTTAAACTTTTTAGCATTGTCATCTATTTTGTGTATGACTTTGATTAAGAAAGCCGCTTCAAGATATTCCAGGTATTTTTTGATGATATCACCTTTAATACCACTATCCGTTGCCAGTTTTTCAAAAGAAAACTCATTACCGGTATTGTAAGCCAGGTAACTGAAAAAACTATTGAGCTCCTGTACATCTTTAATTCCATACAGACTCGGCAAATCTCTCAGCAATACTTTATCCACAATATCGCTTTTTACATAACGTCCCATATCGCTTTGAATCTTTTCAGAGAAAACGACTTCCGGATAACCCCCGAAATTGAGATACTGAAAAAACTCTTTGTTAAATGCCTTATGATCGTGTGTAGTGAAAAACGGCACTTCCTTGTTATTATAAACGATAGATTTTGACTGGACTAAGTGACTCAAACCTTTCAGGTGTATGTATTCATGAAAAGTAAGTGGAGGCAACATAAAATCTGTGAACCGCCCTGCACCACTTTCAGAACTTTGCAAACGCAATGCCGCAGCTGCAGAACCGGAAACAATAAACTTAGTTTTAGGATACATATCTACCAACACTTTAAGGTGACGCTCCCAGTCTTTCATGTATTGAATCTCATCAAAGAAAACAAAGCAGCCTTCCAGATTTTCCAGTTTTACAGCTTCCTTACCTAACAAAAGAATCTCTTCCAAACCCAGGTGCATATAAATCGGATTATCGATTCCGATAAAGAAGATCTTCTGAGGTGGTACACCTTCAGTTATCAGCTCCTGAATGGCATGAAACATCATCACAGTTTTGCCCACACGGCGCGGCCCCATCAACACGACCGCTCTTTTAACTTCTGTTTCTTTTACAAATGGATAAAACAAGTCAAAATAGAGACGTTTTGACATTTCGCGATAGACCTGCTGTACCTCGCCGGTTAGCCACCAGGGGTTTTCGTATTGCAAACGCTCTATCCGTTTGGCTGTTGGAATAACATGATTGAAATCCATAAATAAGTTTATTTATACATAAATGTAAAAATAAGCATGAAAAAAAAGTATTATTTTGACAAAAATGTAAAAATAAGGTTATTTTGGTGATATTTTCTGCTTATTTGTACAATAAAGTATATCACCAAGGCTTAATTTTCCAACTGTACTTTCAGGTAATTACTAGGCTTTTGATAAAACAATATCAACAGCTTGTTTTTATAAAAAATGTCTAAAAAATGTCTAAAAAATGTCTAAAAAATCAGTGCTTAGACATTTTCCATATCTTACCTTCGGGGTATATAAGACCCTTCATTCTAAGTTTTTGGAGATTGTTTTTTATTTTATTGCTTTTTTGAGCCGGATCTAATACATCTGGAAGTTTATCTAAAAGTACTTTTTCAAAATCTTCTCTTTTACCTTCCTTAAACTTTTTCAGATAATCCAGAATAATCTTCTGACAATACCCATCATCAATACCTCGCTGTTTTATATAATCGGCCTTGTCACCGGTTACTCTGGCTACCGTAGCTGAAATATGAAAGTTTGGTTTTCTTCCTTCTATTAAGCTCTTTGCTTTTAGTTGATTAATTTCATCATTATTTAAGCTTTTGGACTTGGAAACTTTATCCAGAGCGATAATATCTATCAAACTAAGGTCTGGTATAGCTGCTACTTTTCTGGCATAGTTAATATCCACTACTTTACCTGTCACGGTTAACTTTACTGTATTGGGCGAAAATTCGTAATCGGGTAAAGGAAAAAATTTCTTGCGCTGAATATTAAACATCCTTTTAATACCACTGCCAATAGCATCAATCATATTCAGATTAATCATTGCTTCTACTAAAAACGGATTGCGGTATGTAGGTTCTGGTGCATCGGAAATAACTACTTCCTCCACACTTGCCGGAATAAACTTTCCTGAGTTGATAAATACCAGTTTACCATCTTCATGTTCAACTACATTTATTTTACCCCCAAGTGTATAATCCTGATGCGCAATACAGTTGTTTAAAGCTTCTCTTACTATATATGGATCATATTGATCTACTTCCTCAGGAAATAAACTACCGTCTGTAATATAGCGATACTTCAGGTTTCTGATTTTTTTATATACTTCTTCTGTATTTAATAATAACGGACAGGTAAAATGCTGGTAGTCTTTCTCTAGGTTATCGCTATCTCGAAGAATCCATGAAACTTTTGCTGTAGAGGGGTTAATAAAGTGTTCTGATTCTGACTTGCCCAACAACAAAATAGCAGTGCGGGTAATTTTCCCTTTAATACACACTTTTGATTTATTCAGAAAAGTGATATCGTCCCATTGGTCAATTTCACTCACCAAATGGCTGTTTTTCTTTTTATATGACTCACGGGCTTTATGAATGGCTTCTGAAGACAAATCGTCAAATGTTGCATCGTCAATAATTGCGGCGCTCCAATCTTCTCCTTTTGTTTGTTCACGAATACGCTCTACTTCTTCAAGATTCAGGGCATTCAACTCTTCACCGTCACGGCCATAATAATGTCCCTTCCAGGAAATGGGAATGCCTTTTGGTGCCGCAGGGATTTCAAATAATACAACTCTGCCGTTTGGTGTATTTGTCTCGTAAATTTCTATAAAAGTAATTCTGCCAGTGGTATGGTTTGCCAGCTCTGCCTTAAGACTGTCTAAATCATTATGATGAACTCTAAATTGAGAGCCTACGATACTTTTGTCGCTATCCTTCACTCCAAAAACCAGCCAAGCCGAGCGTTTGCCTTTTAAATTAGCTTCATTACAAAGAGCAGAAAAATACTTCCCTAGTTTATTAGAATCAAACTGATTATTCGCTTCTTTAAACTCCACCACTTCGTTTTCATACCCTTGCGAACAAAGTGATTGCAAAATGTCTTGTATTTCTGCCGGATTTCTCATGAGCCCATTGCTACTGTTTTTATTCTTACACCGTAGTTAAAGTTAAGCTTATTTATGGTTGCTGTATCTATCGTGTCAGGGTGTCAGGCATGATTTTATTAATAGTTGTTACTCTGATCTCTATATTTTTCAACAAACTCATTCGCTTCTCCTAGGTTTTCTGGATATTTAGCATAGGACGAGTATACTTTACAGCCTCTAATTATTTCCATTTTTTCATAAACATGATCATAGTCGAAACCATTAGCTACTAAAAACCTAACTACTTCCCATTTCTGAGTTTCTGTTTTTTTAGGTGGTCGAAACCTGTGAGAAAGAAATACCATTGGCTTTCCACAATCAGGACAATTTGCAACTCGTCTATTATTGTAATCCGTTCCCTGACTAAACGATTTTCTACAGTCTAGGCAAACTACTTTATTACCCATGTTTTACTTCAACTTATTAGGATTCAATAACTCCCTTATATCCACATTTAAGACCTCTGCAATCTGAAGTAAAGTCTCCAATGATGGTTGAGAGTCATTGGTACACCAACGAGAAATTGTAGCAGTATTCTTTCCTAGCTTAGTTGCCAGCCACTTGTTTGTTCTTTCCTGTTCGGCCAGTACAACCTTTATTCTATTTATCGATGTCTTTGACATAAAAATCACTTTTCATTCTCAAAAAACCTACCTGTTGAAATTCCCAACCCTTCTGCCAAAAGCATAATAGTATTCAAGCTGGTATTGATTACCCCTGTTTCTATCCTCGCTATCTGACTAAGTGATATTCCCGTCCTGTGTGCTAACTCTTCCTGAGTAACACCTAGGGATTTACGGCATACTGCAAACTGTTTGCCGAATGCCTTTATCTTCTCTTTATTGACTGTTTTTCTCACAGGTCAAAGGTTAATAAAAAGTATCTATTCCTTAAACTTCAAACCTAAAAAGCAAATCAGGTTCTATGCCCATTCCTTTGCTTAGTGCATAAATAGTTGAAATTGTTGGGCTTCGTTCTCCTCTTTCCAGTCTGCTGATTTGTTTGGCATCTAATACTGTTACCTTCAAATACTTTGATAACCTGAAAGTAATCTATTTCTCAAATACTACCAACTGGTAGTGGTCAAAGTGTTTCAGCTATAATATCTTTCCTCCATAGAAATTATTATACTATGGAAAAACACAAACCAGCTATCAGCATTATGCTGGTGGAGCGTGACGAACTGGCCTTGCAGGTATTAGTATGGCTTTTTGAGAAAAGCGGCTATCTCGGCGAGCTGCTGTTGTTTACAGATCCGGACAAAGCTGCGGAATACCTCAACACACATAAGCTGCCTGACCTGATTATCGCTGACTTTTCCTGAACAAAATGGAGGAATTTAGCTTTCTGCTGCGGGCACAGGAACTCGCTGCTTCGTGGAACAAGCCAATGGCTATTGTTATTCTGGGAGATTTCGCTGGTGATATACGGGAAGTATCTACTGTAATTGCTGATATCCATTTTGTGCTAAAACCGCTTACGCTTGATGTGGCTGAGAGGTGGATTGGGTTGCTACAGTAAGCGGCTTGCAAATCCTATGATCTGGCTTCGAGATTATAAATCCCGAAGAGCAATTTTGCAGCAGCAGCTGCAAAATTGAACTAGACTAGAGTTGTGTTACAAACATGTATCTCGTCAGTCCTCAAACTAGTTTGGTTTCTATCTTTTAGACAACAATTCAAACAAGCGTGTATTGATATAATAGTTTCCGGTTCCTAGTTTGGCTTTTTGCAAAAGGCCGTCTTCTGCCAGTTTGTTCAAATAGGAAGCTGCTGTTATTCTGGAAACTCCCAGATCATTCATCAGGAATTCTATTTTTGTATAAGGGTGTTTGAATAAATTATTCAACAAATCCTGGCTGTAAAACTTATAGTTTTCCCGTAACTCATACTTATAGGTTTGCATCAGTTTTTTTATCTGGCCGATAAGCTCAATCGTTTCTTTAGAAGTTTCTTCTATGCCTTTGATCATAAAGAGTAGCCATTCTTCCCAATTTTTCTTATCACGCACTTCTTGAAGCAGTCTGTAATAATCTGCTTTGTGTTTGATAATATAGCTACTCAAATAGAGGATCGGTAAGTTTTGCAGGTTTTCGAGGATAAGATAGAGAATATTCACAATCCGGCCAGTTCTGCCGTTTCCGTCATAAAATGGATGAATACTTTCAAACTGATAATGGATAACAGCCATTTTAACGAGTGCGTCATATTCACTGAATTCCTTGTTATTGATAAAGGACTCCAGGTTGGCCATCAGACTATCGATCTCATCATAACTTTGAGGAGGTGTATAAACAACTTCACCGGTTTGTGCATTTTTCAGGTTTGTGCCGGGCAGTTTTCTGAAGCCTGCTTTGTTTCGTTCCAATTCTTCCTGAATAATGAGAATGGTTTTATTGGTAATCAGCCCGCTTGCCGATGTCAGTTCAAAACCCTTCTTTAAGGCTGATATATAATTCTGCACTTCTTTAGCATTTAATGAATTGAGTGCTTCAAAATTCAACTCTGACTTATACAGATCGTCATGTGTCGTAATGATATTTTCAATAGCTGAACTGTCTTTTGCTTCCTGTAAACCAAGGGTATTGATAAGAATATGCTGGTTCGGAATTGTAGAGGCTACTCCCTTCAATTCTGCCAAAGCAGCATGCGCAGCTGGCAGGCTCTTTAAAACCTTGATAGTCTCGAGATCATGCTTTACAGGTAACGGTTCTAATTTCCAGTTTGTCTCCATAGTACTATGTAAAGATTTTGCTGTTTTCTTTACATAGCAAAACCTATATGTAAAGAAAATCAATTTTTCTTTACATATGCAAAGTGTTATGTAAAGATTTTGCCGTTTTCTTTACATAGCAAACCTCATATGTAAAGAAAAGTTAAAAATCTTTACAGATACCTATCTCTCACTTTTTTATCAAAAACACTCACCTTAAAAATTCTATTTTCTACCGCTTCAAATCAGTCTTTCACCGAAGTCCTGTTTCTACTGAAAAAATGCTGTTTTAAATTTTAAAAAAATTAAGAAGATGCATAATCAAAAGGCCGGAACTAATCCTACTCAGAAGAAGCCAATCCGTAAAAAAAATGGTGTTGAACTAACGGCAAAGCGGGTAGTTAAAACGGGTACACACCTGCCCGTGATGCTGCAAGTCGGTGTTTTCGGGTTATTTTCTCCGCTAGGCTGGTAGTGCGTTGCTATTCTATGAAGTAATTTGTTAATTGGCTTATTCCGGTTATAAATTCTACATAGATGAAAGGTGCATCTCTCACGGCTTTGGTGCTGGTGTTTGTTTTGGCTGTTCTTGGTTTAACAGTCGCTTTTACTTTTTTACACCCTTCAAAAAAGCTTTTCGGAAAAATAACCGTTGATGGCAGTAAAACTCTAGTGGTATCTGAGATTTCAGCATCCAGAAAATCCCGTTTCCTAAGTGTTGCCGATTCTTTGTTTTTCCGCTTCGATTCTCTGGCTAAAGTTTCAAAACCAATAATGGGTTATCGTTTTTGCATTGTGGGAAACTTTGACAGCGACCAGATTGCTGATACATTGGTTGAATGTTATACTGATTCTTTGCTAAAAACGGAGGTAGCAAAATACGATGAAGTTTATGAATATGCAGATGTTTTGTACCGTGCCGGATACTACAATTACCAGTCATTTATGAAAGTAAAAGGTAAGTCAGACATTGCCCATTTACCGGGTGCTTTTCTTGGTTTTAGTTATGTGGAAAACTGTGGTGACCTGAACGGAGATCGGCGCGACGAGGTGTTTTGTGTCAAAAACCATGGTGGCTATTCAAATGTAACAACGGGGTATTTTTATACACTGACCGATACCGGCTGGGCTGAGCTAAACAGGACGGGTGTTTGGTTATGGATGTTTCCGCCGACACCAGGTGCCGCTATGGTTAGTTCTATGTTTGGCGCTTTTGAGTTTGGTTATACTGGCTCAGACAGTATGGATATAGCATTGGAAAAACAATTAAAGGAATTTCAGTATGTAGTGCGGAAGGGAAAATGTGCGGTGGAATTTGAATGTATGAGTTTCCTTGAAATGGACGAAGCGCTGGATGAAGATGACTATTACAAAAAGCGGTTTAAGAAAACTAAAACAGGCAACGAAATATTCCTGACAGACCAATATTATAAAGCATTGTCCTACCCTGCTTCTGTACTGAATATGACCGGTGACGATAAAGGAAATTATATTTTACCTATCAATGACGGAGCTTCGTCTTTGCTGGTAAGGGTAAATACCTGCTCACCCGAATCACCGTTCAGGTTAAGGAAGAGTTTTAATAAAGTTTGGCTGCAATAACTCCGCGATAAACTATCAGTTATAATGGAGCTCCATTGTCCTTCCTCTAGACATGTATTTGATTTTGTCGAGCCGGAACCCTAAGGCTAGTGCAAAAACATTGGCGCTGCTACTCGGATAATTGTCGATAGCTAAATTTCCGGCAAAGGTTGTGTTGCTACTTTTTACAAGGTTATCGGGATACAGAATGCACTTTATATAGCTGTTTCTTAATGTGTATTGTAAAAAGACTGATGTATGAAAAACATCTACTCTGTCTGAGAACCATTCTGATTTCTTGGTTTTAGAATCATCCTGCCAGATTTTCTCTTTGTAGTTCATAAAGATATTCAGCTCTGCTCCTCCTGAAAGGTATGATTGCCGGCTAAGTTTTCCGAGTTTAACAGCCAGAGGAATCACAAGTGCATAAATGCGCTTTTTTGTTTTTAGCTCCGTGCCTGCTGTGGCACCTGGTGCAAAATAAACCGGTCTGTCAATAAAACCAATATTGCGGACACCCAGCCCGGTATATAAACCAAAGGATTTTGAAAGGTTAAAATGAAACTCATGCCCGGCATTAATCACAGGGGAAAATCTGATTTTATCGGTAATAGGTTCTCCATTCTGATATGTATTTGAACCTGAAAACAGCATTTCCAGATAAGAATACTGCTCGAATTTTTTCTGACTGGCGTTAGCTGCTGTCTGTGAAAACCCTGCTTTACAAATAAATAGTAAACAAACAATAATGCTGTATTTCTTCATAAGTAGTTATTACCCGACATTTAACGAAGCCAAAAGGCTGAATATTATTGTATGAAATACACACCCTGTGAACCGAAAAATCAGCCCCCAACTTTAGTTATCCGTTTTTCTGTGGTAATTCGGACGGACAGTTTCGGCAAGCACAATTACCACGGCCATACATAAAATTTTTGAAATATGAGACGCGATAAATCGCGTCTCCTCTATATAGTTTTTCTTTTTGTGTATTTTTCGTAATCGGGCATTGCTATCTGATATTTTTCTTTGAAAAAAGGTGATGTAATAAGAAAGTCGGCTGTGGAGCGGCTGCATGCCAATGGTATATTCCAGACAGCTGCCAGTCTTAGTAATGCTTTAATATCCGGATCGTGCGGAAGGGCTTCCATCGGATCCCAGAAGAAAATGACGATATCTATCTTTCCTTCGGCGATCATGGCGCCAATTTGCTGATCGCCTCCAAGCGGCCCGCTCAGAAGTTTATTTACCGGAAAGTTCAGGGCTTTTTCGATCAGGCTGCCGGTGGTTCCTGTTGCGTGCAGTTCATGGTTAGTTAATGTTGATTCATTACGTATTGCCCAGTCAACCAGCTCCTGCTTTTTATTGTCATGCGCAATAAGCGCTACTCTTTTTCTTTCTCTCATCTGAAATTGATAATGGATTCACAACAGTGTTGTGTCAAAATAAACACTATTTTTAGAGAAATGGCATTTGTGTGTCTGTTATTTTTAAGCCTGCCAGCCAAATTTAGAATATTAACCCTACGATTCTTACGGAAGCTCTAATCTGACATGTGTATAAAAGGCCCCGCAAAAAATATTTACGAGGCCCTTTGGGTTTATCCACATTACTTATTGATAAGTCGGATAGTCGGTATACCCTTCAGCACCAGTCGTATAGAAAAGATCCATTTTCAAATCCTTGCTTAGGGGCCAGTTGTTTTCAAAACGTGCCGGCAAATCGGGATTGTTGATAAACGGTTTCCCGAATGCTACAAGGTCTCCTTTTGATGCTGCTAAATCTACTTCTGCAGTTTCTTTATTGTAGCCTCCACTCAAAATATAAAGCCCTTTGAATTTTGTACGGATCAGGGATTTCACCTTAGGAGATACTGCTGGTGCACCCATAGCAGAATGATCAACCACATGTACATAGACGATACCTATTTTATTCAGCTCTTCGGCCAGATAAGCGTAGGTTTCATCTACCTGATTATATGGCGGCATGTCGCTGGCAATTCCATAAGGAGAAACACGGATTCCAACTTTGTCTTTTCCGATTGCTGCAGCTGTTTCAGTAACTACTTCTAAAACAAAACGGGCCCTGTTTTCAATACTTCCTCCATAGTTGTCAGTCCGGACATTGGTTACCGGATTCAGGAATTGCTCCAGTAAATAGCCGTTTGCGCTATGTAATTCTACTCCGTCAAAACCTGCTGCAACAGCATTCTTTGCTGCCTTTACAAATTCAGCTTTCGTCTTTTCAATGTCCTCGGCTGTCATTGCTTTAGGAACAGGATATGGTTTCATCCCATCTTTATCGGTATGTATTTCTCCAGCTGCTTTTACAGCCGATGGTGCCAGTACTTCTGCACCTTCCGGGAGGTTAAGTGGGTGTCCGATTCTACCTGTATGCATGAGCTGTACAAAAATACGAGAGCTTTGAGCATGTACTGCTTCTGTTATTTTTTTCCAGCCATTTATCTGTTCTTCTGAAAATATACCAGGGATACGTGCATAGCCCAAGCCGTTTGGTGATGGCGATGTCCCCTCTGTAATAATTAAACCGGCGCCGGACCGCTGGCCATAATAGATAGCTCCAAGTTCGCCCGGAATGTTACCGATGCTTCTTGAGCGGGTCAGTGGTGACATGACTATTCTGTTTTTCAGAGTAATGTTACCCAGTTGTGCATGTGAAAAAAGTATGGACATATGATTTTGGTTTTAATTTCGCTGTATAGAAGATACATGTTTTCACAACAAATTTCCAGTTGCCGGAATATTAAAATTTCATCGCTGATCTGGTCTATTCCACAGGTTTAATACCACCGGAAAGGTATAATCTCACTCGCGGAATAATGTTGCTTCGGAATAGGACTCTATGTCTAAAACAATTGTTTTGAAAAGAAACAAAAAGGGGAAGTTCTTTTATCGGAACCTCCCTTTTTCTGAATATTAAAAAAAACAGTCTAACTGAATTTGCGTTCAATTGCAAGTTCATGGGCTTTGTCATAATATTCCCTCAGATTTGACCAGTCAAAATGTTCTGAAGAACTTTCAACCCTGTTTCTCTGATTGATACGCTCTCTGCGCGACTGCACAATAAAATCAAAAAGAATATTTGCCAGCTGCTGTGAAGATTCCTCGTAACTACGGTGATAACGGTTCACAACATAAATTCCTTTTTCTTCCGGATTTTCTACTTTTTTGATTACATAATCACCAAAACCTGAAAGGTCACTTGTTACTGAAGGCACACCACTGGCCATTGCTTCCAAAGGTGTATATCCCCATGGCTCATAATAACTTGGAAAAATTCCCAAATGGCAACCACGCACAAACTGTCCATATTCCATACCGAATAGTGGATTGGTTGGTGAAATGAAATCTGGGTGATAAACAATTTTCACTTTATCATGTGCATTGTTTACCAGATTTGCAGTACGCAAGAAGCCCAATACTTCGTCATGGTCTGAATGCACTAATGTATGGGTTGCAACTTTTGGAAGGTTCCATGTTTTCCAGGACTGCAACGTACGGCGTAAACGCAAACGCCAGTAATCATCTACAAAAAGATTGAGATCAGGTAAGGTTTGTGCATGGCTTGATGCCGCAGCTTTGAAGAGCTTCTCTCCTACCTGTTTTTCAATGTTGTCACAAGTGGCACGAATTTCTTCCATTACCGCACGTGATTGTAATACTTCAGGATCAATAGAGTGATATGGTTGTTTTGTAACGATAAACATTACCACATTCATGTCAATGTTATTCACCTGCAACATGTGGTTTAATCGCGCCAGAGATTCCAGCGTCATATCAAAACCTTTATTTCTGTATTCGAAACGGCCTGAGGTAAAAAAGTATAATGTTTTATCCAGATCAAAAGAATAGCTCTGGAAGAAGTGTCCCATTACAAATTCATGGATCTGATCTTTGTACTCTTTATGCAATACCTGATGTTCATGCATTGCAGTGAAACGCTCGATGTTTAAACCGTTTGGTAAAATGAGATCAGGTTTTCTGCCGAGCAAAGCTTCGCACTCATGACCGGTTACTTCACTTACTGTTGTAAATACTTCAGAACCATGTGCCGCTGCTCTTTCAATTCTTACAGCAGTTTCAATATTGAAATGGCGGGCTTCGTTGAGCCAGTAATAATTATATAAATTGTCATAGAAGTTTCCATCGTTCATTGCCAGGTACCTTCCCAGCAAGGTGGCATGGGTTGTAAAGACCGTAGACACGGGTACACCTTCATATCTGAGCTCAGGTATAGCTGTGCCTACCATCCACTCGTGGAAGTGAGCTACGAGCTTCTTTTCAGATTTTTCTTCTTCATTAATGTCTGCAACGATTCTGATAAATTCTTTTACGAGATAACCGAAAGCAATTACCTGTGTCTGCAATTCGTCAGCATGTTCGCATGGAATATCATGACGGTCCCACAGGTTGAACTTGATTTCGCCCATTTTCCAGTAAACACTGAAAGGATTGATCAGTACAACTAATGGACGACCGGATACAAGCCAGTTACCAAACTGCACTTCTATTCCCATTTCGCGCATACGCAAAACAGCTTTTCCGTAAGTGCATGAATAATCGTTGATAGGTTCAAACTCAGCAGCTGCCTTACTCTGAAAGTATGGGCCGATCAGGCAATAGTTGCCGTCCCACTTCTTTTTCATTGAAGGAGCTTTTGAGCGTATCACGGTATAAATACCTCCAACCTGGTTACAAACTTCCCAGGCAACCTCCATCAACATGCTTTCTTGAATTTGATCGTTCATGAAAAAATCAATCTATAATTAGCCAACAATACTTAAACTTATGCCCTTATACGGTAAAAATGCCGAAGGTTTCTCTGAATTCCGCTTTTTAGTAACAGAAAAGAGAAGCTAAATTAATTAATTTTAAATGACTATCCGCTTCTCTGAACCCTTCTTAAATTTTTCCGCAGAATTTCGCAGATTAAGGTTTAGAATTCCATGCTAAATGGATCAGGTAAGGACAATGAAACGGATACTCAATTAATTTTATCACCTCTCAATAATCTGAAGCGTTTTCTTGCTTCAACTGTATAGATACTGGAAGGATAATTTTTTAGGAAGTTCTGATAAAGTTCCAGTGCTTTTTCTTTATTCTTCAGATTGACTTCTGCAATAAATGCCTGGTTATAGGCAGCTTCATCTGCTGTTACAGCTTGTGGATAACTACTTATCAACACCCCAAGCTTCTCATAGGCCTTATCAAAATTCCCTGATTTTCTGTAAATATCAGCAGTAGTAAGCAATATTTGAGGCATAATGATTTTGTTGCTTCTATAACGCACCTCCATCAGCTGTAACTTTTCGAGCGCTTCTGTTTGCTTATTCCGGAAAACGAGCAACTCCACTTCGGCATAATTTCTTAACGGCATTCCTGTACTATCAGCGGCAAGGTTATCCTGTATCAGCAAACTTAGTTCAATAGCATCGTTTGAAATTTCTCTTGAAGTGGCCAGTTTCAAAACATCAAGCTGGTCTTGCGCCAGCTGAAATTCGTTCTGATAAAAATGTAATTTGGCATCTTTAAATTTAGCCTCATGGCCTATGGTTGTTTCTACCTGGGTACGCTCCACCTGCATGTATAACAATGTGGACTCCCAAGGTTCATTTTTCAGTATATACAAATCGGCCAGGTTGATTTTTGACTTATCCACAAGGTTCTGATCAAAACGTCCTTGTTTGATTACCTGATTCAACAACACTTCTGCTGTATCAAGTTTTTCCAAATAGAAACCATAAATTAATGCCTGCGATCTTTTTGCTTCCAGACAGTTGCCACTATTTCCTTCCTGACTGCACACAGATTCATAATCTCTGATAAGTTCACGCAGTTTCAGGTTATCCACAGGGATAGTATTTTTAACCATCTCTTCCTTGGCGTTAATCATTAAGCGCTTTGCATAAACGTTCTTGTACTCTTTTGCTACGTAATCATAACAAAGCACTGCGTTTTCATAGTCCTTATTTTCCAAAGCAATTCTACCGAGATCCAATACTTCCTGTCCCTGCAGCTTAAATCTTTTATCAATTGCTTTTGACTGTGTAAATGCACCGAAAAAATCTTTTTCCTGAACATATGCCCAAACCAGTAATTGGCCGTAAGATATATTATCAGGTTCTGCCTGAAGTTTTCTAAGAATTACTTTTCTGAGCTTTGTAAGATCTTCCGGCGATTCAGCCAAATTTTGCAATTCACTTTTTACACGATCAATAGAGTTTCCATTGTCAATTGTATTCAGCAATTCATCAAGCATACTTTCGGTATTGCCTTCGAACTTATAAATGGCTGCTAATTGTGCTGCATAAGCTGCTCTGATTCCCTGCTTTTTCCTGGCCTCAATAAATAGTTGTTTAGCTATTGTAGATTTGTCGTTTTTCAAAAGGTAGTCTCCCAAATTTTCTGTAGCCTGTTGAGTTGATGAATTTTCTTTAATAACCTTTTCAATTATTTTTTGCGACTCCTCTGTTTTATCTTGTTTTTGGTAAAGATCTGCAAGGTCTATCTTATATGATGCCTCTTGTGGATAAGTCTTGACTGCCCTTTTAATTAATTTTTCGGCACCTGTTAGATCCTTTAGGGCAAATTCTGTTTTTAAGTAATTTGAATAAAAGCTTTGTAATGGCTGTTTTCCTTTTTTAGCTAATTGTTCATAAACTGCTTTTGCTTTATCAAACTCTTTGTTTTGGAAGTATTCATCACCGAGCGCAAGCTCGGAATTTTTTTGAGCAAATACGGTTACTGAAAGCAAACATAAAAAAATCAATCCGCGTAGCGGGGGAAAATTTTTGAAAAAGATGATTCTCATAGTGACGCTTCTTTTGAGGAGGAATGAGCTAATAATATATATTTAATTAAATAATTAATATTATAATGTATTATGCTGTGGATACGTGGAGAACTTTTAAAATCTCCTGTTGCTTCTTAATTATGTTTATAAAGTACTGTTGATAAGTATTTATGAACGTGTTATACACAACTAAGTTATTGATTATGAGTAGTCATTTTTTTAATCCACACAAGTTAACAATTGTTTAACAAATTGGTGTGAATTCTGATTTTGTGGATTAAATGTCTTTCTGGTTGAATAACTATTAGGCTTTTCCACACCATTATTTAGCCCTTAGTTACCAACAATCAGAACCAGTTTTTATCCACATTTATCCACTTATTTATATGCCTTTATTAAGCTTAAAAGGCACCATTGTTTATATGTTGATAAGTTAATTAGAAAGAAAAAACTGCATCTCTCACTTCCCAGTTCTGTTTTAACGTAATTTTCTGTTCCATATAGATGATTTCTTCCGGTAAGTATCTAGTCCGGTAATTACCATTATCGAATTTTTTGTTTTTATTAATATCTATAATTGCTCTTAATTGATATTCACCAGGTTTTAACTGAGGGAATAAAATTGTCTTTTCTGTTGTATAGACTGTATTGATTACCTCGCCTGTTGAATTAAGTAATTCAATGAAGTAGTCTTTTTTAGAGGTCTTTATCTTCACTTCAAGTAAGGCTACATCTTCTTCTTTTGATACTTTGAAAGTACTTAATACAGCGGTAGTGCTGTCTCCCTGAGATGATATTAAGAAACCTTCAGGAAGTTTTACTATAACAGAATCTGTTGCTGTTGTGAGAGGTATTTTTACAACAGTCCTGAACTGATTAAATTTAAGATCTGATTCCTTTAATAGCATTACCTTGTTATCAAGTTTAATATAGGTAGTATCGCTCAAGTTAACTTTTGCTATTGGTTTTTCCACTACAATTTCGAGTTCTCCCGGAATGATGATAGCATCACCTGAAGAAGGCTTCACAGATTTTAAGTAAACTACTTTTTTCTTTATCTCTTTATTTTTCTCTTTTTTACCTTCATCCTCTAGTTTAAAAAGAATGTTTTTGGTTGTTTTTAACTGAGCTCCTATGGAATCTATAGCTACAATAATCAATGGAATACTGTCTGTATAAGTTTTAGTGATATCACTGTATATTGTAACCTTTTTCTTTTCTTTATCTATAGTATAATATACTGCATCTTTTGCTTTTATTAAGATACTGTCAATTCCTTTATTGAAGCCGATTTCACAATTCCGGTTTTTGTAGTTGATACTATTTATCGCTAGAGTATCATCATTTTGTTTAACCAGACCTAGTGTTATATGTTTTGTTGAATCAGAATTGATAGGCAAGGTTTTATCAAGAAAGCCTATTTTTTCAGATCTGCTGTTGAATTCGAAGTTCTTGTTTTTATCTTCAAAGGCATATAATTCATAATTATTGCTATGAATATTCTGTATCAGGAATTCTCCACTTTCATCAGTATATGTATAATAATAGGGTTTATGCTTTTTAATATTTAAAGTATCTGATTTTTTCCAAAGGCCGACAAGGACACCTTTTACTGCTTTTGATGTATATTGATCTTTTACTTTACCATGAAGCTGTAAAGAATCTATTATAGGTCCGGTAGAAAATACAACCTGAAGGTTTTTAGGACTGTTACCTTCTGTTATGTCTTTAATGCCATTATTCATCCTCACAATGTAGGTTGTGTTTGGCTTAAGACTGTCTTTGAACCCTATTGTTACATTATAACCGGTTGTTTTGATATCAAGGTTTTTGCCATAATAGGGTGAAATTTGTATTTCATCTCTCAGTTTACTTGTTTCTACCTTTTCACTAAACCTCAGGTATATTTTGTTACCTTTAAAATTGGTAGTTTGATTTTTTGGAGATATACTTTTTACCGTTGGATTTAACGTGTCTTTTGGACCTCCTTCCAATGGAGTTATATTAGCACAAGAAGTTAGTAACCTGCTTAGTGTTATGAATACAATGATTGTAAAAAAGTAGTGCTTCATTTTATTGGGATACTTTTTTAAAAATATAAATTAGACTGGAATAGTTAGATTGGTTTGTTTCAGCTTGTTTATTTGACTGATAACCATTCTTAATCCATTCTGTTATTTTAGCTTTTCCATTGTTAGTATATTTTTCAGAAAGCATGCTAACGTAGTAAGAGTCAAATTTCATAGGTAAAGTTTCAACCCATTCAAAACCTCTTTTAGACATGATATTTTTTATAACATCCTGTGTAAAGTGATATAGGTGTCTTGGCACATCATAACCTGCCCATTTATCGCCATAATGTTTAGCATCCCAGGAATCACTGTTAGGGACAGCAATAATGGCATAACCATCGTCTTTTAGTATGCCTGCTATGAACTTAAGGCTTTCATCCAGATTGTAAATATGTTCAATTACATGCCATGCTGTAACACAGTCGAAGTTTTTTTTCTTTACATCCAGTAGGTTTTCATTGATTCTGAAACCTGTTAGTGATTCTGCCTGCTTACGGGCATGTTCATTAACTTCTACTCCGGATATTTGCCAGCCATTATTCTTACATGCAGAAAGGAAATAGCCTGTTCCGCAGCCTATATCAAGAACACTTCCTTTTTGTGGAATAAGACGGTTTAATATTGCCAGTTTTTCTTTTAAAGCTATTTTTCTAACAATATGATATACTTTATTAATAATTCCCTTTTTAGTATTAGAATGGGAAATATAGTCTTCAGATTGATAGTATTGGCCTATTTCTCTTTCTCTTGGTCTAGGATTTGTAAAACGTAAACCACAGTCATTGCATGTTACTATATGAAAAGTTTCTTGTGTAACTGTATAATCCTGTGTTGTAATAAATGGGCTTTGGCTTGCAGATTTACAAACCGGGCAAAATTTAATATGTTCCGTCATTGTTTATTTTCCTAATTGAACCATCAATATAGAAATGTCAGAAGGAGTTACCCCACTTATTCTTGATGCCTGTCCAATAGTTAAAGGTTTAATTTTCTTAAATTTTTCTCTTGCTTCAGCTGAAAGGGATACAATTGTATCATAGTTGAATTCAGGATTAATCTTTAAGTTTTCCAGAGAGTTAATCTTTTCAGCAAGGCTTTTTTCTTTTTCTATATAGCTTTCATACTTGATTAATACTTCTGATTGTTCTATGTATTCAGCTTTTTGATTGCTAATGAAGTTTGCAATTCTCTCATTGATATGAGTAAAATCATTGATAGAGACATTAGGTCTTCTTAGAAGATTAAGTAATGAAGCTTTCTCTCTTATTTCTGCCGAACCTATTTTGTTAAGCATTGGATTGGCTGTATCCGGATCTACCTTCTCTTTTTTTAGCCATTCAGTAATATCTTCTACGGCCTGTATTTTTTCTTTTACCTTTTTTACTCTGTCTTCTTTAGCCAATCCTATCTGGTAAGCCTTTTTAGTCAAGCGTAAATCTGCATTATCCTGTCTTAATAAGATTCTGTATTCAGCTCTTGATGTGAACATTCTATAAGGTTCTTCTGTACCTTTGTTAATGAGATCATCAATTAACACACCTATATAAGCTTCGGATCTGTTCAGTATAAACGCATCTTCTTCTTTTACTTTTCTGGCAGCGTTAATACCGGCCATCAAACCTTGACCTGCAGCTTCTTCATAGCCGGTTGTCCCGTTTATTTGACCAGCAAAGAAAAGATTCTCAACGAGCTTGGTTTCTAGTGTAGAGGTTAATTGAGTAGGTGGGAAATAATCATATTCTATAGCATAACCGGGACGGAACATTTTTACATTTTCCAATCCTGCTATGCTTCTCAAAGCTTTAAACTGTACGTCTTCAGGCAAAGAAGATGAAAACCCATTAAGGTATATTTCACATGTTTGCCATCCTTCCGGTTCAATAAAGAGCTGATGTCTTTCTCTTTCAGCGAAACGATTAATTTTATCTTCTATTGAAGGACAATATCGTGGGCCTAAGCCTTTAATTCTACCTTGAAACATTGGAGACTTTTCGAAACCAGTCTTTAATATTTCATGGGTTTTATCATTTGTATAAGTTACCCAACAACTTAATTGTTTTGTAGCAGCTGTTGTTTCTTCGGAATAAGAAAACTTATTTGGGTTAACATCTCCCTGTTGTTCTTCGAGAATACTGTAATTTATAGAGCGGCCATCTAAACGAGCAGGAGTTCCTGTCTTCATTCTTCCAGCTTCAAATCCTAATCCTATCAATTGCTCAGTAATACCTGTAGCTGCTTTTTCAGCTGTTCTTCCACCAGCAAATTGTTTTTCACCAATATGTATAATACCATTAAGAAATGTGCCATTGGTAAGTACTACAGATTTACTTTTGATTTCTATGCCCATACCAGTTCTGACACCTGCAACTCTGCCATCTTTAATGATTAAGCCGGAAACCATTTCCTGCCAGAAATCCACGTTAGAATTTGCTTCTAATGCTAATCTCCATTCTTCAGCAAAACGCATTCTATCGTTTTGAGCTCTTGGCGACCACATAGCTGGTCCTTTGGATAGATTGAGCATTCTAAACTGAACAGTAGTTTTGTCGGTGATTATACCTGACATACCTCCCATTGCATCAATTTCCCGAACTATTTGTCCTTTGGCTACTCCTCCCATTGCCGGATTACAGGACATTTGAGCAATAACTCCCATGTTCATTGTAACCAACAAAACCTGACAACCCATGTTTGCTGCTGCTGCTGCTGCTTCACAACCTGCATGGCCCGCTCCAACTACTATTACATCGTACTCCTTGAACATTATTATTTATTTCTTTTTTACATGTTCCACGTGGAACATAGTTTTGTCTATTTATTTAATGTTCCACGTGAAACATGTGTTTTATAAAACTATCTCTCTTTTTCCAGAAACGTATCTTATATGGCACTGATCAGCAGTAGCTGTGTATTTTTCTTCGATAACTTTTATGCTGTTTTTATAACCAACAAACAAAATTTCATAATTCTTGTTTCTTAGCTCTTGTTTATAAGAGTCGTTTAATACTGTATATAATCCATTATTAGAGTCCTGACTCAAAGTATTTGTAATGTCTTTGTTGGTGGTTGTAAAAATAACAGAGATTTTATCCAGCTTTATTGGATTGCCATCTTTGTCTTTAACTGTTACATAAATGGCCGGAGAATCGTTAGTACATATTGTAGGATCATCATTAGTATTGTTATTTCCTGAAGAGTTGTCTTTGTACTTAGTGCAGCCAAGAGCAGCAATCAATACACTTAGGTAGAGTACTTTTTTCATAATAGTTGTATTTGGTTTATGTGGAATATTTGATTAATGGTTAATTTTTATTTCTTTATTACCTGAGACATAGTAAACATGACAATGGTCTGCACCAATGATATACTTTTCTTCAACAACTTTAATGTTCCTACTATACCCTGTGAAAACTAATTCTGTTTTATCATTGAATAGCTCCTTCTTAAATGAATCATTCATAATTGTATAAATACCTTCATTTGTGCTTTGCTGTTCTATCTTATTAGTTATGTCTTTATTATCCTTAACCAATATTATATTGAAAGTGTCAAGTATAAAAGGCTGCTTAGTTGCCGAATTCAGATTAATATTAATAGAAACGAATTCTTCAGTACATATAATGTCTTCTTTCTCTTCCATGGTTGAAGTGTCAGAAACTACTTTTTTACCACAACTCAATAGAGTAATGAGGCATAGTAAATATATGTTTTTATTAACGCTCATAAACAAAATAAGTGTTCCACGTGAAACACTAGTTTGAAAGATTTAGTTTACTAATCCATTTGTCTTCTTCTTGACGCATTACCTTTTGCTCTTCATCGGTTTTATCTTTAAAGCCTAAGAGATGTAAAAGCCCATGAGCAAGTACCCTACTGAGTTCGTTTTCAAATGAGGTTTCTTGTTTAATAGCATTTTCTTGAACACGATGAATACTAATAAATATATCTCCTTCCAATAAGCCATTCTCTTCAGACTGGTCGAAAGTGATAATATCTGTATAATAATCGTGTTCAAGATATTCTTTATTGATTTCGAGAAGATAATCGTCAGAACAGAAAATGTAATTTAGTGCTACTAACTTGAAAGTGTGTGCACTAATTATACTACCAAGCCATTCTCTGACGAGGGATTTTTGTTTCAACGTGAAGTTTATCTCCTCAGTGTTGAAGGTTATATTACGTAGATTCATTTCTAGTTGAAGAAGAAATAAAGCTCTACTGTTTTACCATCATTAAGAAATTCAACTTTATCGCAAAGATTCTTCATTAAGAAGATGCCTCTTCCTCCTGGCTTTGTAAGATTTTCAGGAGCTGTAGGATCGGGAAGGTCGTTGTGGTCAAAACCAGGACCTTCATCTTCCACGATGAATTTTACTTCTTTGTCAGTCATTTCAAGAGACAAGTGTACGTTTTTGTTTTTGTCACCACCATTGCCATGCATGATTGCGTTGTTCACGCTTTCAGTTACAGCTACCATGATGTTACCATACATATCGTCATTAATCCTAAACTGTTCTTTCGCGTTGTCGATAAAGCTTTCAACAATGCGGATGTTTTCCGGTAGCGATGGAATCTGAATTTTAATAGTGCTCATTTGTACAATTTATGCCACGTAATAAATATATATGTCAGTTTTCTATTTTCTGGAAATATTCATTCACTTCTTGTTTGTAGTAAGGAGTGAATGCCGGTGATAACGTTTTAAGTAATTCTACCTGCTTTTCTTTTTCTTTTAAGTATTTTTCAAAGCTTTGTGGGACTGGCTTCTCTTTAGGTTGTGCCGTTTGAGACTCCCTTTGCTTGTCAAGTTCACGTTCGCGCATTGATTTCTCTGCTTCAAGCAAACGACTCATAATGTCTTTTTGACGCATGATGGTTTCCTGATTGATACGCTTATTAACAAGATCATTTTCTGTCTTTTCCATTTCCTTGATCAATTGACCAAGTTCTGGCTGACCTGCTTCTTTGTCGCCGGATTTATTCCCACTACCCTTTTGCTTAGACTCCATTTCTTTTAGAGCCTTACGGATCATCTCTTGTTCAGCAGCCATCTTGGCAAGCTCCTGAGACATTTCTTTCCCGGTTTTACCACTCTTTTTAAGACCATCAATTTTTTGATTGAGCTCTTGCTGAAGTTGTGAAAGATTCGGCTGTTTACCTTTTCCTCCCGGTTTTTTACACTGTCCCTGTCCTTTCATCATGCTTTTCATCTGTTCCTGCAATTGCTTCAGAACATCGTTTAGCATAAGGGCAAGGTTATTAATGGATGTCATGGCCATTTGCTGCTTACCAGCTGCCATGTCAGGGCGACGCTGCTGAATAGCTTTGACACTTTGTTCCATATTGTCTTTAATGAGACCCATTTCTCGGCTTACCATTGACTGTATCTCAGGAACACGTTTGGCAAGGGCATAGAGGCTGTCTTCAATGATCTTAGAATCATTGGACAGCTTCAGCTGAGTTTGCCCTAACTGAAGGTAACGAGGATCCTGTTGGTTAACCTTTTTAAAGTTTTTAAGTAACTCTTCCTGATCAAAAGAAAGATGAAGCAAGTTCTGTAAAAGCTGACGCAGGTCTTCAATGTTCTCTCCCGTTTGCTGCTGCAGCATATCCATGGCCATTTTCTCCATTTGAGATTTCATGTCCTCCATTTGCTCGGCAGCACTTTTCTGGTTTTTACCGGCATTATTTGGTTGTTTCTTGCCAAGGTTTTCAGAAGCATTCTGCATTTCTTTTTTAATAGATTGCTCCTGCTTTTCTGTGTTTTCCATTGAATGTTTATTCTCCAGTTCTTTATTCATTTCCTGGAGTTGTTTCATCTTTTCGGCAACATCATTGAATTCCTTGTTGAGTTTTTCCTGCTCATTTTTCAAGGCCTCAGTATCGGGTTTCTTTTGTTCTGACTGTTCAGCAAGCTTTTTTTGTTCCTGGCTTAGCTTATCAAGGTCTTTTACAGTTTGATTCAACTTCTTTTCAAATTGAAGTTGCTTGTACATTTCAAGTGCCCTGTCCAATTCCTTTTGAGTATTCTGATCTTTGTGCTCCATTTTCTGGAGCATCTCCTGGATTTCGGCCTCTTTGTTTTTGTCGTTTAATAGTTTCTGTAATTCTTCGTAAAGCTTTTTCGTTTCATCGTCCAGAACGTCGTTCATGAGCTGTTTCAGCATTTCTATCTTTTCAGAAACACGCTGATCTTGTTCTGTAAAGCGCTGTTGCTTATCAAGCGTTTGCTTTACGTTTTCATTGATTTGTTCAGCTTCTTTGTTGAAGTCTTCCTGCTTTTTGATCAGTTCTTCTATTGCTTTCTTATCCTGCCAGCTAAAATTCTTTTTACCTTTTAGGCGGTCCTGTAATTTTTTAAATTCATTCTGAAGCTCTTTGACTTTCTTTAAAGAATTATCAAGCTGTTTTTCACTCTTGGCAGTTTCTGCTTCAAGCTCTTTGTCCATTTCTTTGGCAGAAGGTACTTTCAGATTAAGAATTTTACTCTTGGTTTTTTTAGGGCCGTTAAAGCCGTCGTTATCGGCTACTACCAGATAGTATTCCAGTTTCTCTCCGGGTTGTAGCTGAAGGCTGTCAATATTCCATGTGAAATAAAAGTTTTGAGTAGCCTGAGCAGCATTCATTTTTAATTTTATGCTGTATAATTTCCCGTCTCTGTTTTTTCCTTCTTTGCGGTAAAACAATTGAAGTGAAGACAGCCCGTAATCATCATTCATATTACCTGCCAGTACCACATAGCTGAACATGGAGGTATCTCTGAACTCTTCAACATGTATTTCAGGGTATTTATCAGGAATTACTTCAGTATAAAAGTCGACTTGTTCTTCAGCCTGAGTACTTGTGTTGCGAAGTTTCATGGCATAAGTCCCTGAGCGACGGGCCACGGCATCAAATTTAAATCTGTTGTTTTCTGATTTAATATTTTGTGTTTTTGTTTCTCCGGAGAAACCGACAAGCAATTCGTTTGCAGAGTGTGTCTCCATATTCCATCTGATCTGCGTCCCTTCAGGTACAGACAGGTTTCCTGTATTCGCCAGGGTTTCATTCTTTTTACCCAGGTATGAAGGATATGAAAGGGCTACTTCAAAAGATTTTAATGAAGGTTTACGGTTTACTTTCAGTTCGTATTCGTCTGAATAGAAACCAACGGCTTCAAAATTGAAGTGCACCGGTTGTTGTATTTTTTTGAATGTATAACTGAAGCGGTTTTTTTCAAATTTGTTAAGCTTGATTTTTCTGTCTTTGATCACAAGAAATACTTGTTCGGGTATTGCTTCTCCTTCAAGAGCTACCTGAAGGTCAAAATCTTCATTGTAAGAAGCGTTCAGCGCCTTATTGATGATAGTGAACCTGAATGGTGCAAGGTTGGCATAGCTGCGGTCAAAACGAACTATTCTGGCAGTACTCTCTGTAAAGATGTGTGGTGCTACAATTAGAATGATTAGTACAGCTAATAAAGGCCATACAGCATACTTGGCATAGCGCTTATTTTCATTATAGTCTACCGCTTTTTTGAAGGGTATAATTGATATCTGAGCAGTTTTCTGAGAAATACCTGCCTGCAATAATAGGTTTTCTTGTTGACTTAATTTTGATAATTGAATGATATTCAGAAGTTTATCTTTTACTTCAGGAAAAAAATCACCAATTTGTTTAGCTGCTTCTTCATCAGAAATCTGCTTATTGTTGTTTAACAAAACATAGATAGGATAAGCAACCCATTTGCCAAATGTAAAAAGGCCCAGAGCAATAAAAGAAAAAAGGAAAACAGCTCTTACAGAACTATTGAAATTACCGGCAAACTCTGCCAGGTTAAAAAACAGAAAAGCAGCAACCAGTACGGCCAGGCAAAGGATAGTCCCTCTCAATAATTGATTGAGATAGAACTTCCGTTTATATTCCCCTATTTGTACTTTAATGTCTGTCATAGATGACATAATTATCAGTTTTTAACCTGACCCATTTATAATGACATAACCAATAACATAGAACGGATTGTTTACCGTCATATTATTGGTTTTTTTGCTAATCGATTAAAAGACCAAAAACCCCCACATTTCTGTGAGGGTTAGGTTTGTTATTTAGCAGCTAATTTCTTCGACTTTTCGAGGTAAACTTCGCTATAGTCCCGGAACTGCATTGGGTTGCTTGGGAAGTTTTTAACATTCGCCTGTAGCAGCCTGTAGCTTTCATCATACCAGAGTACAATGATTGGTGCATCGTCCATCAGAATGTTTTCTGCAGCAGCAAGGTGCAGGTTTACTTCTTCCGGAGTTTTTGCAACAAGAGCAGCTTCGTAATGCTTATCGAACTCGTTGTTTTTATATCTTACAAAGTTCGGGAATGATTTTTCTTCCAAAGAAGCTGGAACATATTTACCATAGAACAATGAAAGGAAGTTTTCAGGAGAAGGATAATCTGCCTGATAACCGGTACGGAAGAAGTTTGCTTTACCGCTGATGATATTCTCAACCAATTGAGCGAAAGGAACAACTTCCAGTTTCAATTTGATATTCAAAACGTCTTTCAGTTCTTTCTGAACTTCAATAGCTATATTAGAGTTACGCTCACCGTCAGAGTTCAATTGTAAAACTACTTCAGGGAAGCCCTTTCCGTTTGGATAGCCAGCTTTAGCAAGGTAATATTTAGCACTGTCCGGATTAAAATTATAACCCTTGATGTTTTCAATATTATAACCTTTGTCGGTAAACGTAGGAGGCGTAATGCCGTGGAAACCAGGAGCAAATCCTTCACCGTTCAAAACAGAGTTTAATATTTTATCTCTGTCAACAGCAAATGAGAATGCTTTGCGCAGGTTTTTATTGTTGAAAATACCGTTGCTGTTAAGGAATGCAAGGTACTGAGTAGCCATTTCCGGCTTACGCTGTAATTCGTATTGGCTGTATTCTCCGTTTTTCTGAGGGCCTGTTTCTTCAAGAATTTCAATAATATGCTCCGTTGGTAAACGGTAGATCATATCGAGATTTCCTTTTTTGAACTCAAACAATTCGGTTTTCTTGTCTTTGATGAATTTGATATCAATAGCGTCCAATAATGGAAGTTTGTTACCAAATTGATCACTTCCGTGATATTTAGTGTTTTTCTTTAAAATGATAGAAATATCATCATCTATACTGCTCAGCAAGAAAGGTCCTGTACCTACAGCTTTTGCACGTAACTCAAGGCCATACTTTTCAACCGCTTCTTTTGGATAAACGAAAGCAAATGGACGTGCAAGGTTAAACAATAAAATAGAACTTGGTTTTACTAATTCTAACTGGAACGTATAATCATCCACTACTTTAAAGCCTTCAATTGCTTTTGCAGGAGTTTTGTTACCGGCACTTGCAGCGAAATATTCATCAGCACCTTTAACCAAACCTTTGAAAACATCAAAGCCCTGATTATTTACATTCTGAGTACAAACTTTCGTAAAGCAATAAAGAACATCTGAAGCTTTTACTTCACGGCCTTTTCCGTCCGAGAAACATTCATTGTCATGAAAAAGAACACCTTTTTTTAATTTGAAAGTATAAATTGTGCCCGAAGCATCTACACTATAGTCCTCGATAAGACATTTTTTCAGAGTTAAGTCTGCCTGATCAAATTTGAAAAGACCCTCATAGATCTGAGAAGATACCCTGGTGGATATACCATCTGTAATATTTAACGGATATAATGTCTTAATGAACTCATTCTCGTTCAAATGTAAGACACCTCCATAAAATCGGCCCCCTTTACCTTCTTTAAGAGTTGCACCGGCGTTTTCTTCGCCTTGCTTGCTCTTACAAGAAAAAAGCAGCGCGCCGATAATGGCTACCCCCACGCACTTTTTAATCATTCTCATTTAAAAAAAATTTATGTGTCCAGCGATAAATTTATGAAACTATAATATCAAAACAAACAGTAATGATTACAGTTAATTTTTTTCAATAAAATTTTTATGCTTCCAGCTCTATTAAAATCGGACAATGATCCGAATGTTTAGCCTCTGGAAAAATGCGTGCACTTTTTAAGCGGTTTACTAATGGTGTGCTCACCATGTGATAGTCTATACGCCAACCGAGATTTTTTCCTCTTGCTCCGGCTCTGTAAGACCACCAGGTATAATTGTGAGGCTCTATGTTAAAGTGCCTGAAACTATCTGTAAAACCAAGTTCAATGAATTTTGTTATCCAAGCCCTTTCTTCTGGTAAGAAACCGGAAGAATTTGCGTTAGACTTAGGGTTATGAATGTCAATGGCCTGGTGACAGATATTGTAATCACCGCAGATTACGAGGTTGGGGTGTTGTTTCATCAGGTTTTCGGTGTAACTGTAAAAGTCTTCTAACCATTCGAATTTAAACCCCTGACGTTCCTCTCCACTTGACCCTGAAGGCATATATACGTTCATTACAGAAAAGGTTTCAAAATCCAGACGCAATACCCGGCCTTCTCGATCATATTTGGGATTATCTATTCCAACAGAGATATTTAAGGGTTTTAATTTGCTGAATGTAGCTACTCCGCTATAGCCTTTTTTTTCTGCAGGATGCCAGTATAGCTCATAACCAAGGTTGTGAAAAAGAGCGACATCAACCTGGTCTGGTGTTGATTTTATTTCCTGAAAACAAATAATGTCAGGATTAGAAGCTTTCAGCCATCCTGTAAGGTCTTTTGTAATTCCGGCACGAAGTCCGTTGATATTATATGAGATAATCTTCATTTAAGTGTTGAAGTATTTGGGTGTTTTGTTTGTAGCAGCCACAATGCGCAACGTTATAAAATTTGCTCAAAATATTCTATTACATGCATTTTAAGTAATTTTTCCTGAGCAAGAAGGTCAAACTGGGGTAAAGCTTTTATCAGTTTGTAATGAGGCCATCCGTCCTGGTCCTGACCCTCTAATTCATAATATCCGTCAGCAGTAAGCAGGCGGCATATAGCAATATGCATTAAGTCCTGTTTTTGTTCTTTTGTAAAATTTTTGACTCCCTGGCCAAGCTCCTGAACCCCAATCAGAAACAATGTGCCATTAAGATCAGCTGTTTTACCGGTCAATGCTTTCAGTTTGTTCTGAAGAGCTTGCCATTGTTGTTCAAGTTCTATGTCTATTGTCATGAAATGCTTATGTTAGCGTTTTATCTTAGAAATCCGAATTTCCTTTTTTTCAGAATCAATATCAACCCGCAAATTACAGAAATGTTCTACGATTTTTTGTCATTACTTTTTCCTCAATGCTGCCCGGCTTGCAATGGAGTATTAACCAAAGGGGAAACTATACTGTGTGCTGCCTGCCGGAATGACCTTCCCCGTTACCCGGTGGATTCTTTGGCGCATAATACTTTACATATAACATTTGCAGGCAAAGTGCCGGTGAGCTATTGTTATGCCTATTATTCTTTTAGGAAAAAGTCGAAAGTACAACACCTTCTTCATGAGTTTAAATACAAGGGTCATAAAGAGATAGGCCGGTTAATAGGTAATTGGATAGCTTATTCCATTTTGGAAATAGAAAAGGATTTTGGAAAAAATGAAATAGATTTTTGTGTACCGGTTCCTTTACATCAAAGTCGCCAACGCGCCAGGGGCTACAATCAAAGTGAGTGGCTGGCAAAAGGAATTGCTGAAATTTTAGAAATTCCACAAAGAACAGATGTGCTGGAAAAAAGAAGTACAACAAGCAGCCAGACAAAGAAAAAACGCTGGTGGCGCTGGAAAAATGCTTTGGATGTTTATAAATCCAAGGTTTTGTTGAATGGTGAGCATGTGCTAATTGTGGACGATGTAGTAACAACGGGAGCAACACTTGAAGCCTGCGCAACAGCTTTGTTAGGTGCGGGTGCGGGAAAAGTGAGTATTATAGCAATGGCAGCAGTAGTTTAACCGATAAACAATGGCTTCGATTTCTATGGTTTAAACAATAGCAGTGGTATAAATTTTATCATATT
>CAZNHL010000010.1:0-44686 GCA_964572965.1 uncultured Bifidobacteriaceae bacterium
TATAGTATTTGTGGTAATAAAACTTTGTACAATTGCATACCAGGTAAAACTTATACATTTGGTAAAATAACAGGAGCTTCCTATGATCCTAATAGGGAAGCATATGGTGATAATTTTGCTGGAAATTGGGTGTCAAGTTCTGATCGGGAATACTATTATTACTGGGAAATAACGGGTCCTAATAATTTTTTCAGGTCAATTAATAGTAAAAGTAATAAAATTCAAGGGCGTATGCCAAGTGATGGCGTTCACTTTTTTACACCTGATTTTATACCAAATTTTGGTGATTACATTACTTACAAAGGAGGTGTAGAAACTTACTATTTCAAAAGAAAAGTATTTGAATATTACTGTGATCCATTTTGGCCATTTGGTTGTGGAGCGCATGTTAAAGGAAGCTCAAATACTGTTACTTTTACATGTTCCCCATGTCCTGACCCTTCTTCATTCAATAATTCTATCACAGGCCCTACAAAAGTAACATGTGCCGATAGCGGAGAGAAAAACTATAAATTAAGTTTGGGACAAACATGTTTAGCTGTTAAAAATATTACATGGAAATTACCTGACGGCTGGGGTTCTTATGAGTCCCTGTCCGGTCAATGGAAGACAAGTATTACTGTATATCCGTTTGCCGTTCCGGACTGGAGTCGCCAAGGTTATGGTGCTCCTGGTGGAAAAATAACGGCTACTGTTCAATTTGAAATAGGTGACCCTTTGGTTGTGAGTCTGAATATTGAAGGAGAAAATGCTCCGGCTGTTTCTATAGACCCGTCTTATTATTTCATTTGCAAAGGCAAAGGGGCCAATATTACACCAACAGTAAGTGGTCTGAAGGGGTCAGCATCCTACAGCTGGACAACGGGCGGTAACCTTAATATTGATTGGAACACAACTTCAAAACAAACGCTGGTAGTAAAAGCGGAACAATGGAATACTTCAGATCAATATGTTAAAGTAGTGGTTACAGATAATGCTAATAAATGTAAGCAATCTGCAGGCGCCAGCGTTACCCCTGCCAATGGCTGGCGGGTCGATGCACCTAGTACGGCAACCGTAAGTATCCCTGCTTCAGCGGTATTTGGGAATGCTCCGGTCATAGCAGGCGAATCTAAAGGCAATATTTATTATGTGGGTTATGACAGGCTCGCTGCTACCGGAAATCAGTCTAAGATTTATACCTATCAGTGGGATTCCAAAGTAGGCATATGGCGCAATTTTGCTTTCCCTAAAGAAAGGGCTTTTGTAGCAGGGTCTGCTTCGCTTGCCATGACAGAAAATAGGGCAACAGGGGACAGGAGATTATACTACGTGACAGTGGATAATAACCTTGGTTATATGGATTTTAAGGGCTATATCGATCTGTATAATAATTCGGACAATGATAACCCGCATGTTGATCTTTACAGTACAATTACCAATGTAGAAGGAGGTTTGGCTGCCGAAGGGAACAATGTGGTCTATCGTGACTTCCAGTATAACCTTTGGCTGTACAACACGGTAAGCAACGTTCTTGTTAAGTTGAGTAATGTGAGCCTGGCGGGGGCTTATCCTAAAATTTATCAGAACAAAGTGTTTTGGGCTGAGGGTGTTGATAATGCTATCTGGACTTACGACATAGCAAGTGGTGTGAAAAAAGCTATAACTTATGCAGACGGTACTCCTGCAAAAATGTATGATGAGGAATCAAATTTTGCCCCCTATCAGAATGTTATTTATTTCGCAACGGCAACAAACGGTTTTGTCAGAAAAATAAACCTTGCTACTTTAAAGGCAGCACAAATAATTACTGATGAATGGTGGCCTCATAATGGCTCAAACGGTTATCTGGACGTGAACAAAGCCACCGGTGTAATCTATTTTGGTAAGGGGGCTGTTTATCAGATGTTTGTAGATGGAAGCGATAACCAGTGGAAAACGAAATCTATTGTAAGTACAGACCAAAAGGGCTACATGCTTTATAGTTACCCTAATACCTATTTCATAGACAACAGCAATTATATTAAGATGGCCTGGTTCTGGACAGGCCACTGTGAGCCCGGTATTCAGCGCCTTGAAACAGCAGAAGCAATAGCAGATAGTGCCATTAGCTCAAAACTATTAGCAAACAAGTTTACTTTATGGCCCAACCCAGCCCTGAACACAGTTAATATCAAACTTGACCTTGCAGAAGAAGGTGCAGTGAAGTTGATTGTACTCAATAGCTTAGGTATAGAAATGAAGCGCAAAGATTTTGGCCAGCTTGCTATAGGGGTAAATGAGATCAGCTGCGATTTGGAAGAACTGATAACAGGTGCTTACTTTGTACAGCTTTACCATGGCGACCATAGCTTAGGTGTTCAGAAATTAATAGTTACTAAATAAATATAGTCCATTGAAAATCAGGGGTGGTAAATCTGTTTTGTTATTTGCAGCAATACTTTTGTTCCTGCCCCTGATACTTTTGTCGCAGCCACAGACCAGCAACTGGTATTTTTCACCTAACCAGTCAATCAACTGGAACACTTTTCCGCCAAAGGGCAATAGCCAAGGCCCGATTAATAACCGCTATTCTTCTGCCACTATTAGTGACGAAAAGGGTAAACTGCTGTTCAGTACCGACGGCAGCGTTATTTATGACCAGAATAATCAGCCTGTGCCCAATTTTAAATTGTTGGATACGCCTGTGCGGTCACCCGACAATGTTGTGATTGTGCCAATGGGGGTTGGCAGGTATAAAAAATACTATGTGTTTGCTTGCGATGCATGGGGTGCCAATAAAGAAGGAGGGCGTTTGTTCTACCATCAAAACGATACCAGTTTGTTTTATACCGAAATCCCCAGCCTTAACGGACAGCCTGATTTTAGTAAACCTTTGGTTAGAAAAACACTGGCAGGTAATGTTGCCGGGGCCTTAAGCGCCACTTTTACCCAAGGGGGGCAATGTGCCTGGCTGGTTACGGCATTCCGCCCACATTTCAGGCAAAATGACAAGGTGCAGTTTGTTGCTTTTCGTTTTTCAGAATGTGGCCTGGAAGAAACAAAGACTTCAACCTTGCCACCCTTGAATGGCCAGATTGTGGCAGGTTTTGATTATGGTAATTGTATGCGGATCAAGTTTTCACCGGATGGGACAAATATTGTTACCTGTAACACCGATTTAACAGAGTATTGCCTGCACCTTTCTTTTGAGCCCAATACGGGTAATATCAGTTTGCAGAATGTAATTAGTGCGTATAATATAGGGCATGGGTCATTTTTGTTTTCTAGAGACTCTAAATATTTATATTTTTTCCGCTTAGGGAGAATAGGCACGAGTACTTCTTACCTGGCGAAATATAGCCTAAATCAAAAAGCAGAAATTGATTCTTTAGTGTTATGGAAAGGGACGATTAATTTAGTTTATGAGAGTTTTTTTACCATGGCCCAACATGCCAATGGGCACATGTACTTTGTACGTTCAACTTATCAGGATAAAAGCAATGAACCGAACCTGATTGATTGGGGCATGTTTGAACTGATCGATGATGGGAGCCGGTTTACGGCAGTTCAGCAGGATTTCTGGAAATTGCGTACGGACAACGCCTCTTATGTTACACATTATAGTTTTTCTCGGGATCCTTATTTCTCTTTTACCAATTTTACCAATTTTGTAGAGAGTTATTTTGACCCGAACTTTAAAGAAGCCGGCCGGCCTGTAGCAAAAGCCAGCCGTGTTTGTGAGGGCAATGCTACTGCATTTTCGGCAACAGATACGAGCATGATTTCCTCTTATTTCTGGGATTTTGGCGATGGTTCCGTTTCTGTTCTGGCTTCTCCGACGCATTTGTATGCACAGGCGGGTACGTACCAGGCACGTTTGTTATTGCGCTATAGTTGCAATGCTGACACTATTCCTTTTACCGTTGTTGTTGACGAGCAACCCAAACCGGTGCTGAGTGATGTGAATGTTTGCGGCTCACGTCCTGTAACAATCAAAGCGCCAGGCGGCTATATTTCATACCTGTGGCAGGACGGCAGTACCGATTCTGTATATATAGCAACAGGAGGAGCAAAGCTGAGTTTAACAGTAACGAATGCCTGTGGTAGTGCTACTACCGGAATGACGGTCAATAAAACAGACATACAAGGTCCGAACGTGTTCACGCCCAATGGTGATGGGTTGAATGACTACCTTATCTTTGACAATCCTGTTCAGGATGCACCGGAACTAAGGGTGAGCAACCGCTGGGGTAAAGAAGTCTTTAGAGACAGCCATTATCAAAACAACTGGGATGGAAGCGAGTTAACTGCCGGTGTTTATTATTATGACATCGTTTATCCGGGTTGTGATGTTTATAAATCGTGGCTACAGATAATCAGATAGTTTTATGAAACAGATATCGATTGTGTTCTTTGCAGTTTTTCTATTGTTAACAACACAAGGTTTTTCACAAAGTTTAAAAGAGAAAAAAAGCGGACGTTTCAAAAAGGCCTTTTGTTTATTTGGGAGGGGGAATAGCAGTTCCTGCCAATGGTTTGGGTTCTGATTGGAAAGGCATCCATATGACACCTCGCTGGCGCCGACATCCGTCGGTGTCACTATATTTAGGACGTCCGTCCATTGTTTGAAATTTAAAAAGTAAATCAATTTATTGATTTACTTTTTAAATTTCAACATGAGCAGTAAATATAGATTTGGAGATGGACGCCATGTTCATTTTGTTACCTTCACAGTAGTCCACTGGATAGATTTTTTTATTAGAGAAGAATACCGTTCGATACTTATTAATAGTATTAAACATTGTCAAAGAGAAAAGGGACTTCAGGTATATGGTTATTGTATTATGACAAGCCATGTTCATTTACTTGTTGCTTCTGATGGTACTCAAAAGTTGGATAATGTCGTTCGAGACCTAAAGAGTTACACATCACAATGTTTTCATAAAGAATTATTGGACGGGTCTATCAACTATGAAGTAGAAGGTCTTGGTTGTTGTGGATAATGGAAAGGAGTGGAAACAGGAGGAATGGAATTAGGCGTTATCAGTTTTGGCAAACGGGTAATCATACTGTTGAGATTTGGACAGACGAAGTGTTTTATCAAAAGTTGAATTACATTCATATGAACCCAGTAGTTTCAGGATTTACCTGTAAAGCAGAAGATTGGTTATATAGTAGTGCAAGAAATTATGCTAATTTACCTTCTGTATTAGATATTGAATTTGATAAATAGTTGGCTTATTTGTGGGGCGGACGCCCGTAGTTATAGTGGCACCGACGGACGTCGGCGCCAGCAAAGGTGCTTCAGTCTCACTGGTGTCTGAGTGGAGCCGAAGACACAGCAGCGTAGCATAAGAGAGTGGTTTTTGTTGTTGCCATTTTAAGTTTAAAAGATGAATATTGATGTTTTACTAGCTTGCACAGGTGTTTTTTATCAAGGTTATATAGTCAGCTCTTTGTTGAATTTTTTGTTTTCACGAAACTTTAGACAAAGCAAAGAGGCTATACAGAATGTAATTGGGTTGTTTCTGTTGATCGGTTTATCCTTGTATTATTTTATCCTGTTGATAGATATTGCTTTAAGCTGGTATTCTGGTACAGATTTGGAGTATATTACTTTTGTGAGCAGGGCAACAGGTTCTTATAAAGGCATGTACTTGTTTATGGTTTTGATGCCATTAATTACCCTTGCGATTAATAGTACAAAAAAACTCAGGACTAATTATGTTGTAATAGCATTAAGTTGTCTGATGTTTTTCCCCGGGTTATATGAGTTCTTTTTGATTTTATTAACATCTTCTCAGGGTGTTACTTTGTGGACAATCAATCGTGTGTACCTTAGTCCCGTAATTAATATGCTTTTTTATGGTGTAGTTATCTATTGCATTTCGGTATTCATAGTTTCACGCAGAAGGGTTATTACTCAGGCAAGTTCAAAAGAGGTGCTTGAGTAATGAAACAGGCACCTTGATAAATCAAGTAAAGAGAATATTCAAGATTGAGTATCCGTTGTATTGTACCTGATCAGATTTGTTTTTAGGTTTCCCCCGCTAATTATTTCAGAAGATTCAATGAGATTCATTAAGCTGCTCGCAATATCATTTATAAGCCTGAATGTATCAGGTCAGACAAAGGAGTGTGTGTCCGGAAAGGCGACCTTTACCATTAATAATTCACCTGTCAGAGATACGCTGTCTGATCTTATACTCACTTTAAATGCCCCCAGGTTTATTACAGGTTTGGAACATGTGGTTTTTGTGAATAAACCGGCATCTGTCATAAACTATACTGCTGAAGGTGCAGATGTTTGTGCCTTAAATGATTCCACATTGCAGATTAAACCCGTTAAGCGGGAATGGCGCTTTGTATATGCTGAGGGAAAAGGATACAAAAACGCGTTAATGCCTTTAGTAGATGTGCTTGTTTTTATGGATGATCAATTACAGTTAAGAGATAAAGAGCTGTTTCATTTTAATATTGTTGATTCCTTATATTTTAAACTAGCGCAGGAAGAATTTCTTGCATGGTATCCGCAAGAGCAGTTTAGGTTTCTTGTAAAAGATTTGCATGCAACACTTGTAAGGGATAAGAAAGTAATTGCTCAAAAGAAATTTAATCCGGGCACCGGATTCTATATTCGTGATGTTCTTGTAAAAGGGAGGCCTGGTGACCGCCTGGTTATATTCTACTACCCCGTTTGGCTTAACTCTAATGGAGAGTCCCGTTATTTCAGCTGTGGAGGAGTGTTGAATTATACTTTAAACAAGTAAAGTGATCGATCGTATTGTTTTAAAAAGAGAAAGGCTCCGCATTATCTGCAGAGCCTTTCTCTTTTTTTGTTTTATCAATTAAGCATGCCCGCCTTTGCGCAGTGCAGCTTTTTCGTGAACTCTTTTTAGTTGCAGGTTTAAAGATTCTACCGCTAAGGCAAAGCCCATTGCTACGTAAACATATTTCTTGTCGATAGGGATATGCAAAGACTCAAGCAATAGCAGAACGCTTATCATCACAAGAAAAACGAGTGCAAGCATTCTGATGGTTGGCTGTTTGTTGATAAAGTCACTGATAATACCAGAGAACAATAACATAATGATTACAGCAATGATTACAGCCGTTACCATTACTGCTAACATATTAGAAAGGCCTACAGCAGTAAGAATTGAGTCGAACGAGAATACAATGTCAAGGAAAATGATTTGCACGATTGCCGATGGAAGGCTTAGCATTTTGCTTTCTAATTCTTCTTCGGAAGCGTTTTCGTCTTCTACATGGAATGACTCAATGATTTCTCCGATACTTTTAAATAAAAGGAATATCCCTCCGGCAAGAAGAATAATGTCTTTGCCGCTGATATCAAAATCTCCTACAGAAGTTAAAGGCTCTTTAAGTCCCATAATCCAGGTCAATACAAACAATAGCCCGATTCTGAATATAAGTGCAAGACTTAATCCAATGGTTCGGGCTTTTGCCTGATTCTCACGTGGCAGTTTACCTGTAAGTATGGAAATGAAGATCACGTTGTCAATCCCCAGCACGATTTCGAGAATCGTAAGGGTTAGTAAACTTGCGAGGCCTTCAATAGAAAAAAACGAATCCATGTATAATGTTTGCACAAATATAAAATGATTATGTCATTAGACAATATCAAATTCGATCCTTGATATAAAAAACGTAATGATTTGATACTTTTGTAAAAAAAACAGATAAGCTGATGGCAAAAAGTTTCATGAAGCGGAAGGGGGGCGGAACTGAAGATGGTGCTGAAAAAGCAAAGAAAATTACTTCCAAAGGTTTGAAAGATCTGTTGAGTATGTATAGGTTCATTTTGCCCTATAAGTTTGTATTTGGCATTGGAATGCTGTTTTTGCTGTTTTCGAGTGCCAGTATGATGGTGTTTCCTTACCTGTTCGGAGAACTGGCCGATGCAACTAATATAGATAAGGAGCCCGGTAGTCTGAACTATGTGGCTGTGTTACTGGTAGTAGCCTTGGTGTTGCAGGCTTTATTTTCCTTCGGAAGAATTTATTTGTTTGCCATTGTGAGCCAACGGGCAATGGCCGATATAAGAAAAACGCTGTATGCGAAATTACTGGCCATGCCGATTGCTTTTTTTGAAAAGAGAAGGATTGGAGAAGTAATGAGCCGTATCTCTTCCGATGTAGATCAGTTGCAGACAATGTTGTCATTGAACCTCGCTGAGTTTTTTCGTCAGGTAACTACCTTGCTTGTAGGTATTATTGCTATTCTGTTTTTTACTTCAATTAAGCTGGTTTTACTCATGCTCTGTACTTTTCCGGTGCTGATGATGGGCGGCTATTTCTTTGGTAAATTTATCAGGAGACTGTCTAAAAGTGCCCAGGATGATCTGGCATCGGCCAATGTGGTTGTAGAAGAAACTTTGCAGTCTATCCATACGGTTAAATCTTTTGCCAATGAAAGCTTTGAGATGCTTCGTTACGATGGGCTGATTGGTAAAGTGGTAAAGAACAGCCTGAAAGCTTCTTTGTACCGTTCTCTATTTGTGACCTTTATTATCCTTTGCCTGATGGGGGCTATTGTGCTGGTGTTATGGTACGGTATGAGTCTGGTGGCTTCAGGCGAAATGACTATCGGTATGCTGGTGCAGTTTTTTATGTATACCTTATTTATAGGAGTGTCAGTTGGTGGTATCGGAGAGATCTACGGAGAAATCCAGAAGAGTATAGGTTCTTCAGAAAGGATCATTGAAATTCTGAATGAAGACGGTGAAATGGATCATAAGCCTGTGAATGTTAAAAAACTTTCAGGCGACATTGTATATAACAAGGTTGTTTTTGCTTATCCGACACGTTTGGATGCAGACATATTAAAAGGACTCGACCTTGAAATTAAGCATGGTCAGAAAGTGGCCTTGGTTGGAGCTAGCGGTGCGGGTAAATCTACTATTGCACAATTATTGATGCACTTTTATGAGCTGAAAGGCGGAACTATTACTATTGACGGCAAAGACATACGCACTATCTTCCTGCCAGAGCTGAGAAAGAACATTGGCCTGGTGCCTCAGGAAGTATTACTGTTTGGCGGGTCAATCAAAGAAAACATTCTTTATGGCCGTCCGGATGCAACGGATGCAGAGGTAATAGAAGCAGCTAAAAAAGCGAATGCTTATGAGTTCATCGAACGTTTTCCTGAAGGTTTTGAGACGTTGGTTGGTGATAGGGGTATTAAGCTTTCTGGTGGACAACGCCAGCGTATAGCCATTGCCCGTGCAATTTTGAAAGATCCGGCCATTTTGATTCTTGACGAAGCCACAAGCTCTTTGGATGCACATTCGGAAGATCAGGTGCAGCATGCTTTAGAAACATTAATGAAAGACCGCACAACAATCATTATTGCCCACAGACTGGCAACAATTCTGAAAGCAGACCAGATTTTTGTAATTAATGACGGTGAGGTAGCTGAAATGGGTAAACATGAAGTACTCATTCAGCAGAACGGAATTTATGCCAACCTGGTAAAGCTGCAGTTTGGAGCGTAATTTTTGGTGTTAGGGCAGGATTGTTACCCGCTGAACTTGCTGATTAGCGCAGAGGAAAAGTAATGTTAATATCTGTTCTGTTTTTCTGTGGTTAAAAAATCATTTGAGTATCCGTTTCAGCACACCTTACCTGATCCGCTTAACCGGAGTTCTGAAGTTTGCCCGCTAATTTCGCTGATAGTGCAGATTTTTATTGATTTTTAAATTTTCAGGGTTCTTCAGAATCGGAGTTTTAAATCCTGATCTGCGAAATTCTGCGTTATCTGCGGGAAAACACAAAAGCGGATAGGCATTAAAAATCATTTGCGGCAGCAGCATAAAAACCTCTCTCCACAGTGCCAAAAATTTTCTACCTTTACGTGTTTTTAGCAGATAGATGTATTTTAACAGAAAAGAATATTCCGACGAGCTTCTTGTAGATCTTTACACGGCTTTGGTGCGTCCCCGATTGTTTGAGGAAAAGATGTTATTGCTTCTTCGTCAGGGGAAAATTTCCAAGTGGTTTTCGGGTATAGGACAGGAGGCAATTGCTGTAGGTGCTACCATGGCCCTGGAGTCGGATGAGTATATATTGCCACTTCACCGAAATCTTGGCGTATTTACGTCTCGTCAGGTTCCTCTCGATCGTTTGTTTGCCCAGTTTCAGGGTAAATTGTCTGGTTATACCAAAGGGCGCGACCGTTCATTCCATTTCAGTTCTCCGGAGCACAAAGTATTTGGAATGATATCACACCTTGGGCCGCAGATGGCTGTAGCCGATGGCATGGCCTTGGCTGATTTGCTGGGGCGTCACCATAAAGTAACAATGGTGTTCAGTGGTGATGGTGGAGCAAGTGAAGGTGATTTCCATGAAGCAATGAATGTGGCTGCCGTATGGAACCTGCCTGTTATCTTCCTGATTGAAAATAACGGCTTTGGCTTATCTACGCCGAACATTGAACAATATAAATGCAAAAGCTTTACTGAAAAAGGTCCTGCTTATGGTATTGATGCATTGCAGGTAGACGGAAACAACATCCTCGAAGTTTATGATGTGATCCGCCAGGCAGCACGCGGCATGCGTAACCACCCTCGCCCGGTGTTGATTGAAGCGCTTACTTTCAGGATGCGCGGGCATGAAGAAGCAAGCGGTACCAAGTATGTACCGGAAGAGCTTTTTGAAAAATGGGCAAAGAAAGACCCGGTAGAAAACTTTGAACGCTATCTGGTAAAGGAGAATATCCTTTCGGAGAATAAAGTAAAAAGTATTAAAGAGCATATCCGCAAAGAAATAGAAGTGGCTGTTGCTGCTTCCGATGATGAAGAAATGCCTGAAGGTAATGCCTGGCAGGAGCTGAACGATGTATATGCTCCTTTTGAACAGCGCGTTGAATTACCAAGTATGAACTCATTATCTGATAAACGTTATGTAGACGCTATCAGCGATGCATTGCGCCAGTCAATGGAGAAATATCCGAACCTTGTTCTGATGGGGCAGGATATTGCGGAATATGGAGGAGTATTTAAGGTGACAGAAGGGCTGGTTAATCAGTTCGGTAAGGAACGTGTAAGAAACACACCGCTTTGTGAATCCGCTATTCTGGGAACCGGACTTGGCCTTTCTGTTAAAGGCTATAAATCAGTAATAGAAATGCAGTTCGCTGACTTCGTTACAATGGGCTTTAACCAGATTGTCAATAACCTTGCCAAGTCATATTACCGTATAGGTCAAAATGCCGACGTGGTTGTGCGTATGCCAACAGGTGCAGGCACAGCGGCAGGGCCGTTCCATTCTCAGTCAAATGAGGCATGGTTCTTCCATACACCGGGATTGAAGATTGTTTTCCCTTCAAATCCTTACGATGCAAAAGGACTCCTGAACGCTGCTATTGAAGACCCTAACCCTGTGATGTATTTTGAGCATAAGGCTTTGTACCGTTCATTAACAGATGCAATTCCTGATGATTACTACACAGTAAAAATAGGAGAAGCACGCATCGAGAAAGAAGGTTCAGACCTGACAGTGGTTACTTATGGAATGGGCGTGCACTGGGCAAAAACAATTCAGGCTGAAATGCCGGATGTAGACATTGAAATCATTGACCTGAGATCATTATTGCCTTGGGATAAAAATACAGTATTTAATTCCGTGAAAAAAACGGGAAGGGTATTAGTAGCCAGTGAAGATACAATTACAGGAAGTATCTGCGCTGAAATAGCAGCCTGGATCGGAGAGAACTGTTTTGCATCTCTGGATGCACCTGTATTGAGAGAAGGAAGTTTAGATATGCCGGTTCCTTTTTCACCCGGAATAGAACAGGTTTTTCTTCCGCTGGCCCGTATGAAAGAGAAAATCAAACAGTTGAGTGAATTTTAAAACTCAATTGTGTGTTAATTGTTATTGTAACGTTTTTTATATTAAATTTAAATATTTTCATAAATGAGATATTTGACTACGTTGAAAAAATATACATTAGGTATTGTGTTATTGTTGGCTTTTGCTGCATGTAACAGGCATTCTTCATGCCCTTCTTATTGGGAAGGCGATAAAAGCAAAGCAGATTTGAAGGGTACTCCTTTAGTAACAGATGAAAATGGTCAGGTGCAGCCATCTGGCGGCCAAAGTACGCTGGCAGATAAATCTCCTGTGAGAAAAGATGCACAAACAGGCTTGGTTAAAAAGAAGAAAAATAAGAAAGTGACAAGAAGTTACGCTCAAAGCAAAAAACATCATTAATACATTCCCTGAATGAAGCAATTCCTGCAGTATCATTATCGCTTCGGTGTATCACTTCTTATTATCTGCCTCTTATCCGGTGCCGGGCATTTCGCATTTGCCCAAAAACAAGGAGCCGGAGGGCAAGACCCTAAGAACCCTGCCACTTACAAGAAAGTAGATAAGTCCAAAAAACAAAGTAAAAAGTCAGCTGCTTACCAAGGGACTAAGGTACGTCCCGGATCCGGAGGAGAAGAAACTCCTAAGTCTGGCGGAGGAACCTATAACTCAGGAGGGAACGGTGGAGCAGGGAAAAAGCCTAAGGATACTCAGAGCGGAAAAATTGCCAAATATAAAGGTACTGAAAACCGTCCGGTTGCAGGAGAAGCAGTGCCGGCAAATGCCAATGGACCTAATTACAATAACAACAAAGGTGGTCAGACAAGAAAACTGAAGGATACTCAGAGTAGAAAAATTGCCAATTATAAAGGTACATCAAACAGGCGCTTGTCCGGTGATCAGGATGAAACGGATGCCAAAGGCCCTCAGTATAATAGTCAAGGCGGCGCTGTAGTGCGTAAGCCAAGTACAAAATCCCAGAACAAAAAGATTTCCAGCTACAAAGGTACATCGCACAGGCGTTTGTCCGGTGATCAGGATGAAACAGATGCCAAAGGCCCTCAGTATAATAATCAAGGCGGCGCTGTAGTGCGCAAGCCAAGTGCGAGATCCCAGAATAAAAAGATTTCCAGCTACAGAGGTACATCACACAGGCGCTTGTCTGGCGACCAGGATGAAATGGACGCCAAAGGCCCTCAGTATAATAATCAGGGAGGTACTGTTGTGCGTAAACCAAGCATGAAATCTCAAAATAAAAAGGTTTCCAGCTACCAGGGTACAGAGGTACGTCATTCAGCAAGTGATCAGACTGCCGTAAGTGGTAAAGGCCCTCTATATAACAGCAGCCCTTCAATGGTTGTGCGTAAACCAAGTACTAAAGCTAAGAATAAGCAGATATCCAGTTATCGTGGTACTGACCACCGTCGTTTATCAGGTGATCAAAACGAAATGGAAGCCAATGGCCCTCAATATAATAATTCCGCTTCTGCAGAAGTTCGCTTGCCAAACAGGAAATCGAAAAATAAAGAAGTTTATAACTATTCCGGTGACCAGCTGAATGCACTTGAAAAAAGGCAGAAAGCAAGGCAAAGCCAGGATCGTGAAATGAATGACTATAAAGGCGATCAGGCTTATACAGTAGAAATGCGTAATAAGGATCGTAAGGATAAAAATAAAGAGGTTTCCAACTCAGAAGGCGATATTGGTAATAATGCACTTGCCAAACGTAACAAAATGAGAAAAGAGAATAGCCAGGAAGCAGCAAGTTCTGAAGGTGATTCTAAACGCGGAGCATTAGAAAAAAGAGAAAAAATGCGTTTTGATAAAGACAGGGAAGCAGCCCGGTCAGAAGGTGATATCGGGGGTAATTATTTAGCCAACAGAGCACAGATGCGCAAAGAGAAAAACCTGGAGATGTCAAAATCTGAAGGAGACATAGGCGGAAATTATCTTCAGAATCGCGATAAAATGCGCAGAGAAAAAGATAAGGAAATGGCAACTTCAGAAGGAGATATTCCTGCAAACTACCTTGCCAACAGAGAAAAAATGCGCCGTGCCAAAGATAAAGAGCAGGCTAACTATGAAGGCGACAGCCCATACAATTATCTGGAAAACAGGGACAAGTTCAGAAGACAAAAAGATAAAGAACAGGCCAATTATCGTGGAGATATTCTGGTGAGTACGTTGAAAGCAAGAGATAAGCGTATTCGTAAGAAGTCTAAAGAAATGGCTAACTACCAGGGTGATATTATTGTTAGCAACCGTAAGAAAGGCCAGCATCCGAGTGCCGTTTATCAGGGTGGAAGAATTGCAAATTCATACACTCAGAAAGAGAAAATGCGTAAGCGTATGCTGAAGAAATACGGAGACCGTGACGGAAAAGAGGTGCCGAACTACCAGAAGCTGAAAGATGGAAAACCTCAGTACGATAAGAAAGAAGCTGAGATGTGGCGACAATTAGACGAAAAAACAAGGCAGTCGTCAGGACATTAAGTTTCAGATATAAGTAATAAAAAATGGTTTGGTTAGAAATAGCCAAACCATTTTTTATTACTCAGGAGATAATCTGCCGGAAGAAAATGAGTTCATAGAAGCAGATAGCACTTTAATAAATTTAGTATTGAGTATCCGTTTCAGCACACCTTACTTGATCTGCTTAACCGGAGATTCTGAATTTTGCCCGTTAATTTAGCTGATAGCACAGATTTTATTGATTTTTAAATTTTCAGGATTTTTAAGAATCGGAGTTTTTAAATCCTAATCTGCGAAATTCTGTGTTATCTGCGGGAAAAACATAAGAAGGTTCATAGAAGTGGATAGTCATTAATTTAGTTTTTTCCAGATAGATATTAAGAAATATCCAATTCGTTTTAAATTTAACGCATAGATACATAGGGTGTAAACGCCAGATTTAAATATACTCTATGTTTAAAATTAATTTTCTATGTTATCTATCAGTCTAAGTGTTTTGTGTCTGTTTTTGTCAGCAAAAACTATGTTTCTAAGTGTTTTAAAATATTAAGCCTGCTATTAGGAGCACATAGTGATTTTCTAAAGAAAATCTGAGGAGCACACTATATTGTAATCATCTTTATGTCTTAATATTAAACTAGGACAATCTAATTTATTTACTGTACTAGCCATTATGGCTAGTACTCGGTTTGTTGTGCAGGCCTAGCTTTGTAAGGTGTTATCAAACCCTTATTCTGAAAATGAAAAAACAAGCTCAAAACTCATTCCGATTTCTCTTTTTTGCATTTGTAGCAGTGGTTGCCTTTTCTTGCAAAAAAAGCGACAGCTCTTCACCTGCGCCGGCCAATACTGTTAAGCTAGGTACTACTTCGCAAGTTGTTTCTCATGTATACTATGATGGAAATAGCAGTGGTAAGAGGCACTATTTGTATGTAACCTCAGGAGGAGTGTCATTTGCTGATGATGACTTTAAAGGTACTGGTAAGCTTTTTTACCTTGCATTCTCATCGGCAGATAGCAGTGCAACACTGCCTGTAGGTACTTATACTGCTACTGTAGCAGCAGTGGCAGCAGCTGAACCTGATGAAACCAGACCTGCCGCTACAGCTGTTGCTACAGGAAGAACTGCAGCGGCAGGTGACTTGTATGTGGACATATATGATGTATTAGATGGAGATACCGACTATTTTGATGGTGATGATAATAGCATTGGCCTGCAGAATAAACAATTGGTGATTACGAAATCCGGTGATATTTACACGATCTCATTTAAATCAAAAAGCGGTATAAGTAACACTGCTTATGAGATTTACTTTAATGGTAAACTGGATAGAGCTGCTTTAAGAAGGTAGTAAATGATGTATTACTTTGGGTGGTAAAGACAAATTCAACGTTTTTGCCACCCAATTTTTGTTTTTTCAGGAATTTGTGTCATTAAGGCAGAATTTTTAGATTTTAATACTTCGGAATTCTCATAAGAGCGAATTATTTTTGTTGATTTGATGTTTCAACATAAAATCAATCAAAATGAATTGGAATCAGTTATCAGATATAGCGCAGTTGGATGCAATTGTAGAAGAATCAAAAAAACAGCCTCTGTTTATATTTAAACATAGTACACGCTGCTCAATAAGTACTACTGCCAAAGGACGTCTCGATAGAGTGTGGGAGGACGAAAAGGATAGTGTAAAATTGAAACCATATTACCTTGATCTGATTGAGCACAGAGATATTTCAAACAAAATCGCCGATATATTTGGCGTAGAGCATCAGTCTCCGCAAGTGTTGGTAATCAAAGACGGGAAATGTACATACGACAATTCTCATATGGGAATTAATTACGGCGAACTTTTAGCACAGGCATAAAAGACAAAGGATTTAATGTAAAGGTTCTGCATTACATGCAGAACCTTTTTTATTTGAAATAGCCTTGGGTAACTGCGCTTGCCGAAGTTGATTTGGGTTTTAATTGTTGTAATATTGTAGCTGTTTCAATTGTTGATTCTGTTATGAAATTGCGATTATTATTCGTTGGGCTATTTTTTCCATTTATTGTTTTTGCTCAGATGTCTAAAGTAGAATTAGGCATAACAGCAGCGCCGCAGCTATCCAATCTGTATCCCTCTACACTAAATTCGTATGAAAAACCATTGTTGACTTATAGTGCAGGTATTAGTGGACAATATTTGTTGTCAAAATCATGGCTGGTTATGGCAGAATTGAATTATCAGCAAACTGGCAGAAAAGTTAAATTCGGTGAGCAGTTTTGTTGTAATGGCAACGACCCTGCTCTCAACTATATTGAAGAAACTGTTTCACGCTCTAACTATTTCCAGATACCTGTATTGCTTAGGTATCGTACCGATGTTGATAAGAAAGTGAGTTTCTTTTTTAATACAGGGGTTGACTGGTCTGTATTGCTTTCAAGCTCATTTAAAGTAACGGGCAGCTCTGGCGCATCAATAAAAACGACTGACAGTTCAAAGCATCCCAGCTATTTAGGCTGGATTTATGGTTTGGGTATGCAGTTGAATATTTCTTCGAAACTGTACATACCGCTCGAATTACGCTATACGCATGTGATTGTAACCCCTGGTGGAATTGATTATTTGAACAATGTAAAATATGGTACACTAGGCTTAGTTACAGGGTTGACCTATCGTTTTGGACAATAATCCGGATTGCCTGAAATCTGTACAAGCAGCGTTATCCCGGGAAAACAGTTGCGAGACTTCGGTAGCTCCGTTTGTGAAGAGGTTTGAGAGAGTGATGTCCGGGGAAAAATCTGTGTAATTCTAGTGTTCAGCGGGAGAAGAGAAGAATAAAAAAAGAGCTCATGATCGGATCGCGGGCTCTTTTAGCTTAGAAGTTTTTGCATGGTTAGATTTTATCGGTACAAGACGTCTCGCCAGAATTGAAAATGTTTTGAATCATAGAAGCTTTTTTGATAATTACTTGCTTCTGCTGCGCAGGTGCGGTTTTAAAAAAGGCAAAAGAATAGATTACTATAATGATGAGGGCCGCCAGGAAATAGCTTATTTTCATTGCTTTCATAATATGTGGTTTTTAGGTGGAAATAATTAAATAAAAATCAACCTGGAAAAATTTCAGATGTCCTACCTAAAACGCAAACACTATGCCATAATTGTATCATTGAATAAAACAAAGTTGTCCGTTTTTCTCCTGAGCCAAAGCGAACGGTTCATCTTTTAAAATAAAAAAACCGTCCAGATCGGCATAATCGCATAATCCGGTTAATCTCAGGGCAGAAGAAATTCCCAGTGAAGTTTCTACCATACAGCCTATCATTGTTTTAAGGCCCGCATTTTTAGCATTGGTTAAAATCTCAATTCCCTTAAAATAACCACCGGCTTTCATCAGTTTCATGTTGACCCCGTGGAACTGTTCCACAATTTGCGACATGTCAGCAGAAGATGTTACACTCTCGTCAGCGAATATGTCAAAACGTGCGTGTTTTTTTAAATGCTTATATTCTTCTGTCAAAGCGGCAGGCAACGGCTGTTCTATGAATGAAATTTGTTTGATATGGGCAATTGACTCCTGGAAAATGATTTGCTCTTCAACATCCTGCCAGCTTTCGTTACCATCTATCATGATAGGTTGTTTGCAGAAAGTCAGCAGTTCGTCCAGAGCGGCAATAGCATTGCTTTTATTAACCTTGAGTTTGATGTATGGAAAGCGCTGTAACCGGTGCTCTTCGAAAAAGCCTTGCAACTTGCCTTCGTCCATAATTGGGAGGGTATAGCACGTTCCGGCATTTGTAACTTCAGGTACATTTAGAATACTTGCCACCGACTTGCCCGACTTCTTACTTAAATAATGAACGTAAGCCGACTCAATAGCAAAACGCAAAGCATAATGCGGCTTTACCAGATTAAGAAGTTTACTTAAATCCGTCAGAGAGCTGATCCCTGCCGGTTTACTTACAAGGAAGCGTGCAAAATCTTTGCGGATATTTTCAGGAGTTTCGTCATAACGCACATTTGGAGCTACCTCGCCCATTCCTTCAAAAGTACCGTCGCTTATTTTTACCACAAAGTTTGTTTTGAAGTCCGAGGCATTACGGGCTATTTTCCAGGTATACCTTAATTCCAGGTGTAGTTCTTCGAGGGTAATAGTAAGCATTTAACAGGTAGTTATTGATTTGCGCTTATAGATATAATAGGATTGCCGGCGGGTCCCGCCGGCAATCCTATATGTTATTAATTTTTGTCTTTATAGATATAAGAGACAGCAAGAATCCCTAAAAAGAACAAAGGCATAAGCATATAGCCAATGTTTCTGTCTACAAAACTGTGGCTCAAAAATGCGAATATTAAAGTAAACGATAACCCTGCATAGGCCCATTCCTTAACTTTAGCCGGTGTTTTCGGATAAGTAATTGCAATGACACCAAGCACTTTTGCGATAGTTAATGAGTAGGCAAAATAATCAGGATAACCTAATGCCTTTGTTCCGAAGGTCATATATTGGGGAGCAAAAATCCAGGTACTCATAGGCATGACCGCTTCCATTAATGCAATAATGATAGTGGCTGTCCAGAAGATAATTTTAGTTGATTTACTAGTCATATGATTGGTTGTTTTTTCGAAGTTAATATGTTTTTTCTTTTGGGAACAAACCTTGAAATTATTCTATTCAATATTCCGGATTTTTTTAGGTGTAAGGTAAAGTGTTTTGATGTAAGTTTTAACAAAAAAGTAATTTATAGGAATCGTTTTTTTCTGTTTAATTGCTGCATTATTATAATTGTAGCAATTGTTATTTCTTTTATCCGCATTTGTGCTAGGTTCCTGTTGCAGCAATAGAACATGTGAAGGTTTTGCTTTGTCTGAACTTAGTTGGGTGCCTTACAACCAAGGGGGGCAATTAAATTCATGAGTAATAAGGGGAACATAATTACATATGAATGTTATGTATATCAAAATGGAGGTGATATTCTCAAGAGAGAAGGGGAATCGAAATGCACTGCACCTTGTGAAAAATGGTATTCAGGACGATTAAATTCTAATAAAGATCAGGGCTTTAGTATCGTGTCAATTGATCTCATAAAACGTAGTGACAAAGAATGGCCTTCGTTAGGGGTTGACGGTTATTTAGCAGATATAAATACATTAGATACTTTGCATATGGATTTGAATGGGAAAAGCATTTTAAAAACTTTTATTATACCGTTAGAAACAACAGACTGAAAATTTTGCACATAGTTTCCTGCGCTTGAGTTTACAGTTTAGGCTATTTTCCTTCGCATCAATTTTTTTTACAATAATGTAAAGCCTTTCAATGCTCCAAAATCTAATATTGAGACATCATAATTCAACAAAACTAAAATGAAAAAACAACTGCTGATAGCAGCAATATCTGTCCTGTGCTATACCACAAACGCACAAAATGTAAATATTCCCGATGCAGCTTTCAAGTCATATCTCGTAGGGAATACTTCTATTAACACTAATGGGGATACTGAAATTCAGGTAAGTGAAGCAGAGGCTTTTTCAGGGAGTATTAGGATCTACGATCTGGGCATCTCTGATTTGACCGGAATAGAGGCATTTACGGCTTTAATAGAACTGCACAGTGCTATGAATTTATTGACTTCATTAGACGTGAGTAAAAATCTCGCTTTAGAGACGCTGGATTGCTCTTGGAATCAGTTGACTTCCTTGAAACTGAGTCCAAATACCGGTTTGGAAACGTTAATATGTCAGAACAATAAACTGACTTCTTTAGATGTGAGTGGCAATACAGGTTTGTCACTATTGGAGTGCTCTGAAAACCAATTGGCCTCCTTGGATCTGGGTTCAAATGCCGTTTTATTCAATTTAAGTTGCTGGGATAATAAACTGACATCTTTAGACCTTAGCTCTAATATTATTCTGAAATACCTTAGCTGTCAGCAAAATCAATTAACTTCTCTAGATGTAAGTGCCAATACCGCCTTAGTAGTAATTGGCTGTGGATATAATAAATTAACCTCTTTAGATCTTAGTTCAAATACAGATTTGATAGCATTGTATTGCCGGTCTAATCAATTAACAAACTTAAATATGGCTAATGGGAATAGCCACAATATAGTAGACCTCGAGGTTTATGATAATCCAGACCTGACCAGCATTAAGGTAGATGATGCTTCAGTCATTGCCAATAATCCTATCTGGAAAAATACAGATCCTGGCTTGGTGTTGGTCGATGATAATACAACAGCAAGCATAAGTGATCTTGGAATTGAAGATATTTTTAACATTTACCCAAATCCTGTATCATCTGTTTTGCATATAGAAACTCCGGTAAATACAGTCATAACAATTACTACACCGTTAGGAGAAGAAGTGCTTTCTGCTCTGGTCAATCACAGAAACCATACGATTGATGTCAGCAGTTTTGTGGCAGGGATTTACTTTTTGAAAACATCTAAAGGAGACGTAATTAAGTTTGTGAAAGAATAGCTGTGCTGTTTTGTTTTTTGTTAAAGCTGAAAGCCTTTCTGAATTTCCCGGGAAGGCTTTTTTATGTTTCAAAGTTCAGTGACTTCAAAGAAGTGTATATACTTTTTAAAAATGACAAGTCTTGCGTTTTCTCCCTTGAAAAGAACGAAAAAACACTTAATTTTGCAGCTTGATAAATTTAGGGGCATTGTGTCCTTTTGGGTCGGATCGGTTTGTAGCGGTCAGGCTATGTTTTTACTCTAATAAATTATTTCTCAATGAGAGTCTTAAAATTCGGTGGTACTTCGGTAGGTTCAGTTCAGAACATCAAAGCAGTAATGGACATCGTGGTAAACAAGCAGAAAAGCAGTAAGCAGATTGCTGTCGTTTTTTCAGCGATGACCGGTGTTACCAATAGTTTAATTGAAATGGGTCGCCTTGCTTCTATTAGTGACGATTCGTACCTGACGCACCTGAAAACCATTGAAAACAGACATTTTGAGGTGATTAATGCTTTGATAGATGTACAGCTGCAAAGCAAAGTGTTGGCTAATGTAAAGCTGATGCTGAATGAACTTGAAGGTCTTTTGCATGGTGTTTTCCTTGTAAAAGAAATTTCTAAGCGTACTGGTGACCTTGTGGTAAGTTTCGGAGAGAGACTTTCTTCTTATATCATCACTGAGGCGATCAAACAAACACAACCTGATGCTGAGTTTGTGGACGCCCGCACTTTGATTAAAACCGACGACAACTTCGGTAATGCTCGTGTGAACTTCAAGGCCACTGAAGAGAATATTAAAAACTACTTCAAAGACCATAAGTCATTACAGTTGGTTACCGGTTTTGTGGCTTCTACTGATAAAAATGAAACTACTACGCTTGGCCGTGGTGGTTCTGACTATACTGCTGCCATCTTCGGTGCTGCGCTTGATTGCGAAGAAATCGAAATATGGACAGACGTTGACGGTATGTTAACGGCTGATCCGCGTATGGTGAAAAAGGCATTTACGCTTCCTTCTGTTTCCTACATTGAAGCAATGGAGTTGTCGCACTTCGGCGCTAAAGTAATTTATCCGCCAACATTGCAGCCTGCATTTGCTAAGAAAATTCCGATCAGCATCAGAAATACTTTCAACCCGTCTTTCGGTGGGACTATTATTTCTGACAAAGCTGCTGCAGGAGATTATACTATCAAAGGTATTTCTTCTATCAGTGACATTGCTCTGATCAATATTCAGGGAAGCGGTATGATGGGTGAAACCGGTTTTTCCGGGCGTCTGTTCACTGCTTTGGCTAAGAAAAAAGTGAACCTGATTTTGATTACTCAGGCATCATCTGAATACTCAATCAGTTTTGCAATAGCGCCTACTGAAGCTGCTTTGGCTAAAGAAACGATTGAGGAGGAGTTTGAAAATGAATTACGCACAGGAAAACTTGATCCTGTTAACATAGAGACAGACCTTTCTGTAGTAGCCATCATAGGCGAGAACATGCGCCGTACGCCGGGTATAGCAGGAAAGCTGTTCCAGGCATTGGGTCACAATGGTATCAACATCGTGGCTATTGCTCAGGGTTCTTCTGAGTACAATGTTTCTGTAGTGATTAAAAAGCCTGATCTGGCAAAAGGCCTGAACGCATTGCATGACAGTTTCTTCCTTTCAGGAACAAAGTCATTGAATGTATTTATTGTAGGTCTTGGTCTGATCGGTAAAACACTGATTAACCAGATTGCAAAACAGTCTGAATATCTGAGTAAAAACAAGTCTTTGAAAATCAATATTGTTGGTGTGGTGAATACTAAGAAAATGGTATTCAATGCTGATGGTCTTGATCTGACAAACTGGGAAGCTTCATTGGAAAATGGTGAAGCGAGTGACATGGAAGCATTTGTGAATAAAATGCGTTCATTGAACCTGCCAAACTCAGTTTTTGTAGACAACACTTCAAGCAAAGAGGTGGTGAAATACTATGAGACGATCCTGAAATCAAGCGTTTCTGTAGTAACGCCGAATAAACTGGCTAACTCAGGTACATACGATAACTATCAGGCTTTGCGCAATGCTGCTAAAAAGCATGGTGTTCAGTTCCTGTATGAAACCAACGTAGGTGCAGGTTTGCCTATCATTGGTACATTAAAAGACTTGTTGAATTCAGGCGATCAGATCCTGAAAATTGAAGCGGTGCTTTCAGGTACATTGTCATTTATTTTCAACTCTTACAAAGCAGGCACTTCGTTCAGCGAAATTGTAAAAGAAGCAAAAGCAAAAGGTTATACAGAACCGGATCCTCGTGATGACCTGAACGGTATGGACGTTGCACGTAAGATATTGATCTTGTCTCGTGACAGCGGTTTCGCTATGGAGCCTACAGATGTACAGGTAGAAAATATCCTTCCTCAGAACTGCTGTGATGCAAAAACTGTTGAAGAGTTCTTTGTGGAATTAGAGAAGTCAAATGATTTCTTTGAGAAGCGTAGAAAAGAAGCCGAAGATGCAGGCAAGGTATTGCGTTTCATAGCATCGTTGGAAAACGGAAAAGCTTCTGTAACACTTCAGGCAGTAGATGGCGGTCACCCGTTCTATTCTCTGTCGGGAAGCGATAACATTATCTCGTTCACAACAGAGCGTTACCTGAATCGTCCATTGGTTGTTAAAGGCCCGGGAGCAGGTGCAGAAGTAACAGCAGCAGGCGTGTTTGCCGATATTATCAAAGTAGGATCTACTTTATAGTAGTATTGAGAAGTGGGTAGTGAGTATTGAGAAATGTCCTGCTCCTTTTTAGTTTGCTTGGTAATATAGAGATATGTGTCTAGGTGACTTCTAGATGAGTAGTATACTCCATAGTCTCAAGTGTTAGTTTAAATTTTGAAGTCATTGTAGTAAGATGTGTATTGCGGTCTTTATTGATCTCACTACTCAAATCTCACTACTCACTACTATATAATGGAATCAATAAAAGTATTTGCACCGGCAACGGTTGCTAACGTAGTTTGCGGATTTGATGTGCTTGGTTTTGCTGTGCACAATCCCGGTGATGAAGTAATCATGCGCCTGAGCGATAAGCCGGGTGTACGCATTACGAAAATTGAAGGTGATAATGGCCGTTTGCCATTGGAGGCAGAACGCAATACGGTTGGTATTTCTGTATTGAATTACCTGAGTCATATTGGTTCGCAGCAAGGGATTGAAATTGAATTGTTCAAAAAAATGCCACTAGGCAGCGGTATGGGCTCAAGCTCTGCCAGTACGGTAGCAGGTGTTTTTGCGATCAATGAACTGATGGGTAAAAAGCTGACTAAGCAGGAGTTGCTTCCATTCGCAATGGAGGGCGAGCGCCTGGCTTGTGGTTCTGCCCATGCTGATAACGTTGCTCCGGCTTTGTTCGGTGGTTTTGTGCTGGTAAGAAGCTATGAACCGTTGGATGTAATTCAGTTGCCAACTCCGGAAAACTTGTGGTGCTCTGTTATTCACCCGCATATTGAAGTACAAACCAAAGATGCACGCCGTATTCTGCCTGAAAAAGTGGCATTGAGAGATGGTGTGAAGCAATGGGGCAATGTGGGCGGATTAGTAGCAGGTTTATACACCAGCGACTATGACCTGATCGGCAGAAGTTTACAGGATTTCCTTGTAGAGCCTGTGCGTTCTATCTTAATCCCTGGTTTTCATAAAGTAAAAGAAGCAGCATTGAGCGCCGGTGCTATTGGCGGAGGGATTTCCGGTTCAGGGCCGTCAATCTTTGTTTTAAGTAAAGATGAGAAAACTGCTCAGGCAGCAGCAGCAGCTATGAGCAAGACATTCCATGATATTAAGATCGGAAACGAAACTTATGTTTCTAAAGTGAACCCTCATGGTCCGGTTGTGATCGGATAACGATAATCAAAATACAGAAAACTAACGAAGGCCCGATCTGATAAATCGGGCCTTCGTTAGTTTAAGTAAAAAATCATTCATCCCTCAAATCCGGTTGTTTGGCTAAAATATAAGTTGGTACATATAAAAAATGAATATTGTAAAAAGCCTTGCCGTATATTTGATTAAGCTAAAGGAGAAAAAAGTAATAACTGATTTCCTGGTTTAAATAATAAATAGGTTGGTTGAGGTCATTTTATGCCATCTGCATTGCGGATGGCATATTTTTTTGCCCAGAATCCAGGACAATCTAAATAAATTTTACCACACAGGTTCCGGCAGCCAGCAGAAGGGAATTTTGTTCGTCCTTGAAAATCAGTTGTTTGGCTAAAAAATATATCGTTAGGTATAAAAATCAAATATGCTAAAAAGTGCCTCCGTATATTCGGGTAAGCTAAAGAGAAAAAGACATTGACTAATTACTTGGGTTAGATATTAAATAGATTGGTTAGGGTTGTTATATGCCATCTGCAGTGCAGGTGGCATATTTTTTTGCCTTGTTTTCTTCTGCTAGTCAGAAACAAAGAACAAATGGAATTATCAGAGATGGGAAATTTTGTTCGTCCTTCAAAATCAATTGTTTGGCTAAAATATCTGTTGGTACATATAAAAAGTAAATATGGTAAAAAGCACTGCCGTATATTTGATTAAGCTAAAAGAAAATGTTATAAACGGTTTTCTTGGTTTAAGGTAATAAATAGGTTGGTTGAGATTATTTTATGCCATCTGCATTTGCGGATGGCATATTTGTTTTGTAGATACTTGGTTTGGCAACGCTCTTGTCGTCAGTTACTTGTATGATTAGACGTTCGTCTGAAAAATAAATGTATTTGGCTAAAATATCTGTTGATACATATAAAAAACGAATATAGTATAAAGCATTCACGTATATTTGTTCAAGCTAAAAGGAAAAAGTTTTATAGATATTTCCTGCTAGGTATAAATAGGTTGGTTGAGGTTATTTTATGCCATCTGCGCTTGCGGATGGCATACTTGTTTTAGGGAGATTATCTCGGCAACTTATAAGACTAGTCTTTCAGGCTCTCAATTTTCTCTTCGCAGATCAGGATAGTTAAGTCAATGAGCTTTTGCGTTTCAGCGGCCCAATAGTTGAGTTGTTCTTTAGTTACCGGAAATTCCTTTTCGCTGCGGTAGCGCCCACCGATATAGGCAAAGTTGAGGTATTCAAATGATTCTTTTTCTGCTTCGTTTGTACAAGGGAAAACGTCATTAACGCGTCTGTCAAATGTTTGCAGTCTTTCTCTTAATATCAATAAATCATGCTCATGCGGATTATAGTGAGTAAATACCATTTCAATGGTGGTATAACACATCTCTACCGTCTGCTGTAAATTAAAAGAACCTAGCATCAGATAGCGCGGATGAGTTGCATAGGTTATGCCTAAGCGATATTGCTCGAAAACGCTTTTGGCCATTCCCATCCACTCTGCATAATCCTCTTCTGCCAATTTAAGGCGCAATTCAGGTGTCAGTGGTTTAGGTTCGGCGAGGGTATGTTTGCCGGAAGTATATAACACTATCCCTTCTTTTTTAATATCAGAAAAGAAGAACTGTCTTTGTTCAAGATTTGAATTAACTGTAAGGATAGTTTCGAAGATTGCCTGTACATGCGTGTCAATGTCGCGGAAGGCTCCGCTAAGCAGCATTTGTACTTGCTGTTTATTATGATAATCGGAAGCAATAACAAGCAGATCGAAATCGCTTCGTTTACCTTTTTCCTTCCCCCGCTGAAGTTTGAAATTACCACGTGCATAAGAGCCATAAAGGATAACCATTTCAGCAAGTCCGGTATCAATAATGCGTTGTGTAGCAATTTCCAGTTCCTTTACTTTTTCAGCAGGAATATGTTTGGGTAGTATGTTGTTGAGCTGTATCACCTCCATAAAAATAAGACATTTATGGTTTAGATGTTACTTGTTATGATAAACTTTAATGTTGACTCTGGCGGAATTGAAATATAATGCCTTTAACTTTTGTGGTTTGAAGTATGTACTATACTCTCTTAAATTTCACGATACCTGTTTCAGGTAATTGCATCTACCCATTTTTGCAATTTGAAATCCTCCTGCTCTGAAATTTTACTTTTTAACCGCTGCTTCGCCTTTTTTACACTTCCTTCTGAAATTCCCATCATGGCAGCAATTTCACTTTGACTTAGTTTGAGCTTCATGATTGCTACAAGGCGTATGTCACCGGTTGTCATTGTAGGATATTGGTTGAGCAGCTTTTCAAAGAATCCTTCATGGACAGCTTCAAATTTTCTTTTGAAATGTTTCCAGTCGTCATTAGTCAATATGCTGGCGTCTGTTAGTTCTTCGAGTGATTTCAGTTTAATAGACTCTTTGATTTTTTGTTTATCAAAGGTGTCGTCCAGTTTTTTGCGTAGTTCCTCTATAAGCTCACTTCGCTCAATAAGTGTTTTAGTGAAATTGAGCAGTTCATTTTTCTTTGCGCTTAATTCTATTTTCAGATTATCCTTTTCTATTTGAGCAGTCTTGATAGCTGCTTCAAGCAGTTCTTCTTTTACCTGAGAAAGTTGCTGGTCTTTTTTGTACTTAATCCTGTAGTTGTAATACACAAGTGAAAGTATAATCAGGGCCGTCACAAGCCCACCGGTAATCAGGTACAGTCTTAAATTGGCAATTTGCTGTTCGGCTTCCAGCGCTTTGAACTCCATTGCTTTTCTGTAGCGGATGTTCTGTATCTCCAGTTTGCTGATCTCGTTTAGCTTATTCTCAATTTTTAGCTTCAGGTGCACATCATAGAAGCTGCCAAACGTTTTATAAGCTTCTTCGTAACGGCCAAGGTCTGCCAGCGTTTTTGAAATATCCTTCAGGTTAGATCTTTCCTCTTCTTTTCTGTGTAAAAGGCGGGCGTAAATAAGGGATTGCTGATAATAAGTAAGCGATTTGTGTGCCTTCCCCCAGCGGCGGTAAACGTCTCCATAGTTGTTTAAAACTCTGGTAATACCTAAACTGTCTTTATTCTGGCTATAAAGCAATAATGCTTTGCTGAGAAAGAAAGTAGCAGAATCATATTGTTGTCTGTTTTCATAAGTACTGGCCATGTTGTCATATATCATAGCGCACTCTTTCACTTTCCCCTTTTTAGTGAAATATGATAATGCCTGCTGATAACCAAGCATGGCTTCTTCTGTTTGCCCCATATCCTCAATAATGTCTCCCAGATAAGAAAGACACAAAGCTTCACCTTCTTCATTCCGGTTTTTTTTGAACAAGGCCAGTGCTTTTTTCAGATAAGAAATAGTGCTCTCATCATAATCAAAATATTCATAGCATATGGCCAGATACATCCAGGCATAGGCGAGTTCGTCAGTCTGAATGTGTTTTGATTCATACGTGTCGGCAACGCGGAGTAGAATATTGAAAGCTGTAAGGTATTCTTCCTGCTCAATATGTTTTTTACCGGCTTCAACGGAATAAACAATGCCGGACTCTGCTATGGTTTTGTGGATGTAACAGCAGAAAAGAAGACCAATCAGAAGGGAATTTCGGAACCATTTCATTCTACTGCGAAGCTACAGCTTCATAAGATTATAATTGGAAATTCTATGTTATTAAAATATTACTTATTTGATATTGTATTGTTAAATTTTTGTTTTTCAATATATTGATAATCAGTTATTTGTGTTTTTGTATACCCTCTTGTCTACCTGTGTTTTTTAGGATTTATTGCAGTAAGATTTCAGCTTTGTACTTAAGAAATGAAGCCGCTTGAAAAGAGTAAGGCTGGCTCATCAATCTTCTGTTTATGAGATTATTTAGCTTGAAGTTATTATTAAATGTGACTGTGTTTTTTCTGTTAACCGGACAGACATATGCGGCTACTATAAAAGGGAAAGTGACAGATGCCGGCAGCAAAGAAATGCTGGTTGGAGTTGTGGTGGTGGTTAAGGAAATGTCCAAAGGTTTTGCATCAGACCTTGAAGGAGGCTATGTCATTAAACACCTTCCAATAGGTACTTATACTTTAGTGGTGCGCTATTCCGGATATATAATGCAGGAAAAGCATGCTGTAATAGTGAATGACAACGATGTGTTGACGCTTGATTTTGCTGTTGAGCCGGATGTACACATAATGGAAGAAGCTGTAATTATTGCAGAAGTAGATAAAGAATCGGATGATTTTTCAAGAAACAGAGAATACCGGGCAGACAATGTGATCAATGTCGTGTCTGCAAAAACAATGGAGTTGTCTCCTGATATTACAGTTGCCAATGTAGTACAAAGGGTTTCCGGAATTTCTATAGAGCGCAACAGTAATGGAGACGGCCAGTATGCGATTCTTCGCGGAATGGACAAAAGATACAATTATACTTTGGTAAACGGGGTAAAAATCCCGAGTCCCGACAATAAGTACCGCTACGTCCCTCTGGATATTTTTCCCTCTGAAATGCTTGAAAGGCTTGAGGTGACAAAATCACTTACTCCTTCAATGGAAGGTGATGCGGTAGGGGGTGTCGTGAACCTTGTAATGAAAACAGCTCCGGGTAAACGTTATGTGAGTGCAAACCTGGCTAGTGGTTTCAGCGAGCTTTTTACACAACAGGATTATCAGGCTTATAAATACAAAGGAATTGATTACCAGTCGCCATACGAGCATAATGGCAAAAGTTATAATGCAACGCCGGCCAATTTTTCTAATGACAGAATAACTTATACCAATGGTTTTCCTGCTCCTAATTTGTTTGGTGGAGTAGCGCTTGGCAATAGGTTCTTTAAAGACCGTTTAGGCATAATGATAGCCGGTTCGTACCAAAATACTTATCGCGGAAGCAAAAGCTTGTTCTTTAACTCTGAAAATGCCGGGACAGAACAGTATGCTTATCTGACAACAATGAATAAGCGCAACTATTCTGAACAGCAAAATCGCTATGGATTACATACAATGCTGGATTACAAAATAGGAGCACGCCATAAAATCCAATTGTATAGCTCTTTTATCAACCTGGCCAATATTCAGACACGTGACGTGCGCAGTACCAATTTGTCCAATGGCTTTGAACCTGAGAATGGCAATGCTTCTTTGTCTTTTTCAACCCGTTCACGGCTTACCCGTCAGCGAATTGCCAATATGACCCTGCAGGGGGAACATAAATTGACTGAAAGGTTAAAAGCCCAATGGTCCGCCGTGTATTCTTCAGCAACAAGTGAAATTCCCGACAACACAACAATTAGTTCTACGGGAAAAGAAATTGCCTTTCAGGACAAAAAAGAATTTGTGTCCGGTATGACCAGAAGATGGGAACATAACTCTGATAAGGATTTAGCCGCTTATCTGAACCTGGTTTATAATAACAAATTGGCCGGTTTGCCTTATGAGATAAGTACAGGAGGTTTGTACAGAAGCAAAACCAGAGATAATTTTTATAACAACTACTCATTTAGCCCTGTAACTGATTTTACCTATGTCAATAATGAAATAGATTACAACCATGTTAGTTGGAGAATAACTTCACCAAAAGGAGATTATACCAATCCACTTAATTATAAAGCCACAGAACTGACAACCGCAGGGTATGTTCAGTTAAAGCTTGATGTAAAAAGGCTACAGATAATAGGAGGTTTAAGGGTTGAAGCGACCAATCAGGGATATGCCCTGGAGTACGCCTTGGGGGCTGACAGGCCTGAAGGTAACCAGATATATACAGACCTGTTGCCAAGTGTGAATTTAAAATACCTTTTAACTGAGAAACATACTGTACGGGCAGCTTATTTCCGGTCGCTTAACCGTCCCGGCTTTTATGAAATTGTCCCTTTCAGAGTTGTAAATGAAGAATATACAGAAAAAGGAAATCCGGACTTGCAGAGGGCAGTTGCAGATAACGTAGACGTGCGTTACGAATTCAGGCCGCGTCCTTCGGAACAATTAATGGCCGGTGTTTTTTATAAGAAAATCCAAAATCCGATTGAGTTTACGCTACAGCCTGATGGTGTGAGGGGGCAGGATATTTTTTACATGCCGGGCAATTTCGGTAATGCTACAAACTTCGGGATAGAGCTGGATGCAATCAAGTATTTCAAAAGTTTTGGGATAAAGGCAAACTATACCTATACCAATTCATCTATTACAACTCCGAAACTGCAACGTGTTATTAACCCTAACAATGGTAACATTGAACCGCGGACAATTAACCAAACGCGCCCTTTGTATGGGCAGTCGGCCAACATTGGTAACCTGTCTTTGCTTTATAATAATCAGCGCAATGGCATTAGCGGGCAGGTAGCGGTTTCTTATACCGGCGAAAGGATCAACACCGTGTCTTCTTATTATGAAAATGATTTGTGGCAGGCAGCCTTTGTACAAATGGATGCTTCACTGGAAAAGACTTTCAAAAAACGACTGACAATCTTTATCAAAGCCAATAATTTATTGAACACACCTATGACTGTCTATATAAAAGGGACAAATGTCAAAAATGATAATGTGCCCGATCAGTCACTGGAAGGAAAAACACTGATACGGAAAGATTATTACCAGCGCTCCTATATGCTGGGTATCCGCTTTAAACTTTAAACCAAAAAATACATCATTTAAAACACCCGAACCATGAAAAAAGAACTATTATTAATCGCTGCTTCTGTGCTGGCAGCAGCAGTTATGTTTAGCTGTAAGAAAAAAGAAGATGATCCGACTCCGGGACAGTCAAGTGAAAAGAGATTTGTGTCAGGAAATGTGTCTGGTACCTGGACTAAAGGAGATACTTATATCGTAACCGATAACCTTTTTATCGGAGAAGGTAAGTCGCTTACTATTGAAGAAGGAGTAACTGTTTTGATGGCAGATACTTCGGTAAAACCTGAAATTATTGTAAAAGGTAACTTGTACGTTTTAGGTACAGATGCAAACCCGGTTAAGATCACTGTTCCTGATTCTCTAAAGCCTTCAAGTAAATTTGGTCAGGCATGGGGCGGTATTATTGCTGGGCCTACAAGCGCTGAAATTGTTTTAAAAAATGCCATCATTGAATTAGGTGGTGCTACTACTACTGAATCTTCTGCTTCTGTTGTGGCAGGTTTGTTCAAAGGCGTTGCCGGCGAAGGTGTGCCTGTGGTTTATTTTGCAAACGTTAACGGAAAGCTTGTTGTCCAGAATAGCATCATCCGTAATTTTGCAGAAGATGGCTTGTACATTGACGGTGGTCAGGTGTTGGTTTCAAACAACCAATTCTACACTACAGGTATTAACGGTGGCGATGCAATTAACCTGAAGTCAGGCGTATTGGCAGATGTAGCGTTCAACTTAATTTATAGCCCCAATACAAACGGTTTGAAATTGTCAAATGGAGGTGACCGTATCCCTCAGGCTCACATTATCGCTTACAACAATACCATTGTTAATGCTGGTTGGAGAAGACCAACTACAAAAGGCGGTTCTGTCTGGATGGAAAAATCAGTAAGAGTTGATCTTGTAAATAACCTGTTGGTGAATGACCGTTATGGTATCAAGAGAGATGTGAAGAATCCTGAAGATAACCGTTCAACTTTCTTTACAACACATTATTATGGTAACGCTCAGACTGGTGTTGATCAATTCCAGAAGTCTGCAGAGATTATCGGAGGTACTAACGATATTATTGGAACAAAGGCAGGAGATAACGATCCGAAATTGGTAAATTATCCGTTAAGCACTGCTAATGACAACGCTGTTTTCGACGGATCATGGGATTTTCATTTGCAGGCAGGAGCACCTGGCCTGGGTAAAGGTAAAACAGATATTACAAGACACTTTTCTGCTGGTTTAACAGTAGGTGGTGTAATTTATACATCTCCGGCTCCGGCAACTTATATCGGAGCTTACGGAACAAAGTAAGGTAATGATGTAATAATTTCTTCCGGAGGTTTTTGTAGGTTTCCTTCGGAAGACTTTATTGCAAAAGGATAAATGGTTGAATTTGTAAAAGTGCAAATATGATTTTGAGAAAGAAGGTTTTAGTGGTTTTATTAGCTCTTTGCGCCGGTTTCTTTATGGCCAACGGGCAAGCAGCAAAAAAGGCTTCGGCACCTCTGAAAAAATTTGAGAAAAGCATGATTCCTAAAGATGCTTTTGTGTTTTTTGTGATTGGAGACTGGGGAAGAAATGGAGAAATAGATCAGAGTTCTGTAGCAGCATCTATGAAAAAATGTGCTGAAATGGCAGACCCGGAGTTCTTCATCAGTACAGGTGATAACTTTTATACTTATGGTGTAGCCAGTGTGGATGATCCTCAATGGATGAGTTCTTTCGAAAATGTATATAAAGGCAATGCTTTTCAGATTGACTGGTATGCTATTTTAGGCAATCACGATTACAGAGGAAGCGCACAGGCACAAATCGATTACACTAAAAAAAGCCGCCGCTGGATCATGCCTGCGGCTTATTTTACGAAAGTACATCGTACAGATAATGACCAGAAGGTACGTTTCATTTTTATGGACACAAACCCTTTTGTGAAAAAGTACTACAAAGAAATTGAAGACTATCCGGAGCTTGCTCGTCAGGATACTACAAAGCAATGGAAATGGGTTGATAGTGTTTTTGCCGCTTCTGCTACTAATAAAGAAGAGTGGAAGATTGTAGTTGGTCACCACCCTGTTTATTCTTCAAGTAAAAAGCATGGCGACACAAAAGAGCTTCACAGCACATTAAAACCTCGTTTAGAAAGTAATAAAGTACAGGCTTATATCTGTGGTCACGACCATGATTTGCAGCATCAGAAACCCAAAGGCAGTTATGTAGATTATTTCCTTTCAGGCGCAGGTGCAGAAGTGAGGCCCACAGCTTCTTATGAACATACATTATTTGCTGAAAGCATTCCCGGTTTTGCAATTGTAAGCATCAGCGGTGACGTGCTGACATTGTATTATGTAGATAACCACGGAAACGTAGTCTATACCTATTCAAGAACCCGGTAGGGGCGTATCGCATACGCCCTATTACATGCGATCATCGTATGTAATATTGTATAAGCAAAACCCTTCTCTGATTAGATCAAAGAAGGGTTTTGTTTATAAAGGTTCATGAAATGAAGAAGTAGCTCTGGTAATATTTTGGAGGTCAATTAGATTGTTGTTATTCAGGTAAAAATGTATATTGCCAGCACTATTTTTAAGCATTGGAAAAAATTATTTATGGAAGACTCCCTTTCTCTTATATCTGTAAAAGAAGCAGATATCCTGTAATAATATTTCGTGTAAAAGATAGATATATTGTGAGCTGTAAAACTCATGATGGGTTATTGCATTGAAATTATGAGGTTCAGAATACATTTACAAATTCTTAATAAGAATGCCTTTTTGCCGGTAGATTACCAGTATGCCATGTCAGCAGCTATCTACAAGTTGATTAGCCATGGAGATGAAGCATATAGCCGGTTTTTACATAACGAAGGTTATTCTTCGGGTGGCTTGAAGCATTTCAAGCTGTTTACATTCAGTGCGCTGTCTTTGCCTAAGTTTAAGCTCTGGAGAGATAAAGGTGTATTTGAGCTAATAGATAAACAGGTGTCTTTTGTGGTGAGCTTCATGGCCGATCAGGCTGCCGAAGCTTTTGTAAAAGGCATGTTTGTAAACCAGCAGCTGAGTATCGGAGACCGCTTCAACAGGATTGATGCCGAAGTAAGTACAATAGAAGCCCTGCCACGTCCTGTTTTTTCAGAAACAATGGAATACCGCTGCCTGAGCCCCTTGACTTTGAGCATTGCCGAGCCGGGAAAAAAGCATGCTACTTACCTGGAAGCTACCGATAGCCGTTTTGGTCTTCAACTTTTTAATAACCTCATCAGCAAATCACTGGCTTTTGTGGTAGCAGGCGCCGATGCTTATGAAGCACCTTTCGAATCACTAAAATTTGAACTGCTGGGTGAGAATAAGACCAAATTAATCGCCATTAAAGCCTATACAGATGGACAAACCAGAGTGCGTGGTAACCTGTGCACATTCCGCCTCACAGCACCAGTATTCCTGCATGAGCTCGGATATTACGGAGGCTTTGGGGAAGGTAATGCTATGGGGTTTGGATGTGGGGAGGCGAAGTAGTCGTTGAATAAATAAAAATGTCAGTATCTCAAACAAATAGATATACTAATTTCAATTCCATATGGTGCGATTAAATCTGTGCTTGAAATACTGACAATCAAATTTACATAAAATAAATGGCTATAATCTTATGCTTTGCTAAGACTTAATAGTAAGTGCATTGTCTGAGACCTAATATCTAATTGTTATAATTTATTATTTTAACAATTAGATCTACTATGACAAATATTTTAAATTGTTGCTATCTTGCATAAAAAAGATAGCCCATGGATGATTTTGTCTATAAAGTCGGTGACGGAAGTGAAATGAATGACATAGATGACTTTTTGTCGTATGTCAGTTATTTGAAAGTAAGTAATCAAAGTTTTGATTTTCAAACTTGGTTTTGTAAAGATGATTTTAATTCGATAGAGGTGTTTCTGAAGCTAAAAAACTATATTAAGTCAGTTGAAGGTAATGCTATGGGGTTTAGGTGTGGGGAGTTAAAGTAAAATGGTTAATGAAATTTTATCTATCTGATAATAGAAATAATGATTGAACAAAAAAGTGTTAATTGGCTAACCCATCCGACTGGCGATCCCTTTGCTGATATTGGTGGTTTTGTAATTGAATATTTACAAAGTAAGAGACCTGGGAAATCTATTTTGGACTTAATTGAAGAAGTGACAAAGATTTATGTAAATGAATGGGATAATAATTTGCATAGTTTCTTTCTTAATTCTACAGTAACTCATAATTCTAATAAAGGACAAAAAGGAATCGAAAAGACACTAGCTTTTTATAAAGGCTTATGGGAGGAAAAAGATGGTGAAATAGGATATTGCCGTATCACAGGACAAAAAGGTAAAGTATATCAGGGTGCGAGAGACAATCATATTATGTCTGGTTCGGCAACCTTGATTAATTTTCATCATGCTTTTGAAAGTGGTATTATGCTATCTAAAGAAGCATTAATAAGGATATTTTTTGTTCCATTAGGAGTAGAGCAAATGGGGGACAAAGTGGCTGTCTTGATTAGTAATAATGAGGAAGTGACCCGTTTTTTTGTCCGACAAAATGTAGATAAGAATTTCAGAGATTTGGGTAATGGGCTGTCTAAATCAATTCAGCGTTCTGAGTTTTCTAACCCTGCCAATGCACTTTTTGATTATGCCAACCAGTGTATTGAAAATGTAAAAACAGCAACGCTTAGTCTGGAGACGGGTAAAAGCGAAACCAAAGGGGTTACTCTGAACCTATTTCATTTTACTAATTTCGGTGCAACTCCTACCATCAATCTATATACCTTGCCTGCCGTAGCTTTCTTTTTTTACGCCCATTGCATGGTATATTATAAAAAGGAATGGCAAAATTTCCTATTTCGTCAATATGGTAATTCAAAATTTAAAAATGCCTCTTTTGATGAGCAATTATGGCAATGGGCTAATGATAAAGAGCGTGCTGAATACAATTTGTATAAAACCTGGAAGAATCCTGTACTGGAAGCATTATTAAAGGGAGAATCAGAGCGCATACGTAGTGCATTTCTTATACATAGTAAAAAACATGTTTTCAATTTTAAGATAGTTGAGTTGTATCAAATAAATATTCGAAATATGGATAAACGAACATTAGATAAAATAAAAACACTAGCCGACTTCATCATTAATGATCGTAGTGAAGATGAAATAAAAAAATCAATGACTCGCTTAAACGGAGCGAAAAATACAAATGAGTTGCGATTTTTTCTATTAAAGCTAGCAGATGATAATTATAAAAGAGGCAATCCTGACCCTCTCTTTTCTCTGGAAGAATATACAGAATACTTGTTCCCTGATGGTACTTATTGGAAAGAAATAAGGGATTTGCTTTTAATAGCTATTTATCAAAAGCTTCATGAAACGAATAAAAAAGTAGAAGTGGAACTGGTAGATAATGAAACTGATAATTAACCTTTAAACTAATTTGTAAAATGAATTTAAAAACACAAGGATTTATCCTATTGGATGTAGATGTAGTTGCTCTTAACAATGCAGGTAAAAGTAATACCAGTAATTTCGATAATGCGGTTGCTACTAAAAAGATATACAAAAATGGACGGGCTTATACCTATGTGTCAGGTCAGGCGTGGCGTTATTGGTGGCGAGAATCACTGAAAATAAATCATAATTGGGCTTTGTCTCCGGTAACGCGTGATAGTAAAATAGCTTTTACGGATGCAGAACCAGTTACTTACGCAGATGATGATATGTTTGGTTATATGAAAGCGGCTAAAGATGTGTTACGTGATGAGGATGGGAATCCTACATTGGATAAGAAAGGTAAAGAGCAAAAAACTGATGTTACCGTTACACGTGTCTCTCCTCTCAAAAACTCTGCAATTGTTTCTATAGCAGCTGTAGGTACTGTTGAAAACTGGTCTAGTATGGCTAGGCAAGAAGGAGACAGTGTACCTTATAGCAAGGAGGAGTATTCGGCTATTATGAAAGGTATGTTTTCTCTGGATCTTTTTCAGGTTGGTAGATTTGCTTCTTACAACAAAACAGGATTTAAAAATCTGACTGATAAGTTAAAGGGAGAAGCATTAAAGTCTGGGGCCTCTCTTATTGATGATCCTTTTGTTAAGGGCAAAAATGGAGAAGCTATGCAATTGGTGCAATTACCTAAAGATGTTCGGATTAAAAGAATAGTAGATACTATCGCTGCCTTAAAAACAATATCAGGCGGGGCTATGCAAACAAATAATATGGCGGATGTCACACCCAAGTTGATTGTATTGGCTTCTACTACATCGGGCAATCATCCCTTTTCTCATATTGTCAAAAATGATGGGGTGAAAAATGAAAAGGCACTTTTTAATTTAGAAGGTCTTAAAGAAATATTGTTGGATTACAAAGACCAGTTCATCGGTAATATATTTATAGGTAAACGGAGTGGTTTTTGGGATGAATACAATGAAGAATTAAAAACATTGACAAGTGAATTTGCTAATGTAAAAGTTTTAAGTGTCAATCAAGCAATAGACCAATATTGCGAGCAAGTAAAATCGCAGGTACAATAATGGAGGTATATAAGATTGATATTACAAGCTGGACAGCCAGTTTTCGTTATCCGAATCTTATCAGCGGTATGCAGCCTACACTGGAAGTACCTCCGATAAGTACTGTATTAGGGTTAATCAATGCGGCAGCCGGATTTTATCTCAATCATAAAAACGTGCAATTGGGATATTACTTTGAATATGAAATGGAAGGTGAAGACTTGGAAACAATATACCAGATTAGTAGCAAGGATGGGCGAGCTACTAATAATGCTAAGTCGAATGTCATCACCCGTAAGTTTTTGTTCAATAATTTTCTACGCATTTATACTCCTGATGAACAAATCGTGCGCTATTTATCGCAGCCATATTTCCCTTTGTTGCTTGGAAGAATGAATGACTTAGCTACCGTAATAAGTATTTCTGAAAAAGAATTGCTTGATAAAGTAGAGACCGCAACAGAAATACGGGGACAGGTAATTCCTTTTTTGAAATATCATTTGCCAGGACAGATACAGGCTTTACCCCAATATTTTACCGATGAGTTTCCTCGAAAAAACATAGGTACGGAACCTTTCTCTGTTATCAGTTACAAAAGCAAAACGTATGCAACAGATGTAATTGCTTATCGGGATATATTACCTAATGGGAAACCTGTTGATATTTTCATGCATGATCTTAGTTTTTAAAGCATGACGACTTTGTTGGCCAAATCAAAAGATGAAAAAAACAATATAGAGGCAAGAACACTCAAGCAGCATATTGGCGATTGTTTGCTGATACTGCAAAATTTTAGGTTTTGTTTCCCGAAGGCAGCAGAAGTTTCTGGTATGGGAGATCATTTTTGGGAGATTTTGAGATATGGTATTATTTTTCACGATCTGGGGAAAGCACATCGAGAATTTCAAAAATTATTGAGAAGACAACCAAATCAATGGAATTTTCAGCGACATGAATTGTTTTCATTACCGTTCGTAGATGCATTGGATATGGATGTCGAACTTAAAGAAATCTTACGTTTGGTGATAGCAGGACATCATAAAGATTTTTCAGCTTTGAGAACATACCTTCAGTATTATCATAGTGGAGAATCGTTTGGAATATTGGAAGGAATAGAGGACGATACCAAAAGCTATGAACAAGAATTTGAAGAAAAGGTCGATATTGATACAATTAAAGAATTGCTGAAAGGTTTTGGTATTACTATTCGTAAGGTATTAGCAGATACCAATGTCTATGCTTTGGTACATAAGTATAATAAAGTTCCCTTATATCCCCCTAAGCAAGAGTATTATGTCCTCATGATGTTATTTGGTGGCTTGAAATGGTGTGATCATCTTGGGTCTGCTTTAGTCGAAAGTATTCCTGTTCTAGATGAAGAAGATTTTCATTTCTTAACTGAACAGAAATTGAAGCTTAATGAACAGGGGCGAGATTTTTATACTCACCAACAGCAGTGCGCCACTGAAGAAGGAAACTTGATACTAACCGCTCCTACGGGTTCCGGAAAGACTGAGAGTGCTATGCTCTGGTTGCAAAAGCAACTTAAAACTACTGGACAGGGGAGGGTGTTTTACATTCTTCCATTTACAGCTTCTATTAATGCCATGTATGAGCGTTTGAATAAAGCAATCGGGCACGAAAAAGGAAAAGTAGGAATGTTGCATGGTAAACTAAATGATTATCTGAATAACTACTTTGACGATTTACAATACGATGTAAATGCCAAAAAAGAAAGTATAAAAAAGATCAAAGAACAATACCAGAGTATTTTGCCTCCTGTAAAAGTTACAACTCCTTTCCAGCTGCTGAAGTACTTGTTTGGTCTCAAAGGATATGAGCAAGGGTTCTTTGAAATGACTGGATCCTACCTGATTTTTGATGAAATACATGCTTATAGCCCGGATGTTTTTGCCCAGATAAAGGTATTGTTAGAGTTGACTACTAAATATTTGGATGTTAAAGTTATGATTATGACAGCCACCATGCCTCGTTTTTTACAAAAAGAGCTGGAAGATAGTATTGGTAGGTTTAGCATAGTAAAAGCAGATGATAAGTTATATGAAAGCTTTAGGCGTCATAAAGTAGTTTTACAAAAAGGATTGTTGAGAAACCACCTGAATGTATTAAAACAACAGCTTAGTGATGGCAAAAAGATATTGGTGGTATGTAATACTGTAAAATCGTCACAGTATGTATATAAAGAGCTAAAACAGGCTGCAAGAAAGAGTGTATTGCTGCACGGTTCATATACCGGGTATGACAGAAGTCAGAAAGAAAAGGAATTGTTGGAAGCTGATATACAACTTTTGGTAGGTACACAAGCCATTGAAGTAAGTCTTGATATTGACTATGATGTTATTTATTCAGAACCGGCTCCTATTGATGCCTTGATACAGAGATTTGGTCGGGTAAATAGAAGACGTCTAAAAGGAATATGTGATTGTGTTGTTTTTACAGAAGGTAATGAAGACGATCAATACATATATAATACTTTAACTGTTGAAAAAACCCTGAAAGTACTTGAAAAAATCGTACTTGAGCGATATGGAATTATAGATGAATCACTTTTGCAAACGGCAATTGATGAAGTATATGATAACTGGCTTGCAGATGACAAGAAAGAGTTTGAAGAGAAGTATCGCTATCTGAAGGATGCCTTGAACATGCTTGCACCTATGTTTCTAAACAAACATACAGAAGAAGATTTCTATAAACAGTTTGATGGGGTTAAAGTATTGCCTCAATCTCAAAAAAGAGATTTTGAGAATTATTTACAAGACTTTGATTTTATCAATGCCGAAAGCCGCAAAGTACAGATTCGGAAAGGAAGGTTCGTCGGGTGGTTAAAGAATCAATATATAAAGAAAGAACTTTTTGCCTTTGAGAAAGGAAATAAAATAAGTACTATTCCTTACTATATAACGAATAAAGTATATTCGTCGGAATTAGGTTTGCTAGTAGATGAGGAGGAGTCGTGGAACATCCAAAACATTTTTTAACTCATGCAAATCAACGCGACCCTCATTAACCTTTACCATGTGTGCCATAGAGAATTATGGTTGCATGCAAACGGCATCAGGATGGAACACAATTCAGATACCGTTTATGAAGGTAAATTACTACACGAAACCAGCTATCCACAGCGCGCGGAAAAGTATACCGAAATAGAAATGGATGGTATCAAGATCGATTTTTTCAATCCCTTTACAAAAGTGGTACATGAGTTGAAGAAATCAGATAAGATGGAAGAAGCGCATATTGCACAGGTAAAGTACTATCTCTATATACTGGAACGAAACGGCATAGAAGGAGCAACCGGCTTACTCGAATATCCCAAACTCCGGCAGACGGAGCAAGTGTTTCTGACTGATGAAGATCGGGAACAAATTCCAGTATGGCAGGCGGCAGTTGAGGAGATTGTGGAAAGAGAAGAATGTCCGCCAACTATCAATAAGAAAATCTGTAAAAGCTGCTCTTATCAGGAGTTCTGCTATGTAGAAGAGTAGGTGTCTTTACCGGGATTCTTTAGATTGAGGGATTTGCCGTGATTGGGTATTGAGATGAGATAATGATTTTGATATTATAAGAATTTTTTAGCTATGGAAGAACAGTACAAATATGAACAATTGACACATAGCATTATAGGCTGTGCTATGGAGGTACACCGATACTTTGGGAATGGTTTTCAGGAGGTTGTTTATCAGCGTGCAATGGCCATTGAAATGCATACCCGGAAGGTAGAGCATGTGCGTGAGTTTGAAATGGCCTTGTTTTATAAAGGTCATGATGTGGGTACCAGGCGAGTTGATTTTCTGGTGGCAGACAAAATCATGGTGGAATTAAAGGCTGTGATAGAGTTGGATGATACACATTTAGCACAAGCACTTAATTATTTGGAAATCTATAATCTGGAAGTTGGTTTGTTGATCAATTTTGGCTCCAAAAGTCTCCAGTTTAAGCGGCTTTTAAACAAGAAATATAAGCCTGCTGAAGAATCATCTACTTTAAATCGTCGAGGTAATCCTGAATATCCTCAAAATCGTGGTTAAGACAAATGAAAAAAAGTTATTATTTATTCAACCCGGGCAGATTAAGCCGGAAAGACAATACCCTCAAGTTTACACCTGTAGATGAAGACGGAAATGAGGGTCAACCTAAATACATTCCGGTTGAAACAGTAGATAACCTCTACGTGTTTGGTAGTCTGGATGCTAACAGTGCCTTGTATAATTTTCTTGGGAAAAATTGTGTGTCGGTTCATTTCTTTGATTACTACGAACATTATACCGGTTCTTTTTGCCCTAAAGAATACCTGCTGGCCGGTAAAATGCAGATAGAACAAACTCGTACTTTTCTTGATAAAAAACGCCGTTTACATCTTGCTCAGAATACAATTGCGGCAGCCAGTCATAATATGCTGAAAAATCTAAGGTATTATCATAACCGGGATAAAGATTTACTTTTGCCAATCACTCAGATTGAAAGTTATCAGCAGTCCATTGGTGACACCATGCATACACAAGAGTTGATGGGGTTAGAAGGCAATATCAGGCAGGCTTATTACAGTGCTTTCGATGTAATCCTTAATGACCACAGTATGGGTAACCGTACAAAACAACCACCATTGAATGAAGTTAATACATTGATTTCATTTGGGAACATGATGTGTTATTCGGCTTGCCTTGACGCTATTTACCATACACAGTTGAACCCTACGATCAGTTTTTTACACGAGCCGGGAGTTCGTCGCTTTTCACTCGCACTTGATCTGGCAGAAGTTTTTAAACCGATACTGGTAGATCGTCTTATATTCAGAGTGCTTAATAAAAAGGAAATTCAGAGCAAAGATTTCGATATTAAGCTGAACGGTTGTGTACTAAAAGATGGAGCCCGTAAAACATTTAGTAAGGCCTGGGATGAAAGATTAAATGAGACAATACAGCATAGAAGTCTGAAAAAACATGTGAGTTATAAGCATTTAATCAGGCTAGAATGTTACAAACTAGCTAAATATATGCTCAAAATGGAGCCAGAATACAAGCCTTTGAAAATGTGGTGGTAGTTTTAAATAAAAGAAATATATGTATGTTATTTTAGTTTATGACATCGGTGATAAAAAGGTGAATAAGATGCTGAAGCTCTGTCGCCAATACCTGATATGGATTCAGAATTCAGTATTTGAAGGAGAAATTACAGAAGTGAAACTGAAAGAATTACTTTCAAAATCCCGGAAAATAATGGATCAGGAGAAAGATAGTGTTATTGTATTTAAAAGCAGGGAAGCTCGTTGGCTCGATAAAGAAATTGTTGGAAAAGAAAAGAATGAGACAGGCAACTTTCTCTAATGTTGTCGTCGATCTCAGATGTTTGAGAGTGATTTAAATATAAAGTGTTACTGTTTTGGACTAAAAATGGCCTCAGTTGGTCAAAAATGAAGTTGTCGCACTCCAGGATAAATTATATTATTAAGGATCGACTCAGACTGGAATGAAAATCTACCCAATAAGCTACTTTTTTAGTAATTTTAAGCGTTTTTCGAAACGACCTTTAATCGCACCATACTGGAATTGAAATTTGAATACTACTAGTTTTATTTTTGCGCTTGCTGACCCTTTAATCGCACCATACTGGAATTGAAATTCACTTAAAACAATATCATCGGGATTTCTAAGCTTCCCTTTAATCGCACCATACTGGAATTGAAATTTTAGATCAGCTTACTATTGAAAGGATAGATTTTTCCTTTAATCGCACCATACTGGAATTGAAATTTTGCTGCACGATATTATAATGTTTTTATCTACTCCTTTAATCGCACCATACTGGAATTGAAATATCTCAACGCGTGTTGACCCTAAAAATGATTGTATTCCTTTAATCGCACCATACTGGAATTGAAATATTACAGCAATATCCATTACCAGCCTAGAGTTGACCCTTTAATCGCACCATACTGGAATTGAAATTAAAAATTGACAAGCAAAAGGTTGTTGCAAATGTTCCCTTTAATCGCACCATACTGGAATTGAAATTTATCAGGAGTAAGCACATCAAGTGATTCCTGATTCCTTTAATCGCACCATACTGGAATTGAAATATAATTTTCTGGGCTGTACGGAGGTCTACTAACCTGCCTTTAATCGCACCATACTGGAATTGAAATTTCAATAAGGTAGTGTCAGTATTCTCTGATCTTGACCTTTAATCGCACCATACTGGAATTGAAATATCAAACCCAACTGCTTTAATTTGTTCCTACGATTCCCTTTAATCGCACCATACTGGAATTGAAATGAAATACTTTTATCCTGCTTACAAGTAAGCCATTTCCTTTAATCGCACCATACTGGAATTGAAATTGTGTAAACTTGTACACAGAACGAGAAGCAGTATCCCTTTAATCGCACCATACTGGAATTGAAATCAGTCTTCACAGCGTACACAGCCTTCACAGCGTACACCTTTAATCGCACCATACTGGAATTGAAATAGCACTGGGATGAATGGGGTGCAGTTGCTACAGCGCCTTTAATCGCACCATACTGGAATTGAAATAAGTCTTACACAAGAATGAGATGGACTTTATCCAACCTTTAATCGCACCATACTGGAATTGAAATAGAACGATAGCCATGTGGTTAGCAAGTAGGACAGACCTTTAATCGCACCATACTGGAATTGAAATGAGTCATCTGTCTTTTCTGGCCACCTACTTCGTAGCCTTTAATCGCACCATACTGGAATTGAAATAAAAATACTATCGGGTTATTTGCCTCTCTGTAGGACCTTTAATCGCACCATACTGGAATTGAAATGCTAAAAACTTCTGTACTGGTTCAGAAAGTAGCCTCCTTTAATCGCACCATACTGGAATTGAAATTCGTACGAAATGGCTAGACCTACCCCTGATCTATCCTTTAATCGCACCATACTGGAATTGAAATTAATTAGAAATGACAGACTTATCCCGGTTTTCCCAAGCGTA
>CAZNHL010000010.1:44696-57528 GCA_964572965.1 uncultured Bifidobacteriaceae bacterium
CCATACTGGAATTGAAATCTTAATAGCTTTTTAGCAGAGTTGAAGTTCTTGCCCTTTAATCGCACCATACTGGAATTGAAATTTGGGAGCTGATACTGTAGTTCGTACAGAGCTATTCCTTTAATCGCACCATACTGGAATTGAAATTTCAGTTCACCTGTAAGTATTTCACCAAAATCAGGCCCTTTAATCGCACCATACTGGAATTGAAATAAACAAAACACTTATGGATTACCGCGTAGTTACGCACCTTTAATCGCACCATACTGGAATTGAAATAAGAAGCATTCCGAAGTCAACGCAACATCTACAGCACCTTTAATCGCACCATACTGGAATTGAAATGTCAAATCTGTGTTAATATAAGAAACCTTGTAAACCTTTAATCGCACCATACTGGAATTGAAATATGGTAACAGCTTCAATCAGATACTTACCTTTGTTTCCTTTAATCGCACCATACTGGAATTGAAATTTTATTAATACTATTGTAAACGGGCTAGGCCGTAGCCCTTTAATCGCACCATACTGGAATTGAAATTCCCTTAGCAGCTCCAATGGCTTCAGAAGGCAATACCTTTAATCGCACCATACTGGAATTGAAATTGTATAGCCAGATGGTCCTCGTAAGCACCTCCATTCCTTTAATCGCACCATACTGGAATTGAAATACTAATGGTTATGCTTCTTCAAATGTGTCAGGTGCCTTTAATCGCACCATACTGGAATTGAAATCTGTATTCATCTTTTGCAGTTCTAAGCCTAAAACTACCTTTAATCGCACCATACTGGAATTGAAATAGCATCTTAGAGTATCATATAGGCGTGAGCTTGATGCCTTTAATCGCACCATACTGGAATTGAAATTTAACAAGTGGATAATCTTGCCGACGGATACCTACCTTTAATCGCACCATACTGGAATTGAAATCTATTAAAGTAAGGAGGATCACAGTAAAAAAAGCTACCTTTAATCGCACCATACTGGAATTGAAATAAGGACATTGTCTTTAACAAGAACATCAACAATTTCCCTTTAATCGCACCATACTGGAATTGAAATTAATAAGTACCTGTAGATTCTGGCCAAAATATTAAGCCTTTAATCGCACCATACTGGAATTGAAATGGGCTTTTTTAATAATCCGTTTATCAAATTTTATACCTTTAATCGCACCATACTGGAATTGAAATCATTAATATATTGGTATTGCAAAAAAGTTCAGGAACCTTTAATCGCACCATACTGGAATTGAAATAACTTAAAACCAGTAAGCATCTGGCCTAAAGCTTCCCTTTAATCGCACCATACTGGAATTGAAATATGAAATCGTCTTCGTTTTCGAAACCGTCGCCAATTCCTTTAATCGCACCATACTGGAATTGAAATACAATAGCCATTACCAAACCTTCACTGTCGCTTTTCCTTTAATCGCACCATACTGGAATTGAAATATATAAACAGGTGCAGAAAATGTATCTGTATCCAACCTTTAATCGCACCATACTGGAATTGAAATAGAATTATGCTTTATACCAAAAACCTTATATAATTCCTTTAATCGCACCATACTGGAATTGAAATTAGCAATAATTTTGCGTCTCATGCCTTCGCCCGCTCCTTTAATCGCACCATACTGGAATTGAAATACGGATACGGCTAAAAGGCAAAGTGTTGCTATGAAACCTTTAATCGCACCATACTGGAATTGAAATTGAGGTAAAACACTCCTTTTAGATTGCTGTATTCACCTTTAATCGCACCATACTGGAATTGAAATTTAATGATTTGTCTATTCCTCCCTATAATTTTCCGCCTTTAATCGCACCATACTGGAATTGAAATCAGGTTGATAACCATCTATAAAGTCAGAGAAAGCACCTTTAATCGCACCATACTGGAATTGAAATGAAGTTATTGAGGGGCGTTTGAGAAAGATTTTTTCACCCTTAATCGTACCAGCGTAGCTACAATCAAATAGCCGTCAACAGTCTTAATGTCGATCCAATATAGATGAAGGTCGAGTTTGTTTATCAATAATCCCTGTTTGTGATATATTAGTTTAAGAAGCCGGAATGCTATATTAGATATGGGGTTTCGGAAAGCTTAGATACCGATGATGATGGCTGATCTTTCTGAAGCCACTAATAACAGTGTGCATCCAGGGTAACCGCAAACAACAAGGGATTTGGCATGAAGTATACAGTTAACACACGATATTATTTATTTTTTAGTAGTCTTCTGGTTTGGTTGGTTTCAGGACAATATACTGCATCCGCACAAACGAGCAGTGTAAATGGCCGTCTGGCAGATCAGTCTGCAAATGAGTTTCTTTTTGGTGTAGGCGTTATTATCGCCCCGGTTAATGATACCCTGAATGCCAAGGCAACCCTGACCGATGAACAGGGGGCGTTCCGTTTTCAAAACCTGGTTTCAGGTACTTATCTGTTAAAAACCAGTTACCTCGGTTATAGCGTGCTTAAGAAAACTATTAACCTGAACGGAGACCTTGACCTTGGTACTTTGATGTTAAAAGAGGAAAGTACGCAGCTGAAAGAAGTTGATATAAAAGCTAATGCCATCCGGATAGAGCAGAAAGGAGATACTACAGAATACAATGCCAATTCTTACAAGACTAATCCTGATGCTACAGCAGAAGATCTGATCAAAAAAATGCCCGGCTTAACTGTCGAAAACGGAACGGTAAAAGTAGGTGGCGAAGAAGTAAAACGGGTTTTACTGGATGGACAGGAGTTTTTTGGTGAAGATGCCACACTGGCGCTACGAAATTTACCTGCAGAGGTCATAGATAAAATCCAGACTTTTGATAGGGAAAGTGACCAGGCCCGTTTCAGTGGTTTTGACGACGGCAATGCGCAAAAGACAATCAACATTGTTACGAAATCGGGTAAAGCCAACGGTACTTTTGGGAAAATCTTCGGAGGCTATGGCTCAGATAACCGTTATAGTGCCGGAGGAAATATCAATCAGTTCAAAGGCAGCAGGCGCATTTCATTGATGGGGCTTACCAATAATGTTAACCAGCAGAACTTTTCCAGCCAGGATTTACTGGGTGTATCGTCGGGTGGCAGGCAATCGCGTGGAGGTGGGCCAGGTGGCGGAGGTTCATCAAACAACAACTTCCTTGTCGGGCAGCAGGGCGGGATTAATACCACCAATTCCGTTGGACTTAATTATGGAGATAAATGGGGGAAGAAACTGACTTTTACAGGAAGCTATTTCTTCAACAATTCCAACAATAATAACAATACATTGCGGAACAGGCAGTATTTCCTGTCAGATACTACCAATCAATTGTATGATGAAGCCAATACTTCAGAAAGCGATAATTACAACCATCGTTTCAATGCTCGTTTGGAGTATAAAATTGATTCGGCTAATACGCTGATTTTTACTCCGAAGCTGAGTTTTCAGAATAACCGGATGGGTAGCAAAGTAGCCGGACAGAGTATGCTTTCCGATGGAATCTTACTCAACGGAAGTGTAAATGATAACCAGACTCAAAGTGCCGGCTATACTTCCGGTAATTCATTGTTGTTTCAGCATAAGTTCAGAAAACCCTTGCGGACATTTGCTGCCAACCTCAAAGCCGATTTTAAAGAGAAGAACAGCGACAATACCCTTGTTTATCAGAATATTTATTATTCTGATGCAGGCGACTCTGTCCGCAATACTGCTCAGCGTTCTCACACTCCCACAAATGGGCAAACCTATGGTGTTGACCTTACTTACACCGAACCGCTTTCTAAAGGGACTGCTTTACAGTTTAATTATAAGCCATCCTATGCATTGAACGAGGCAGATAAGCAAACAAGCAGGCTCGACAGTACAACCGGTAGCTATGAACCTTACATTCCATTGTCGAACCGTTACGACAATACTGTTTCTACTCAAAGAGGAGGGCTTTCTTACCGTTTGAAAAACCCTAAAACAAGTCTGTCGATCGGCACAGATTACCAGCTGGTGCAGTTGCGTGGTAATCAGGAGTACCCATATGTTTTTCATACATCAAGAAATTTTACTAATCTGTTGCCTAATGCTATGTATCAATACAAATTTGACAGAAACACCAATCTGCGCATGACCTACCGCACCGCTACAGATATCCCCTCCGTTACACAGTTGCAAAGTGTTATCAATAATACAAACCCATTGTTGCTGAGCACCGGTAACCCTTATCTGCAACAGGAATACACGCATACCTTATCAGGTAATTATAGAAAAACCATGCAGGAAAAAGGCCGCAATTTTATGCTGATGGCCAACGTGGCTTATACCAGTAATTATATCACCAATTCCACACTGATCGCCGGAAGAGATACAGTGCTTACAGATGATATTGTTTTGCATAAAGGTTCTCAGCTTACGGCACCTGTCAACCTGGAAGGTTATCTCAATACCCGTATTTTCTCTAATTACGGTTTGCCCCTGACTTACAAAAGTTTTAAAACTAACCTGAACCTTAATCTGGGGCTTAGCTATTCAAGAGCTCCGGGACAAATTAATAATCAGATAAACTACGCCAGGACTTATAATTTTAATTCCGGATTTGTGCTGGGGAGTAATATGGGGCCGCAACTGGACTTTAGTGTCTCCTGGAACGGCAATTATAATATTGTTGATAACAGCATCAATCCAAAGCAAAACAACAATTACTATTACCAGATATCCGCTGCTAAAGCCAATTGGTTACCATGGAAGGGTTTAGTGCTGGCTACTGAGCTGACACATACTTATTATACCGGTTTAGGAGGAAATGCTTTCAATCAAAGCTTTTTGTTGTGGAATGCTGCCCTTGGCTACAAGTTCCTGAAAAATAATGCAGGAGAGTTGCGCCTGAGTGTTTTTGACTTACTCGGGCAAAACAAAAGCATCAGCCGTACAGTATCAAATACCTATATAGAAGATGTGCGTACCCAAATGCTGACACGTTATTTTATGCTCACATTCAGCTACACCCTTCGCAGTTTTAAAGATGTTTCAGCAAATGCTGCTCCGGGAGCTCCGGAAGGAAGGTAGGGAAGGCCGTCACGTAGGCGTTTTCTTGCTGGTAACACAGATTTTATTGATTGTTAAATTTTCAGGCTTTGCAGAACCGGAATTATAAATCCTGATCTGCAAAGCCTGCGTTATCAGCGGGAGAAAAACTTAAGAAAGTTAATAGAAGCGGATAGTCGTTTAATCGGATTACTCTTTCAATATTTTCACTACTGCCGAAGAAGTAGCATTGGCAACTTTCAGGAAGTACAATCCTTCTTGCAGAGGCGAAAGATCGATGGCTTCGTTATGATGAATATACTGTGTTTCTTTCATGCTTGTTCCCAGGATGCTGATTATGTCTACCGACAAGGTTTCATGATTTTTGGAAGTAATGTACAGCAAGCCTGTGGTTGGGTTAGGATAAACAATGAGGTTTTTGCTGAAAATGGCGTCTTGAACATCTGTTATCTCCGTTCCGGTACCTTGTACGGTAAATGTATAATCCGGCTGTTCCGGATCGTTACTGTGCAGGATAAGGGTCAGCTGTTTTGTACCCATACCTGTTGGGTGAAAAGTAACAGGTAAAGAGATGCTCTCAGCAGGGGCAAGTATGTCCTTTGCCTGCAGGGAAGAAAAGTCGATGCTGAAATCATCGAGGTCTCCTGTGATGGTGGTTCTGGAAGCGAGGTTGGCAAAACGCAGGTCATAATCTCCTTCATTGCTGAAGTCGATATTGACAGTTTTTTCTTCTCCCTGTACCACATCGCCATAATTGTGACTGTTTACAAAGCTGTTTTCAACGGAGCTTTGTAGTTTAGGTTGCAAGGTAAGGATAGAAATGAGGTTGGTATAGAGGCCGGTTGCTACTTCTGTACCTCCGGCAAAATATACCTTGTTTTCAGCAGCTGCCATAGTTGTTCCAAAGACAGGCTGAGGAATTCCTATATAACTCCAGCGGTCACGTGCGAAGTCGTAGACAGCTACAGAGTCTTTACTGCTTCTTTCTGGTTTATGAGGTATAGATCCGGAAAAGTCCAGAAGAGGGAGCAGGAACATTTTACATCCGGCCTTAACAGCCTGTACATAGGGTCTGGCTTCGCCATTGTACACTCGTTTGAAGAGGTAAGGGATTTTTTGTACATACCAGCTGTCGGTGGTATTATCGTAAATGTCAATGCTGTCAGACGGTATCTCATTTAGAAGTACACCTCCAACAAAAAAGATTTTGTTGTCATATACAATACTTTTTAGTTTTGCTTTCTTCTGAGATAATGTGGCATTTGGTAGCCATTTTCCCTGTTTACTGTCATAAATATTGATCAGGCTTCTAGGGTAGCCTAGGTATTCTCCTCCTGCAAAAAACAGTTTATCTCCTGCTGCTGCGGCAGTTAAATTACGTCTTTGACTTCCTTCGCTTGGTATACTTTGAATAAACCCGGTCTGTGTCCAGCTGTGGTTAAGCTCATCATATATATCTACAATCTTGGAGATTTTATTAGGTTCGTTTGTGCCAAACCCTCCCCCGAACAGTATTTTACCATTAGCAGCAGCAGCGGAAAAGAAACATCTGGCCTGTGACAATTCTTGTACGGTCCACTGGCTGGTAAGTGTGTCAAAAATTCTAACCTTTTTATTATAGATTCCTGATTTGTCATAATAGGCACCTCCGGCAAAATAAACTTTGCTACCACTGGTAGTAATGGCCATTTTTTGTGTGATTTCATCTCCGGAAAGCGCGGTGGTAATTTTAGACCCGGTTCTTACATCAAATAATTCTAACTGCTGCACAGCAACGGTACTATTACCGACCTTTTTATACCCCGAATAAAAAAAGATCTTATTTCCGTGGGTAGCAACATCCATTTCTGTTTTAGCCTCATTAAGTGTACTATACTCCCAATTTAGTTGAGCATAGCAAACAGCAACAAGATGGATAAGTATGAATGTTTTGAATAGCCTCATAATATAAAGGGTTAGTTATTTTACTACAACCCTTGTCGGTGAATGTAACCCGCATTGCACGACGTTTAATGACAGGCGATAAATGGGTTGAATTTGAAGTGAATAGCAATATTGTTAGGGATAATAGTAAGGAAGAGTCTCTGCAATCATTTGTTATCCTGTAGTTTGCTACACTCAAAACCACGGATAAAGTGACTGGCTATAACACCTAAATACGCGTCTGTTCGTAGAGTTTAGCGAAGCGTCTCTACGAACTAGGGCAATGAAAGTAGAGACTCCGTCTCGGTCAATGAGCCTATGATTGTAGGCTCAGATAATAGCCTTACATACCCCGATTAAAATCCGATTATGATTTTATATTTGCCTTATGCCAGTTAGAGGATATCAAATACGAGATCAGTATGCTATCCATTTTATCACTTTTGCAGTGGTAGAATGGGTTGATGTATTTACCAGGCAAGAATACGCTAAAATTGTAATTGACAGTTTAAGGTTTTGCCAAAAGAAGAAAGGTTTAAAAGTTCATGCATGGTGTATTATGAGTAATCATCTACACTTGATTCTTTCAACTGATGGTAGGAATAAGTTGTCAGATGTGTTAAGAGATTTTAAGAAGTTTACATCAGCTCAAATCATCAAAGCCATTGAAGCTAATACCCGGGAAAGTCGCAGAAACTGGATGCTATGGATATTCAGGAGTGCCGGAGAAAAGAATCTGAGAAATGAGCATTATCAGTTTTGGCAACAAGACAACCATCCTATAGAATGCTTTAGTGTAGATGTTCTGGAATCAAGGAAGCAATATATTCACGAGAATCCATTAAGAGCAGGCTTAGTGAGAAATGAATGGGATTATATGTATTCTAGTGCCATTGACTATTATTGTAACGGTCAGGGCTTACTAAAAATAGATCACGTTTAAAAGGAATAGCCCGAGACGGAGTCTCTACAATCATGTGCTAATCCGTAGTTCGCTCCGCTCAAAACTACGGATAGAAGAGAAATTCAGTATGATGGAGATGCTCTCGGATTTCGCAGCACCTTTAATCGCACCATACTGGAACTGAAATTCAATAGGTACTTTTTAGTTACGTTAACAACAATACCTTTTATCACACCAACTGGAATCTCTAACACCCAAGCACTCCAACACTTTAATACCCTCATACCACAGAAAATTTCTAAAATCTTCCTACCTTTGCATTCCGTTTGAATTTTCAGATAACATGCAATTATACAGCACAAAACATCAGTCGCCTAATGTAGGCTTTGAGGAAGCAATTTTCAGAGGATTACCACCTGACAACGGTTTGTACATGCCCACTGTTATCCCAACTTTGGACGATGCGTTTTTCAAGAATATAGACAAACTTTCCTTTCAGGAGATCGCCCACGAAGTAGCTAAAAAGCTGATCGGAGACGATATCGAAGCTTCTGCTTTAAAAAATCTGGTATATGAAGCAGTGAATTTCCCTGCTCCATTGGTTGAAATCGAAGAAAATGTAAGTGTACTGGAATTGTTCCACGGGCCATCATTGGCATTCAAAGATTTCGGCGCGCGCTTTATGTCTCGCGTGATGTCTTATTTCTTACAGAAAACTTCTAAAGAAATCCATATCCTTGTAGCAACTTCCGGTGATACAGGCGGTGCAGTGGCATTGGGCTTTTTGAATACGCCTGGCATCAAAGTAACAATCCTTTATCCAAGTGGAAAAGTGTCTGAATTGCAGGAAAAGCAATTGACAACTTTGGGTGCAAACATTACTGCCCTTGAAGTGAAAGGTACTTTTGACGATTGCCAGAAAATGGTAAAAGAAGCGTTCCTTGATAAAGACCTTACTTCTAAATTCAACCTTGCATCTGCTAACTCAATCAATATCGCACGTCTGATCCCTCAGTCGTTCTATTATTTCAATACTTATGCGCAGTTAAAACCAAAAGGTTTACCTGTAGTGTTTGCTGTGCCTAGCGGTAACTTCGGTAACATTGGTGCAGGTTTGATTGCGAAAAGAATGGGCTTGCCTGTTCATAAATTTGTAGCTGCAACCAATGCCAACGATATTATTCCTGAGTACTTGTGGAATGGCGAATTCCTGCCAAGACCTTCAATCCGTACCTTATCAAACGCAATGGATGTTGGTAATCCAAGCAACTTCCAGCGTATCGAAGATCTTTATGGAAAGGATGTTCAGAAATTACGTGAAGACGTAGTAGGTGTGGCTTTCTCTGACGACCAGACTGAAAGAGCTATTGACGAAATTTACAAAAAGACAAACTATATCGCTTGTCCGCATACAGCAGTGGCATATTTAGGGTTGAAAAGCTATTTAGCGACAGAGCCGTCTAAAAAGCTAAGTGGCGTGTTTTTGTCAACAGCACATCCGTCTAAGTTTACGAATGAAATGAAAGCTGAAATTGCGTCTAAGGTGGAAATTCCTGAACAATTGGCAGAGTTAATGCCGAGGGCGAAAAAGTCGATCGTAACAGAGAATACCTACGATGCTCTTAAAAAGTATTTGTTAAGCTAAAATCGAGCAAGTTAAGGTAACACAAAAAGGGCATTTCGGACGAAATGCCCTTTTTGTGTTAAAACATTTAATTTATCTGAATTAATCTGTCTTGTAAACTGTTATTCACGTCATATAATTTGTTTAGAGCTTATAGGCAAATATTTACCAACTTGTAGTCAGTATAGTACAAATTGGATTATTTGAATATTTTGCGCAATTTATTTCGTTAGTTTAGAATATTTCTAGATAAAAATCTAAAAAATAATGGCTATATTTGTAGGCTTTGGGTGTGGACTGTGCTGAATGATTTGGATCTATAGACAAGGTTGCCCCTCGGTTTTGGTTGAGAATAATAGTTATACTTTTCCTTTTTAAGTATTATAAGAAAATAAAGGACTGTTGAAAATGGTTGAAAACACACAAGGTTTGTACGATCCCCAGTTTGAGCATGACGCATGTGGTATTGGTTTTGTGGCCAATCTGAAAGGGATCAAAGCTCACAACATTGTGGAAGACGCGTTGCGCATGCTTACCCGCATGGAGCACCGTGGAGCTTGCGGTTGTGAAACTAACACAGGTGATGGTGCCGGTATTCTGGTACAAATGCCTCATGAATTCTTCATCGATGAAACGTTGAAGCTGGGTATAAAATTGCCTGCGTTCGGTAAATACGCAGTAGGTATGATTTTCTTTCCCAAACAGGAAAAGGTAAGAGAGGAATGCCGTACCATTTTAAACAGAAATATTGAAAAGCTAGGAATGAAGTTGTTGGGCTACCGTCTGGTACCTAAAGACGATTCTGATCTTGGGCCTACAGCATTGGATGGTGAGCCTCAGATTGAGCAGGTATTCATCCAGGCACCTGACGGCGTTGAAGGTGATGCTTTCGAAAGAAAATTATATGTGTTGAGAAATTACGTGTCTCGTCTTTGCAACGAAACTGTTGCAAACGTGAACGATGCATTCTATTTTTCTTCACTATCCTATAAAACGATTTCGTACAAAGGACAATTGATCACGCATCAGGTTCGTCCTTACTTTACTGACCTGCACAACCCGAATTTCGTGTCTGCACTGGCAGTAGTACACTCTCGTTTCTCTACCAATACTTTCCCTTCATGGAAATTGGCTCAGCCATTCCGTTATATCGCACACAACGGTGAGATTAACACAGTAAGAGGAAATATTAACTGGATCAAAGCACAAGAGGCTGTATTAGAGTCTGATTTGTTTACAAAAGAGGAATTGGAAATGCTGATGCCAATCTGCAATCCTAAAAACTCTGACTCTTCTAACCTTGATAACGTAATCGAATTGCTGGTATTGAGCGGTCGTTCTTTACCACACGTAATGATGATGTTGGTTCCTGAAGCATGGGACGACAACACATTGATGGAAGATTACAAACATGATTTCTACGAGTACCATGCTTCTATCATGGAGCCTTGGGATGGTCCTGCTTCTATCTCTTTCACTGACGGTAAAATCGTAGGTGCTACTTTGGATAGAAACGGTCTTCGTCCTTCTCGCTACTGGTTGCTTGACGACGATACTTTGATCATGGCTTCTGAAGCCGGTGTATTGGAAGATATCGATCAGTCTAAAGTAGTTAAAAAAGGTCGTTTACAGCCAGGTAAGATGTTTGTGGTAAGTCTTGAAGAAGGCCGCATCATCTCTGACGAAGAAATCAAAAGAGACATCTGTACTAAACAGCCTTATGCTGAATGGTTGAAAGAATTCAAAATCAAAATTGAAGACTTACCGGAAGCTAAAGCTGAGTTCAAAACATACGAAGGCAGCACATTGTTGAAAAAACAATTGTCATTCGGTTATACATCAGAAGACCTGAAAGTTGTTTTGGCGCCAATGGCACAAAACGGTGAAGAGGCTATCGGTTCAATGGGGGTTGATACGCCATTGGCGATTCTTTCTGATCAGAGCCAGCACCTGACAAGTTACTTCAAACAATTGTTTGCTCAGGTTACCAACCCACCGATCGATCCGATCCGTGAGCGTTTGGTAATGTCATTGGTAACTTGCATCGGTGGTAGCAAAAACCTGTTGAACGAAACTCCGCAGCATTGCCATACAGTTGCTTTAAAACAACCTGTATTGACAAACAATGAGCTTGCTAAATTGAGATATATCGATCATGCAAACTTCCAGACTAAGACAATACCTACAGTATTCAGAACAGAAGACGGCAAATCTAACCTGGCAAAAGCTTTGGAAAGAATGTGCCAGTATGCTGCTGATGCGGTAGAAGACGGATACGAAATTATCTTATTGTCTGATCGTGGAACTGACAGCGAGCATGCTCCGATTCCTTCATTGCTTGCAACAGCAGCAGTACACCATCACCTGATCCGCAAAGGCTTAAGAGCTTCTGTAGGTATCGTGGTAGAAGCTGGTGACGTGTGGGAAACACACCACGTAGCAACTTTGATCGGTTACGGTGCAACAGCGGTTAACCCTTACATGGCTTTCGATTCTATCACAGGATTGAAAAAAGAAGGTGTTATCGAATCTGACCTTCCGGAAGAAAAACTACACTACAACTTCGTAAAAGCAGTTGGTAAAGGCTTGTTGAAAATATTCTCTAAAATGGGTATCTCAACATTGCAGTCTTACCAGGGTGCCCAGATCTTCGAAGCTTTGGGTATTTCTAAAGAAGTTGTTGACAAATACTTTACAGGAACGGCGTCACGTATCGGTGGTCTGACTATAGAAGGAATTGAAAAAGAAGCATTGATCAAACACAGATTAGGTTTCCCAAAAACAATCCTTCCAAATCAGAAACTGGAAGTGGGTGGTTTCTATCAGTGGAAACGCCGTGGTGAATACCACTTGTTCAACCCTCAGTCAATTCACTACCTTCAGTTGTCTACTAAAACAAACAACTACGAGGTGTTCAAAAAGTATACTAAAACGATCAATGACCAGAGCCAGCGTGCTTGTACATTGAGAAGTTTATTGAAATTCAAGCCAGGTAAGTCAATTTCGATAGATGAAGTTGAACCATTGGAAAGCATCGTGAAGCGTTTCGCTACTGGTGCAATGTCATTCGGTTCGATCTCTTACGAAGCACACACTACTTTGGCAATTGCCATGAACCGTTTGGGCGCTAAGTCTAACACCGGTGAAGGTGGTGAAGATGAAATCCGTTACAACCCGCTTGAGAACGGCGACTCATTGCGTTCTTCTATCAAGCAGGTTGCTTCAGGCCGTTTTGGTGTAACAGCCAACTACCTGACTAACGCTGATGAATTACAGATTAAAATGGCTCAGGGTGCTAAACCTGGTGAAGGTGGTCAGCTTCCTGGTCCTAAAGTGGATGACTGGATCGGTCGTACGCGTC
>CAZNHL010000010.1:57538-72232 GCA_964572965.1 uncultured Bifidobacteriaceae bacterium
ACCTGGTGTAGGTTTGATTTCGCCTCCTCCACACCACGATATTTACTCAATTGAAGATTTGGCTCAGCTGATCTTTGACTTGAAAAATGCGAACCGTCAGGCTCGTATCTCAGTGAAGCTGGTATCTGAAGCTGGTGTAGGTACAATTGCTACAGGTGTTGCGAAAGCGCACTCTGATGTTGTATTGATCGCCGGTCACGATGGTGGTACAGGTGCTTCTCCATTGTCTTCAATTCGTCACGCAGGTCTTCCTTGGGAACTTGGTTTGGCTGAAACTCACCAGACTTTGGTGAAAAACAAATTGAGAGGCCGTGTAGTAGTACAAACTGACGGACAGATCAGAACTGGCCGTGATTTGATTATCGCGACTTTGTTAGGGGCTGAAGAGTGGGGTATTGCAACTGCTGCGCTTGTAGTAGAAGGTTGTATCATGATGCGTAAGTGCCATGTAAACACTTGTCCGGTAGGTATTGCTACTCAGAACGAAGAATTAAGAAAACGTTTCTCTGGTAACCCAGATCACGTAGTGAACTTCTTTAAATTCCTTGCACAGGAAATGAGAGAGATCATGGCGGAACTAGGTTTCAGAACAATACAGGAAATGGTTGGGCAGGTAGACCGTCTTGAGATGAGAGACGATATCGCTCACTGGAAATATAAGAGTCTTGATTTATCGGGCTTGTTGCATAAGGAATATGCTGATGCAGATACTTATATCTACAATGCTGAGGTTCAGGATCATGGCCTGGAAGGTCAGATTGACTGGAAATTGATTGAAGCGGCTAAACCTGCTTTGGATAATGCAACGAAAGTATACGCTGAGTTCCCGGTTACTAACCTTGACCGTTCTGTAGGTAACATGTTGTCTAACGACATCACTAAAATCTACAAAGCACCAGGATTGCCGGAAGATACAATCCACTTCAAATTCAGAGGTACTGCAGGACAATCTTTCGGAGCATTCTCTACAGCTGGTCTGACAATGGAAGTAGAAGGCGATGCAAACGATTACTTCGGTAAAGGTTTGTCAGGTGCTAAGCTGATTGTTTATCCTGACAGAGCTGCGAAGTTCGTTGCTGCTGACAACATTGTAATTGGTAACGTAGCACTTTACGGAGCTACTTCCGGTGAAATATATGTAAACGGTATTGCCGGCGAACGTTTCTGCGTGCGTAACTCAGGTGCTAAGGCAGTAGTTGAAGGAGTGGGTGATCACGGTTGTGAATACATGACTGGTGGTGCTGTAGTAATCCTTGGTGAAACAGGCCGTAACTTCGCTGCCGGTATGAGTGGCGGGGTAGCTTATGTGTACGATGTAAATAAGACTTTCGCGAAACATTGCAATATGGAAATGGTTGCCTTCGATCCGTTGGAAGAAGAAGACTTGAGCGTATTGAAGAAAATGATCGAAACACACTTCAACTATACGAAGTCTGAAGCGGCTGATAAAGTCCTTAAAAACTGGGCTAACGAAATCAGCCATTTCGTGAAAGTAATGCCACGTGAATACAAAGCAGTACTATTGAAAAGAAAACAACAAGCTCAAGCGAAGAAGGAGGTAATTCATGGGTAAGCCAACTGGATTCCTGGAGTTCACTAGAGAACTTCCTAAAAAAAGAGATCCAAAAGACAGAGTAAAAGATTATAAAGAACTATACGTTCCGTTTAGTTCTGAGCAGGTTGAGACACAGGCTAGCCGTTGTATGAACTGCGGCGTTCCTTTCTGCCACAGCGGTTGTCCGCTTGGGAATATCATTCCTGAGTTCAACGATGCTGTATATGATAAGCAGTGGGAAGAAGCTTACAATATCCTGACTTCGACAAATAACTTCCCTGAATTTACGGGCCGTATTTGTCCTGCTCCTTGCGAAGCTGCCTGCGTGTTGGGTATCAACCAACCTCCGGTAACGATCGAGGAAATTGAAAAAAATATCATAGAAATCGCTTTCGAAAAAGGCTACGCTAAGCCAAAAACTCCTGCAAAGAGAACCGGTAAAAAAGTAGCTGTAATCGGTGGCGGTCCTGCAGGTCTTGCTGCTGCTGCTCAATTGAACAAAGCCGGTCACTTAGTGACAGTTTTCGAAAGAGCTGATGAAGTAGGTGGACTGTTGAGATATGGTATTCCTGATTTCAAATTAGAGAAATGGGTTGTTGAGCGTCGCGTGAAGTTGATGGAAGAAGAAGGCGTTGTCTTCAAAACCAATGCTAACGTAGGTGTAAACGTATCTGTAGATAACGTTCTTGGAGAATTTGACGCAGTGGTATTGTCTGGTGGTTCTACGGTTCCAAGAGACCTTCCGATTCCTGGTCGTCAGTTCAAAGGAGTTTATCCTGCAATGGAATTCCTTTCTCAGCAAAATAAGCGTGTGTCTGGCAAGAAAGTTGAAGTTGACCATACCGGTACAGCTTATGCTAATGGCGAAATTCTTGCTACAGGTAAAAATGTAGTAGTAATCGGTGGTGGTGATACCGGTTCTGATTGTGTTGGTACTTCTAACCGTCATGGTGCGAAGTCAATCACACAGATTGAATTGTTGTCAAAACCTTCTGAAGGACGTCACGAGTCAACACCTTGGCCAAACTGGCCAATGATGCTTCGTACATCTACTTCTCACGAAGAAGGCTGCGAGCGTCAGTGGGCTATCCTTACTAAAGAATTTGTAGGTGATGCTAATGGAAACCTTGTAGGTTTGAAATTGGTTGACATCGAGTGGAAAGCAGAACCGGGACAAGCGCCTAAATTTACTGAAATTGCAGGCTCTGAGCGTGTAGTTGACTGTGAGCTGGCATTTCTGGCGGCAGGTTTCTTACACCCACAGCATACAGGTTTACTTCAGCAATTAGGCGTTGAGCTTGACGAAAGAGGAAATGTAAAAGCAAACAACTATCAGACAACAGTAGCGAAAGTATTCACAGCAGGTGATATGCGTCGCGGACAATCATTGGTAGTATGGGCAATCTCTGAAGGACGTGAAGCAGCAAGAGCAGTAGACGAATTCTTAATGGGTTCATCTTTGCTTGAGGCAAAAGACGAAAGTATGTTGTTCAATGCGTAATTGAATATAAATTAATAACAAAAAAGGTTCCGCATTACATACGGAACCTTTTTTGTTATTAAGCTTTAAGCATTAATTCTTTAAGCCTTCCGCCTTTTAATTTTATTGGCTATTTTAGTGCAGAATTTTTAATGAATGCTTCAATGTTAAACCTGCGACTTGGTTTTGTTTTTTCTTTGGTACTTTTCTTTGTGAGTATTGGTTTTCAGGGTATTGCTCAGGATACTGATACTGAAGAAGAGGAAGAAATTCCGGCAGATAGTGTAAAACCGGCAAAGAAACCTGCACCCAGAACCTATTATGTTGAAAGGCAACATCGTATGGATTCATTAAAAGGAGCTATTAAAAGTCGCCAGGACTCTTTAAAAAGGTCAACTAAGAAAAACTTCTTTGTTGATACCAGAAATATATTCAGTGTTCAGCTTACATCTTTATTAATAAAAAATTTTGAGTTTAGTTACGAAAATTATGTAACGCCGCGGATGACGCTGGGAGGTACATTAGGATATAAGCCAGGAAATCCTGACTCTTATGGAAAATCTGTCAATGTGCTGCAGAAAAGCGGGTATGATGATATTATGGCTTTCTCTTTTTCCAGGAGCTATTATGGAGCTTTTTCGGGGAAATTCCTGCTTAAACGGTTTTTGTATGTGGGTGGAGAAGCTTTTGTAAGACACTCTTATTTCGATAACGGACGTATTACCTGGGAAGATACACCAACCAATACTTCAGGAGGTACAACAGTAAGGGGGAATACGCTTGATTATGTAGATTCGTTAAGTGCTCAAGTTACATCAGCAGGCTTGAAGGTCTTATTTGGCTATAGGCCCACAATTCGCTTGTCTTCATCTACAGGTTTGGTTTTTGATTTTTATGCCGGATTTAGTTTAAGGTATAAATCGGCCTCTTTACATCACTATACCACCTATTACTCTGTCAGAGAAGAGTTTTCTCCCGGAAATCCTATACGATATTATAAAGTAAACACAAATGCTGATGAACGAGTTAGCAAAGTATTACCTGCTATTCAGTTTGGTATTAAAGTAGGGCTGCGTTTTTGATTTTATGAACTAATGAATCAGATGAAATACTTTTTTTTAATAAGTAGCTTGGTTTTAATAAGTAGTTTTTTCTCTTTTTGCAATGCTCAGGACCAGACAAGGAAAGATTCTCTTCGCCAGCAAAAATTATTAAGAGGCGAGAGAGCACGTTATGTGGCTGATTCGTCAAGAAAAGCAAAAAGTATCCGGATAAAGGATTTTCTGGCAAGAACCCCCAATCTGATTAGCTGGACACCTACTTCTTTAGCTTATGCAAAAGTAGAGTTGATGTATGAACGCTTTTTAAAACGGCGATTTTCTGTAGGCTTGTCTGCTATGTATAAGTATAATACTAATAGAAACTCCCATATAAAAGAAAGGACATATGATTCGAGTCCTTCATGGGGTGGGATGCCAGCGTTGGGAGCCAATCAACGTAACGGATATGGGAATATATGGGAGATGCCTTATTCCCAGGGGTATAGTTTGGGAGCATTTTCAAAGTTCTATTTTATCAATAATAAGGTATTTGTACATAGTGAATTATTTGGTCAGTATGCCTCATACGATCATGTAAATGTTACCTGGTCAGAAAGAGTATGGCCTCAAATGTCAGATTCTTTAAAGGCATCTGTTACTTCCGGAGGTTTGAAAATATTGATAGGGTCGAGTGTTTCTATTCCTGTTACACAAAAGCTAGGTGTTTTCTTCGAATATTTTGTAGGCTGCACCATAAGAATGGATTATGCAGATTTGTTTCATTACAAACAAAAACAGATAAGTTATGACGACTCAGGAGAACAAATAATAGTCCTTAAAGAAATGGAACCTGAAAACGTAAATAGTGTTACCATTAAACCACAGACAGGTGTTCGTATAGGTTTACGTTTTTAATTTACGACAACATGATAGTTTTTATGGCCGGAGGCATTTTGTGATTCCGGTCAATTTTTTTTGTAGCAGTTCTGGCTAGGTTTGTCGCATAGAAAATAGAAAAGCTATGGAGACAATCGTATTTTTATTTTGTTCCCCAAATTATAGAAAGTCAGTATTGAAACTATTGTTATTGCCAATGCTGTTTTTTCAAAATCCATTGATTAAAGCACAAGATCTTGCTATTAGTCGGCCCGATAGCTTTCCTTCAAAAAATATGCTGGCAATCCAGCTCCCGGAAGTTTTGCATATGGGCTTAGAATTGAATTATCAACGCTTTATAACAAAGAAAAATACTCGTGCGGTTTCGCTAAGTGCAGGAATTAAACCTGGTGGTGTTCCTGTGAATGAAGGAGGAAGTGGGAGCTTGTCTATTTATGATGATAATGGTGATTTTGATATCAAAGAAAGGTATCCCCGATTTTTAGCAACAAAGAGTTATTATGTTGCATTGGGCATTAAACAATATGTTGTAAAACGTTTTTATTGTGAAATAGATGCTTTTGTAAGGCTTTCTTCTCTTGAAGGCACTACGTTTACATGGGGTTATGGAGGGCGTAACTTTTCTAATCAATATACGAAGCAGTTGGATTTGAATGCGCAGGATGTTGGAGGGAAGTTCTTGGTCGGATATAGTTTAATTGCTAAAAAACTGCATAAAAGGGGAGTAGTCCTTGATGTATATGCTGGTTTGGGCATAAGGAATAGAAATGTCGATGTTTATGTATATAAGTACGAAGTCACATATGGTAATAGTGTTGTGGAGAAAAAATATAATTATGCAGAAAGTTTTTCCGGAGTAATAGGAAGTCCGCAGTTAGGGTGCAGGATGGGTTTTCGGTTCTGATTCTTTTAATGAATACGTAACAAAAGCATCTTGATAGAGGTGCTTTTTGCTTTTTGTGATTCTGGTCAATTTTTTTAGGAAAGCCAGTTTGTAGCTTTGATCTATAAGGAGTTTAAAAGCTATGAAACAAGTGACCAGATTTGCTTTGATAATGCTAAGTAGTTGTTTAATCAGTTGTATTACTACCGTCAATGGAAAAGCGCAAAAAGTATATTTTAATTCCCTATCTACAGGAGCTGCACTAACGGTAAAGGATAAAGTACAGCAAGATGAAAAGCAGAAAGACTCTTTAAGCCGGGCTAAAAGACCTAGTGAAGTGCCTTTCTACAATTATTCATTTAATTATGTAAGCTGGCAAGTGTTGGCTTTGGCTGTAGGCAGCTATGATTTTTCTTATGAAAGGCAATTCCACTTACGTAAGAGAGGCGCTTTGTTATTTGGATTGACACTGGGATATAAACCTCGCCAGAAAGAATCAGGACAGTATTATAACCACGATGAGTTTGATGTTAATAACCCTACCCGTGAAACTATGCTGATGCCTTATACGGAAAGTTATTATATAGGCCCCTCTACTAAGTTTTTATATAGTTTGACACCTGCAGTAAGTGTTTTTGGCGGAGTTGAAACGTTTTACAGAAATTCTGATTTCGACAATGTTAATGTGCACTGGACTGACCCCGCAGGAAAATACACCGATGATATTAACTATTTGGAGGATTCTTTGAAGGCTAATGTTTGGGTATTGGGAGGGAAATTACTGGTAGGAGCTCGCTTTACAATACCAGTCAGAAAGAGATTCGGTATATATGCTGATGTATATGGAGGTTGTAGCCTGGCCCATAAGGAAGAAAATCTGTTTCATTATCAGACAACCAGTAGAATCAGTGGGAAAAAAGCAACAGAGTCAGTACAAAGTGGTCAGGGCGAATGTATACAGTCTGAGCGTTTGGGTTTGTGTTTTGGGATCAAGATTGGTGTCCGGTTTTAATAATAAGGTAAATACACTTAAGATGGGTTATTAGGATGTTTTTTTACTTCCCCTTTTTCCTTATTTTTGGATAACCTTAAAATAGAATTTAATTTCTTTCATATTCATGGGACTTTTATCCAATAAAACTGCGCTTATAACCGGCGCTTCAAAAGGCATCGGTCGTGCTATCGCTATCCGCTATGCGCAGGAAGGTGCTAACGTTGCATTTACTTATCTTTCTTCAGTAGAAAAAGGACAGGCACTTGAAGCAGAATTGGCTGCTTTTGGTGTGAAAGCAAAAGGTTATCGTTCAGATGCTTCAGACTATAAAGCTGCTGAAGATCTTTTTAATAGCGCAGTTGCTGATTTCGGAAATGTAGATATTCTTGTAAATAACGCAGGCATTACCAAAGATGGTTTGTTAATGCGTATGTCTGAAGAACAGTGGGATACAGTAATTCAGGTAAACCTGAAGTCTGTTTTCAACCTTACTAAGGCTGCGTTGAAGACTTTCATGAAAAACAAAGCAGGTTCTATTATCAACATCACTTCAGTAGTTGGTATCAGCGGTAACGCAGGGCAGACTAACTATTCAGCTTCTAAAGCCGGTATGATTGGTTTTACTAAGTCAGTTGCTTTAGAGCTTGGCTCAAGAAATATCCGTTCAAATGCCATCGCGCCGGGTTTTATCGAAACTGAAATGACAGGCGAATTGAATCCGGAAGTAGTAAAAGGATGGACAGACAACATTCCATTGAAACGCGCAGGTCAGGCTGAAGATGTAGCAAACGCTGCTGTTTTCTTAGGCTCAGACTTGTCTGCATATATTTCAGGCCAAGTATTGCAGGTAGACGGCGGTATGCTTACCTAGTCTCGAGTAAAAAGTCTTGAGTAGTGAGAGGCCGCATAATAATGCGGTCTCTTGCTTTTTACAATAAAAGTACCCCGGTTCTCATGACTCACTACTCACTTCTCGCTACTAGTTAATAAAATATCTCACCTCTCACTACCCAATACTCACTTCTCACTACTATCTTTAAGCATGGAAAGAGCTGATTTGATTTTTACGGGTTCTGCATGGTGGATTGCCTTATGTTTTATCGTTGGTGTGTTCTATGCATTTTTCTTATACTACAAAGAAGAACGGTTTTCCAGAAGCACCAGATGGGTACTGGCAACATTACGTTTTACGCTTGTGCTATTGCTTTGCCTGTTGATTATGGGGCCTTTGGTAAGAAAATTAACCCAGCATACGGAAAAACCATTGATTGTGCTGGCGGTAGATAACTCACTTTCTGTGAAGCAAACAACCGAACAGGCAACTTTTAACCAGACAATAAAAAACCTGAACAGCCTGAGTGAAAAATTGCAGGAAGAAGGTGTAGATGTACGTATTGAAGAATTGGATACGCTAAGGTCAGATGTAAATGCCAAAGATTTTAATGCAACCACTACCAATCTGTCAGGTTTACTTGAACGCGTAAGTGACGACTATCTGCAATCAAATCTGGCAAGCGTATTATTAGTCTCTGATGGTATCTATAATCAGGGAACTTCACCGGTTTACAGAAAATACCCTTACCCCGTTTATACGATTGGCCTGGGTGACACAGTTCCGCGTCGTGACGTTGCTGTTCGTTCGCTGATATATAATAAGATTGCCTATCTCGGAAATAAGTTTCCGTTGGTAGCCGAGGTTCAGGTAACAGGTTTTAAAGGTCAAAGTTTGCGCGTGAGTGTAGTCTCCGGGGCACAAACTTTAGAAACAAAATTGATTAAATCTACACAGGAACAAGAATTGATTCCTGTAGACTTTCAGTTAAGTGCAGTTCAGAAAGGGTTACAGCATTATGTAGTGCAGGTACAGGTGCTGGAAGGTGAGTATACTGCCAAAAACAATGTAGGTCATGCTTATATTGACGTACTCGACGGTAAAGAAAAAATACTGCTCATTGCGGCAGCGCCTCATCCTGATATCCGTGCTTTTAAGGCATTAGTAGAAAGCAATCAGAACATGGAGCTGCAGGTCTGCATTCCCGGTATTGATGAATACAAAGACGCCCGTTACGATTTAGTGATCGCTTATCAGGTGCCATCACTTTCAGGGATTGGTAATGATATTTTGCAACAGCAATTGAAGAAAAATATACCCGCGCTTTTTGTGCTTGGTTCTCAGTCTAACCTAAATACTTTTAATCAGCAAAACGGAATTGTAAAAATTAATTCTTTTGGGCGTTTGGATAAAGTAAGTGTTGAGGCCAATAAGGGTTTTTCCTCCTTTGGTCTTGATGCGAATAATCTTGCTCTCTGGTCTCAGTTGCCGCCTTTATTAGTACCGTTTGGAAATTATGCCTTGCAACAAGGTGCACAGGTTATATTGTATCAGAAAGTTGGTTCAGTGGTTACAGATAAACCGTTGATTGCCATTCAGACAGCAGGTTCACTCAAAACAGGTGTACTAACCGGTGAGGGGTGGTGGCAATGCAGACTGCAGGCTTTTCTTGAAAAAGATAATCCCGCTGCTGTAGACGAAGTGCTTCTGAAAACAATCCAGTTACTTTCTTCAAAAGAAGACAAACGCAAGCTGAGAGTTTATCCGATTTCAGTAGAGTTTGCGGAAGTTGATAAAATTGTTTTTGCTGCTGAAGTTTATAATGATATTTATGAGAAAACTTACGGAACAGAAATAAGCCTGAAGGTGCGTAACGAAGCCGGAAAAGAGTTTAGTTATTCCTTTATAAATTCAGAAGAAAATTCAAGGATAGCCCTGGGCTCATTGCCTCACGGTATTTATCACTATACAGCTTCAGGAAAAGTCAACAATAAATCAGAAAGTGTATCCGGCGAGTTTTTGGTAAAAGAAATGCAGTTGGAATTATTGAGTACACAGGCCGATCATGCTTTGCTGAAACAATTAGCCGCACAGACAGGTGGCCGTTTTGTAAAAGGAGATGCCCTTGAGTCTCTGGCAGCACAACTACTGAAAGACAAACCGCAGGCACGTTTACACGCTACAGAAGAAGTGGTTGATATTATTCAACTGCAATGGATTTTCTTTGTGCTGCTTGCATTGGCAACTGCTGAATGGTTCATCAGGAAATTTAAAGGAGGATATTAATGTGTTTGTGTGTTGAGGTATTAACTTAAGGAGCTTCCTGTAATCAGGACGTCTTCGTTTTAAGTGAAGATATTATTTGCACTCAAATGTTAGAAAAAGGCTGGTATCAGATATAGAGCCAGCCTTTCTTCTTTCTAAAGTCTGATGTCTCATATCTAACATCTAAATCCGTATCTTTGTAGCATGATAAATAAAGTATTAGAGGCTTTGAAGTTTGCCTCATTGAATGAGATGCAGGAAGCCTCTTTGGAAGCAGCAAAAACAGGGAAAGATGTTGTGTTGCTTTCACCAACTGGATCCGGGAAAACAGTGGGTTTTCTCCTGCCCGTTTTAACAAAATTAGACCCGTCAAAGCCGGGAGTTCAGGCTTTGATTATAGTTCCTTCCCGTGAGTTAGCTATTCAGATAGAAAAAGTATTCCGTAGTATGTCAACAGGTTTTAAAGTAAACTGTTGCTATGGCGGACACGATACAAAAACAGAAAAAAATAACCTGGATGAACCACCGGCTTTACTTGTAGGCACACCTGGGAGACTGGCATACCATATCAGAAAAAACAACTTTGAAACTGGCGGTGTGAAAACACTTGTACTCGATGAGTTTGATAAAGCCCTGGAGTTTGGCTTTCAGGAAGATATGGACTTTATTATTTCCAACCTGAAAAATATCAAACAACGCATTCTTACTTCTGCTACTGAAGCAATCGAAATTCCTGCTTTTACAGGAATCAGAAAACCAATAGAACTGAACTTCCTGACTGATGCGATAGCTCCTGCACTGACGTTCAAAGCGGTTCGCGCTTCTGAAAAAGACAAACTACATACACTTATTTCATTGATTTGTACGCTTGGCAATAAGCCTACACTGGTATTCTGTAATCACCGTGAAGCCGTAGAACGTATCAGTGAAGTACTTTGGAAGAAAGGTTTGTCGCATGGTATTTTCCATGGCGGTCTGGAGCAGGACGATCGTGAGCGTTCATTGATCAAGTTCAGGAATGGAAGCCATAATATTCTGGTGACAACAGACCTTGCAGCAAGAGGTCTTGATATTCCTGAAATCGAGTATGTATTGCATTACCAGATGCCGGTAAAGGAAGATGCTTATATCCATCGAAACGGGCGTACTGCAAGAATGAAAGCAGAAGGTACTTCTTACCTGATCCTTTCACCGGAAGAGAAATTGCCGGGCTACCTCAATGTAGTTCCTTATTTTGATGAATTGCCTGAGAAAGTGAAATTGCCTGCACCAACAGCCTGGGAAACGCTGTATATAGGTGGTGGTAAAAAAGATAAAATTAACAAAGTTGATATTGTAGGACTGTTATTGCAAAAAGGGGAGCTGGCTAAAGAAGACCTTGGATTGATTGAAGTGCTGGATAATGCGTCTTTTGTGGCAGTGAAACGTGATAAGATCAATAAGGTGATAGCGTTGGTTAAAAATGAAAAGCTGAAAAAGAAGTCCGTTAAAATAGAAATTGCAAACTAATATTGTGACATGCTGAGCAACTACCATACGCATTCAAAATATTGTGACGGCAAAAATACGTTGGAAGAAGTGACGCAAGCCGCTATTGCCCAAGGAGTGAAGAGTCTTGGATTTTCTTCACATGCCCCTGTTCCATATGCTGTATTATGGTGTATGAAGTTGGATGCCTTGCCTGTTTATCTGAAAGAAATAGACGATTTGCAGGAAAAGTATAAAGGACAAATTCAGCTTTACAGAAGTCTTGAAATTGATTTTGTACCTGAAGTAATGGGGCCGGCGGATGATCTCTTCAGCAAGCTTGATTATCGTATCGGTTCTGTGCATTTCGTAGATTGTATAGACGAGAACACTCCTTTTGAAATTGATGGTTCTTTTGCCGGCTTCGAGCAAGGCTTAAAAGCTGTTTTTAGGGATGAGATCAAAAAGTGTATTAAGCGCTACTTTGAACTCACAAAGCTGATGTTACAAAATAGTACTCCCGACATTCTGGGACATATGGATAAGATTAATATCCAGAACGAAGTAGCTAACTATTATGCTACTGATGAAACATGGTATCTGAAAGAAGTAGAAGAAGTACTACAACTGGCTAAAGAGAGGGATGTAATTGTTGAAGTAAATACCCGTGGTATCTATCGTAAAAAAACAACCATGACTTACCCCGAACCAAAAATCCTGTCTATGGTCAGGGAAAAGCAGATCCCGGTAACTATTAATTCAGATGCTCATATGGCAAATGAGGTCACCAGAGAGTTTGACTATGCAAGAAATCTTTTAAAAGATTTAGGCATTACCTCTACCTGGGCTCTTGATAACTATGTCTGGAAAGAATATGCTCTTTAATGATTCCGTAACAATTGCAAGGGTAATATTACCAATTTGTGATGCTGAAATTAAATGATTCTTAACACTGTCTTAGGGGTTTGTAGGCTTGTTAATGCTATGTTACTTTTGAATGAACGAATTTTTGAAAGTAACAAATGCAGGATAAATATGACGTTGTCGTAGTAGGTGCCGGTATAGTCGGGCTGGCCTATGCTTATAATGCAGCATCGTTAGGCCAGAAGGTACTTGTTCTTGAACGCAGACCTCAATCTGCCTGTACAACTTCCCGTACTTTTGGCTCTATCTGGCCCGTTGGCCGCCCCGCAGGGCAATTATATAAACGTGCATTACGCTCCCGCATGATCTGGCTTGATGTGCTTGACCGGGCAAAGCTTTGGTACAATGAGCATGGCTCTTATTTTTTAGCCTATTCAAAAGAAGAATTTGATGTTTTGGAAGAATTTACGGAAACATCGAAAGGCCAGGGCTATAAAACTGAATTATTACTTCCTTATCAGATAGAGGACAGGAACCCGTTTTTTAATCGCTCAGGCATGTGGGGAGGGATGTATTCTTCAACAGAAGTTACGGTTGATTCTGAGCAGGTCTGTAAACAGTTACCGCTTTTCCTAAAGGAAGTTTATGGTGTCGTTTTCCAGTATAATACATTAGCATATAAAATAGAACAGGGGGTAGTTCATACACGATCGTTACAATATAAGGCTGATCATGTATTTGTTTGTGCAGGTGCTGAAATTGAATCGTTGTATCCTGAGATTTATGAATCAGAGAAATTGACCAAGTGTAAGGTACAGTTGATTAAAACGGCTCCTGTTAGCAAGCAACTAAAAGGTGGCGTTGTAACAGGTTTAGGTTTCCTGCAGGAAGGGTCTTTTAAACATTTGGCATCTATCGCAAAGCTTCAGGAATTTGTACAGAATGAAATGCCTGATTATCATAAACATGGTATGTATATTCGTATGGCTCAGAACAAAGCCGGAGAGTTGATTATTGGCGGGTCACATGAGTATGGCTTATTTCCGGACCTCGTCGATAAAGAATTGCCAAACCAGCTGACATTGAATTATGTGAAGAAGTACCTGAAAATGTCTGCCTGGGAAATTACTGAAAGATGGAGCGGTGTTTATACAGACATTAAGGAAGCCGAAGAATTGATTGTTTCACCGGTTGAAGGCGTATATATCATTAATGCATTAGGTAATGCCGGGATGACCATGGCTTTCGGTATGGCTTATGATCATATCAATCGTATTTATAGCTCAAGCATGATCGGATAACAGCAGTAAAATACACTGTATAATAAAGACAAAAGGCCTTCAGATTCTATGTCCGAAGGTCTTTTATCTTTAATTCAGAAACTTAAAGGTCTGATTTTGCTATTTTCTCAATGCTCTCCTGTGTAAGAGGTTTGTTTAAGTATTTGGCAACATATTTACTCTTTTTAGATCTTGCCAAATCCTGTGGATTGATAGAAGAAGTGAGCATGATAATTTTAGAGTAATTACGGGTACTTTCCTGCAGTTTGTCAAATTCTTCAAGAAATTGAAAACCATCCATGATAGGCATGTCAATATCCAGAAAAATTAACTGAGGCATGATCTCTTCCACACCTTTAGATGCTAGTTTTTCCAGATTTCTAAGGAATTCGAGTGCACTTTTAGCACCTGTATGTGTAATAATATTCTCGCAAACCCCCGCAGCCTCCAACATCTTTTGATTAATGAGATTATCGATCTCATTGTCATCGATGAGCATTACCGTACTGAATCTTGTTGTCGTTTTAGCTGGCATAATTAATACTGTTAAAAAGTAAATCTACAATCACTAAATTACTAATATTCTCCCTCGTAAAAAAAGACTTTTTTGTTGTACGCAAGTTTTGAAGTTAAGTTTTTATAATTCAAATTTAATTCCTTGAGCCAAAGGCAAATCGTGACCATAGTTGATCGTATTGGTTTGCCTGCGCATGTAAGATTTCCAAGAATCTGAGCCACTTTCGCGGCCACCTCCGGTTTCTTTTTCTCCACCGAAAGCACCACCTATTTCCGCTCCTGAAGTTCCGATATTGACATTGGCAATACCACAATCAGAACCCTGGCTTGACAGGAAGGCTTCAGCTTCTTTCATGTTTTCAGTAAAAATAGATGATGATAGGCCCTGTTTTACATCGTTTTGGATAGCAATGGCATTGCTTACCTCTCCTATATACTTGATAAGATAAAGAATAGGGGCAAATGTTTCTTCCTGAACAATGGCAAGGTCATTTGTAACTTCTGCAATAACAGGTTTTACATAGTTCGAAGATTCGAATGCCGCTCCTTCAAGCGAACCGCTTTCTGTAATAATCTTCCCGCCTTGTGCTTTAATAGCAGTAAGGCCATTGTGATAGTTTT
>CAZNHL010000011.1:0-11420 GCA_964572965.1 uncultured Bifidobacteriaceae bacterium
ACCCGCGACCCCCTGCGTGACAGGCAGGTATTCTAACCAACTGAACTACCACACCATTTATTGAAGTAATTCTCTCGTTTAATGTGGTGCAAAAGTAGAGGTATACTTTCAATTCTGCAAGCTTTAATTTCAAAAAACATGAATTAATTTAAAATAAGGCATTTTTCAACAAAACATCTGGCTCATGTATACAATGAAAAACCTGAGATTCAGCTCTTAAGCTTAAGAATATCAAGAAAAAATATTTTCCTCAAAAATAGATGTCGTACAATTCGAATAAGGTTTTAACTTTGTAAATTGAATACTGAAAATAGCTAAAAATGATATACCTTGATTTTGAAAAGCCCATCGCAGAGATGGACGCGAAGCTGGAAGACATGCGTAACCTTGCTGATGACAACAATGTGGACATGACAGAAGCAATCAAAGCACTGGAAGCAAAGATCAACGAAGCACGAATAGAGATTTATCAGAACCTTACCGGCTGGCAAAAAGTACAGCTCTCCCGCCACCCAGACAGACCATATACATTAGACTATATAGAAAACATCTGCGATAAATTCGTGGAGCTGCACGGAGACCGTAATGTAAAAGACGATAAGTCAATGGTAGGCGGTTTTGGCGAAATCGGAGGCAAAGGTTTCATGATCATAGGCCAGCAAAAAGGCAGGAATACAAAACAACGCCAGATCCGTAACTTTGGTATGGCTAATCCGGAAGGATACCGTAAAGCATTGCGTTTAATGCGCCTTGCAGAGAAATTCAATAAACCAATCGTAACTTTAATAGATACGCCGGGTGCATTCCCTGGCCTTGAAGCTGAAGAACGTGGACAAGGCGAAGCAATTGCACGTAACATTAAAGAAATGTTCGGTTTAAAAGTGCCTGTAATCTGTATCGTTATTGGTGAAGGCGCTTCAGGTGGTGCTTTGGGTATTGCTATAGGCGATAAAGTATTGATGTTGGAAAATACATGGTATTCTGTTATCTCTCCGGAATCATGTTCTTCAATTCTTTGGAGAAACTGGGATAATAAAGAAAGGGCAGCAGAAGCTTTGAAACTGACAGCAAACAACATGTTGAGTGCTGGCTTAATTGACGGTATCGTGAAAGAACCATTTGGCGGTGCCCACAACGACCCGGCAACGATGTATGCCGAAATGAAACGTGTAATCCTTGAAGAAACAGCTGCACTGGAGAAAAAGACTCCTGCACAACGTGTGAGTGAACGTATTGAGAAATTCTCAGGTATGGGCTCTACACGTGAGCTATCAAGATAATATCAATGCAGTTATATACTGTAAATACAGGATACTTTAAACTAGACGGAGGGGCCATGTTCGGCGTGGTCCCTAAATCTATCTGGCAGAAGACCAACCCATCCGACGAAAACAATCTCTGTACCTGGGCAATGCGCTGCCTTCTTATACAGACAGGCAACAGACTCATCCTGATCGACACCGCTTGTGGTGATAAACAAGCCGACAAATTCTTTTCTTATTATTACCGCTCAGAAACAGTACACATTATCGAAGCGGTGCGTAAAGCCGGTTTTTCGGAAAAAGATGTGACAGATGTTGTTTTGACCCACCTGCATTTTGACCATGTCGGAGGTGCCACAAAATACAATACAGCCAAAGATAAAATAGAACTTTCTTTTCCTAATGCTATTTATTGGTCCAACGAAGAACATTGGGATTGGGCCGTAAACCCTAACCCAAGAGAAAAGCCAAGCTTTCTGACTGAAAACCTGAACCCAATTCTTGAAAGTGGCAACCTTAGTTTTATAGATCCATCAAAACCATCACCATTTACGAATCTTGATTTTTTGTACGTCGACGGACATACAGAGAAGCAAATGATTCCGGTAATAGATACACCTAAAGGGAAACTGGTTTATGCGGCCGACTTGCTGCCTTCTGTAGGACACATTCCTGTTCCTTATGTAATGGGCTATGACGTACGCCCTTTACTATCTATGCATGAAAAAGAAAATATGTTGAAAATGGTACTCGCCAATGATGCACAAATTTTCTTCGAGCATGATTCTGTAAACGAATGCTGTACACTACAGCAAACTGATAAAGGTATTCGCCTCAAAGACACTTTCCGCCTTACTGACAGGTAATAGTTTTCTTTTACCCCGGAATTTTAAGTTTTTTTCGCTGATAGCGCAGATTTTATAGACTGTTAAACTCTCAGGGTCTGCGGGAAAAACCATAAGAAAGATTGATAAAAGCGGACAGGCATTAAATCTTAATCCAGCTTTTCAGCTTTAAAACCTGCTCCCTGCAACTGGCTGATAATTTCTTCCGGAGATACTGTATCTGTTTCCACCTGTAATATCTTCTGCGGACTCATAATGTCTACCTCCCACTTATTAATAGCAGAAATGGCATTCAATACCGGACTTACTTTAGCTATACAGCCCCCACAATTGATCGTTGTTTTAAACTTTAACGTACTCATATATAAAATATTAACTAACCAACTTTAATCTTAAACTATTACCTACTACAGAAACTGAACTTAAAGCCATTGCAGCTCCTGCAATCATAGGGCTTAGCATAAATCCAAAGAATGGATACAATAAACCGGCAGCAACCGGAATACCAATCACATTGTAAATAAATGCCCAGAACAGGTTTTGACGAATAGTCTGAACAGTAAGCCCTGATAAACGAATAGCTTTTTCAATTTTTCGCAGATCAGACGAAACAATAGTCATTGTAGCTACATCCATTGCAATATCAGAACCGGTTCCCATAGCAATGCTGACATCTGCCTGAGCAAGCGCATGCGAATCATTGATCCCGTCGCCTACCATGGCCACCACTTTTCCTTGCTGCTGAAGTGCTGCAATAAAACCGGCCTTTTCTGCAGGTAAAAGATCCGCTTTATAATTTAGGATCCCGGCTTTCTCAGCAATAGCTTTTGTCGTATGCAAGTGGTCTCCTGAAAGCATAAACACTTCTATATTGTGTTGTCTTAGCTTGTGGATAGCTTCAATGGAAGTTGATTTAATTTCATCAGCAATAGCATAAATAGCAACAGCTTCATTCCCTTCTGCAAAAGTAACAACTGTACGTGCCTGTTGTTGCCAGTGTTTTGTTTGATCAAGTAATGTCTCACTAACCACAATATTACTATTGGTGAGTAACTGTGCATTGCCGACTATGTAACGGTTGCCGTTAAAATAGGCTATTACACCTTTACCTGTAATACTTTCTATTGTATTTAAACCAACAGAAGTAATGTGTTGTGCCTTTAGTTTTTTCACAATAGCATGTGATAACGGATGTTCAGACTGGCTTTCTATTGCCATCAGAATAGCTTTCAGCTCATTTTCCCTTTCAGCAAATTTTTGTTCAAAAAGATAATCGGTTACCTGAGGTTTACCATGTGTAATTGTACCTGTTTTATCGAGCACTACCGCATTAATCTTCTGAGCCAGTTCAAGACTTTGTGCATCTTTAATGAGAATTCCCATTTCTGCTCCTTTGCCAATAGCAACCATGATAGCAGTTGGAGTGGCAAGTCCCAAAGCACACGGACATGCAATTATCAATACCGTAACCATTGCCAGCAATGCCTGAGGTAATAAATATGACCCGCCTAACAACAACCATACAATAAAACTTGCCAATGCTATTCCAATCACAATAGGCACAAATATTTCAGCAATTTTATCAACCAACTTTTGTACCGGCGCTTTGCTTCCCTGTGCTTCCTGCACGGTTTTAATAATCTGAGCAAGTAATGTATCAGATCCTACTTTATTAGCCCTGAACTTAAAGCTTCCTTTTTGGTTAATTGTTCCAGCAAAAACATTGACACCTGCACTCTTTTCAACAGCCATAGCTTCACCACTGATCATACTTTCATCAACAAATGAGCTACCAGAAATCACCTCTCCGTCAACAGGTATTTTACTACCTGGTTTTATCAAGAGAATATCCCCGACATTTACCTTCTCAACAAGAGTTTCTGTTTCTTCATCTTCTATAACTACAATAACCGTTTTGGGCTGTAGACCCATCAGCTTTTTAATAGCAGAAGATGTGCTGGCCTTCGCTTTCTCTTCTAACAGTTTACCTAAAAGAATAAAAGCAACTACTACCGCTGCTGACTCATAATATACATGAGGGTGCTGCCCGTGATTGTACCAGAATGCAGGATAGACTGTGTTGAAAAAACTAAACAGAAAAGCAATACCGGTACTCAATGCAACCAGTGTATCCATATTAGTAAGACCATGCGTGGCCTGCTTATAGGCATTGATAAAAAAATCTTTACCAAAATAAAAGACAACCGGAGCTGCCAGAAGCATCATAATCCAGTTCGCATAAGGCATGTTCATCATAAACATCCCTATTAAAACCAAAGGAACAGATAGTATAATTGACCACTTGGTTTTAAACTTGAGAGAAGCGAGGTTTTCCTGATATAGTGCTTCTTTAAGAAGATGTGCCTCCTGGCTTTCATCTATTAACAAATCATAACCAACAGCCTGAACAGCAGCTTTGATATCACTCAGAATGGCTTCGCCGGGAGTGTATTCGATTAATGCTTCTCCATTGGCATAGTTTACAGAAGCATTTACCACTCCTTTCTGAGACTTGACCATACTCTCCACGCTTACAGCGCAAGAGGCACAGGACATATTCATTACCGGGAAAGAATTGCTTATCGTTGCCATATCGTTAAATTTCTATTATAAAGATACGACCCAAAAGTATGCAGGGTGTTATATAATTATAAGTAAAAGTTATAAGTTTTTCAGCATATCAGTTCATCTTCACAATTGTTACACCATCACCGCCACGGTCTGCATGCTCATCACTATAAGAGAACTGTTTTTTAAAGCGTTTTAGTTCTTCTCGAATCAATTGCCTTAAAATTCCATCGCCTTTGCCATGAACAATTCTGAATTCTGGAACGCCAAGTAAAATGGCATCATCCAGCACATTACGTATTTCTACTAATGCATCTTCACCACGTTTACCTCTGAGATCTATATTATAAGCAAAATGGCTACGTTTTTCTGCTAAATCAACACCACCTGTTGCTTCACGGGTTTCTTTCTTGCCTGCGCGGCTCACAAAATCCTTTTTAGCTATTTTCTCCAGACGGGCAAGCTTCATGTTCAGCTTCATTTCTCCTACAAGAATTTCTACATCTTTACCACGTATAGCCACCAGCTCACCAATAGTATCATTGTCTTTTACCCTTACAAAGTCCCCTACTTTAAGTTCGCCTTTTACAGCAACAATTTCCGGTTTTTGAGACAGTTTTTCCGGTTTAATCTTCTTGGTATAATTCTGAAGTTCTTCTCTTACTTGTTTTGTAGACTCTTTCTCTGCTTTATTTTCTTTTATTTCTCTGATAGTCTTTTCAATGAGCTGATTAGCATCTTTCAGAATACCCTGGGCTTCCTGCTTAGCTTCATTCAGAAGTTTTTTCTTAGAAGAACTCATATATTCACTCAATTCTTCGTATTGAAGCTGAGCATCCTTTAATGCCTTTTCTTTTGCAGCCAGATCGCGGTTTTTCTTATCATACTCTTCCACCTGCTTTTGAAGCTCTCTCAGTGTGAAGTCAACATTGACCTGTTTCTTACCAACGTATTCTTTCGACTTTTCAATAACATCTTTCGGCAAACCAATCTTCTCAGCAATTTCAAGTGCAAATGAACTCCCCGGCTTCCCTACTTCAAGCTGGTACAACGGTTCCAGGTTAAACGGGTCAAAGCGCATCGCTCCATTAACCATTCCCTGAGTTTTCTCAGCCATGTTCTTCAAATTAGTATAGTGGGTATTTACAATACCAAAAACACGTTTCTGATGCAGTTTTTCAAGGATGGCTTCTGCAATAGCACCACCATAAAGAGGATCTGTACCTGTACCGAATTCATCAATCAGGATAAGCGATTTCTTACCTGAATGTGCAAGGAAATGACGCATGTTCTGCAAATGAGAGCTATAAGTACTCAGGTCATTTTCAAGGGATTGTTCGTCACCGATATCAATAAAGATATCTTCAAAAATACCCATCGAAGAACCATCACCGGCACTTACCAAAAGCCCGCACTGATGCATGTATTGCAATAACCCAACAGTTTTCAGTAATACAGATTTACCGCCGGCATTCGGGCCGGAAATAACCAGCACCCTGTTCGGTTCTTCACTTAAAGCAACAGTGAGCGGCATTACCGGTTTCCCTTGCTTTTGGTGAAAAAGGTATAGCAAAGGATGAATGGCACTTTCAAGCTTTAAGGAAGCCTTTTTTTCTAAAATCGGCTGATTACCTTTTACTTTTAAAGCAAACCGGGCCTTGGCCTGTATAAAATCAACCTGACCGGTAAATTTAATCGTCTTTCTAAGGTTAGGCAGATACTCCCTTAAATGATCAGTAATGAAAGTCAGAATACGGGCTATTTCACGCTTCTCCGCGTATTCCAGCTCTTTGACATAGTTATTGATCTCAAGTACTTCTTCTGGCTCCAGGTAGACTGTTTGTCCGGTAGCACTTTCATCATGAATAAAACCTTTGAATTTGCGTTTGTACTCAGCAAGGATAGGAATCACCAAACGGCCATTTCTTATGGTTATATTCGCTTCATCGTCAATATAGCCTTTGCTGATTGCCTGAGAAAGCAGGCTGTTAAGCGTTTTTCTAAGTCTGCTAAGTTCTGAAACAATATTCCTTCGAATATCCATCAGTTCATGGGAAGCGTCATCTTTCATTCGCCCATTTCCGTCAATTACCTGATCGATGCGTTTCAACAGGTTTTTATCAACCTCAATCGCACTGCTCATTTCCTTTAAAGCAGGATAGTGGTTCTCTTCATCTCCTCTGAAAAAGTTAACCAGCGTTTGTGACTGACTCAATATTTTTCTGATGGCAAACAACTCCTCTTCATCCAGGAAAGCGCCGACTAATGAGGCTTTCTTAAGAAAAGGTTCTATGTCGACATAGCTATAGATAGAGAAATCAAGATTAGAAGAAATCAAGTTCTTTAACTCAGCAGTTTGCTCAATCCAGCGATTGATAGACTCAAAATCAGTAGAAAAGCGCATTTTTTCTACATATTCCTGCCCTACAGGCCCCTGACATTCATCCTTTAAAAGTTCGCGTATTTTGTCAAAGCCTAATTTAGCTTCAAGATTGGACGGATATAACATTTTTAAAACAGTCTTAACAGAAAGTGCCACGTTCTTTTAACAGACGTGGCACGTAAATGATTTCGTGTAAAACAAAAATAGCGGTTTAAACCGCTATTCCCATATTTACTTTCTTATAAAGGGTACAAATATTATAAGGATCATCAAAGTGATAATCGATTTTATCTATGATCTTATTGACCAGCTTCAAACCAAGTCCGCCTTTACGGCGCATACCCATCAAATCCTGAACAGAATAATCCTTGATTTCTTTTGGATCAAACTTAGGGCTTCTGTCTTTTATATTAATAACAATAGCATCATTTTCATTCTTGATATCAAGCTCAAGTGCTTTTGTGGGATCACATTCATTTGAATGAATGATCACATTGGCGCAGATCTCATCTACAGCCAAAACAATAAGGTCATTCTGAGTGCGTTCAACAGAGAGACCTTTCAGAGTGTTCGCTACAAACGCTCTGATATCTTTCAGATTTTCTTTAGCACAATTAACCTTAATGTTATAATTCATTTGCCAACTCCTTAGCATGTTCAATTCCTCCTGCCATTTTGATTAGTAACTCAAGACCAAGAAGAGAGAAAACATTTTTTACTTTATCACTTACATTGAAAAGCACTAAAGTTTTGCCTTGCTCCTTAAAATCCTGAACATAAGACATGAATACTCCGAGACCAGCTGATGAAATGTAGGTTAAATTTTCACAGTCTACCAAAACTTTAGACTCGCTAGATTTAAGGGCTTCTTCCAAGGCATTGTCAAGAAGAATAGACGAGCTAGCGTCAATTTCACCGTTGAGTTTAACAACAGCATATTCTTCATTGATTTCTTTTATAATATCCATTTTTTACCTATTGCTTTTTACGACAATAACCCAATTGTGTTACAGCCCGCTTACAAAAATTTAATAATCAGTAATGTATAATCATCCTTTAAACCTGCATCTCCTACAAATTCAAGGACATTCTTTTTCATATCTTTTATAATTGTCTGGCTATCTCCGGCAGCAAGTGTTTCAAGCATATTCTTCAGTCGAATATCACCAAACTCTTCACCTTCAGCATTATTTGCTTCAGTAATACCATCAGTATATAATGCTAGTACATCGCCGGGTTTGTATGGAACTTCAAGTTGCTCTATATTTTCCCTGAAAAACTCATTATCACGGAACATACCTAATGCAGGCCCTTTTCCTATAATAAATTCTGCGACTCCCGTTTCCTTTCTGTATACTAGTGTAGGACAATGCCCTGCCCTTGCAATAGAGATATTTTTTGCGTCAGTATCTATTACCAGTTGTGTCAGTGTGATAAATGTATCTTTCTCTAAACAATGTTTTAATGCATTATTAGCATAAGACATAAATTTACCAGGATTACTTTCTATCTGAACAATACTGTGAAAAATCCCTTTGAGCTGTGCTGCATGAAAAGCTGCACTTGTTCCTTTACCAGAAACGTCGCCGATTACAACTGAAAATTTACTTTGAGAATGCTGGAAAATATCAAAATAATCTCCCCCTACTACTTCAGCGCTTTTAGCGTCAGAACTCAGTTCAAATGCTGCCGATGTCGGAATCAATTTTGGCAGAAGACCTTTCTGAACCTTTTCTGCGATTTTTAAGCTTTCCTTCACACGTTCGTGTCTGAAAGCTTCATTTAGCAAACGAGAATTCTGAACCGATATACTGGTTTGTGAAACGTATGTCTCGATAATTTTAGACATGTCATCTTCAAAACCATCCTGAACATCGCGAATCAGACACAACATCCCCATTCTTTTACCCTGGTCGCCTATTGGTAACAGAAATAAAGAACGGTAAGAGTTTTTACTGTAATGTTTAGAAAATTTAAGTTTTGATAAGTTTCTGACACTTACAGCTTCTTTATCCAAAGCAAAGCCATTTTTTCTTAATAAGGTTTTGATCTCGAAAGTATCTTCCCTTTTCATTCCTTCATTGAAGAAAATGGTTATGTTTCCTTTCTTGTCAAAAATTTCGAGCCAACCGGCCTTAGCCAATACTGTCCCTAAACTGGTTTCAAACAGGTTTTTAAATGAATGATATTCATCTTCAGCCATTTGAATCTGTTGGCTAAGTAACTGAAAATTATTCAGTTCCTCAAATTTCTTCTCAAATACGGAAGAAGTGGGCAAATTGAACAGCAAAACAAGGAAAGAGCCAAGGCAGTAAATAATTACAAAGCAGGTTAAGATTACTACAGTAAGGTTATCCTTGATATCAAGAATCAAATAAGTAGAACGATAACTTGTATATATGAACTGTAAAAAAGCCAGCCCAATAGCTCCGATCAGTAAAAGCAGGATAATACTTTGAAGTTTCTGTTTGAATTTTAAATAAGCAACCCATTTCATGTTGAAAACCAAAACCATCAACAAAAGGGCAAAAACAATCAATCCGTAAAGAAAAATATCATTGAAGAGTGACAGTCTATAAAAACATGTCAGCAAACTTCCGAAAACCATTATTTCAAACCCCTGCCATGAAAAAGAGCGAAACTTTGTCTTCTGAAACAAGATCATTCTCTTGAACAGGTAAAACAAGTTTGCCAGGTAAAGAACAAAAAAGGCGATTACAATGTGATAAAGAAAATTCTCTACAAGAGGATTGGTAGCTAGATTGGTATTTTCAAGTAATGAATAAAAAAGCTTGATCAGCAAAAGTACCAGTAAAGAAGCGCAGGAAGTAATAAAGCTTCGCCAGAGAAGGTCAACAAAGTTATTTCTTCTCTCTCTGCTGCCTATTTCCAGTTTATAAAACAAAAGGACTGCTACAATAAAAATAATTGTAGCCAGTCCACTTGAATAATGTGAGATTCCATAATCAATACTATTTTCCTGGCCAATAATCCGACCAAGATCAAGCATAGTCATTCCTGCCCATGCAATGATGGCAGTAAAGACATACAGACGAAGGAATGTTATCCTTGATATTTGCATAAAATTAAAAACTATACCCCCAATTATCGGGTATAGTTGGGTGCTTCACTTGTGATTGTTACATCATGCGGGTGGCTTTCTTTCACACCTGCCGCTGTAATTTTCACAAACTTAGCTTTTTTCAATGTATCTATATCACCTGCACCGCAATAACCCATACCTGCCTTCAGGCCTCCTACCATTTGGTAGATCACCTCAACAGCACGGCCTTTGTAAGCTACACGGCCAACGATACCTTCAGGAACCAATTTTTTAATATCATCTTCAGCATCCTGGAAATAACGGTCTTTTGACCCATCTTCCATTGCTTCCAATGAACCCATTCCTCTGTATGACTTAAATTTGCGTCCTTCAAAAATGCTCACTTCGCCAGGAGATTCTTCTGTACCTGCCAATAGAGAGCCAATCATGATCGTACTTGCGCCGGCAGCTATTGCCTTTACAAAGTCACCTGAATAACGGATACCTCCGTCCGCAATAATCGGAATACCACTACCTTCAATCGCTTTAGCAGCTTCGTATACTGCAGACAGCTGCGGCATACCTACACCGGCAATGATACGTGTTGTACAGATACTTCCCGGCCCAACACCTACTTTAATTGCATCTGCACCAGCTTCGGCCAAAGCTTTGGCCGCTTCTCCGGTAGCAATATTACCCACTATGACATCAAGGTTCGGGTAAGCTTTCTTAACTGTTTTTAAAGCATCAATTACGCCTTTTGAGTGACCATGAGCAGTATCAATACTGATCACATCAACACCGGCAGCTATCAATGCTTCTACACGAGCCAATAAATCAGCAGTAACACCTACTGCCGCACCAACTCTCAAACGTCCATAAGCATCTTTACAAGCATTAGGACGATCTTTTCTCTTTAAAATATCTTTATATGTAATCAAGCCGACCAAATGGCCTTGTTTGTTTACTATCGGCAACTTTTCAATTTTATACTCCTGAAGAATATCTTCGGCTTTACTCATGTCAATCCCTTCTTGTGCCACAATCAGATTTTCTTTTGTCATGATAGTGCTGATCGGTTTCTTAGGGTCTTTCTGAAAGCGCAAATCTCTGTTGGTAATAATACCAACTAATTTACTGCTCTTATCAACCACAGGAATACCACCAATTTTGTTTTCTTTCATGATCTTCAAGGCATCTGCTAATAACGCATCTTCACTCAGTGTAATCGGATCAATGATCATACCGCTTTCAGAACGCTTAACTTTGCGCACCTGCTCGGCCTGAGCCTGAATAGACATGTTTTTGTGGATAAATGC
>CAZNHL010000011.1:11430-33011 GCA_964572965.1 uncultured Bifidobacteriaceae bacterium
ATGCCACCTTCCTGAGCCATCGCCACTGCCATTTCAAACTCAGAAACAGTGTCCATAGCTGCAGCCACCAGAGGTATATTCAGTTTAATGTTTTTTGTAAGGAATGTAGTTGTGTTCGTGTCGCGTGGAAGTACCTCTGAATAAGCAGGAAGCAAAAGTACATCGTCGTATGTAAGTGCTTCAAAAAGGAATTTAGAACTATCTAAAGGCATGGCAAATATTGGGTTTACTATTTGCCACGTAAAATTAAGGTAAAAAATTGGCTTTTGGAAATTTTATTCAACAATACGCTAAATTTATTTCAACCAATGTTGCAAGCGGTTAATTGGGATTAAACTAACACTTCATTTATTTAACCCCAAAAGATAAGGTAAAACAATTACGAATAATCTTCCAGTCACTTTTCAGACTGATTTTGAAAAAACGATGTCTGTTTCTCATCAGGAACAAAAAAAGCGCCATCGAAAAATAGTTTGATAAACGTCTCTTATATAGTTCAAGTAGCTGATTAACTATTACTTTATCATTGTCAGGAATCGATTCCAGTAGCGACAATGCTTCAAATCTGCTAATCATATTTTCTACATCTAACCTCTTTTTCTCTTTTCTGCTTATTACTTTTCCTTTAAGAGAAGACAAGTCTGTTACACTTTGTAAATGCTGGCGGTATTTCACCAGTGGTGTTTGAATATAGTCAATCTTCCCGACACAATTAGCTGCTAAACCCAGCCATTGATCGCAATATACCCCTGTCCCTTTTTTCAGTTTTATTGGGAGTGCGGTTCTAACCAGTTCCTTTTTAAACAGCATAGCATGCCCTGAACAACAGTTATTAAAAAAGAATGGAAGTGGATCCTGCCCATTAATAAAGCGCGCAGCGTCTGAAAAGCGTCTGTTAAGAGATTTACCATCACTATCTACCAGCTCCGAATCACAGTATACAAGTACATTATCCTGCATTTTGTTAACTAGGAGCTCTATTTTATTTTTATCCCAAATATCATCCTGATCAGAAAGAGCGATAAGTTCCCCGCCGGCAAGTGATATTCCTTTTTCAAAATTCTTATTAACACCCATGTTTGTCTCATTATGAAAAACATGAATATTTGAATACTGACGCGAATATTCTTGCAGAATCTTTGGAGTGTTGTCCGAAGAGCAATCGTCTACTACAATGATCTCTGTATTAGTATATGTCTGGTCAATAATAGTATCTAACTGAAACCTTAAATATTTCTCTCCATTATAGGTACACATTACAATGGAAACAAGTGGATTATCGGGCATTTTATCCTGGTTTTTATATAGAGCAAACAGTTCTGTAAAAGTTATTGCTTTAAACGGACTTCAAAATCGGCTATGACATTCATGAATGCAAGGTAAGCGTCATAAGGTGATTTAAACGGGCTAAAATAAGAATGAACAGCACCATCATTTAAATGCTTGGTTGACATATAGTAGAAATGGTCGGAAGTCTGAAGGTTTCCCCAATCTGCTAAAAGCACAGGATCATTTTTATCTTTTACTTTATCTTCAAGTTCATAAACGGCACCAATAGCCTGTAGCTGTAAGCCGTTACCTTCCCAGGCTGACAAATCTCTTTCTGTGTCAGCCCAGGATGTTACAGTAGTTCCGTTCACCTCATGAACAGCCGGATAAGAATCTACAGTTTCAGAAACGGTCTTAAAATCCCAATCTGATTCCTTCAGCAATTCATCAGGAAAGCCATTTAAAAAACCAAGAATACCCGAATCTTCCCACTGATGTTCCCCAAAAGTTTCATAATCCATGAAAAGGTTGAATACATCAGAATGATGGCCGGCATTGTGCAACCAACTACTGAATTTGGCAGGAGTCAGCGGATAATCATTCCAGGCTACATTAGAAAACCGGAAAGCGATGTCATCGGAGAACTTATAATTGCGGCACAGGACCTTTAGCTTACCGGTGCAAGCAGCTTTTAAAACCTGATCAGGATGCTGACCATTCAATGTCTGGTCAATACCTTCACACAAAATGGCTTTATACCCCAACTCTTCTACCTTTTTTGCTATGGCATCGGAATAGATCAGCTCTGTATTCCTGAAAGATTGGGGAGTCTGATTAAAATATTTTTTTATTAAGTCCTTGTGTAAATCAATCTGGCGAACAAATTCTTCATCTGAATGCTCAGAAGCCAGGCTATGATAATAGGTTTCAGAGAGAAATTCTACGCAACCTGTTTGTGCCAGGCTCTGGAAAGATGCCAGCACGTCAGGACGATCTGTAGCTATTTGTTCAAGAAAAACCCCACTCAAGGAAAATGTCACTTTAAAGCGTCCTTTATGACGTTTAATAAGCTCCAGCAATACTGCATTTGCTTTCAGGTAACACTTATCGGCTACTTTATCAAGCACCGATTTATTCAACGATTTATTGACATAACCGACGTTATGTCCTATATCAAAAAATGAAAGTTCTTTTACTCTATAAGGTTGATGTACCTGAAAATAAAAACAAATTGATGGCATTCTTCTCCCCTCTTGTTACTTCACTGAATGCCTTAAAATTCTCTCAACCTGTTCCGCAGAATTATCCCAGGTTAGAGTTTCAAGGTTTTTATAATTTTCGTTAATTACTCTTTCTCTTATTTTATCATTTGTAAGCAAATCAACAATATTTTTTGCCATACGGTCTACATCCCAGAAATCAGTACTCAAAGCACCTTTTAACACTTCAGATACGCCCGATTGCCTTGAAATAACTGTAGGAACGCCGAACTGTGCAGCCTCCAGAGCTGACAAACCAAATGGTTCTGAAACAGACGGCATACAATAAACGTCTGCCATTGACAACAACTGGTAAACTTTCTCACGATCCATAAAACCTGTAAAGTGGAACTTTGTACCCAATTTTTTATAGGCACCGGTTTCTATCAATGTTTTTAATCTGTCGCCGGAACCCGCCATTACAAAACGAACATCCGGATATTTATTCAAAACACGCTGTGCTACTTCCATGAAATACCCGGGTCCTTTTTGTCCTGTTAAACGGCCCAAGAACAAGACCATTTTTTCAGGGAAACCTTTTTCAGATTTATAAGGAACAACAGCCTCTACACCATTATGAACCGCATGTACTTTACTTAAACTTACCTGATAATATTTAAGAATCGAATCGGCAGTGAATTTACTTACAGCAATAATAGAATCGGCATATTGCATTGCTTGTTTTTCAAGATTGAAAACGAAACCACGGTTTTCGGTACCAGTACGGTCTGTTTCCAAAGCATGTACATGCAACACCAAAGGTTTACCAGATTGCGCTTTTACTTCCATACCTGCAAGGAAAGTCATCCAGTCATGAGCATGGATCACGTCAAACTCCAGTGTTGCGGCAATGTGTGCAACAACCTGAGCATAACGCTGGATCTTATCATAAATATCTTCACCGTAAAGTTCCTCTATATTAAAAGTAGGCAGGTCTTCAAAATGCGTGAAGACAGTCACTTTTTTCTCTGTAACAACTTCTGTATGTGTCGACTCTTTTTTATCAACGCTAACCAGTTCATTATCACTATAAGGACTAAAGTTAGTCTGAGGTATTTCTATAACATTTGCAAAAGACTCATAGCTATGTGCTAATTGCTCTTTTGTCAGTCTATAATGATCCGGATTAAGCATATTCAGGCCAATCAGATTAGCACCGGGCAAGTCAGCACCAATGTCGGATTTTGGGATAATCAGTGTAAGGTCAACAAGTTTTGCCAAAGATTGAGACAAACCATAACATGCAACACCTAAACCACCATTGATAATTGGAGGAAATTCCCAACCAAGAGAAAGGACTTTAAGCTTTTTCATAAATCAATAAGTCTGAAAAAATACCGATACTTTAATAAATAGGAGTCTAATACTTGTACAAAGTAACCATTTTTCGCATTTAAAAGCACATTTATACCTTAATTATTTAGACTATAATATTAAAGACATTTATAATTTACATTAAAAGACCATCATAGTCAACCCGCTTAATTAATATTCTCAAGAATGTGCCTGTAAAGAATTTCAACAATCTATTTAAATCAATAAATTGCATCACTAATTAATACAGCCAAAACATAATTCTAAGTACTAATGAATCAGAAAAACTTACAGTTTTTAGAAACATATCTTAACAACGCCTCTCCTACAGGGTTCGAAAGCTCCGGACAAAAAATATGGCTGGAATATATTAAACCATATATTGAAGATTACTTTACCGACACTTACGGCACAGTAGTTGGCGTAATCAACCCTAAAGCTGAATATAAAGTTGTTATTGAGGCTCATGCCGATGAAATTTCATGGTTTGTCAATTACATCAGTGAGGATGGTTATATCTATGTTCGCAGAAATGGCGGTTCTGATCACCAGATTGCCCCTTCTAAAAGAGTAAATATTCACACTAAAAAAGGAATTGTAAAAGGCGTTTTCGGGTGGCCGGCTATTCACGTACGTGAAAATGAAAAAGAGCCTATTCCTACCCTCAAAAATATCTGTCTTGATTTAGGATGCTCAAAGAAAGCCGAAGTTGAAGAACTTGGAGTACATGTTGGTTGTGTAGCTACTTTTGATGACGAATTTATGGTTCTGAACAACAAGTATTATACGGGTCGTGCCATTGACAACAGAATTGGTGGCTATATGATTGCCGAAGTTGCACGTATGCTGCATGAAAACAAGAAGAAGTTAAACTATGGCTTATATATTGTAAATGCAGTTCAGGAAGAAATCGGCTTAAAAGGCGCTGAAATGATTGCACACAATATTAAACCTGATGTTGCCATTGTAACAGACGTTTGCCACGACACACAATCGCCTTTCTATGACAAGAAAACTCAAGGTGATTTAGCAGCAGGAAAAGGCCCTGTATTAAGCTACGGACCGGCAGTACAAAACAACCTGCTGGAAATGGTAATTAATACGGCACAAGACAAAGAAATACCTTTTCAGAGAGCCACTGTTTCAAGAGCAACAGGAACTGATACAGACGCATTTGCTTACTCGAATGCTGGTGTAGCTTCTGCTTTAATTTCTCTTCCCTTGAAATACATGCACACGACTGTTGAAATGGTACATAAAGACGATGTTGACAATATCATTAAACTGATGTATGAGTTCTTATTACAGCTCAGTCCTAATCACGATTTCAGATATATCAAATAGTACAAACAAAAAGGGCTTCTGCATTGCTACAGAAGCCCTTTTATATTAGTCAACATCTTAGTTCACAACCGTCTTTTTATTTGGTTCTAATTTGACATGATGACCGGCTTTTCTATCTTTTCTCTTTGCCAGTTCAACAGCCTTTTCCTCATTATATTTTAGCTTAGCCTGAGCCGCATATTTTCGATACTGAGATCTGCTCATCACGCTCTTCAGTCCTTTATCTCTATTTTCTTCGAGAGTTTTAATGCTTTCGTAGCCCCCTCCTTTTTCATTCACATAAACTTCTTTCTGAAAATAATCCAGGTTGATGGCTTTTACTCCGGCAGCCTGATCTTCGTCCAACTGAAACTGCTCTACCATCAGGGCCGTTTGCTCATCAGCTTTAGCATCAGCAGATTTTACATTATTCTGAGCAATTACTCCTGTAATACTCATTAATACTAGTCCTACTCCAAAAATGATCTTTTTCATAATACAACAGCCTTTTGGTTTAATAACTTATTAACAGTTATAACATTATTAAGAGTTCTTTTTTGTATAGGACAAATATCTCTAGGCTAAACATTTACGACAATCCGGCTTATTAACAAGACAAACAGACCTAAACAATAGATTATAATTCCTGTCAAACCCTAGCTGAATTACTAAAAGGATAAGAGATTAAAAAGGCTTTAACACACTTGGCCAAGTGGTATGAAGGGGTTGACTGCTCCGCAGGTACCGGATAATGACAAAAAAAGCGACCATAGTATTACCATGGTCGCTCTAAGTATATTCTCACTGAAATTGTTATTTCACATAAGTCACTTCAACTTTGAAGCTATTGAATTTACTATCCAAACGTTCTTTTGCTTTAGCTCCAATTTCTAAAATAACGTTAGGTTTGACACTTTTCACTTTGCCAACCACTTTTAGGAAAACAAACTCCTCAGTTGCAATATTTTTCACTTTTATCATTGTACCTAAAGGCAAATCGTTGCTATAAGCGAGGTATTTTTCCTGTAAGTCTTTATTGTCAATAACTTCTGCAATACCTGATACCTTTACTTTTTCGACAGCACCTTCTTTATAAGAAACCTTTGACGCTACTACGGTATCTATACCAGGCTGAGGTGACGAAGTTCCTACAGGACTCTGTGTATCAGTTACTTTTGTTGAGAACTTCTCTTTTTGAGGCTTTTCCTGCTCTTTCGGTTTCTCTTCAACTTTTTTAACAGGTTCAGGTTTCTCCTCAATTTCAGTCAAAGCCCGTATTTTTAGCTTTTGACCTACTTTTACACCTGTTTCAGCTTTCATATTATTCCACTTAGAAATATCAGCTACTTTTACACCGTATTTATCTGCGATTTTATACAATGTTTCTCCGGATTTTACAGTATGCTCAATCACAGCTTCATCATCCAAATCATCTGCTGAAGGTTTAGCTGTAACAGGTTCAGTATTCTTAACAGGTTCTTTGGCAGTTGTTGTACTTCCGGTAGTCTGTTTAGGAGTTGTAGCTGAAGCTGCCGGTGCTGTTTTAGTATAAGGCACTTTAACAAGATCCCCTACTTTCATTGATTTAGCAGCTTCCGGATTGGCCTTTACAACTTCACCCGGAGGAACAGTATATTTCCTGGCAATGCTATAAAGCGTTTCCTTTGGTTCTACTTGATGTATCAAAAAAGTTTTACCTTCTTTTTTCTCTAACCTCAATGAATCGGCAGGTGCTGCAATAGCACTTGCAAAGGCAGAAAAGAGAAATAAACCAGCTAATATTATTGTCCTACTGTTCATATACCAACAACTCTGTTTTATTCTTTACACAAAAAATCAAATCATTAAAAACAAAAAAGGTGTCTAAACCAACGCCTTTGGTATTTTGTGTGAGTAATTGTTTCAATATAACCTCACCACTCTCACTATCCAATAACCAAAGATGATTATTTAATAAATCTGTGTCAGCAAAAATATAAAAAGAAACTATTATATAGTCGCCCTTTTCTAAGTAATCAATGCTTTTAACAGGTTTAATACCAAATTCAGCGTTCAAATAATCAACTACCGTTACAAAATGTTCTGTTCCGTCGGTATATTGTACGGGATAATGCAATTTTAGGTGTTCTTTCGATTCAGAAATTACATCAGCCAAAAGATTATTTTCATCCAGATTATCTTCTGTAATATTTCCTTTCAGCAAACTAATTTTCTGCCAGACACGCCCTGAACGTTCATTTTTATAAGAAATGAGTTCATTGCCTTCTGAACTGTAAAGGATATTTAAATCTGAATACCAGTCATTTTCACCTGTTTTCAGATCGAAAACATACATCCCCATCGGTTCAGGAACATCTGTTTGCGGATATCGGTGTAAAATAGCTTTTCCATTTATTACGCTGGAAATACCAGACCACCAGTCAAGCGATAACGCAGAACTTTCTAATAATGTTGTTTTACCGGATTGAATATCCAAACTTATAAAAGAAACCGTTTTGGTCTTCTCCTGGCGTATTTCAATAAGAACGAAATTACTGTCAGCATCCGGAACAAGGCGCCACACCAAACCATCGAAAGGTATTTGATATTTGAGATGAAAAGACTTGGCCAATTTTTTGTAATTTGTTCACGTAAAAATAATCAGAAAAACTTAGAAGAAGACTAATGTACAGGCTATCGAAAATCTTTTTTATCATATTGCTGAGTTTTATCCTTAGTAGTCAATTTGTACAGGCACAACAGAAGCAAGTCTTCGTGATGGAAATACGAGAGGAAATTGATCCCCGTATGAGTCGCTATGTAAAACTGGCGCTTAACGAAGCCAAGACCAAAAAGTCTGATCTGGTTATCATTGACATGGATACCTTCGGAGGAGCTCTGGAAGATGCCGATAAAATCCGAAAGATGGTACTTGAGTTTACAAAACCAATCTATGTATATATCAACAAAAATGCTGCATCAGCCGGAGCTTTAATTTCTATTGCCTGCGACAGCATCTACATGTCTGAGGGCGCTAATATAGGCGCTGCTACTGTTGTGAACGGAAGTGATGGCAGTGCAGCTCCTGACAAATACCAGTCATACATGCGCTCGTTAATGCGCTCTACTGCTGAAGTAAATCACCGTAACCCTTTAATAGCCGAAGCAATGGTCGATTCTAAGTTAAAGCTTGACAGCACTATTAAAAAAGACGGACAGGTAATTACTTTTACAACCTCTGAAGCAATCCGGAATGGCTACTGCGAAGCCCAGGTTAGTTCTGTAGAAGACTTGCTTTCTAAACTACATACCAATAACTACAAAATAGAACGTTATGAAAAGTCATTCTCTGAAAGCATCATTTCGTTTTTTATGAATCCGGCTATCAGCGGTATCCTTATTCTCGCAATTATTGCCGGTATTTATTATGAAATGCAGGCTCCGGGAATCGGCTTTCCTTTATTTGTTGCCATTGTTGCAGCCATACTTTATCTCACCCCTTATTATCTGAATGGCTTAGCTGAAAACTGGGAAATTCTTGTACTGGTTGCAGGAATTGGTCTGCTGGGGCTCGAGATATTTGTAATACCCGGTTTTGGTATTACCGGAATTGCAGGGATTGCCTTGACTTTCGTATCACTTGTACTGATTATGCTGAACAATGACTTTCTTGATTTTACTTTTGTACCAAAAGGAAATATCATTGCTTCATTGACAGTAACACTGGCAGCTTTTATCGGAAGTATGGCTGCTGTTATATTTGGAGGTCAATTTTTACTTAACTCTAAAGCCTTTAAAAAATTAAGCTTGCAGGAGACATTACAAGCCCCCCAAACAGCAAAAGAAATACGCACTTATAGCCATCTGGTACATCAGACAGGAATTGCATATACTGTTTTAAGGCCATCAGGCAAGGTAAAGCTTGAAGGTGAAATTTATGATGCTACTTCTATTACCGGTGACTATATACTGGCAAATGAACCTGTTGTGGTGGTTGAGGTAAATAACAGTTCGCTTAGGGTTAAGAAAGTGTAATACTAGTGTTCTAACCACACAGGTAAGTAAATCTATGTGGTTAGAATAACCTAAACCTCGTCAAGTCCCCTCCTATATGATCCTGAGAGTTTTTTAAATTCAGTCGGTGTCATTCCTGTTTCCTTTTTGAACTGACCAGAAAGAGCCTGCAAACTGCTGTAACCTAACTGATCTGCAATTTGCTTTACAGAAAGCTCATCATAAGAAATCAATTCTTTAATGCGCTCAATCTTCTGTGAAATCAGGTAACGTTCAATAGATTTACCTTCAACTGCTGAAAACAGGTTACTTAAATGACTATACTCCATCTGTAGCTTTTCACTCAGATAGTATGAAAAATTAACCGCCATATCTGCAATCGTTCCTTTGTGGATAGCCTCAATAATCAGTATTTTGACGTTTTCTATAACCCTGGATTTGCGGTCATCCAGCAACTCGAACCCGTTCGCAATTAGCCTGTCACCTATTTGCTGCAGTTCCTTTTCTGAAATAGTGGTACTCAACACAACTTTCCCGAGCTCTATAGAGGAAATATTGTATCTTAATACTTCCAATTCATCTTTCACTACCTTAATGCAGCGGGGACAAACCATATTCTTTATATATAAGATATTAGTGCTTTCCATCATTTATTGCTTTTAATTCAATTTAAGGTAGTTTTCTGAATCAAATGAAATTAATTCAAAAAAATACATGTTTAAACTTTTAATGTAATAACACATATATTATATTTGTAACACAAAACAGGAACAAACTAAAAACATTATAGACATGGCTACTACAAAATGGGCAATTGACCCAACACACTCAGAAGTACAATTTAAAGTAAAACACCTTGTAATATCAACTGTTACAGGTAGCTTCAAGTCATTCAGCGGTGATGCTGAAACAGACAACACTGACTTTACTAATGCACACATCAAATTTGCTTTAGATGTAGCCAGCATCGATACTAACCAGGAACAAAGAGACGGCCACCTGAAGTCTGAAGATTTCTTCAACGCAGCAAAATATCCACAAATCTCTTTTGCTTCTACTTCTTTTGAAAAAGTAAAAGGCGACCAGTACAAACTGAAAGGTAACCTAACTGTAAAGGATGTTACTAAAGCAGTTGAATTGGATGTTGAATATGGCGGATCTGCTACAGATTTCTATGGCAACAACAAGGCAGGTTTTGAAATTACAGGAAAAATCAACCGTAAAGAATTCGGTCTTACCTGGGATGGTATCACAGAAGCCGGAGCAATTGTGGTTGGTGAAGACATCAAATTACACATCAATGTTCAATTGGCTCAGCAAGCTTAATTAACATTTGCACAAAAAATAGCCAGCGGTTTTAATCGCTGGCTATTTTTTTATTTCTTAAACCGCTACTTCCGCTTTGATATGCGGATGCGGGTCATAATTTTCCAATGAAAAATCTTCAAATTTAAACTCGAAGATATCCTTCACATCGGGGTTAATTTTTAAAATCGGCAAAGAACGTAAATCTCTCGACAACTGTAGTTTTGCCTGTTCAATATGATTACTGTATAGGTGGGCATCACCAAGCGTATGAACAAATTCGCCCGGCTGCAAACCGCAAACCTGCGCTACCATAATCGTCAGCAAAGCATAAGATGCTATATTGAAAGGCACCCCCAGGAATACATCAGCACTGCGTTGGTACAACTGGCACGACAATTTACCTTCTGCTACATAAAACTGAAAGAAAGCGTGACAAGGCGGCAATTTCATTTCATCGATACAAGCCACATTCCAGGCACTTACAATCAGACGGCGAGAATCCGGATTCTTCTTGATCATATTGATCACATTCGTAATCTGATCAATATGTCCGCCATCAGGAGTTGGCCATGAACGCCACTGATAGCCATAGACAGGCCCAAGGTTGCCGTTTTCATCAGCCCATTCATCCCAGATAGATACATTATTATCTTTCAGGTACTGAATGTTTGTATCGCCTTTTAAAAACCACAGCAATTCATGCAGGATCGAACGAAGATGCAATTTCTTCGTTGTCACCATCGGAAAGCCGTCAGCAAGGTCGAAACGCATCTGATAACCAAAAACAGAAACTGTTCCTGTTCCCGTACGGTCTTCCTTTTTTACCCCCTTATCGAGGATATGCTGCATAAGTTCGTGGTATTGGCGCATAAATTGGAATTGAAAGATTACAAAATTTTAAGATTATAAAACTCCGTTAACGAAATTACAACCTTTCAATCTTAAATCCATAATCTTCTAATTTTAAAATATTTCAATCTTCTAATTCAAAACGATGCCTGCCGCAAATCTTCCCGTATCGGGGTTATTTCTGTGTGAGAAAAATGTGTCGCTGTTACTGAATGTGCAAATTTCTGCAATTTCAATATTCCCGGGCTTTACTCCTGCTTCTATCAATGCCCGCTTATTGGCCTCCCAAAGGTTAAAATGTCCTTTCCCTTCTTTTACAGGATTCAGTTTCACCAAACCATTAATCGTACCAAAAGCATTTTTCGTTGCTTCAATTACCTCCTCGCCCACTTCATAAACTTCAGGACTTATCGACGGACCTATGCCAGCTACAAGATCAGCCGGATCGGAACCATAAACCTCCTTCATCATTTGCACCATATTGGCAGCTATTTTTCCTACAGTACCGCGCCATCCCGCATGCGAAGCTCCAATTACATGCTTCACAGGGTCATACACAATCACCGGTGCACAGTCTGCCGACATCACCGCAAGGCATATTCCCTTAATATTTGTAACTACCCCGTCAGTTTCGGCAAGATCAATTTCCTGCGTGGCATCAGTGACAACCTGAACCTTGTTTTTATGGGTCTGCTGCGGAAAAACCAGCTTATCTGCACCGATTCCCATTGAACTGGCCAGCAAGCTTCTGTTTTTAGCCACGTGTTCAGGATTGTCATTTACCTTATAACTCAGGTTAAAACTATCTTTATCACCTTCAGAAGCTCCACCTTGCCTGTTACTTACAAAGTGCTTGATTCCTCCAAACTTTGACAGATTGGCAAAATGATATAAAGGCAAATTATTCTCTGATACAAGCAACATATAGGCAGTTTGTTTTCCCTGTAAAGATACGATCGATGATAGAAATAAATGACTTTTATATTTATGTATGGCCAGTCCCCCTGAAAATTCATCCGCTAAAAAGCCATAAAGGCGGGGGCTGGTCTCAGGTTTGTAGAAATTACGAGGCTTGTCAGATTAAACAGAAAACTGACAAGCCTCGTGATATTATCTCTCAATAAAATTATTTATTATAAACCCTCACCCAGTCGACCTGCATAGTACCTGTCTGAATCGTACTTGCATCCGGCAATTGAAAGTAATCGCCCCCTACAGCCAGGTTTAATATAACGTTCTGAACCTTACCAAACATTTTGTCAATGTATTGGCCAGAGGTGGTTGAAGCGAGTTTCGTATCTACTACTTTCCCATCCAGATAAAAAGTCAGGGATTCTTTTTCCCATATTACTTCATAAACATGCCAGTACTCAGTAAGGCTCGTAAAGGATTTAATAACTTTCTCTGCTCCCGAAACAAGATTTTGCTGTGTAGGACCATAAAAATAATTGGTACCATAAATGAAAGGTTCGTTACCTCTCGCTTCAAGAATATCTATCTCTCCGTTTTGAGGCCAGCTGTCTCCATAACTCCAAAAAGCCGGCCACATACCATATCCGGTAGGGAGCTTGATACGCGCAGAAACTCTTACCTGAGGTGTGGCAGTACTTGCCGATATTGTAGTTTTTGATTCTATTCTGCCTGAAGTAAAACCAAAAGCCTTAGTAGTAGAAGCATTATTGGTAGTTGGCCCGGTAACGTTGCCTTTGATGGCATTAATAATCAGCACTCCATTTCTGATCTTAATATTGTTAGTATCGTTCCTGTAACACTGATACTCATTATTGTAAGCGCCACCATTCCAGACGTTCCATTTGCTGAAGTCAGAACTAAAATCTTCTTCAAACACTTTTTTCCATCCGGCACTGGTTAAACTGGCTTCATCCTGATCATAGTTTACAGGAGGAAGTGCATCGTCATTACTTTGGCACGAAAAAACGAATAGCGCTATCAGCGATGCAAAGAAATAAGAATAGAGTTTCATAGATAATAATTAAGGTTAAAATGATTGATACATATTATAAATATAAGGTATCAAACGGATTATCTGAAAATTTTATTGCCTGCACGTAAGTCTGGTCACTACAAAAGCGTATTTGACAACGCATTTCATAGGTATAATGTGTTGTCTATGAGACGTTGTGTATAGAACGTATACGATACGTCATATAAGAAACAAAAATGGCGTCTGTTGACGCCATCTTGTTTTACTTTTTCTTCGCTTTGGGTTTTGTTTTACTGCTCCCTTTCGAAGATACGGCCACTTTGACAGGTGGCGCTTTGACTATGTCTTTGACCGGCTTCGAATTGGTTGAGCTTGACCTCGTCGGATTTTTAGCAGCTGTTTTTGTTACCGGAGTAACTTTCTTATCAGTTGCATTATTGGCCATAGTCGCTTTGGGAGGTTGTTTTGGCATCATGGCTTCAATATCAACACCAAGGCCTTTGGCTACTGCTTTTCCCAATTCCTCATTTGCCCTGAAAAAATGACAAATTTGCCTGTTAATGATATCATTACGTTTTGGTCCGGAAATACCACTCATTGAATCAACAAGGTTTTTGACAAGGTTTTTTCTGTCAGTAGCATTCATTGCCTTGGTATATAATAAGCCCGGTTGTGTATAGTGATCATTATCACCCGGTGCATTTCTGTCATACCAGTCAGCTACATTGCTGTCCAGTATCTGTGCGGGCTGTTTGTAGCTTTCATCAGCCACAATACCATCAAAGCTATTAGGGAAATAGTTGGGCTCGCTATTACCATTTCCATCTACACGCATCAAGCCATCACGCTCAAAGTTGGAAACCATGTATGGGCATTTATTGACAGGTATCTGTTCATAATTAACTCCAAGGCGGTACCTGTGTGCATCAGGGTATGACAGTAAACGCCCCTGAAGCATTTTGTCCGGTGAATAGCCTACACCATCTATTGCATGTGCAGGAGCAAAGGCTGATTGTTCAACTTCTGCAAAGTAGTTGGAAGGAACTTCGTTCAATTCCATCATTCCGGCTTCTATCATTGGGAAATCACCATGAGGCCAGACTTTTGTTAAATCAAAAGGGTTGAAGGGAAACTCATGAGCTTGTTTTTCAGTCATTACCTGAATAAATAGTTTCCATTTGGGAAATTGCTTGTTTTCAATGGCTTCAACCAGGTCCCTTTGTGCAAAATCCAAATCTTTAGACTTCATCACATTGGCCTGATCTCCGGTAAAGTTTTTGATACCTTGCTGGGTTATAAAATGGAATTTAACCCAGTGTCTTTCATTTTTAGCATTATAAAACGAATAAGTATGACTTCCGAAACCATGCATATGACGATAGCCATAAGGTGTACCCCTGTCACTCATCAGAATTAATACCTGATGCAGACTTTCCGGGTTCAGAGACCAGAAATCCCACATCATTGTTGGGCTTTTCAGATTGGTTTTAGGGTCTCTTTTCTGAGTATGTATAAAGTCACTGAATTTTTTAGGGTCTTTGACAAAGAATACCGGTGTGTTGTTACCAACCATGTCCCAGTTTCCGTCCTCTGTATAAAACTTAACAGCAAAGCCTCTCGGATCTCTTTCAGTGTCAGCACTTCCCTTTTCACCTCCTACTGTTGAGAACCTAATAAAAAGCCTGCACTTATTGCCTACTTTACTGAATATTTTAGCCTTAGTATATTTTGTAATGTTTTTGGTAACAGTAAAAGTCCCGTAAGCTCCGGTTCCTTTAGCATGCACAACTCTTTCAGGAATACGCTCACGGTTAAAGTGAGCCATTTTTTCGTGTAGAATGAAGTCTTGTAATAAAAGCGGGCCACGGCTGCCGACGCTCAATGTGTTTTCATTTTCAACATAAGGGATTCCGGATGCTGTCGTTAGTTTTTTCTTAGCAGGCGGAGCAATTGACTTGGGTTTTGCCTTTTTATCATTTTTCATAGCAAGAAAAGTTTGATGACACAAAAATTCAATCCGGGCCTGAGGGTCAGGATTTCCAGTGTTTTACGCAAAAAAAAGCCGAAAGATATCTCTTCCGGCTTTTAACAACCCAACCACCCTATAGTGTACCTTTAATATCACTTTTTAAACTCTATTGAAAGAGAGTTTACACAATATCGTTGTCCTGTACTTGTAGGGCCATCGTCAAATAAATGCCCTAAGTGACCGCCACAATTCGCACAAACTATTTCTGTTCTGATCATGCCATGTGACTTGTCTTTGATATATTTTATTCTGCCTTTGCCTAGTTCGGCATCAAAGCTCGGCCATCCGCAATGTCCGTCAAATTTACTGTTACTATCAAAAAGTTCTTGTCCGCAAGCTGCACAGTAATATGTTCCTTTTTCAAAAAACATATCGTACTTACCTGTGTGGGGGCGCTCTGTACCTTTTTCTCTGATTACATAATATTGTTCAGGAGTCAGTTGTTTTTTCCACTCTTCTTCTGATTTCTGTACTGGAAATTCGTTGTCGTTCATACTTTTAGTGTTTTTAGTATTTTCTTTATTCTGCGGGCTCTGACAAGCTCCGCTAAAACCTACTAACATCATTAAGAATATTATCTTCAACCGGCCCATCCTGTCAATGACTTTATATGTAGAACCTACGTACCGGCAAATCAATCTGGATTTCATTGTTGAAAAAATTTAATGTGTAGGTTATAATAAGCAAAAGTCATGCAATCTTTCGAATACATGACTTTTGCTTTACTTTAATAATACAAGGAAGATATTATGCAAAAACTCTTGTCAAAGCTTTTTCAATTCTCTCACAACGTGTTTTCAATTCAGCTTCAGTCCAGGTTACACGAACTCCCATTGAAATCAAACGGCTGATAATATCATCAGACTTTGGCAACTGGAGATTCATTAAGTCCTGAGGGCCTTCCAACACATGGAAAGGAAGTTTTGCCAAAGCTTGTTTAGCTTTCAAATGTGTCCACTGACGGTGATAGTGGTAGTTATTGTCATACCAATAGTTCAATCCGTCAACACCTTCTTCTCCGAATGCTTTGATAATCTCGCGAGTCTTAGCTTCAGTTGGCCCGAAGAAAGAAAGGAAAGTATGACTATCACCGGCTTCATCCGGAATCAAACGGAATTTTATTTGTGGAAATTTACTGAAAGTTTCTTTTAATGCTTTATGGTGCACTTTCTGACGCTCAAGAATATAAGGGAGCTTACGCATCTGAGCTACAGCAATAGCAGCACTTAATTCTGAACCACGGAAGTTTAGACCTAAATTCGGATGGTTTTCCATTCCACGCGCATTACCGATATGGTCGTGCCCATGGTCAGAAAAAGTATCTACATCCTTATAAGTCTGCTCTTCATTTGTAACGATAATACCGCCTTCTCCGGCAGTTGTTACTTTGAAGAAGTCAAAAGAATAGCAACCTACTTTACCGAAAGTACCTGCATGTTTTCCTTTGTATGTAGCTCCTAAAGCCTGTGCTGAATCTTCAATAAACACCAGATTATGTTCTTTGCAGATCTGCATGATTTCTTCGATATGACCGATTGCACCACACATATGTACCAAAGCAACTGCTTTTGTTTTAGGTGTAATGTTTTTTCTGATGCTTTCCGGGCTCAGGCAGATTGTTTCATCTACTTCAGCAAATACAGGAATTGCACCCGCAAAGATTACTGCTTCAATTGTAGCAATAAAAGTATATGGAGGAACAATTACTTCGTCGCCATAACCTACACCACTGGCAGCCATAGCAGCCTGAACTGCAGCAGTACCGCTTGAAACAAAATGTGCATACTTGGCACCTGTAAAATCCTGGATTTGTTTTTCAAGGGTTTTGGCTTTCCAGATTCCTTTACGAGGCTCGTCATGGTTGTATCTGAAAAGAATACCAGTTTCTAAAACATCATTTACTTCTTTTCTTTCTTCGTCTCCGAATAACTCAATTCCAGGCATAATGTAAAAATTTAGGATTCAAACTCAGGATTGAATTACCCTGAAGCTTACAAATTATTTCAAGTTTATGATTTTATTTCAATCAAAGCAATTCCAGTACCCTTTCTGGTGGCCTGCCGATAACAGCTTTGTTGCCCTTTACAATAATAGGTCTTTCTATGAGGACAGGGTTTTCTGACAAAACCTTTATCCATTCTGTATCTGAAAGAACCTTTCCTTTGAAACTTTCTTTATAAACACCTTCTCCTTTTCTAATCAGTTCCTCCGGCTTTATCCCTAGTTTATTGATTAAATCAGTAAGTTGTGCTACAGTTAAAGGATGTTTCAGGTACTCTATTACTTCAATGTCTGAGGTCTTTTCTTCCAACAGACAAAGCGCTTCACGGCTTTTGCGGCATCGTGTATTATGGTAAACAGTATATTCCAAAAGGTAAAAGTCAGTCAGGTTTACTTAGCTTTTTCTATCACCAGATTATGGTTAGTATATATACAGATGTCGGCTGCAATGTGCAATGACTCACGAACCATTTCTTCCGCAGAAAGCTGTCCGGCATGTTTCTTCAAAGCAATAGCGGCAGATTGTGCATACATGCTTCCTGAACCGATAGATGCGATCCCATTATCAGGTTCAATCACATCACCTGTACCTGAAAGGATCAATATTTCTTCTTTATTGGCAACAATCATCATGGCTTCGAGCTTACGCAGATAACGGTCAGTGCGCCAATCTTTTGCAAGTTCTATGGCTGCACGTTTCATATTACCGCCAAAAGCAGCAAGTTTATCTTCAAAGCGTTCCATGAGTGTGAAAGCATCGGCTGTAGAACCGGCAAAACCTGCAAGAATTTTACCATCCGCCAAAGTCCTGATCTTCCGGACATTACTTTTAGCGACAGTACTACCCATTGTGGCCTGACCATCTGCACCTAATACCATTTCACCATTGTGAATGATACCTAATACTGTGGTTGCATGTATTTTTTGCATCTATACAGTAACTAAATCGGCCTTCTTAATGAAAAACCTTGTGACCAAATATATAATATGAATAGCTAAAATAGCTATCAGTACAGGCAATAACCATTCAAAATCATTGATTTGTTTTCTATGTTCCAGATTTGCCAGGTTGATGAAAGCAATAGCTCCGGCAAACATCCCGATGAAAAGATTGATCCAGCTCAAAAATGAGTTAATCCAGTTTTGGAAAATAGTCAAAACTAATTCCTTACCATTTTTATCTGATAGCCAATAATCGCTATTAGGAATAAAAGTTAATGAATCTGCAATCTTAGGAAGAAGCTTTCTGATAGCAATAAATAACAGGTTTATAACCAGCACTGCCCCTCCTATTGAATAAAATAATTTATTCCGTGTCATACTGTAAGTACTGAAACCTTCTTTATCGAATAAGATATCGACAAAATCAGGCCAGTAAAAGTAGGCTAAAAAGAATATCACAAGAAAACCAATAATGGAAAGAACCCAAAAGGCTCTCAAAAGTAATGTTAACGACCTCATATCAATCTGCAATATGGGAAAAGATATCCCGTTTAATTTTTACAAAGTTAACCCTTAGAAATGAAATTATTGAAGTTTTTTAGATTAATAGAGATAACAATCTTCTTAAGATTAAGTAAATTGGCCTCTTGGGAATGAAGAAACTGATTCTATATATTTTTTTCACAGTAAGTATGGTGAATTATGTGTCCGCACAGGATCCTCAATTCGCTCAGTATTATGCCGCTCCTATTTATTTAAACCCCGCATTTACAGGTCAAACCGAATATTCCAGGGGGATTGTTAATTACAGGAATCAATGGCCTACCTTACCTTTGCCTTTCCAAACATTGGCAGCAAGCTTTGATCACCATATGTATAAACAAAAAAGTGGTATTGGCGGGCTGATCACTCATGATAAAATGGGGAGCTATACCAATACAGATATCGGGATGGTTTATTCATACTATTTCTACCCAAACAGGAAAACAAAGATCAGAGCTGGTTTACAGCTCGATTACATCAGGAGAAGTGCAGGCTTCAGCAGCTTAATCTTTGGCGATCAGCTCGATCCTGATTTCGGGCAAATTTCCCCTAACTCTCAGGATAATTACAATGGTAGCAACACTTACAAAAATATGGTTTCTGTGAGTGCCGGTGGTCTTCTTCTTAAAAAGAACGCCTGGCTGGGACTTTCTGTCCATCATATCAATCAACCAAACCAATCTGTAACCAGCGAAAGAGACCCTTTAAAAATGAAAATTTCCCTTAATGGCGGTTATAGTATCCGAGTCAACAGAGACAGAGGGATCCATAATCAGAATGTCTATACGCTGACCCCTACTTTTGCCTATTTTTATCAAGGACGTTTTCAACAGCTCAATGCAGGTGCTTATTTGACAATGGAACCTCTTATTTTAGGTATCTGGTATAAAGGCTTACCATTTTTAAAGTCAGCAAATGGATTTCTGAATCAGGATGCAATTTCCATAATGGCAGGTTTTAAGTACCAGGGTGTTAAATTTGGCTATTCTTACGATATAACTATCTCAAAACTTACACCGTCAGCAGGCGGCGCTCATGAAATCAGCTTATCTTATGAGTTTGGGTCTCATGGAAATGTTGTTAAAAAGTCACGCGGGAATAACAAAATAATGTATTCGCCTTATCCTAAGCTATAAAACTTCTCTCTAAAATATCAGTTTTCTTACATCCGCAATTTTTAGCGCTATTAACAAATTACTTCCGGCAACAATCCCCGTATTAAGTATCAAGAACAATAACTAAAAAAAGAAAATAATTTTTAAACATTGATTCAACCAGCTAAACTTAAAAACACTTTTTCGCTTAACTATTTTTTAATCTCATTTTTTACCTAAACTAATGTAAGGTTTTCTCATAACCGGCTATCAAAAACGAAAAAATGCCTCGGACTTCCGGGGCATTTTTTTTTATGCTAATAGTCTTGACTGTAATCTAACTGTTTTCAACTCTCTAAGGTTAAAAATCACAAAAGACATCTGGTTACTATGAAGGTTTATTGACAATAGCAGTCAAGTTAAATACAAGAGTCTTAATCTTTAATTTCCCTGTTGAAATGCCTGAAGAAACTGCTGACTTTCATTGTAATTACTCCGAAAATAGCTTCTTTAAAAATATTGGAAGACATTTTGGAATTCCCTTTTTGTCTGTCAGTGAATATAATTGACACTTCTTTGATCTTGAAACCATATTTCCAGGTCAGGAACTTTAACTCTATTTGAAAAGCATATCCTACAAATCGAATTTTATCAAGTTCAATAGTTTCCAATACGTTTCTCTTATAGCATTTAAAACCAGCTGTAGTATCTGCTATAGGCATACCTGTAATGAATCGAACATAGGCACTTGCGTAATACGACATTAACACGCGATTCATTGGCCAGTTGACTACATTCACACCTGTACAGTAACGCGACCCAATTGCCAGATCAGCTCCTCCTGTTGCACAGGCATTATACAAATTGATCAGATCCTCTGGATTATGTGAGAAATCGGCATCCATTTCAAAGATATAGTCGAAACCATTCTTTAATGCCCACTTAAAACCGTGTATATAGGCCGTACCCAAGCCAAGTTTTCCTTTGCGTTCTTCAATAAAAAGCCCTTCCGTAAATTCCTTTTGCAGTTCCTTTACTTTAAGAGCAGTGCCATCAGGCGAGCCGTCATCAATAATGAGAATATTAAAAGGTATTGACAATGAAAACACTTTGCGTACAATTGCCTCAATGTTTTCAACTTCATTATAGGTTGGTATAACTACCAGTCTCTTGTCCATTTAACAAATTTAGAATATGAGTGGCAATATCAGCTTAAATCGGCCAATAATTTTTAATAAAAAATTGACTATAAATATAAATAATAAGGTTTCAGCAACGCCGTAAATTCATCTGTATACTGATGATCCTTCTTTCGGATGATCAGTTCAGTTGGCAAAGTGTTTTCTGCCGGAATATAACTAAAACAATTAACGACTCTTATTACCGGCTTATTTTCCTGATCTTTAACAGTATAGCTTTTTTGAAGATACCATCTACTAGCTTCCATTAATCGCTGCAGTTGCAAACTTTCAAACTCCGGCAACAATACCCAAAACTCAGTAGACGAATGACTTAACCTGTTTACAGCATCCGCTAACTGCTCTAAACTCAGACTATCCGCATGCAGCGCTGTGTTTTTGCTTTGGTTAGCATTTCGGAGAGAGTTCTGAAAAAAAGGTGGATTACTTATAATAAGATCAAATGGTTCTTTCTCAAATTTTGTAACATCCCCTTTCACAAGATTTATTCTTGAAAACCATGGGCTTGCTGCA
>CAZNHL010000011.1:33021-43657 GCA_964572965.1 uncultured Bifidobacteriaceae bacterium
GCTTCTGATTTCTGAGCCTGCATTAATGCCAGTAAACCGGTTCCTGTACCAATATCCAGAATTGTTGTGGCATTTCCGGGTTCAATTACAGCTCCAAACAAACAACCGTCAGTGCAAACTTTCAGCCCCTCATGCTCTTGCTGAATAGTAAATTGTTTGAATTTGAAATATGAGTTTGCCATTGATATGGCAAAGTTACTATTTTGATGTTATTATTCTATTTCCCCATACTTTAAGCAACGGTATTTCTCCCGAATAGTGAGAATCCTATTTGTAAGATCATTTGGCAAAAACAACTACTAATGTCGATTAAATAAGACCGATGGTCTATTTCTAAAAAAAGCTATTTTAAAAGGTATTAAGTTTACCTTATTGAATTAGCAATTACCAAAGCATTATACAGATACGGAAAGCTTAATCATTTACGTTTTCCATAGCTGGTTAATGAATATGAGGCACCTAAATATTGTATTTGATACAATTGCCTCGTATTCTTTTTACATATAATACCTAAATAGCATGAAATTATTTATAAAAACAGCCATTTTGTTAATGGCTGTGCATTTTGCATTTTCGCAAGAAGCTGTTCAGGATTCTGTTCAGATAGTCCGTCAGGATTCAACAATTTTACCACAGCGTACGGCTGTTATACCTGAAATCACAGGGAGCATCAAGGGTGTATTATCAGACACTATTACAGATGAAGGTGCTGCATTTGCTTCGGTCTCTCTGACAGACCCTATGACCAATAAAGCTGTTAATGGTGCCCTGTGCGACGAAACGGGCGCTTTTGAAATCCATAAAATTAAACCTGGAACTTACAACATAGTTATCGCCCTAATCGGCTTTCATACCCGAACTATTACTAATATCAGCATTAGTGACTCTACACTTGACCTGGGTCGTATCCCTATCAAACAAATTGTAAAAGAACTGCAAACGGTAACAATTCAGGGACAAAAAGAGCTTTTCGAAGATAAAGCAGACAGACTGGTTTACAATGCAGAAAATGACGCAACCAATAAAGGTGGCGACGCAACAGATGTGCTTCGTAAAGTGCCAATGCTTTCAGTAGACCTTGACGGAAATGTTTCTATGCGAGGCAGCCAAAACATTAGAGTATTAATAAACAACAAACCCTCTACCATGAGTGCCAACAGCATTGCTGACGCTTTAAGGCAGATTCCGGCTGACCAGATTAAATCAGTAGAGGTAATCACTTCTCCTTCGGCCAAATACGATGCAGAAGGCTCCGGAGGTGTTATCAATATCAATACAAAGAAAAACATATTGGAAGGCATCTGGCTGAATATTGACGGAAGCGCAGGTTTGCGTGGTTCAAACCTTGGGCTTAACGGAAGCTACCGTAAAGGTAAAATGGGCTTTTCTGTAGGAGGCCATGGCAGAGCTTCATACAATATTCCCGGTAATTACTTCAACAGCCAACAGACACTTAACAACGACGGCAGCACCACTCTTACCAATCAAAGTGCTGATACGAGAAATATCTTCAGCATGGGAAATTACAATATTGGCTGGGATTATGATATCAATAAGAAAAATTCCCTGGCTGCAAATGTTAAGTATTCGTTCCGTAACGGGCATATTTACCAGGATAATTTATTAACCCAAACATACCTTCAGGACTCATTATTGAGTACTAGTCACCGCAATGTAGATGCAAGCAATACTTCTAATACGGTTGATGCCAGTCTTACCTACAATCACACGTTTGATAAGCCGCAAAGAGAATTTAACCTGATGGGGCTCTATAGCCGCAACAACGCTAACAATAACTTCACAAACAATATTCTTAATAACGCTGATTTATCTACTATTGACAGCCGGTTAAAAAACCTTAACAAAAGTTATAATCAGGAAGTAACAGTACAGGCAGATTATCAGACCCCTGTCGGTAAAACACAATTGGTAGAACTTGGTGTAAAAAACATTACCCGTACAGTTTCCAGTAATTACCAATATTTTTCAGCTACAGGTAATGCCCCTTTTACAGAGGTTTCAAATAACACTTTAAGCAACGCATTCAATTATAACCAAAATGTTTCGGCTGCTTACATGACTTATGCACTTACATTGCCAAAGTCATATAGTGTTAAGGCCGGAGCCAGATACGAATACACAACTATTAATGCTCATTATCAAAACACCAATGAATCTATCAATATTCCGTCTTATGGAGTATTGGTTCCTAGTATTAATATTTCTAAAAAACTAAATAACGGAAGCACTTTAAAGGCTTCCTTTAACCGTCGTATCCAGCGCCCGTCGCTGCAATTCCTTAATCCAAACGTTCAGGCCGCAAACCCTCTGAATATCACTATCGGCAATCCTAATTTACAGCCGGAATTCACTAATAACTATGAATTGTCTTACAGCTCATTTTTAAAGAAATTCTCTTACACAATATCCGGATTTGTAAAAAATACGACAGGTGCAATCCAAAGTGTCAGAACAGTACAAGGGGCAGATACTATTCGCACTACTTACCAGAATATCGGATCTGAGAATACTTATGGTTTTAATATTTTTGCAAGTGTCAACATCACCAACAAATTTACATTAAGCGGCGGAACCGACATCTACTACGCTATCTTGAAAAACAATGTATCAGACCCGCTTTACAATGCCAGTAATGAAGGCTGGGTTGCCGGTTACAGAGCTTTTGCAACTTATAGTTTGGCAAAAAGCTTGAGTCTGCAGTTTTTTGGATTCTACCGTGGCCGCCAGGTTCAGTTGCAAGGTTATCAGGGAGGTTTTGGTATTTATAGTCTGAGTATTAAGAAAGACTTTATGAATAAAAAGGCCAGCCTTGGCTTTGGAGCAGAGAACTTCTTCAATTTTAACGGCTTCAAAGTTCATAACTCTTTAGAATCTGCAGCCATAAATCAGTCAGGCACCAATACGCTTTATAACATGAACTTCAAGGTTACATTCAGTTACAGAATTGGCAAAGCAATGGATTCAAAACCTAAAAAACGTAAATCTGTTGACAATGATGATATGAAAGAAGGGGGCGACAATAATAACATACAGCAGCAAAATAGCCCGTCAGGAAGTGGACAAACAGGAACAGGAACACAAAACAGCGGCCAGCGGGGACCTGGCAGTAATGAAGGTTCAAAAGGAAAAAAATAATTAGTTAAACGACTATCCACTTTTATGAACCTTCTTATGTTTTTCCCGCAGATAACGCAGAATTTCGCAGACCAGGATTTAAAACTCCGATTCTGAAAAAACCTTGAAAATTTAAAAATCAACAAAATCTGTGCTATCAGCTAAATTAACGGGCAAAATTCAGAATCTCCGGTTAAGCGGATCGTAAGGTGTACGGAAACGGATACTCAATATCATAAAAAAGGCGGTATGATTGATACCGCCTTTTTTTATGATATTGCTTAGACCGTCAACTTAGCAAGTGATAAACTGATTCAGAACCCGGGAACGTTTAAAGGAACAATCAGTTAGTTATTTAATAATCTGTACCCAGCCTTTGCAAACCTTACCATAAGGTGATGTAAGTTGGTAATAGTAAACACCTGCGGCTTCATTATTTCCATCCCATTGATCGGTGTAGTTATCAAATTTAGCTACTTGTTTACCCCAGCGGTTGTAAACTACCAGTTTCCAGTCACCTTGATGGCCTGTCACTTCAAAGCGGTCGTTGAGTCCGTCATTGTTGGGGGTAAATACATTTGGAACAAATACAGCACTTACTTCAATATTGAATGTAGTGTCCACTTTACATGACTGATTCATCGAAGCCAGGTAAACGGTATAACTTCCAGGTTCATAGTGGTGAAAAACTACATTGCCAGTACCAGTAGTACCATCACCAAATGTCCAGGTAGTACTGGTTGCGTCTTTAGAGCCATTAATCAGATGAACTCCTGAAAGACCATCACAACCATTATCCAAACCAACAGAAGCATTAGGATGTAAATTACTTACCGTTACAACAGCACTATCTGAAAGTATACAGCCTTTAACAGTATCTTTTACTGAGACATGATAAACATTGCTGTGAGCCGGCTTAACTGTTATTTGTTTCTGGTCAGAAATAATCATCTTATTTTCTGTCCAATTATAAATTTTGTCATTGTCCGGAATCGGATTTGATGTCAATGTTGCATCATCCCCAATGCAAATCTTCTGGTCAGGAATATCGTCCAAAGTAAAGCCATTCACTGTGATCGTAGTTGTAGCAGTATCCGTTTTCATACATGTAGCCAGGTCCGAAGCTACCAGTTGAATTTTATATACACCGGGGTTTTCATAAATGTGATAGGTAGGTGTAAATCCCGAATAATCCGATGTTCCATCTCCAAAGCTCCATTTAAAACTAACTCCGCCTGAAGAAACATTTTTAATGTTTACCCTTAAGGGAGCACAACCCTCTTTAAAACCAGGCCCTTCATTAGTCTCCGAATATGTTTGCAGATGTGCTGCTAAAATACCAAGGTCGAACTTAAAGGCTGCGTTATTGCAGTCTGGAAAGCGGCCATTTACGTTTTCCCGTAAAGGAGAATTATTCGTATTTGAAACAACTCCCGGAGTGGTCGGAAAATCACTTACTGAAAAACATGCACATACACAATGATATACATTGCCTTTTTTATCAAAACGGCTTGTCCCGCCATCCACATGCTCAGGCGTATCAGCCCCTCCAAAATAGGTAGAGTATAATAACCTAGACGCATTTTCGTCCAATACCATCAGGTAAAAATCAGATCCATCGGTTGTTTTCTGGTAAGGAGTCTGGCCGGCAACTGCCCCTATCGGCATATTCCTTGTTGAGCCTCCAACATAGTTTTTACCACCAGAATAACTATTTTCATTCGCTGTTCCTCCCCAACCAGACAGGTAAATCATATCACATTCATTGACAAGAAAAGCTGTTGGGGAGATATTCGGCCTACGATTACCAGTACCTATAGTAGTCGACAACATTATTTGAGAAAGATTCGAGTCAAACTTCTGAATAAACTGCCCCGAATTAGGATTAGCATATACATTCCCGATTATAGGAAAAGTTCCGAGGGTTTGTCCAAAAATATAAACCGAATTATCTGATCCCAGATCAATAAAATAGGCCTGATCATACGAAGCTGTCCCTGTCAGTCTTGATTGTAAAAGTGTACCGTTGCTACTATATTTTTGTATAAAAGCATCTACTTCTCCGGCATATGCAGGTCCGGTACTTACAGAAAAGTTACTACTTGCTGTACCTCCACAAACGTAAATATTTCCGACAGCATCACTACAGACCCCGGTAGCTGCGTCGTCTGAACTTCCGCCCAGATAAGTACTAAAAATGATTCCCGACAAATCAGGCTTGAATTTGGTCAAAATACCATCAAAGCCCCCTTTAGCTCCTGTACCATTGACAACAGGGAAATCACTTGATTGTGTTTTAGATGAAATCAACACATTACCATCGTTATCAAGGTTAACTTCTCCCCTGAACTGGTCTCCATAATTACGGCAAAGAGTCGTTGTAATTGTTAATGTTCCATCATTTCCCGACCCTCCTAAAAAAGTACCGGAAAGTAATTGATTCCCTTTTTCTGAAAACCGCACAATAAACATATCAGAGCCATTATCATATTGAAATTGATTATATAAAGGACCAAATGGAACACCACCATTAAAAAATAGATCATAACCGTTTCTGACAGGAAAATTTCTTGAAGAAGTGGTACCTAAAACCAGCAGCTCTCCTGTTTTGTTCACAATCATACTATGGGGAGTTTCCTGAAACAAACCACCTAAATACGTTGAATACATTATTTTTTTACCATCAGAACTGAATTTCATAATGACAACATCAAACCCTCCGCTAAAATAGCCATGAAAAGCTCCAACAAGTGGAAATCCGCTATTGAAACAGGTACCTCCTGTATACAAATTCCCATCCTCGTCATAAGTTGCCGTATTTCCCCAATTATTAGCCCTTGATCCTGTATAACTTGAAAAGATTAGTTTAGGGTCAATGGTCAGTGCCTTAGAATTATCATAGCTATGAGGGAAATTAAAAGAAACCGTTTTGTCTGTCAACTTAAAAAAACAAGGTACTTCCCGTTTTAAATTTTTCTCCAGTACAAAAGCAAAAGGTGCATTTTCTGTAATTGTGTATTTCCCCGAAACAATATTCAGTCTATTATTATTGATTGTCAGTTTTTCTGCTCCCAGGTATTCCATTTTAATGAGAGACGCATCAGCTTCCGGTTCAAGTTTCCAGTCATACTTAAGTGTTTCTTCAGAGAAATACAATCTGAGGGAAATGCCCTGATAAACGTTTTTCAGAAGCAATTCTCCATAAGAATGTAAACCTCCGGCCCATTTATTCTCATCATTTCCAATAAAATAGTTATAAATATCCTCCGAAGGTATTGCAGCCTGTATCTGTGAAACTTTTCCTCCTTTAAACTTTACAAAAATATTGGAGAACGTAGCAGATACAGAGTCATTTACTTCATTCAAATGAACATCATGCACTTTAGTCTTGGATGGTGAACTGTTTTTTAAATGCTTATGAGGATCATTCAACTCATAAAACTGATAACACAAACCGTCTTTCAGAATATATAAATAACCGTTGGGAATCTCCGCCCGGTAAAGAGATTCATTATCCCACTGCCCTTTGTTTGGGATAAACTTTATTTCTGCACAAATGCTGTATGAAGTGAAAAGAAAAAACAGAAAAAGAAAACGCCAATATATCAATCCCATATTGCTGAAAATTCTACAAAAGTCAATGTGAAAATTTACGTACATTTTAAACAAATACCTACTTTTACATTCCAACACAAGCATTGACGAAGTATAAAACATGAAATATACAGAAAAGAGAACGACCCTTTATTTAATCCTTTGCAGTATTTTCATCACCAATGCACTTGTTGCCGAAATTATCGGAGTAAAGATATTCTCTCTTGAACAATTACTGGAAATTGCTCCTGCACAGATTACTTTATTACTGGAACATCCGCTTGATTTTAATTTGACAGCCGGGGTTATTTTATGGCCTGTTGTTTTTATTACTTCAGATATCATTAATGAATACTTTGGAAAAGATGGAGTAAAACGTATCAGCGTCATTACAGCTTGTCTTATTTCTTATACATTTATTGCTATTATTTCAGTTACTCAACTGCCACCCGCCCAATTTTGGTTAGATGTGAATACACCTAACGGATTTAATATTAACACTGCTTTTGAAGTTATATTCAGACAGGGTCTTGGTATAATGATTGCCTCAATCACTGCATTTTTAATAGGGCAGTTTCTGGATGCTTATGTCTTTCACTATTTAAAAGGAATTACAGGAAACAAAAAAATATGGCTAAGAGCTACCGGATCAACCCTGGTTTCTCAACTGGTAGACAGCTTTGTTGTTATTATTATTGCATTTAAAGTATTCGGGAGCTGGTCGTGGGAACAAGTAATATCTGTATCTGTGATGAATTACATTTATAAATGTATAATGGCTGTTGCTCTTACTCCACTACTTTACCTGATGCACTATTTAATTGATCTTTACCTCGGAGAAAAAGAATCTCAAGAATTGGTGGAAGAAGCTGACAAAAGCTATTGATTTCTTCGAAGATTATCTAAAAATATAGCGGTTGCTACACCGGCATTCAGCGATTCCGCCTTTCCGAATGAAGGAATTGTAACTTTCTGGTTTATAAACGATTCGACAGCTTCACTTATGCCGTTAGATTCATTACCGATCACAATGATTCCCCCTTTAGGATCAAAACTCAGCTGATGGATATTCTTGCCATTCAAAAAAGCCCCATAAGACTGAACAGTTTTGTGCTGCCCCAGAAAGTTTACAAGATCGGTATAATAAAGCTGAACTCTGGTAAAAGAGCCCATAGTAGCTGCAATTACCTTGGGGTTATAAAACTCTGCAGAATTAAGAGAACAAATTATTTTGCTGATCCCGTACCAGTCTGCTGCCCTAATAATGGTACCCAGGTTTCCCGGGTCTCTTATATCGTCTAAAACAAGAATATATTCTCCTTCTTTAATGTTAACCGGGGCGTTGGACTTATTCTTTACCACCGCCAAAGCCGTGTGATTATTCTCAAAAGTACCCAAATCAGCAAGCTGATTGTCAGAAGCAATAGTTGCTTCCAATCCCCTCTTTTTAAGAAATTTTTCAATATTCGGCAAAAACGATTCTGTGGTAAAAACCATGAAAACCTCAAAATCAGATGCTAACACTTCTTCAACACTTTTTCCGCCTTCAACTAAAAACAATCCTTCTTCCTTGCGGTTCTTTTTTAATTGCAAAGATTTGACGAATTTTATAATGTTTTTGCTGAGTACCGACATAATCAAAATTTGAAACCACAAAACTACGTTTTCCTTCTATTTCTGACACTATTTTTTTTTAGTGGGTGCGTATCCAGCCGTTTTATAGAAAAAGATCAATATTACCTTGATGAAAACTCCATCAGAGGTAATAAAAACATTACCGGAGACGAATTAAAACCATATATAGTTCAGAAGCCCAATAGGAAGTTCCCGATTATCGGGACTAAACTCTATGTATATTTTTACTGGTTAGGAAAGAAAAACTACGACACTACCAAGATTAACCGTGAAATAATGGCCACTTATGTTAAGTATGGCAAAAAAATCTCTGCAACAGACAGTACTTCAAGGAAATTCAAGCGTCTGCAAAAAAAGAGTTCTAAAAAACTTAACAGACTGCAAACGTCACTGGCGGAAGGCAACTGGCTTATGCGAACTGCCGGCGAACCTCCTTCTATTTATGATCCGGCTACTACCAAAAGAGCTCAAACCCAAATGGAATTATATGTTAAATCCAGGGGATATTTCAAAGGTAATGTAGGACACAAACTTGATACTCTGACAGGCAGAAGAATCAGAGTTACTTATCTGGTTGCAGAAAACCGTCCTCAGGTTATGCGGAACATTACTTATAAGGTTGAACAGTTTGTGATGGACAGCCTGATAAAAACTTCTGTCAAAAACTCACATTTAAAGTCGGGAGGTATATTCAACGAGCAGGAGCTGAAAGATGAACGGGACAGGCTCTACGAACTATTCAGGAATAATGGTTATTACGATTTTCTGCGCCAGTATATATTTGTTGAAGTAGATACGTCTGTTGCACCTTATACCATGGATCTCGAATTCTATGTAAGCAAACCCGTAGATCGTAAAGAACACCTTCGCTATAAACTGAAGGATATCTATTTTTCTTTTGATAAACCTGTAAAAAGCAAGGCAGTCGGTGATACTATCGTCTATGACAATATCTACTATATTTTCTATGGAAAAAAACGCTATTCTACAAAAATGCTTGATTCTAAAGTCAGGATAAAGCCAGGCCAGTATTACAGTACACGCAATTCATCTTATACTCAATCGCAGTTATCCAATCTGGAAGTTTTTAAGTACATCAATTTAGAACAAAAAGCCAATGTACAAGACTCTAGTGTGTCTAGTTATCTTGTTGCAAATTCTTTAAAGAAATATCAAATTTCTGACGAAATAGGCTTGGTTGTAAGTGAGGGTGTGCCCGGACCGGCGCTAAGTCTTACATTTACCGACAGGAACATGTTCAAAACATGCGAGGTTTTTGACGCTTCTGCCTACTATAATATTACAGGACAGGTAGCAGCAACCAATCAGGGTATTTATAGAAGTACCGAATATGGTCTGCGCCTTGGCTATACTTTCCCTCAAATTGTTTTTCCGGGTAAGTTCAAATACCGTTTTTCTCCTTACAACCCCAAAACAAGAATAACAACAAACTTTAGCTTAACAGACAGGCCGGAATACAGTCGCAGTATCGGTAACTTCGGTTATTACTATACATTGCAGCTTAATAAAAATAAAAGGGTATACTTCTATCCTATTGACTTTTACTTGCTTAATACAACACGTTTAGACCCTACCTTTGAAAAAACGCTGCAAAATACCGGCAACGGATTAATTTACAGTTTCAGGCGTTCATTTGTTACCAGTATGGCTTTAGGCTATACTTATAATGACGTGGACCCTTTAATTAACAAAAAATCTAAGTTTTTCAGGGTCAATAGTGACTTCGGCGGCGCTCTTCCGGAGTTACTGAATGAAATTTTACCGCAATCCGATAACAACAATACTTTTGATGACCAGACCTTATTCGGTCTTTATTATTATAAGTATTTCAGGATAAACACGGATTTACGTTATTACCAGCCTATTAGTAAAAAGACAACTATTATTACCCGACTGAATATGGGTGTGGTTACTCCTGTCAGTAGTACATTGGTACCTTATGAAAAATACTTCTTTGCCGGTGGTATTAGCAGTATGCGTGCCTGGACTCCGCGTCGTTTAGGACCGGGGGGCTATATTGCAAGAGACAGCGCCTCTCAAGAATTGAATTATAACTACGAACAACCTGCCAATATCCTGCTTGAAGCTAACATTGAGTATCGCTTTAAGCTCATCAAGTTCGTTAACTGGGCATTCTTTTTTGATGCAGGTAATTCATGGCTACTTTTACCTGACCCTAAAAAACCGGATGCTGATTTCCAGGTAAATAAGTTTTACCAACAAATAGCCCTGAATACAGGAACAGGTGTCC
>CAZNHL010000011.1:43667-64636 GCA_964572965.1 uncultured Bifidobacteriaceae bacterium
TGTCCGTTTTGACTTTAGCTTCCTTATTGTCCGTTTTGACATGGGGGTTAAAATCTTAGATCCTGCCCGGCCTTTCGGTGATTATTATGTATTTAAAACCGACTTCTGGAATAGTGGAGCTAACTATAGCAGATACGCTATCAACTTTGCGCTGGGTTATCCTTTCTAGGACTTGAAAAAAAAACTGAAATTCAAACACAAAACTATTTTGTAAAGAAGACACAGAAAAAGATGCCTGTGACTTCTTTGGTTATTATTCATAACCTCCTACAAACAAAAAATCCGAAACCATTGGCTCCGGATTTTGTCTGTACACACAAACTATTAAATTATACTTTTATCTCTTTGTTGTTCTCAGAAGCTTTCTTCAGATCATCGACTTGCTTCTGCAGTTCCATTGCCTTTCTACGCAAATTAGCAACTTCGGTTATATCGGCCTGAATACCCAGAAGGCCTTTTTCCCCGATCGGATCAATAAAGAATGGCATCTTCACAGTAGAAAGCACTTTACCTGAATCTTCATTCAAATATTCCCGTCTGCCTGATGCGATAATTTCATGTTCTGCTTTCAGCCATTCTGCTGCTTCTTTTTCATCATAGAAGTCAAAATCTGATTTACCAATCAGGTCTTCAGCCGAAGGCAGGTCATGGAACTTAGAAACAGCGTCGTTAGCTACAAAGAATTTACCATTATATTGCTTCAGGAACACCTTCAGCGGAATTTCATTCAATATTTTAATCAGCATAACTTTAGTAGCTGCCATTTCATGGTTCAACTCATTAAGACGTAATTCTTTGGTTTTGATTTCTGTAATATCATTAGCAAAACCTAAGATGCGCTCTATCTGGCCATAAGTATTTCTTAATGGATAGAAACCGCTTCTCAGCCACTTATGTGCTGCGTCTTTGTCAAAATGTGTAAATACCACCTGCTGAGCTTCACCATTCAGCAAACTGGTCCAGAAAGTATTCAGTTCATTTTCATCATGCTGATTTCTGTCGATCAGGTATATAAACTTTTTACCCAATAATTCTTTCGGTTCGTAACCCAGGAATTGGGCAAAATTATGGTTCAGCTTAATAATCTCGCCGGCAGGATTTAATTCAAAAGTTGCAGCCAGTGTATCAAGCGCCTTAAAGACCTCTTCCATTTCCAGGTTGACTTTACCCATTTCTTCCTGGGTAACATAGAGCTCTTCCATACTTTCACGCATTCTTTCCTCCTGCTCCATCATCTGCTGCTCACGTGCAATAGATTCATCCAAAAGGAAGCGAGTATGTTCATTTACACGAATGGTGGTAATGCTCTGTGCAAGCGATTCCGATAAACGCTCAATGAAATCAACTTTATTTGCTTCAAAAGGACGGAAACTAGCCAGTTCAATGACTCCTACCATTTCATCTTTCAGCTTCAGAGGAATGATAATAATACAGCGTGGACAACCTTCACCAAGACCTGAACCAATTGCTAAATAATCATCCGGAATGTCTGTAAGAAAAATAGTATCTCTTTCAAGATAACACTGTCCTATCAAACCTTCTCCAATGGAAATTTTTTTATTTTCCAGTCTCTTTTGCTCGTAAGCATAACTTGATATAAGCTCAAGTTTTTTATCTTCTTCATTAAAAATAAAAACTCCCCCCTGGCTGGCATCTACATACTTCGTCAGTTTACTGATAATTTCGTCGCATAAAGGCTGTATTTCCGAATGGGCACTTAATGTTTCTCTGAATTTAGCAAGGCCTTCATTTGTCCAGTTACGCTTTTCTTCAAGGCTCGACTCTTCATCAAATTTCGTTCTTATCTTGCTAATGGCTTCATCAACTTTTGCTTCTCCTGTAATATTAGACTTACTGTCGTAAGTACCGTCTTCAATTTTACCTAAAGCCAAAGCAATTTTGTTGATTGATTTTTCCTTTTCATCCAGATAAATACTAGCAATGTCATCATTATACCTGTTGCTGGCGATGAAATAAACAAGACAATAAAACAAAACAGGCAGGATATCAATCGCATATGTAAGTGGATAGCGTGAATGTAACTCCAGCCAGCCATTGGCTCCTGAAATTTCTATCAGCCCGGAAATAAAGGTAATTGTAAGGGTAAAAACGATCAGAAATGCTACACCAATTCTCCAGCCAAGAAAGGGGATTTTGTTAATCTTAATAAAGTCTCTCATATAAAACGATTGAGGTTGTTCTGGGGTACCCAATTTCCATCATACGCATGTCTGATGTTAAACGATTCAATATTCAACCTTAAAAGGTTCTGATTCACCGTTTAAACATAAAGATGATGGTAAAATCTGTATTAAAGTTAGTTTTAATCCATTAATAGGCAATAAAGTAATCTAACATTATTGACCGCCTCAAGGTGAAACTATGTGCTAAGCTGTACTCAATCAATTAAAATCCGGGGCGAATGATTGAGTTAATATTTCCTTATATTAGCGGAATGTTAAGAAGGTTACCAAATTATATCCTGTATATACTCTCAATATACATTACAGGAATTGCAGTTTTCACAGTTTTCCGTTTAGTACTGATCTTTACAAACTTAAGCCAGCTGTTTTCAGGAAGTATTCCGGGAAATGAAATCAGTTCGTTGTTATTTCAGGCTATGTTTATGGGCCTGAGGTTCGATACCGTTATTTCAGGCTACTTATTAATTGTTCCTATCGCAGTTTTGGGACTTACTCATATTGTCAGTTTTAACAGAATTATTGTCAATAGAATAACAGCGATATTTATCTCCACCGTATATCCCCTTGCGTTTCTTTTATCAGCACTTGATATTCCTTTTTTCAACCATTTCATGAGCAGGCTTAATGCAGTCATTTTCAGCTGGGCTCCTAATATGGAATTCGGCCTTAAAATGACTCTGCAGGAACCGAATTTCTACCTCTTTATATTCCTGTATGCAGGCCTGGCATTTGCATTTATCAGAGTAGCAAAAATAGCCTACAAAAAAAACCTTGAAAAAGAACCTGAATCTGATTTCAATATTCAGCCTGTACTTGTACCTGTAAAGAGATTTATATTGTTTCTCGTTTTTCTCGCTATAACTATTATCCTTATCAGAGGACGTATCGCAGAAAAAAATCCTATTGTAGTTGGTACCGCATTTTTTTCAGACTACCCTCTTATCAATCAACTGGGTCTTAACCCTGTATTCACTTTATTGAGAAGTATTCTCGATGAAAACATGGAAGAGAACAGAGAGCTGAACCTGATGGATACAGAAACTGCCAAGGGCAATGTCAGAAAATGGTTTCATACAGAAAACAACGGCGACAACAGCCCGGTTTCAAGAAAGGTAAGTCCCGATACCACCCTTACCACCAAACCTAATGTTGTTTTGGTGATCATGGAAAGTATGACTGCCAATAAACTGAAACGCTTTGGAAACCCTCTGTCAGTGACACCAAACCTGGACAGCCTTGCCAATAATTCATATTGTTTTGAAAATATCTATTCTGCGGGAATTCATACTTTCAACGGCATTTACGGTACACTGTTTTCACATCCTGCTTTATTGAAAAAGCACCCTATGGAACAGGTGAATATTAATAAGTATACAGGTTTCTCAAAAGCGCTGAGTCTGAATGGTTATTCTACCACTTATTTCACAACACATGACGATCAGTTTGATAACGTGGCGGGCTTCCTGAAAAACAGTTATTTTGATGAAATTATCAGCCAGAAGGACTATCCAAAAGAGCAGGTAATGAGTACCCTCGGTGTGCCGGACCAGTATATGTTCGAGTTTGCAATTCCTAAACTAACAGAGAAAGCAGCTACGGGAAAACCATTTTTCACCGCATTTATGACAGCAAGTGATCATGAACCTTATATTATCCCTAAAAACACTGCATTCAAAGCGAAACAAAAAGACCATAGAAACCCTATTATTGAATATGCTGACTGGTCTATCGGGCATTTTATAGAGCTTGCATCAAAAGAGCCTTGGTTTGACAATACCATATTTATTTTTATTGCTGACCATGGCGGCCCATACAACGATTACGAATATCATTTGGTACGCAGCATGAACCATGTCCCTTTGATTATACACTCGCCTAAACTGCTGAAACCAAAAACACTGGATGCAATCGGCGGTCAGATTGATGTGTTCCCGACAGTAATGGATATATTGCAACTACCTTATGTAAACAATACTTTAGGAGTAAATTTACTTAAAGAAGAACGTCCATACATGTATTTCAGCGCTGATGATAAAATTGGCTGTATAGACAAGTCTTACTATTATGTAAAAGATCTGAATGGCCCTGAATATGTTTATAAATATAAAACACCGGGCCAGACTAATTATTTGAAAGAGTACCAAAGTAAAGCTGACAGCATGCGCACTTACGCTTACAGTATGCTGCAAACTTCACAATGGATGATCCAGAACAGGCTTACAGAGTAAGCACAGATTTTTTTTGATGAATACCGAAACTGTTACGTCTGTCATGCATGATGCTCAAATAGTGCTTAAGCGCTATTTTGGGTATGATAAATTCAGGCCTATACAGGAAAAAGTCATTGAGACAATCCTAAGCAAAAAGGATTGCCTGGTATTGATGCCGACAGGTGGCGGAAAATCCATCTGTTTTCAGGTACCGTCAATGATGTTTGATGGCCTGACTCTTGTAATTTCTCCTTTGATTTCTTTAATGAAAGACCAGGTAGAAAGCTTAAAGGCTAATGGAATTGAAGCAGCTTTCATCAATAGCTCGCTTGAATTTCAGGAAAGCATTGAGATCATGAACAAGTGCAGGAACCGTCAGATAAAGCTGCTGTACGTTTCTCCCGAAAAACTCCTCTCCGATTTCGAATACCTTGCCAAGCTCAACATTGACCTGATTGCTGTTGATGAAGCACACTGTATTTCCCAATGGGGGCATGATTTCAGGCCAGAGTACACAAAGCTGCAAATCATCAAAGACAGACTGCCTTATACTCCTATTATTGCGCTTACCGCAACAGCCGATAAAGTAACCAGAAAAGACATCTGCGACCAGTTAAACCTTGAAAATCCTGAAGTCTTCATTGCTTCTTTTGACCGCCCGAACCTGAGTTTGAAAATCCGTAAAGGTTTAGGAGAAAAAGGAAAAAATGAAGAGATTCTTAACTATATAGAAACTAGAAAAGAGGAATCTGGAATCATTTATTGCCTGAGCCGGACCGGTTGTGAAAAGGTAGCTTCTTATTTAAAATCACAGGGAATTAACGCAGACTATTACCACGCCGGTATTTCCAACCAAGAACGCAGCCGTGTACAGGAAGATTTTATCAATGACAAGATCAATGTCATCTGTGCAACAGTAGCCTTCGGAATGGGGATTGACAAATCCAATGTACGTTGGGTCATCCACTATAACTTACCTAAAAGTATGGAAGGTTATTATCAGGAAATCGGCCGTGCGGGCAGAGACGGCCTGAACAGTGACACTGTACTCTATTTCAACAATGGCGATTTAAACATTTTGACCAAATTTGCGGAATCAGGCGGACAGGCCGAAATGAATGTAGAAAAGCTGAACCGCATGCAGCAATATGCGGAAGCTACTATATGCCGAAGGAAAATACTACTGAGTTATTTTGGAGAAGTGCTTGAAAACGACTGTGGCAATTGCGATATCTGCCGAAATCCACGGCCAAGGTTTGACGGTACTACTTTAGCACAAAAGGCTGTTTCGGCATTGATAAGGGCTAAAGAAGACATAAAGCCCGATAATCTGATAGAAATCCTGAGAGGTACACGCAGTGAACTGATTATAGCAAGAGGCTATGAAGAACTCAAAACTTTTGGTGCCGGCCGTGATATAGCTTTTCCGGAATGGCAAAGTTATGTACAGCAGTTTATTCAACTGGGTTTAATCGAAATAGCTTATGACCAGGGCTTTACCCTTAAAGTAACTTCTTTCGGGCTTCAGGTTGTAAAAGGCGAAAAAATGATCCAGTTAGTCAAGCCCATTAAGATTGTCATACCTCCTGCCGAAATACGAAAAGTGGCAGTTTCTTCGTCTGTTGTGCACGACAAGTATTCACAGGATCAATTGTTTGAAGAGCTGAAAAAACTCAGAAGAAGGCTGGCTGCTGAAGAAAACATGCCTGCCTATATTGTATTCAGTGATGCCACACTGAAAGAAATGGCCAAAGAACAACCAGACAATGAACTGGATTTTCTGGCGATAAACGGTGTGGGTCAAAAGAAATATGAACAGTTCGGCTATGATTTCATTAACCTTATCAGGAATTTCAAGATTGACAGCAAGTCTGTCAAAAAAGCAAAAACTGATACTTATAACGAAACACTCGATTTATACAAAGCAGGCTTAAGCCCTGACGAAATCGCATTAAGAAGAGGTGTAAGCCCTATTACCATTTACTCTCATATAGCACAGCTTTACCAGCAGGGAGAAAATATTAACCTCCTGAATTTTGTCACCAAAAAAGAAATTGAAAGAGTAAAAGAGGCACAAAAAGAACTCAATGGCACTGAAAAAATGAAAGATATCTATGTTTTTCTTAATGAAGAAATAGATTACTTTAAAATCAGACTGGCACTGGCATATAATGCTTAATGCATAAGGCTTAAAGCGGAAGGCTTTTAGAAAATAGTTATATCTTTTAGCCCATGCTCTGATTGTTTAGGCGTTAAAAAATATCTAACTTGCGACCCGATGCGAAAATAAACACATTCGTGTCATTTTATTCTTATAGAAATAATATTAATTACTAATGTCATCTTTCAAAAATATCGACAATACTGAATTGCAAAAAGTTGCTTCACAGGTAAGAAGGGACATCGTTCGTATGGTGCATGGCGCCAAAGGCGGTCACCCTGGAGGAGCATTGGGCTGTACTGAACTATTTGTTTCTCTGTATTTTAAATACATGAAGCATAACCCAAAGCAATTCAGCATGGACGCTATCGGAGAAGATTTATTCTTCCTGTCAAACGGTCACATTAGTGCTGGTTTATACAGTACACTTGCAAGAGTTGGTTATTTCCCTGTAAGCGAATTGGCTACACACAGAAAAATCAATTCCCGTCTTCAGGGGCACCCTACTCCACATGAGCATCTTGAAGGTGTACGTATGGCATCAGGTTCCCTGGGTCAAGGCTTGTCAGTAGCAATTGGTGTTGCTCAGGCAAAGAAATTGAATAATGACGACCGCAGCGTTTTCGTTTTGATGGGCGACGGCGAATTGCAGGAAGGTCAGATCTGGGAAGCAGCTATGTATGCTCCACACCACAAAGTAGATAACCTGATTGCTTTCGTTGATTACAATGGTCAGCAAATTGACGGTCCGTTGAACAAAGTAATGGATTTGTTAAACCTAAAAGCTAAATGGGAAGCTTTCGGTTGGGTAGTTTTGGAATGCGACGGTAACGACTGGGTTTCATTACATACAGCTATCGAAAAAGCATTAAGCCTGAAAGGACAAGGCAAACCTGTTATTGTTTTAATGAAAACAGAAATGGGTGCCGGTGTTGATTACATGATGGGTTCTCACAAATGGCATGGCAACGCGCCAAACGATGAACAATTAGAAAAAGCACTTGTACAGTTAGAAGAAACTCTGGGAGACTATTAATCTTCAACCTTGCTGGTAAATTACTCCTATATAAATAAAGCAAAAGTAGTCCTGTTGGTCTTAACAGGACTACTTTTGCTTTTACAAAACCCTGCAACGGCTCAGGAAAAGAAGGAAGTCCCTAAAAAAACGCGAATCCTGTTCCTTTTGGACTGTTCCGGCAGTATGCTCGCCAAATGGAATGAGAAAGAACGTCTTGAATTAAGGATCGATGCTGCCAAAAGAATCCTTACTGAGCTTGTAGACTCGCTCAAAGAAACCAAAAACCTTGAACTGGCATTACGTTGTTACGGTCACCAATACGACAAGAATCTTTTCAATTGTGAAGACACAAAACTGGAAGTTAGTTTTGGCCCAAACAATACTGACCTGCTAAAACAAAAAATCAAGGCACTAACGCCAAAAGGAACTACTCCTATTGCTTATTCACTATTACAGGCAGCCAACGATTTTCCACCGGCAGACAAAAACACCCGGAACGTTATCATTATTATTACTGATGGGTTAGAGTCATGTAAAGGTGACCCATGTGCTATTTCACTCGCCCTTCAAAAGAGAAAAATATTCCTGAAACCGTTTGTTATCGGTATCGGTAAGCTCGAAGATTATGGCAAAGCCATGGACTGCATGGGTAAATTCGTAAATGCAGAAGACTCGAAAAACCTTAAAACATTACTCTATACTGCTGTTAAAGAATCTCTTGAAAAAACTTATATAACAGTTAGATTATTTGATAGTTACGACAAACCAACAGAGACAAACGTAAACGTTTCCTTTATCAATAGAATTACAGGTGAAGCCGTTTATGACTTTGTACACAGACTTGATAATTCGGGCAAGTTTGAGCATTATGAAATTGATCCTTTAATGAACTATGATGTGATTGTCAATACAGTTCCGCAAGTGATCAGAAAAGACATTCAGATTCAGGCAGGAAAGGAAAACTACATAGACATCAAATGTCCTCAGGGCTATCTCACTGTCAACTTCCAGTCTGCCAATAGTGAATATAAAAACCCACAGGTATTGGTAAAACAGGATAATAATCCTGTCACAATCAATAACCAGAAGTTCAAAGCAACAGAAAAATATCTGGTAGGTAAATATGACATTGAGATCCTTACAATGCCGCGTATCTACAGAACTATAGAAATCAAGCAGGACGAAAACACTGAGATCAACCTCCCTATTCCGGGCGTTTTAAATATCCCGCAAAATACCGTTGGATATGGAAGTCTGTATGTAGTAAAACTGGATGGTTCTACCGAATGGATTTATAATTTTGAAAATAACACAAGTAAAATCAACATGCCTCTTCAGCCCGGTAATTACAAAGTAGTATTCAGGTCTAAAGATGCAATAAGCAGTAAATATACCGATGTACAATACTTTACCGTAAGGCCGGGACTGACATCAACAATAAATCTTTTTAACAAATAGAAATTACAAGCATCATAGATGCTTATTCAATAGAACAATTATATAAACATGAAAAAATATACTTTCACTGAAAAACTGGATACACGTTCTGGCTTTGGCGCAGGTTTGCATGAATTAGGAAAGACAAACCCGAATGTGGTTGGTTTGTGTGCCGATCTTACAGGTTCTTTGAAAATGGATGCTTTTCAAAAAGACTTCCCTGAGCGTTTCTTTCAGGTAGGTATTGCGGAAGCAAACATGATTGGCCTTGCTGCCGGTATGACTATTGGTGGAAAAATCCCATTCACAGGAACATTCGCCAACTTCTCAACAAGCCGTGTTTTTGACCAGATCCGACAGTCAGTTGCTTATTCAGGAAAGAATGTAAAAATATGTGCTTCTCACGCAGGTCTTACTTTGGGTGAAGATGGCGCAACACACCAGGTATTGGAAGATATCGGTATGATGAAAAGCTTACCGGGAATGGCAGTAATCAACCCATGTGATTACAACCAGACTAAAGCAGCTACACTTGCTATTGCTGAGCATGAAGGTCCTGTTTATTTACGTTTCGGGCGTCCGGCTGTACCTAACTTCACTCCTGCTGACCAGAAGTTTGAAATCGGTAAAGCATTGACATTGAATGAAGGTAAAGACGTAACAATTTTCGCTACAGGCCACTTGGTTTGGGAAGCAATTCTTGCAGGTGAAAAACTGGCTGAAAAAGGCATTGATGCGGAGATCATCAATATCCATACTATCAAGCCTTTGGATGTTGACGCTATCATTAAATCTGCAAAGAAAACCGGTGCAGTAGTTTCTGCTGAAGAACACCAGATGAATGGCGGTTTAGGCGACAGCATTGCTCAGGTTTTGTCACGCACGAACCCTACTCCACAGGAATATGTAGCTGTTAACGACGTTTTCGGTGAAAGTGGTGAGCCATCTCAATTGATGAAAAAATACGGTTTAACTGCTGACGATATCATTGCTGCTGCTAAAAAAGCAATTGCAAGAAAGAAGTAGTTGAATCACTGATTATAAGAAAAGTCATGTTTCTGAACAGGAACATGACTTTTTTATTGTCAGACACAACCAAATCCCCTTAAAAGGGTATAGAATAAAAGGACAATATTGACTGAGGAAGGATGCTTAGAGCTTTGTCTATATTTTTTTTAAAGATAACCGGGTGGAAGCTCGGCGGACTTGTACCTGTTCCGCAAGAGTTCAGGGAAAAGTGTGTTGTCATAGGAGCTCCTCATACCAGTAACTGGGACATCGTATTTACACTGGCATTCATGAAAGTACTAGGCATAAAAATGCGCTTTACAATCAAAAAAGAATGGCTCGTCTTTCCTATTAATATACTACTGAAACCACTTGGTGCGATTGCCGTTGACCGTTCACCTAAAGTGCCGGGCGAAGAACGCAGAAGTATGACTGAAGTCTTAATAGAGCTCTTAGATCATAATGATATTGCCTTGATCGTTACTCCCGAAGGAACAAGAAGTAAAGTAACAGAATGGAAAACAGGTTTTTATCACGTGGCTGCAGGTGCAAAAGTACCAATGCTTCTTGCCTTTTTAGATTATCCGAGTAAAACAGGCGGAGTCCTTGCAGTCGTTTATCCAACAGGCGATATGGACAAGGACATGCGTGAGATTATGACTCATTATAAAACTATCAGAGGTAGATTTCCGGAGAAGTTTAGTTTAGATACCAGATATAGTTAATTAGATCAGAAATCTCAAAAAGTATCTTACCTTCATCTTAAATCTCATACCTCTTTTTAGTTTTGAACAAAACAAACATAGATAAAGGAGGTTTTTAATCAATATAATGAAACAAAATATTCCTCAATGGGACAATTACCAGATAAAGTACTACAATCAAAATTCAAAAAATCATATTTAGCAATTACACTAACAGCTCTGGCAATTTTTACTATAAGCCTTTCTATTGTTTTATATATAACATTCTTCAATTACACCTATATTCAGTTCGATACCGCTACCCTTATTATTTTTCCGGCAACTTTCATCTATATAATTCTAAAGGCTTTATCAGATTACTATAAACGTTTAAGTATTGACAACAACAGATTAACTATTGCTAATTTGCTTGGATGGAACACCAGATCATATCACCTTGAAAACTTACAGTCATTTGCAGAAATGGAGATGAAAGATAAATACTTTTCCTGGAAGGAAATTCATTTGATATATCCGGAAGAAACAATCAGACTCTCTTCAATGACTTATGAAAACTACAACCAGCTCGTGCTGCTTTTAAAAGGTGATAAAAAAGAAAACACATATGAGTATCTCCGTAAGCGGAAAAAGAGTATGTGGCTTTCGAGTGCAGCTTATTGCATCGTCTTTGCCATAATCTGTTTAACAATCCTCTACTATGTTCCTGACACGAATCCTAAAAAGTTATCACTGGAAGATCTGCAGGAAATTGAAGGTGTATTGTCTGAAGAACCAGAGATCAATGGCCATAAGCAATACAGCAACCAAGATGCTTCATTTGTCTTAAAAGACTTCCCTGAAACAACCTTTTCATTGAACAGGACAAATTTTTACAATTCGGCTTATCAAGATTTAGAAAAAAAGATCCATACCGGAGATACTGTATATTTTGCCATCGAGAAAGATGAATATCTGACAAAACTTATTAAAACTAAACCATTGTCGTTTGAACAGAAACATTTCGAATCTTCTATTATTGAAGTATATGGAATAAAAGACAATAAATGGATATATCTGAGTACAGACCAAAGTGAAAAATGGGTCAATACCGTAAATATGAAAGATCAATTAATACTCGGCTTGTTCTTTACCGGCTTCTGTATACCACTTTTGATAATACTCCAGTATTCAGAATGTATTCAAAGCAGAAATGTAAAAAAAATGTAAGCTACCTTACCACCATTTTGAACCCTACACCATGAAGATTATCAATACTCACATTCTCTTCCGTTGCCAGGTATTTACGTAAGCGGGAAATAAAAACATCCAGACTTCGTCCTACAAAATAGTCATCATCGCCCCAGACTGCTGTCAGAATTTCATCCCTTTTCAGGACTTTATTTTTGTTGGCCAAAAGATATTTCATCAGTTCCGCTTCTTTCAACGTTAAGCGATGCTTTAACTCCTTATTGCTTAATAGTAAGTTTTCGAAATCGAAAGTTAAAGAACCTATTTTCAGCAAATTACTCTCTTCTTTAGCGACAACAGAACGTTTAAGAAACACCTTAACCTTTAGTTCCAGCTCAAGGTAGCTGAACGGCTTGGTCAGGTAATCGTCTGCCCCTATCTGCAGACCGGTAATCTTATCCTCCAAAAGTGACTTCGCTGTCAGAAACAACACCGGCACATCTTTATTGCTTTCGCGTATTTTAACGGCAAGTTCAAAACCACTCATTCCGGGAAGCATCACGTCCAGGATACACAAAGAGATTTTCTGTGTACTGAAAACCTGCCAGGCTTCGTTACCTTCAGTACAATGGATTACCTGATACCCCGACTGGGTCAAATTATGCTTAGTAATGAATGCCAGGTTCGCATCATCTTCCACATAAAGAATGGTAGGAACATCTGCAATCATACAGGAATCTGTAGAATAAACCTGCTTCCTTTACCCTGCACACTTTCAAGAACGATATTCCAGTTATGGGCACTTACAATGCTTTTTACGTAGTGCAAGCCAATACCAAAACCTCTTACATTGTGCAGGTTGCCCGTAGGTACCCTGAAAAATGGTTTAAAAATCTGTTTCTGGTATTTTGCATCTATACCAATTCCATTATCTGCTACAGAAAGAAATACTTTTCCATCAACACTTTCTGTACTGATTACGATCTCAGCAGTATCTTCAGAATATTTCACGGCATTGTCAAGCAGATTCTGGATAGCATGCGTCAGATAAGTCTTGTCTGCTATTACAACAGGATCTGAAGTAGCAAACCTGAAGTTCAACTTGCAATCGCTCTTTAAAGCCAAACCCATACCACTTACCACTTCTCTGATCAGCTCATGCAAATCCAGTTTTTCTTTCTTCAAAGAAAGATTCAAAGACTTGCTTTTACCGGACAAAAGAATTTTATCAACCTGCGTATTCAGTTTGGCTGCTTCCTGTCTGATCATACCAATAAAACCGGAAAACTTTGGATCCTGAACCGCTGACGAAGACTCGAGTGTTTCTGCAATGAGAGAGATGGTTGAAAGCGGCGTTTTAAACTCGTGCGTCATATTGTTCACAAAATCCCTTTGTACTTCAGACAATCTCTTTTGTTTTAAGATCACAAACAGCGCATAAACAAAGAATAATAAAAAAACCACCAGCAGGAAAGTCGAGAAAATCCAGATATACATTTCCCCATTCATCCTGAACAACATATTGGGAAACGAAAGTCCTATATAGTATTCACCTTTTGACAATACCGGCAATTGTTCTTTTTGGAGTTTATGCATGCCCGGTTTATCTGCACCAATAAAAGCGCCATACAACATTTGATGTGTAGATGAGTCATAAACAGCATATTCTGCCGAAGTCTCCAATTGCTGGCCGGAAAACTCCTTCTTCATAAGATTACCAAGCACACTTGTATCCACGCTCCCTTTTACGTGAAGAATATAGTAATTGGAAGAAAGCTGTTCTATAGAGCGAAAAGGATTTCCGGCAGTTGTATTACCCTTTCCCAAAGCTGTTGCCACTTGCGACAAATTGATTCTTACAGACTGTTCAAATTGCTTATCCTGTACACTGAAAGCCTTTTGAAGCCAATAAACCTGAACGGTAAAGATACCTGTGATGACAAAGGCTCCAAGCACAATAATCATCCTGATAGTTCTGTTGCTCATATTACATCTAAGATAGCTGTTTTCACCTGAATGACGAACATTCCGAACCCCATTAACAAAACATTAACAAATCATTTAAACTTCATTCAAAATCATTAACAAGTCATTAACAGGCCTCTGTTCGATTATTATCCAGTTTTGTAAAAAAATTCAAGGATAATGAACCTATTCAACCTTTTTACCAAAACTAACAAAGACTTCCCGTTCTCCGGCAAGAATTACATCCTGCTATTTACAGGTCTTCTTATACTTGCCAGTGGCTATCTTATTATGACCTTCGACCAAAGCGATTACGGGTTTGGCCTGTTGGGTTTAACCATTGGTCCTGTTGTAGTACTATTGGGCTTTAGCATCGTGTTTTTTGCCATTCTCTACAACGACCAGTCCAAATTCACAGAAAATATAACGGATATAAGCGACCTGAAATTTCAAAAGATAAGCACTATTACAGGCTGGGCCATTTTCCTTGTTTCATTTATTACATACGCGCTTACAGTTGAAAGAACGGTAAGTCTTTGGGACTGCGGTGAGTTTATTGCAGCTAGCTATAAACTGGAAATTCCGCACCCGCCGGGAACACCATTATTTCTATTAGCAGGAAGGTTATTTTCCCTCTTCGCTCCTGCCAAAGAATGGGTTGCTCTCAGCATCAACATGGTTTCTGTAGTAGCAAGCAGCTTTACAGTACTCATTTTGTTCCATTCTATCCTGATACTTGCTAAAAGGTTTTATAAGCCTGACATAACATCATCATTGAAGGAGATCATTCTCCTGATAGCTGCAACAGTTGGCAGCTTGTCTTTTGCTTTTTCAGATTCTTTCTGGTTCAACGCAACAGAAGCAGAAGTATACGCGCTCTCCTGCCTGTTCACTGCACTGGTATTCTGGGCAATGCTGAAATGGCTTGAGCAGGATAATGAACGTGCTGAAAGCAAATGGCTGCTGTTTCTCGCCTATCTGATCGGTTTGTCAATAGGAGTTCACTTGCTGAACCTGGTAGCCATTCCGGCCCTGGCCTTTGTTTATTATTTTAAGAAATACCCTTTTTCATGGAAAGGTGTAATACTGACTACACTTATCAGTTGTATCCTCATCGTCTTCTTTATGGAAGGCATCATTATCTGGATTCCGTCATTGGCAGCCTTTACCGACCGCATATTTGTAAATGGTTTCAGCTTGCCATTTGGAAGCGGTGTAATATTCTTTTTTGCTATGCTGATTATAGGCTTAAGTTGTGCTTTATATCATTCGTTAAAATATGATAAAAAATGGTTGAATATATCCTCACTTGCCTTGATACTGGTACTTGCAGGAGCATCTTCCAATATTGTGATTCCTATCCGATCAGCTTATAATCCGCCAATGGATGAAAACGATCCGGAAGACATAATGAGCCTTATACTTTATCTGAAAAGAGACCAGTACGGCAGCAATCCATTGCTGAAAGGCCCGCATTTTACAGCGGGGTACCCTGAACAGATTATCAAAAAAGGAGCTAAATACAGAAAGGACGAAGCTTCCGGTAAATATGTGATTTACGATCACGACTATGAATACGTGTACAACAAAAAACATATGACGCTTTTCCCCCGTCTTCAGTTTACTTCAGAAAGGCACCAGCAGGCTTATCGTCAATGGCTGGGGTTGGCGCAGGGACAAAAACCAACCATGGTGCATAATCTCCGCTTCTTATTTGAGTATCAGCTCGGACATATGTTTTGCCGTTATTTCCTGTGGAATTTTGCAGGCAGGGAAAGTAATATCCAGGATGCCGGCTGGCTCACGCCTTCAGACTGGTTTGATAATCAGGTACCTGACAGCATTCTGAATAATAAGGCCAGAAACAACTATTTCATGATTCCCATCCTGCTTGGAATTGCAGGAGCTGCTTATCATTTCAAAAAGAAAGAGCATGACGCTGTCGTGATATTACTGCTGTTTTTCTTTTCAGGAATTGCCATTAACATATTTCTGAATCAGCCACCTTCAGAACCAAGAGAACGTGATTATGTATATATCGGTGCATTTTATGCCTTTTCTATCTGGATTGCCTTCGGAGTATTTGGCCTTGCAGATCTTTTGTTGAAATTCACTAAAGGAAAAATTGCTCCTGTAGCCATTTTACTACTCGTGTCCTTTTCTGCTCCGGCAATCATGCTTGTTCAAAATTGGGACGACCACGACAGAACAGGCAGGTATTTTGCAGAAGACCTAGCTAAAAATATGCTCAGGGCCTGTCCGGAAAATGCCATTCTCTTTACCGGAGGCGATAACGATACTTTTCCCCTTTGGTATGCACAGGAGGTGGAAGAATACCGCACAGATGTACGCATCTGCAACCTAAGCCTCTTAAACATGGACTGGTATATAAGAGCAATGAAAAGACAATCTAATCTGTCGGATCCACTCCCAATTTCATTGGATGAGAAGAATTATCTCAAAGGGAATAATGACCAGATTTATATCATGGAAAAACCCGGATATGCTTCCGGTATTGATCTGAAAGCATACCTGAAGCTGCTTAAAAACGAAAGTAGGCTTTTGAAATACCCAACAGAAAACGGAGACGAAGTATCGTTTATTCCGGGTAAAAAACTCTTTTTAAATATTGATCCGGAAATGGTACCGGCACTTCCAAACAGTTTGAAAACCTCAGCAAAAATGGAGTTTGAACTCAAAGGAAATATTGGTAAAGCAGAGTTGATTGTACTTGATATTATTGCAAGTAACAACTGGAAAAGACCTGTTTATTTTGACAATACAGCACTAATAGATTATCCATATTTAAACAACTATGTAATCAAAGAAGGGCTTTTATACAGACTCATGCCTGTTGAGGGACTTAATAAAAACGGTTTTACTGATACCGAAACGGCTTATAAAAACCTGATCAAAGAATCCGTTTGGAGAGGATTGAACAATCCGGCTGTTTATTCAGACCCGGCAGCCATGCCTCATGTAAGCAATACAAGGGGCGAGTTGTTTAACCTGGCCGTGCAGTTCTACAATGAAAGAAAACCCGAAAAGGCCAAAGAAGTACTACAGTTCTCTCTGAGTACAATTCCTGACAGCTGTGTCCCTTATGACTATACCATTGTGTCTTATGCAGAACTTTTATTTGCACTCGGAGAAAAAGAGCAGGCAAAAGCCATCTGTAAAGTGCTAGGAAACCGTAGTCTCCAATTCATTTCATATGACCGGAAAGAGAGGTATCATTTGTATGTACTCAATGAATTGTCCAGCATACTTGAAAGAGCCGGAGAAAAGGAATTAAGCCTGAAATATAAACTTTTATAACCACATAGAACACATTAGGTTGCTTTATAGTTGAGGCTTACAAGATGTTCCACTTTTTTGAAAAGTGGAACATCTCCCGAAAGTAGTAATGGTTTGTCAAGGTCTGCGACCATTGACAAACAAAAGGTTCATCATTCTGACCTCACAAAACCTTGTAAGGTTTTTTTTTGTTATATTAATTAAACAATTCGATTTATGTAAAACAGGACTAAAACTCGACTTTTATGAAAACGATCTATTTTTTATCCGGCTTTATTTTCAGTCTTATGTTCATCATGCCTGTTCAGGCTCAGGATCAACCCGACAGTAACAGCATTTCTTTATGGATAGGCACTTATTCAGGAAAATTGCCCTGTAACAATTGTGAGGGCAAAAAATACAGACTAAGCCTGAATCCGGATTATACTTATCAGGAAGAAATTAAACATTCCGGCCAATCTCAAAAAACACTCACCAACTATGGAAAATACAGCGTAAGCAAAACGAATGTTCTGAAGCTTAACTCAAAAACAAAGAAAGAACCATCCAAACAATTTATAAGCCATACAAATGGGTTGATTTTACTGGAAAACACCCAGGCTATAGATGAAAAATATGCATTGACAAAAAAGGGTTACGTAAATGTACCAGCCCGATATGCTTTTGATAATAAAAAGATGCAGGAAGGAGTTTTATTTTACGCTTCCGGGGAAAAACAGGAATGGGAATTAAATATCAGGACAGACCAGACTTTATCACTACAGATTGGCCCAGAGGAAATTATTATTCCCGGTAAACATCAGCCTATTGAAATTGATGACTATACTGTTGAATATAAAATACTAACCGGTGAACAAGAAGTTAATATACACATACAACAGGGCTTTATTAAGACCATAGGAAATAAAAAAATACTACAATCTAAAGTAATAATTGATACAAGAAAAAACCTTGAACTAAAATTCACGCACCGTGAAGGTTATGGTAATTATATACCTGACGCAGCACTTCAAAGTAAGTGGATTGTAAAATCTATGTACCAAAACCCTTTCCATGGACAAAATCCACCGACAGTAAAGCTTTTTTTGAAAGAAGGTAAGATCTCAGGAACCACAGGCTGCAATAGTTTTTCCGGAAGAGTTGATTTTAGCGGTAATAAGATTACAGTAGGTCAGTTGATGAATACCATGATGTTCTGTCAGGATGACAATGACAACGAGCAGGTTTTCTTAGAGATCTTAAATGGCAAAACTTTCACTTACCGGTTAAAAGATGATGCCCTGATTCTGATGGAAAATAAGATACAGGTAATGGAATTGAAAAGGCTGACTTTTGAGCAGTAAACCAAGTTATCGTCACTCTTCAACTTCGCTCAGACACCCATGATGATAAACTATCTGCTTATTCAAAGTCATATAAACAAAAAAGGAGAGCCTTTACGTCTCCCCTTTAATCTTATAATTTTCTAATCTTAAATTATTTAGATTTCTCCAAAGCATTCGTCACATCCTTGATAATATCATCGACATGTTCAAGGCCTGTAGAGATACGGATTAATCCGGGATAGATTCCTACTGCTGCGCGGTCTTCGTCTGTTAACTTAGAGTGCGTTGTAGAAGCCGGATGTGTAGCAATGGTACGTGTATCACCCAGGTTAGCTGAATGCGTTATCATTTCCAGAGAGTTCAGGAATTTACGACCTCTGTCTACACCACCTTTTACAAGGAATGTAACCAATGCCCCACCCTGACGCATTTGTTTCTTAGCAAGTTCATATTGCGGATGCGATGGCAAGTGTGGGTATTTAACCAGTTCCACTTCAGGATGGCTTTCAAGGAATGTGGCCAGTTTTAAGGCATTGTCGCAGTGGCGGTCCATACGAACAGCCAGTGTTTCAAGGCTTTTAGACAAAATCCAAGCGTTGAACGGCGACAACGAAGGCCCTGTATGGCGAGAGAAGAAACGTACTTCTTTAATCAGTTCTTTGCTACCAAGAATAGCACCGGCAATTACACGTCCCTGACCATCAATAAATTTGGTAGCAGAGTGAGTAACAATGTGAGCACCCCATTTCAGAGGATTTTGCAAATATGGAGAGGCAAAACAATTGTCCACATTCAGGATCAATTTGTGTTTGTTTGCCAATTTACCCAACCATTCAAGGTCTATCAGATCTAATGCCGGATTTGAAGGAGTTTCAACGAAAATCATTTTCGTATTAGGCTGAATCAACGCTTCCCATGTTTCGGGCTTGTCAATTTCAGCGTAAGTATGCTGTATTCCCCAGCGAGGGAACAATTGGGTAACAATCTGATGAGTAGAACCGAAAACAGAACGGGAAACAAGTACGTGGTCACCTGATTTTAAAAAGGCTGCCATACTTGTAAACATTGCCGACATACCCGAAGCAGTTGCAAAACCATCTTCAGCCCCTTCCATCAGACATAACTTCTCGATAAACTCGCTATTGTTAGGGTTTGAGAAACGTGTATAAATATTTCCTGGAATTTCATCGGCAAATAAAGCCCTTGCCTGCTCTGCATCCTCAAAGGTAAAGCTGGACGTTAAAAACAAAGGCGTTGTATGCTCTCTGTATTGCGTTGTTTCCGCATGAGTACGAACCGCAAGGGTTTCAAAGTTTTCCTGTTGACTCATTTATCTAATGTTATTTTATCTCCCGCTGATCTCGCAAATTACCGCAGAAAAGTGTTCTTGAATTTTCAAATCTTACAATCTTCAAATCCATCAAAACTTAACAGCCATAACCCAAAACCCAACAACAGTTATTCCTAGTTAACTTTTACCGAATACGTTACTGTTGCAGTCGGTTCAAGCGTTTTCACCACCGAACAATATTTGGTCATCGACAACTCAACAGCTCTGTTGGCTTTTTCCTCGTCTACCTGACCTTTCAATTCAAAATGTACGTGTACCTTACGGAACAATGAAGGCTCAACACCCTGCTCACGTTCTCCGTCTACAGTTACCTTGTAATCATCAATTACCTGACGCTGTTTAGCAAGAATACTTAACACATCCATAGAGCTGCAACCTCCTAATGATGCAAGCAAAACCTGCATAGGGCGCATACCCAGATCCTGGCCGCCAATGGCAGGCGAACCATCCATTTCAATAGTAGCACCTTCTTCGTTTGTAGCCTCCAAATGCACTGCTTTGTTAAGGCGAGCTATTTCAATTTTCATATACTGTAATCCCTTCGTGAGAATTAATTGTAGAAATACGGTGCAATTATAAAATTTAATTCGCCGAAAAGCAAATATCATAAAACAAAACACCTGAATAAGAATGAATATTTTTTATATCCAAAATATTCTTTGGCACATTGGGTTAAAAACATAAAAAGCATTAAATTTGTACTTATAAAATCAGGATTCAGATTAAAACCCATTTTAGATGGCACTTATTATTGACGAAAAAATCGATAAAAACGCAAAAAAAGATATTCTCGAACTGGAGGGTAAAATTGCTGCGTTTCAAGCTGGTGATTTAGATAGCGAGAAGTTCAGAGGATATCGTTTGGCCCGTGGTGTTTATGGTCAGCGCCAGTTAGGCGTACAAATGATCCGTATTAAACTACCTTTCGGTAAAGTGACTCCGGAACAATTGGTAAGAATTGCTGATTTGTCTGACGAATACGCAAGCAGCAACCTGCATGCTACTACCCGTCAGGATATTCAAATCCATTATGTAAAACTTTCAAATGCGCCTCAGTTATGGGCTAAACTGGAAGAAAAAGGCATCACACTTCGTGAAGCATGTGGTAACACAGTACGTAAT
>CAZNHL010000011.1:64646-69489 GCA_964572965.1 uncultured Bifidobacteriaceae bacterium
GCTTCGGCGGTTGCAGGTGTTGATCCTGAAGAACTGTTCGACGTTACTCCTTATACATATGCAATGTTCAAATATTTCCTGCGTAACCCTATCTGCCAGGAACTTGGACGTAAATTCAAAATTGCATTCTCTTCTTCATTCAGAGACTCTGCTTATACATACATCCATGACCTTGGTTTTATTCCGGTAATCAAAGACGGACAAAAAGGATTCAAGGTGGTATTGGCAGGCGGCCTTGGAGCGCAGCCTTTCATGGCTCACCCTATGTACGAATTCCTTCCTGCGGATCAGCTGATCCCTACTACGGAAGCATGTCTTCGTATCTTCGACCGTTATGGAGAAAGAACCCGTCGCCACAAAGCACGATTGAAATATTTGCTGAATGATCTTGGATTAGAGCAGTTCATGAAACTGGTGGAAGAAGAGCGTAGCGCTTTGAAAAACCAGTCATACGAAGTAGATATCACAGACTATAAAGAATGTGAAATTCCTGCTGAAAAAGATTTCGGTAATGTTACAGTAGCAGATCAGGCTAAATACGACAAGTGGATCGCTACCAACGTTTTTGAACAAAAACAAAAAGGATTCTATGCAGTAAATGTAAAACTTCTGAACGGAGACATGAAGTCTGACCGTGCAAGAGCATTTGCTGCGGTAGTTGAAAAATATGCGGCAAACGATATCCGTGTTACAGTAAACCAAGGCTATTTATTGAAATATGTACGCCCGAATGCATTGGCGCCATTATTCAATGAACTAAACAATCTTGGTCTTGCTGAACCCGGCTTCGACAGTATCCATGACATCACAGCCTGCCCTGGTACAGACACCTGTAACCTTGGTATTGCAAGCTCACTGGGCCTTTCCGAAGAACTGGAAAAAGTAATGGCTGAAGAATATCCTGAGCTGATTCACAACAACGATATTAAAATCAAAATTTCAGGCTGTATGAACGCCTGCGGACAGCACACTGCGGCAAATATCGGTTTCCATGGTATGTCATTGAAGCAGGGCGAATACGTACTTCCTGCGATGCAGGTATTGCTTGGCGGTGGTTTTACAGGTAATGATGGCAAAGGTGAAATTGCTGATAAGGTAATTAAGCTAGCTGCTAAACGTATCCCTGATGCTTTGAGAGCTTTATTGAATGACTATGAAGAAAACGCCAACGAGGGTGAATACTTCAATGACTACTTTAAGCGCCAGACTAAAAACTACTTCTACCAGTTACTTAAGCCTTTGTCTGTAATTACAGAAGTAACTCAGGACTTATTGGTTGACTGGGGCAATACTGAAAACTACGAAACAGCTGTAGGGGTTGGTGAGTGTGCCGGTGCATTGGTTGATTTAGTGGCGATCTTATTAGATGAAACTAAAGAAAAGCTGGCTAAAGCAAACGATACGATTGCAATCAGTGAGTATGCTGATTCTATCTATCATAGCTACAGTGTGTATATTAACAGCGCTAAAGCTTTGTTATTGACAAAAGACGTTCAGTGCAATACTCAACACGGTATTCTGAACGATTTCGATAAAAACTTTGTAGAGACAGGAGAAGTTTCTTTCCCTGAAGGTTTCAGAAACACAGTTCTTGAAATCAACAGAGTTGAGCCGACTGAAGAATTTGCTAAACGTTATAAAGCCGGCGCAGAAGCGTTCCTTGCCCTTGTGATCAACGCAAGAAGCAAGCAATTGATAAACGCCTAATCCAATGCAGATTTCAGGATCCTGAACAGACCATATCTGCATCGGGGTCCTGATTTCGTTTTATAGGGTGTTTGGCTTCGACTTCGCTCAGCCACCAAGAAAGGGTACTGACATCGGTAAGTGGCATGGCAGCAGACTTCGACTTCGCTCAGTCATCGCGAGGTGGTAACGGGCTTCGACTTCGCTCAGCCACCAAGAAAAGTAGTGGCATCGGCTTCGCTAAGTCAAAAGAGCTAATAATCGTAAAGTTTAAAGTAATAGCATTGAACAACACAGCATTCACACACACACCAAAACTAACCCTTGTGGGCGCAGGTCCCGGTGATCCTGACCTGATCAGTATCAAAGGTGTTAAAGCATTGGCAAGCGCCGATGTAGTGTTGTATGATGCCCTCACCCATCCTGATCTTCTTGTATATGCCCCTGCCAAAGCTTTGAAAGTAAGCGTAGGCAAAAGAGGCCATTGTACGTCTATGACGCAGGAAGACATCAATAAACTGATTGTTGATTACGCCTTGTCATACGGCCATGTGGTACGCTTAAAAGGTGGTGACCCGTTTATCTTCGGTCGCGGGCAGGAAGAAATTGAACATGCAGAATCATTCAATATCCCTGTTGAGGTAATTCCGGGTATTTCCAGCGTAAGCGCTGTACCGGGGCTTAACAGGATTCCGCTAACTACCAGAGGTATCAACCAAAGCTATTGGGCTGTAACAGGCACTACACGTGATGGCGGCTTCTCTGATGACCTTTACCATGCAGCCCGTTCATCTGCCACAGTAGTGATATTGATGGGCATGCATAACCTGAAAGAAATTACAGACCTTTTTGCAAAAGAAGGAAAAGCAAATACTCCTGCCGCTATCATCCAGAATGGCTCATTGGAAAATGAACAGATTGTTCTTGGCCGTGTTTCTAACATTGCCGCACTGGCAGAAACCGCAGGTGTAGGCAGTCCGGCGGTGATTGTATTTGGCGAAGTGGTAGCACTCCACCCCGATTATGAATCGGAGTATCTCATTAAAATAGAAAACACAAAAAAGGGAGAAAGTTAATTTCTCCCTTTTTTGTTGCTTACACTGTCAAGGTTTGTTTTCGGAGAATGGGCGAAATCGAAGTCCACTTAAATAACGTGATTATGATCTGTACCTTTTTGATTTCCATACTATCTTAATGTTTACTATATTTCTATTAAACTAGTCAATACTATTCTTATAGCTTTTTATCTTTTTTTCAATAATACTTGCCAATTTAAGATTAGTAGCATCTGGTAAACCAATTGCAGTTAAAATATCATTGATAATTAAACTAAAAGAATAGTCTTCATTTATATCAAATGTATAGTACTTACCCTTAACAAAAGTAGGAATCTCAATTTTTTGTTTAAGAGCTATTGGGACATTATATTTCTTTATCTTTTCTAGATACTCCTCATTATCAAAGAAAAGAAATTTACGCCAAGTTTTAGTAATTCTTGCTCTATATCCTATTCGATTAGTAAAATCAAATCCTTCATTTTTCAATACAGCCTTATACATATGCAGTAAAATCATTATATAAATAAATAATTCTACGCCATCAATCATTCTAATATAATTTACAAAATCCGTTTCCTTTCTTTCTGTAACCTCCTTTAAATCTCCAACATGAAAACTATGTTCATACTTAGTTTCATATGGAGCATATTTATTTAAAAGATATTCAATTAGTTCTGAATTAGAATAATGAGTAGGTATATCATTAAGCCCAAACTCAACAAGTGGTATCAAAACTTTTAAATTCCCATTACTAAATAATTCAGTTGTAGCCGCTTTATGAATAACATTTTCTTCCGAAATATTTCTAACAATTAATGAATTTTGTGAACTATAAATACTATTAAACCTTAAGTTTAATGCTAGCTCCGTTTTCTCTTCTTCTTTATCAGTATAGTCTAAAGAAACCCCTTTAAAGAATATGTCAGATACCTTTTCAAAAAAAACACTTTCAAAAAAATGGGTAAATCTAAATCCATTATGAGGAAGAGGGAACAAATAAAGCTCTAAATATGATTGAGAGGATTCTGTCTGTCCTCTAGATTCTGCATAATCAATATTGCAAAATCGATCTATAGATTCATAATACTCATTAGTCTTCTCAGACAATTTTTCAATTATATATCTATCTTTTATGGGCTTACTTTCATTATTTTCTCTTTGATATATTATTCCTTGGCTAGTTATATATGGAGGAACTGGACTCTCTTCCACTTTTATAATTAGTACGCTATTGCCATTTTTCAACAAAACAACTTTGAAATGAAAAACTGGTTGAGGAGATATATTACTAGATATTATTTGAGAGATTTGATCTGTGAGATTATTATATTGCGAAAGGTCGATACCTGTAAGACTAACTGCAATATTTGTGTTACTTGCTTCAACACCATAAAACAACCACCCACCTTTAGTATTGGCAAAAGCAGAAATTGGTTTTAGAATTTTGGGGACATCTAGCTTTTGTGTTTGCTTAGGCAGATCTGCTTTATATTCAATACACCAACCTTCACTTATTTCATTATCAATTAGTTTTTGGAGTTCTTGTTCATCAAGATTCTCCAGAGATTTCTCAAATGGAGTATATGCTATCATTCGTTATAATATTTTATACTTTCGATAAATTCAAAGGAAATCTGCCTAATAGTAGCATAAATAGGTATATTATTAAATGCTTCGATTTTACCATTTATATTAAAATTTAAAACATTTTTTTGTTTATAAGCTACATATTTATAATCCAATATATCTCCAACATGCGCAAACCCTTCTTGATTAGCTACATTAAGCACTACATCTTTTCTTGTTAGAACTATTCCATTTTTATTATCATAAATCTCTCCCTTCCACCAAGTTTGAAAATCTACTTTTGGACAATTTTCTAATCTAAAACTTGCATGAACAAATAGAGGCTGAAAAATTAAGGATGGTTCTACAACTCGCCCAAAACCTTCTATACTTTTAGCTAATAAACCAGCATAAGGCATAGCGACAAGATTGACATGCATATTTTGACAATTGTTAAAGGAAAAATATGAAGAAGCATTCCTATCTTCTATTGAACTATCTATAAATTGTATTTTGTCTTTTAATTGTAGTTG
>CAZNHL010000011.1:69499-71281 GCA_964572965.1 uncultured Bifidobacteriaceae bacterium
GTAAAGATTTTGATGTCACTTGAACCTTCCTAGATTCTTCTATTTTATTTACAACTGTTTGAATTAAAATATTAACCTTATGAAATGCTTCATTTTTCACCACCCCACTTTTTAAAGTATCTTGTAACTCCTTAGCCTTATTTAAAAGCTTAGAGTCAAAATTATTTTGAGTTATAGAATCATGTAGTAAAGTTCTAAGATGTCCTGCTAATCTTACCGATTCAATTTCTGTTCCTTCATCATATAATTTTGACGAAGATTCAATAAAGTATAATTGTTCCTGAAAAATCTGTTCTAATTCTTGTTGTGTTCTCTTGTTTTCCATAGCTATTTTTATCAACAAAAAGCCCCAATCACGATCGGGGCTTCTCTTCTTTATTTAATCTGCTTCAGCATCAATTCATTCTTTTCCTTTTCGGCCTGTAGCAGGCGCTCGTAGAGTTTCTTGTTTTCTTCAACCAGTTCAATCAACTTATCTAAAGGATTGAAAGTACAGTGATGATTAAAAGCACCTTTAGCACTATTATCATTGAAAGTATTGAAATAGTTAACTACAGCTTCCTCATTATAAGTCTTAATGGCTTCGGCAGATACACCAAGTTTCTTTGCAATTCTCTCCAATGTTTCCTCTTCTAATTTCTCGCTCTGCTCAATTTTTGACATTGCCTGCTGGCTAATACCCAGCTCAATAGCAAGTACTTCCTGTTTCATACCGCGCAGTTCTCTCACGCGGCTGATTTTTCTTCCGATATGTTGGGTTTCAGCCATAGCTTAAAATTAAAAACTTATTATAAATGTACAAAAAATTTGGTCGCAGAGCGAAGTCGAAGCGCCAATAATGTTCATTTCGGCTACGCTCAATGAACGGTATGAAGGAGTGCCCGGTGTCTGAGCGGAGCCGAAGACACATACTCTGTCCAAGTAAGGCACATTTTCGTTTCGACTTCGCTCAACGAACGGCCTGAAGGAGTGCCCCATTGTCTGAGCGAAGACACACACCTTTGTTTTAACCAAATAATCTTCGTAGTTTTTGCTTACTTTTTAATAACAGCTATGCAAGGATACATGTACATCTTAAAGTGTGCGGATAACACTTATTATACAGGCAGCACCAATAATTTATTCCGAAGACTTCAGGAACATCAAAATTGTGAAGGAGCTAATTACACCAAAAACAGGCTTCCTGTAACATTGGTTTATTTTGAGGTTTTCGACAGAATTGATAGTGCATACTATAGAGAAAAGCAGGTGCAAGGATGGAGTAAAGCGAAAAAGGAAGCATTGATAAATAAACAGCCTGAGTTACTACACGAGCTGGCCGCTTGCAAAAATGAAACTCATTTTATGAATGTCATTAGTAATCCTGTCTTCGACTCCGCTCAGACGACGGATTAATCAGTACACCCGTTCATTGAGCGAAGCCGAAATGAACACCCTCCATCATGTTTTCGACTTCACACAGACGATGGATTAACCAGTGCACTCGTTCATTGAGCGAAGCCGAAATGAACGCCCTCCATCCTGTCTTCGGCTTCACGCAGACGACGGATTAACCAGTGCACTCATTCAATTGAGCAAAGTCGAAATGAACAGCCTCCATCATGTTTTCGACTTCATGCAGACGACGGATTAGTCAGTGCACCCGCTCATTGAGCAAAGTCGAAATGAACAGCCTCCATCATGTTTTCGACTTCATGCAGACGACGGATTAGTCAGTGCACCCGCTCATTGAGCAAAGTCGAAATGAACAGCCTCCATCATGTTTTCGACTTCATGCAGACG
>CAZNHL010000012.1:0-66008 GCA_964572965.1 uncultured Bifidobacteriaceae bacterium
GGAGAGTAGGTCGTTGCCAACCTTATTTACAAAGTACATAGGGGAATGTTCGGAATTGATACAAGAAATAGAAGTCCTGTCCCGCGATTATTGCGGGACAGGACTTTTTTTATGCCCTAAAATTCGTTTTTTTAGTTGTTAGGTGATGGTTGATAGTTGTTAGGGAGAAAGCGGATCAAAATGCAATATACCCAACAGATCGCCAAACCCGCCCCGCCTTTACACACTTTTTAGAAGAGCCTCTGTCCGGGGACGGGCAAAACATAAAGAAAAGAAATGACTATCCGCTTCTATGAACCTTCTTATGTATTCTCCCGCAGATAACGCAGAATTTCGCAGATTAGGATTTGAAACTCCGGTGCTGCAAACCCTGAAAATTTAACAATCAATAAAATCTATGCCAACGGATACTCAATAGGAAAGATTCGACTCCTTCATTTATACCTATAAATAGGTATTGACACTTTATTGTAAATTATGAAGCTTTGCAGTTATAAGATCATTCTTCCGGCTACTGATTTTTATCAGCCAGCTATGTTATTGTTTCCTCTTTTATTTCAATTTTTTTGCTAAAAGCAAGCTGTATTAATTCTGAACTGTTTTTAACCTGCGCTTTGCCCATCATGTTTTTTCTGTGACGAATCACGGTATGTATACTTAGATTCAACGTTTCTGAAATCTCTTTGCTTGTCTGTCCTTTTGCGATCAGCTCTAGCACTTCAAGTTCCCTGTCTGAAAATGTGAAGGTATTGTGTTTTGCATATATCCTGGAGTAAACCTGCTTAAATATACCATCTGTTCCCTTAGCTGAAACTGAAATATTGATATTGTCGTCAAACTTGAATTCGGTAATATCGCTTAAATAGACACTGGTGTGAGTCGGAAACCCCATTTTATTACTATGTATGGCGTTCATATAATGTAAAGCCCAGATGTATTCTCCATTAGATTTTTTTATTTGAAAGGTATAGGAAAATCGTAAGTCTAATACTCTTCTTTTAATAGCATAAAGCAAATAGTATTTGAACATAATGGGCAAAACATACCTGTTATAAATTTTAGTATGATCTGAATGGACAAGCGACATAGCGAATTTCAGGCCTCCTTTTTCAAACAAGTTTCTTTCATGACCCATCACTTCTTTGATGTTAGGGCTGAAATATTCATACCCCATTGTCTGGTGATTGAAAACAAAAACAACTGTAGGAGAGTTTTGACTGAAACTATCCATCTCCTGCGGATTAAATCCTTTAAATGGTTCTGCTTGTTTATTTCTTTGAGAAAATGTAGAAAAAAGACTCTTGGAAAAACCTGCAACTGTTTGGTAAATCGAATTTTCCAGTATAGGTTTCATTGTATAATATTTATAGGAGGTAATAAATTTTAGGTATCCAGAGTAAAATTAACTGACTGTGACTGTATATACAAGTAAGAATATCAGTGGTTTAGTCAGAGAAAATACTGAAATAGTAGTATGTTTAAACATTTACTGTTATTCTGGGAAAGTCAATTAAACTTCCCAAAGAGAAAAAACAGTGATTATATTACTGATAAAAGGAAAAACCAGGCAACAGGTGGCTGATGAACTTAATACAAGTCAGCATACTGTAAATATTCATAAGAAAAATATGCTTCTAAAAACTAATAGAAGAACTTGTAAGTGTTGCTGATACCTTAAAGTTATAGCATTTATTCAGAGAGATTAGTAGTACCAAAGACAAGAAATTTTTGAGACTTTAATGTAATCTTACTTTTTTTAATACATTCACTTTAAAGTGAATGTATAGTAAAATACTAGGAATTCTACTGAAACCTTTGCAGCAGCATGAGTAAATTAGTGGAAATTTCCTTTAAAACTTACATGATCTTATATGTTGGAACATTTGAGATCTTCAAATCTTCTTATACCTTTAGTCTTACCAAAAATATAAAGGCTGTTTTAATTGGTTTTGCAGCCGGAACTCCCCAAAGTTCCAGAATATTATAAGCATCACGCAAGTAGTAGCTATTGTTTAAAACTGAGAGGTGAGTATACGCACTTCTCTGGCAATTTATGGCTTATCCGGTTCTCCTGACCGGTTTATTGTTTCAATTATTTAAAAAAAACATTTTTCACTTAAACGCAAAGATTGCTATGAAAAAATCTTTATTGATGGGGTCTGCATTATTCGCAGTACTTCTAACGGCTCAGGTGAGTAAGACTCATGCTGAAACAATTACAGTAACAAATACCAATGACACAGGTGCAGGTTCTTTACGTCAGGCTATTATTGATGCGAATGCTGACCCGACTTTTACAAACATTACCTTTAACATTCCGGGTTCTTCAACACATACAATTGCCGTGGCAGGTTCTTTACCCGCTCTTACTGCTCCTGTAGACATTACTGTACCTGGTATTCATGACGAAGTTGTAATTGAGCCATATTCAGGAGTGAGCGCTACTTATGGTTTCAAGTTTGATGCCGGCTCTACCGGTTCTACACTTAAGAACATTACAGTAAACGAAGCAAACTTCGGTGTTGACATTCTGGTAAACAATATTACTATTGAAAGTGTAAAATTGCTTCAGACTAACGGTATTGCGGTAAGGCTGAACACTGTTAGTGGTATCAGCATTACCAGAAGTACTATTTCTTCAACATATTCTTCGTCTCCGGCATTGTCGGGTAATGTATCGGACCTTACTTTTAAAGGTAACTTTGTTACTAACCAGCCGGTTATACTTTACACTGTATCTAACTCGGTAATTGGTGGTGTAGGTCAATTTGGTCAGAATTTTTTCAATGGTGGGGGTGTAATTCTGGCAAATGCTACTAATGTTGTGTTTGAGGTAAACACGGTTTACAACACAGTATTAAGTGTCGGAAATCTTGGTGCTGTTCAGGTTGTGAACGGAAATAACGTAACAGTCGGAAGAAGTACTTTCACCAACAATGAAGGTTTTGATATTCATATTCAGGGTACAGGAAATACTGTTTCTCAGAATAACATTACAGGAAATGGCGATATCTATTCAGGAGTTTATGCACATCACTCAAGCAATCTGAGTGTATATCAGACAACATTCAATGCAGCAGCACTTCAGTTGCTGGCAGTTACTAATTCTAATTTCTATCAGTTGAATATCAATACTGATCCGCAAGGAGTGAGTGCATATGGTGCAGTGCAATTGGATTCATCAAATGGTAACTCATTCAGAAATATTGAAGTTAATGGTAATGCTTCAAATGGTGTTCTATTAAATCAGTCTTCAAATAATAGTTTTCGCCAAAGTGCTTTCATTAATAATGGGAGAACAGGTATTCGTTTGTATGGAGGTGATGGAAATTTAATTTCTCAAAATGTTATTTTCGACAACCATGCTGATGCTGGCGGGTTTAAAGCAGGTATTTCTTTGAATAGTGCGAACCTGAGCAAGGCCGCTCCGGTGATTACTTCTCTTTCAAGAAGTGGGAATATTGTGACATTGTCAGGTACTACATCCGCATCTGGCGATAGCATTGAAATCTTCCGTTCTGATAGTGCAAGTACTGTAGGTACGTTTACTAAAAATGCACGTGAGTTTTTAACTAAAGTAAAAGCGAGCGGCACTTCATGGACAGCTATAGTGGATGTTTCATCATTCCCTGGTGCTACAGGTTTCTTTACTGCAACTGCAACTGATGCTGCTAAGAATACATCAGAGTTCTCTGTTGTGAAAAGAATCTATATCCGTACTACAATCGTAGGCCCTACGTCTGTAGTTGCAGGTTCTACTCATAACTATTCAATTCCTTCACTTCCTGGTGTTACATATACATGGTGGATTTCAGGTGATGGCAATGTGATTTCAGGTGCAGGAACAAATGCGGTGACGATTAACTTTACTTCATGGTATTCAGGTGGTTCTGTTAATGTTGGTTTCACAGATCCTGATTTCGGATGGACAGTGTGGACATTGCCTGTAAGTGTTTATTCTCCAAGATTCGCGAGCGACGTACCAGTAGCTGATGTGTATCCTAATCCATTTACAAATAACCTGACAGTAAACTATAATGCAGGCTTGAACAATACGTTGAGATTATTTGATACTCAGGGTAATGTTGTATTTACTCAGGATAACTTTGTGGGAGGTAATGAAATCGAATTGGGAGATAAAATCCCGGCAGGAAATTACTTATTACAAGTGACTTCAGGGGGAAGTACTAAATCTGCTCAGGTATACAAAAAATAATATTAATAACCATTTTTGAAGAGGGGAACAGTAATGTTCCCCTCTTTTTGTTTAAAGGGAATGGGTAACAAAGTAGTATGTGAAACCAAAAACTAAAAGGGATATACTTCCAATTAAGAAAAGCATATATTTTTTTTCGATTTTATATATCTCTCGCATTTCTATTTTGCAGATTGTCCATAAAACAAAAAGGTAGAATATAGTTTTAAAAAGATATCTTAAAATAGGTAGTAGTGACAGTAAACTATCTGACTCGCTTATTTCCAAACGATACAGGTTTATAAATGCGGGTAAAAACTCAAGGGAGATGATAATTGAAAAGGTTAAATAAATAGCGACCAGTATCCATCCTATTTTATAACGCTTATAAAAGAAAAGAGTCATAGCAGAGACAAATATGAGGGGTGTGGTAAACAGAAGCACACGAAAATCCAGACTAAACGGAGAGTTACTATCTTTCAGAATAGATACAACCTGATAAAACTCTAAAAGTAGGATTATGCAAAAAGAGATACTTATCAGGTTAATGGTCTTTTGCACTTTTGTTGTTTCAGTTATCCGGAAAGGGTTTATCTGATCAATAAATGAGTCCTTATTCTCTTGCGGTAGATTTTCTGAGGGATTGTATTCCATATAGAAAGGTTTGATTAACGATAGATTGTCGTGAATTGATATAAATATACCCGTTTTAGAGATATTAAAATATGGAAAACCTTCATGCTTCCACTTTCAACTGACAAAAGCAATGAGTGATGGAGCAAGTCTGTTTATGGAAAGTAAACAATTTAGCCGACCTTTGGTGTTATTGTATAAACAGCCTCCATGCCTGATCAGATTGATATACTGAATTCCGAATATTTTTTGAAACATCTACTTCCTTTATTTGAGTCAAGGGTAGAAGCAGGTTTCCCGTCTCCTGCCGATGACTTTATAGAAAGTAATGTCAACCTGAAAGATCAGCTGGTTAAAAACCCGGAAGCCACTTTTCTGGTCCGTGTAAAGGGCGAGTCAATGATAGATGCTAATATGTATGATGGCGATGTGCTGGTAGTTGATCGTTCAGCGCTTGTCAGTAACGGAAAAATTATTGTGGCTGTGGTTGACGGGGCATTTACTGTCAAACGCTTTTCTCAGGAAAATGGAAAGATTAGCCTATTGCCTGAAAACAAGGCTTTCCCTGTTATTGAAATTGTGGAAGGAATGGAATTTTTGGTTTGGGGTGTTGTAACTTATATCATCCATAAAGCGCAATAGGTATGAAAGATAAATTGTTTGCACTGGTAGACTGCGACAATTTTTTCGTTTCCTGCGAACGGGTATTCAGGCCTGATTTGTGGAAGAAACCTGTTGTGGTACTCTCAAATAATGATGGCTGTATTATTTCCCGTTCCAGGGAAGCGAAGCTTGCCGGAATCCCCATGGGTGCTCCTTTGCATGAAGTGGAAGACCTGGTAAAGCAACACCGGATCACTTATTTTTCTGCCAATTTTCTGTTATATGGAGATATCTCCCAGCGTATTGTAGCTATCCTTGAAAGGTTCTCACCCGATGTGGAAGTATATTCAATAGATGAATGTTTTGTGGAACTGACAGGCTTTGCACATCTGGATGTTGAAGCTTATTGTAAGCAGATCCGCCAGACTATCCTGCAATGGGTGGGTATACCTGTTTCCATCGGTATTGCTTCCTCAAAAACACTGGCCAAAATAGCCGCGGAACGTGCTAAAAAATCGGATAAGTATGAAGGTGTTTTTATGCTTAAAGAAGAGGAAAGAGAAGATTTTTTGAAGCAAACACCGATAGGAGACGTCTGGGGAGTCGGTTACAGAACCAAAGAGAAATTGATTACTTATGGTATTGAGACAGCCCTTGACATGTCGAAGGCAAAAGAATCATGGATCAAGAAAATGATGAGTGTTGTGGGGCACAGAACGCAGTTGGAGTTACAGGGAAAATCCTGTCTGACTATTGAAGAATGCCCTTCTGAAAAGAAGAATATCATGTTTACCCGTGGTTTTGGCAAGGGAGTAACATCCTTAGCAGAAATAGAAGAAGCCATTGCGGCCTACACAGCCACTGCTACCATGAAACTGCGCAGGCAGCAGTCGCAGGCCCGTGTGATTACGGTTTATATTACCACCAATAGGTTTGTAGCAAAGGACCTTCAGTACAGGGAGTCAAAAAGTATAGCCTTACCCGTCCCGACAGACTTCACGCCCATGTTGACGGCTTATGCCATGAAAGTTCTGAGGGAAATTTTCAGAGAGGGTTATGTATACCATAAAGTAGGAGTATTCCTTTCAGAACTAAGTCCAAAAGCTCAGCAGCAGACTTTCCTTTTTGAAAAAGACGATACCGAAAAGCATTCAAAAATTAATGAACTCATAGATAAGCTGAACAAAAGTGCCGGAGGCAGGAAGATCTTCTTTGCCAAAGAAGGAGTAGAACAACATTGGAAAAGCAAATCAGAACACCGCTCACCCGGTTATACTACCAATTGGGATGAATTGCCTGAGGTAGTGTAGATTTGAGACTTTAAATATGTAATTGATAGCATTAATTAGTACTCCATTGTATGAAAGTAACCCTGACTAAAAAGTATAAAATAATTTTGTTGTTATCAATAGTGATAGTATTAGGCTATTTCGTTTTTAACGGAGTTAAAATATATATTTATTCATTTGATTACTCAGAAGATAAAAGTGATGTAGCCATTGTTTTGGGTGCAGCAACCAATAGCGGACATTTGTCTCAAGTGTTTAAAGAGAGAATTAATCACAGCATATATTTATATAATGCAGCCAAAGTGAAGAAGATTATTTTGACAGGAGGATATGGTAATGACCAGGAACAATCTGATAGTGAAGTGGCAAAAAATTACCTGTTGACTCAAGGGATACCTAAGGATGTAATATTAAATGAACAAAGGTCTAGGTATACCATTGAAAACTTAGTTGAATCTAAAAAGATTATGGATTCGTTGAAATTGAAATCAGCATTAATTGTAACAGATCCACTTCACATGAAACGCTCTATTGGTTTGGCAGAGAAATTACAGATTAACTGTAAGCCATCGCCAACCAAAACTACAATGTATAAATCTTTTTTGCCGAAAGCTCAGTTTTTGGTATATGAAACATTTTTTTATTCACTTGGAAAGATTGCCGGCAAAAATTAATATACATTTTCCTTCAGCTTTACTCTGCTCTTCGGAATTTGTAATCCGGAAACAAAAAAGGGAGAGCCATTTGGCTCTCCCTTTTTATTAATGAGACTCGTTATTTTCATTATGAATTTTATATTGCTCGTGGAGTTCATCGAGCTTTTTCTTTCCATAAGCGACTCGTGTAATGACAACATACAAGACAGGAACAAAGAAGATCGCTAAACTCGTTGCCGCCAGCATGCCGCCGAATACTGTCCAGCCGATTGTCTGACGGGAAACTGCACCTGCACCTGAAGAGAATACCAACGGCAATACCCCAAGGATAAAGGCAAGAGAGGTCATCAGGATCGGACGAAGACGAAGTTTAACGGCGTCAATAGTTGCTGTTACCAGTTCCATTCCCATATCCACACGCTCCTTGGCAAATTCCACAATCAGGATGGCATTTTTCGCAGCCAGACCAATCAGCGTAATCAAACCGATCTGAGCATAAATATTATTATCCAGTTTCGGCAGGAAGTACAAAGTAAGGATCGCACCGAATGCACCCAGTGGTACAGAAAGCATTACAGAGAACGGTACTGACCAGCTTTCATACAGGGCTGCCAGGAACAGGAATACGAACAAGATAGACAAGCCGAAGATGTATGTAGCACTTGAGCCTGACTTGATTTCCTGTAAACTGAGACCGGAGAACTCGTAACCATAACCCGCAGGCAAGGTTTGTGCAGCAACCTCTTTTAATGCTTCAATTGCCTGCCCGCTACTGTAGCCCGGTTTTGGTACACCGTTAAATTCAGCAGAGCGGAACAGGTTATAATGTGAAATCAAAGGAGCCTGTTCAATCACCCTGTAAGAAACTACAGTGCTCAATGGGATCATCTGTCCGGCATTGTTTTTTACATAATACTTTTCCAGTTGTGCTATTGATTTCCTGTAAGAAGTATCCGCCTGTGTTACCACACGGAAGTTACGGCCGTAAGTTGTAAAGTCATTTACATACTGGCTACCCATCAATATTTGTATGGTGTTAAACACTTCAGAAATAGGTACACCCATTTTTTTACATTTCACACGGTCTACGTCCAGTTTGAACGCCGGCGCTTTAGCATTGAAGAATGTGAAAGCCCTTCCGATTTCAGGTCTTTGGTTAGCAGCCATCATAAAGCTCATTACCGCACGTTCGAAACCTTTGATGTCATCGTTACTTTCTTTTTGTTCAAGCATAAAGCTGAAACCTGCTGAGTTACCCAAACCAGGAATTGGCGGTGGCGTAATTACAACGATGTTGGCCTCTTTGATTACAGAGAAACGTTTTTGCAATTCTGCTACAATTCCCTGAAGCTGCACTTCTTTTTCTTTACGTTCAGCCCATGGTTTCAGAGAACAAAATACTGTACCGCTATTCGATTTACTTGCAAACGTAATGGCGTTCAAGCCTCCAAGACCTGCATAGTGCAATACACCCGGAGTTTCACTGAGGATTTTCATGACTTGGTTCAATACTGCTACTGAGCGGCTACTTGAAGAGCCTTCCGGCAGTTCATATGTTACCATGATACGCCCTTCATCTTCTGTAGGGACGAAACCTGTCGGCTTGGTTTTGAATAAGCCAAAAGTGACAGCAAAAATGGCGATCAGGGCAATGATTACTAATGGTGCTTTGCGGATAGCTTTTTTAACACCTACTGAATAAGAACTCGTTACGCGATTAAACCATACGTTAAACTTATAGAAAAACTTATTCAGGCCTTTTGACTGCTCATTGATTTCCATTGGTTTCAGCAACATTGCACAAAGAGCCGGTGTTAATGAAAGTGCTACGAAAGCAGAAATCAATACTGAAATTGCAATAGTAATCGCGAACTGCTGATACAACCTTCCCACAATGCCTGGCACGAAACCTACCGGAACGAATACTGCTGCAAGAATCAGGGCAATGGCAATTACGGGACCTGAAATGTCTTTCATTGCTTTCACGGTAGCATCTTTGGCTGACAGCTTTTCGTGGTCAATATAATGCTGTACTGCTTCCACCACTACAATGGCGTCATCCACCACAATACCGATGGCCAGTACGAAACCGAACATGGTAAGTGTATTGATAGAGAAACCGAGCGGTATAAAGAATATGAAGGTGGCAATGATAGATACCGGGATCGCAAGGATCGGGATCAGGGTTGCCCTCCAGCTCTGAAGAAACAGGAATACCACAATGATTACCAGTATAAGCGCTTCAACAAGCGTATGCAATACTTCGTCGATAGACACTTTTACTACAGATACAGCTTCAAAAGGAACTACATAGTCAACATCGTTAGGGAAGGTTTTCTTCAGCTCATCCATGGCCTTATAAACACCTTCAGCAGTTTCAAGGGCGTTACTTCCCGGTGCCTGGTAAACAAGCAGGTAAGAAGCTCTTTTACCATCTACAAAGCTGTTGTTGGCATAGTTGTATTTCCCCAATTCCACCCGCGCAACATCTTTCAGATATACTACCGAACCGTCGGTCGGTTTGGTAAGCACTACTATGCTTTCAAAGTCTTCTTTCTTTTCAAGCGGGCCGTTTACTTTCACACTGTATTCGAAAGCCTGTGAGGACTCCTGGGGAGGGGCGCCTACAGAGCCTGCTGCTACCTGAACGTTCTGTTCCTGTAAAGCTGCCAGTACTTGTGTTGCAGAAATACCCAGCTGAGCCAGTTTATCCGGTTTTAACCAGATTCTCATACTGAAGTTATCGGCACGGCTGAAGATATCACCGACACCTTTTACCCTCAAGAGGGCATCTCTGATATAAATGTTGGTATAGTTGTCTACGAACTTAACACCGTGTGTCCCATTTGGTGAATAAAGCGCCACCAGCATCAGAATACTCGGGTTACGTTTACGCACGGTCAGGCCGGTACGTCTTACAATGTCAGGTAGCTGAGGTGTTGCCACACTCACACGGTTTTGTACGTCAAGCGTTGCTATATCTACATTGGTACCTACGTCAAAAGTAACGTTCATACTCATGGTGCCGTCGCTGGTACTGTTACTCTGAAGGTAGAGCATGCCCGGACTACCGTTTACCTGTGATTCTATAGGCGTAGCAACGGTTTGTTCCACCGTTTGGGCATCTGCACCGCTGAAAATACCTGTGATCTGAACTACAGGAGGAGTAATGTCAGGGTACTGGCTTATTGGCAGGTTCATAATAGCCAATATACCCACCAACACAAGTACGACTGATATTACAATCGCGGTGACTGGTCTTTTTATAAAAACATCAGCAATCATAATGAATAGCTTTCTTTAAATATCGAATAATTATTTTTTTGCAGCAGGTTGTGCCGCTTGTCCCGGAGCTCCGATCTGTACAGGAGTTTTGTCTCTTAGCTTCTGTACACCTTCAATCACAATTTCTTCGCCTGCTTTTACTCCTGAATAAATCACTGTTTTATTATGTAGTGCAGGGCCGATTTCTACTTTATGCTGTCTTGCAGTGTCTTTGTCATCAACCACGAATACAAAGAATTCACCCATTTGCTCTACAATTGCTTTTGAAGGGATCAGTGTTGTAGACTCGTTGGTTTTATTCTTCACACGTACATTGCAGCTCATACCGGATTTCAGTGCTTTTTTAGGGTTAGGGAAGTTCAGCCTTACCTTTAATGTTCCTGTCTGAGGGTCAACGGCACGGTCAAGAATCTGGATCTGGCCGGTAAACGGATAAATCGTTTTGTCAGGAAGCTCAATTGTGAAAAGAGAATCAGCTCTTGCAGATTTTTGATCTTTCAAACCAATAAACCTGTTGATTTCTTTTTCGCTGATTACAAAGTCTACTGCAATTGGGTTATCAGATGAAACTGTGTTCAGCAAAGTGTTTCCTGCAGTAATGAAAGTTCCTTTTTTAACCATTGAAATACCGATAGTACCATCGAAAGGAGCTATAATAGAAGCATGGCTAAGGTCTACATTGGCTCTGTTGAGTTCAGCTTCTGCAGCAGCAACCTGCATCTGGGCATTGCGCAGGTCAGTTTCACTATATTCCAGTTTTTGTTTGGTAGTCATACCTTGCTGATCCAGTTTTTTGTATCTCTCAGCATCAGCCTGTGCTTTTTCAAGATTTGATTTTGCCATTTGAAGATTGGCAGCAGCCTGTGCAGAAGCAGCAGCATATTTGCTGCGCTCTATTTCATAAAGCTTCTGACCTTTTCTTACTGACTGGCCTTCCTGGAAATAAATATTGGTAATGAAACCTGTTACTTCACTGCGAAGTTCTACCTGATTTTCGGCAATCACATTAGCAGGATACTGGTCATAGTATGTTGCTCCTTCTTGTAGTACTTGGTAAAGATTTACAGGAACAGGTGCTGCAGGGGGAGCTTGTGCCGGCCCTTTGCAGGAAACAGTAGCCAATACTGATGTACTTATTATTGCCAGGTTTAAGAAATAATTTTTCATGTCGTGTATTGAATTTTTTAAAAGAATCTAAGGGGTTAATCCGGGATTATTGTAATAATGTACCTGTCGCTTTCTGGTAGTCAGCTTTAGAGATCAGGGCGCTGTATAATCCGTTAAAATAATTAGTTTGTGCATCTTTGAATGCAGCTTCAGCAATAGTTACTTCCACAATTCTGGCGATACCGGCTTCGTGTTCAGCTCTGATCATGTCCAGGTTTTTCTTTGAAAGGTCCATGTTACGCTTTTGGTTTTGCAGCGACTCAATACTGTTTTGTAAGTTGATCAAAGATTCGCTTACCTGTAAATCTATCTGACGCTCCAGATTTTCTTTATTGTTGATGGTTCTTTGTTCTTCTATTCTTTTCTGCTGCACCTTGTAGTAATTGGCACCACCGGTAAACACAGGTACCTGCAATCTTAAACCAACATAAGAATAATAGATCCATCTTTCGCTTTGTGTCAGGTTTGAAAACTGTGAAGCACCGGGATTGTATCCGAAGTTGGCAATACCAAGCAGTTTCGGGTAACGGGCACCGTTTGCGGCACGGGTGTCAAGTTTATTCAGGCGGTATTGATTTTCAAGCATTGAATATTCAATTCTGTTTGAATAGTTCACCTGGGTACTTTCGGTCTGCATTACATCTGCCAGTAATTTTTCGTCCAGTTCATCTGTCAGGTTAATAGCAGCATCTTTTGGAAGGCTCATTAAATATTTCAATTGCAGTTTGCTCAGGTCAAGCAGACGGGTCACTCTTCTTTTTTCTTCTTTCAGGTTATTCAGGTTGACTTCTGCCTGATCTACATCAATTTCCCTTGCAAGCCCTACTGAATATTGCGCCTGCATATCTTTTAATGTGGAGTCAAGCCGTCCCAGATTGGCATCGATGAAGCCCAGTTGTTTGTCACTCACCAAAACAGCGTAGTATGCTTTTGTTGTTTCAAGTGCTACATCAATTCTGGTTTTGGCCACATTTTTCTCTGATAAACTACGGGCTGCTTTGGCAGCCTCTATACTGCCTAAAAAGCCTTTATCAAAAATAATCTGCGAAGCAGTAGCAACAGGTATCAATTGATTTTGTAATGCAAACCGTGTACTTAATACTGCTCCGTTTGCCAGTGAAGGATTGTAAAAAGCAGTTCCCGGAGTGTTTTCTAAAATATTACTTTGAGCCTGAAAGTTATGAATCAAATCGGCCTGCATATTCACCTGAGGCAAACCCTGTCCTCTTACTTCATTCTTTTTAGCATCAGCAGAAAGCTTGTCAAGACTGCTGTTTTTAACAGTTACGTTATTGGTTGTCGCGTATTCTATTGCCTCTTTCAGAGAATAGCTTGTCTGAGTTTGGGCGAGTATTCCGGTGCTTGTAAGCAAAAGTGAAATACCGGTGAAAAGTTTTTTCATAATCCCTAATTCTAATAATGTGTGTTCTTTAATTGATACGCTCAATATCTTTAAGTACCATATCGAGCGCCATTTGCATTTTGATATTCAGTGCTGCATAGTCTTCCGTACTGAATGTGCTATTGATCTTTTTCATGGCCGACAGTCTCAAGCCCTGCATGATTGAAATAATAAACTCTGCATACTCTTTCGGGTCAATTTCTCTGAAGTCTTTCTTGCTGATACCTAAAGCCAATATTGATTCTATTAAAGCTGTTTCCTTCTCCTGAAAGCTGTTTTTAAGTTTCTCTATGCAAGCTTTCGGAGTCATCAAGGCATCATACTTGAGTTTTGCAAGGTTTTGAAACTTTTGGCCATACTGTTGCCTCTTTTTTAAATATTCATTCAAAAGGAGTTTCGTGTCTTTTGATTCTGATATCAGGTTCTGGATATCATTGATAAACTCACCCTGTTCTTTCTCGATTACAGCTTCAAATAGCTTTTCTTTGTCCGGATAATAGTAATAAAGTGAAGCTTTTGACATGCCGATGTCTTCAGCAATTTCGTTCATGGTTGTTTTGCACAACCCATAATGCCCGAAACGCTGCTGTGCGGCCATCAGAATAGTATCAACTTTTGATAATTCTTCAGTTGTCATAGAATAATAAGGCTCTGTGTTTTAACAAATGTAATGCTTTTCTGACTTTTTAATAAAAAAAGTCAGAATTTATTTGTCATAACATCAAAAGGCTGGTTTTGGTAGCTTTTGCTTATCAGAAAGCTACAATAAAAAGGGGGATATCAACTGATATCCCCCTTTTTATTGTATTGACAAAAATTATTTTTTCTCTAATCTGTCAAAGTAGTCTTGTAATTGTTCTACTCCTATACGTTTAGCGATGATCTTTTTATTCTCATCAAGGATATAAACAACAGGTGTACTATATACATCCCACATTTTACGGAAGTCAGTGTATGTATATTTATCCCACACGTTTATGAACTCACGCGTTTTATATTCTTTGATGAATTTTCTCCATGGTTCTTCTTCGCGTTCAATACATGCCGAATAAATTTTTACTTTGCTTTTATTTTTGTGATAGAACTCAAGAAGCTTTGGTGTGTCTTTCTGGCAATGGCCACATCCGGGGTCATAGAAAAACATGACAGTATATTTTGACTTGATGTTATAAACATCAGAAAGTTTACCAGTAGTATCTGCTAAATAAGTATGGGGCGCAGGTTTGCCGACCAATAATGGTTTTAGTATTTCATAGCGCTCTTTGAATTTAGTACGAGTAGTAGAGTCAATCCAGTCAACATCTTTGGTCAGATAGTATTTTTCTGCCATATGTGTAAATACAGCATCCATACCCATGATGTTAGAAGTTTCATAAGTATAGTTCAGATACCAAACGCAGTATTTAAATACTTCGTGGTTTTTGCGGGCTTTAGTAATAATGACATCAATTTCTTTATTGATAGAGTCAGGAACCTGAACAACCATTTTCTTGATGTAATTATCAATTTTCTGGTGGAATACCGGTGTGCGTAACATACGGTCGTCACTGAAATCTATATTGTCGAAATAATGGGCTTTGTAGTAGTGGTATTGAAAAAGGGAATCTTTTCTGCCATTTGACAAAGTTGGTGCATCAGGAATTTCGATTTCCTGAGAGGCTTTGAACAGTTTAGAAACGAAGGTATTAGAATGACCGTCAATTACGCTTTTCCTTTTTGCAGTAACTTCTTTGTCAATAGCTTCCATCTTTGTTTGCTTCTGGATAGAGTCAACTTTGGTTACAGCCTTAATTTTTTTCAAAGAGTCTACCTGATTACCTTTCACGGCAATAAATTGAAGGAAGTCGTAGAACAGCTTATTTTCTTCAGTATTTTTCACCTGCATGTGTTTGATGAAATCGGTAGTGTCAGTTTCCATCTGGAATACCTGTTCTGTAACCAATACTTCAAAATATTTGCGGGTAGGCAATACAACCAGGTAAATACCGCCGTCAAGTTTTTCTTTCCCTTTGAAAACAAGCAGTCCCTTTGCATCGGCAATGGCTGTATCCTTTATGTATTGTTTGTCACCATAGTAATAAGCAAGGAAACAAGTATCTTTTGTTCCTAGCCCTTTTACTCTTACCTGAATATCATATCCGCCTGCAGGTGGTTTTGGCGCTGCTTTAAGTTTAGCAGCAAGGAATATGGTTAATAACAGAATACTATATGAAAATACTTTTTTCATTTGATTAAGATATTTTAACAAAAATATAAAAAATACATTTGCCTAAAAAACAAAGACTATACCATTATGATTTCTTTTCTAATTCACGAATATCATAAATAAATCCTAAATTTGACGATTGTGAGATTATAATAGTAAGATCACTGTTTCTGGAGGAATGGCTAACGATAAAAGGATGGTTTCCGGTATTTCGTGACATTCGACAATTTGAACAACATGTCTGTAGAGGTAAAAAATCTTGTTAAAACCTATGGTTCTCAAAATGCGGTGAACAATATCTCGTTCACTACGCAGGAGGGGAGTATTCTGGGGTTTCTGGGGCCGAATGGTGCCGGAAAGTCAACAACAATGAAGATTGCTACCTGTTACCTGCCGCCGACAAGCGGAAGTGTAACGGTTTGTGGCTATGATGTGGTTGAACAGCCGATTGAAGTTAAAAAGCATGTTGGCTATCTGGCTGAGCATAATCCGTTATACCTGGAAATGTATGTACATGAATATTTACATTTTATAGGGGGAATTCATGGTCTGAAAGGCAAGAACCTGTCTGATCGTGTAAAATCAATGGTAGATCGTACTGGCCTAGGTGTTGAGCAGAATAAAAAAATAGGAGCTTTGTCGAAGGGTTACCGCCAACGTGTCGGACTGGCCCAGGCAATGATTCACGATCCGAAGGTTTTGATCCTGGATGAACCTACTACCGGACTTGATCCGAACCAGATAGTTGAAATCCGTCAGCTGATCCGTGAAATAGGAAAAGAAAAGACGGTTATATTCTCTACCCATATTATGCAGGAAGTGCAGCAGCTGTGCGACCGTGTGATTATTGTAAACAAAGGAAATATAGTTGCAGATGAAAAACTGGCAGACCTGCGCAATACTGTAGGTGATGTGGCTTTAATTCTGGCTGAATTTGAAAAGGAAATAGATCATTTATTGCTTTCTGCACTGGAAGGTGTATTGGAAGTAAGCGCAACAGGGCAGGGGAAATACCAGATCAGAACATCACCGAAAGCAGATGTGCGTTCAGCAATTTTCAGGCTGGCCGCAGAAAACAACCTGCCACTGGTGGGACTGAAACAGGAAGAATTGTCATTAGAGAAAATATTCAGGGAACTCACGAAGTAGTATTGAGTAGTGGGTCGTGAGTATTGAGACAAGAACTGCCCATTTTCTCAATTTACAAGGAAGTAATAAATTATTAAGTATTTAGAGATTTTAAAAGTAGGCTATTGAAAAGTGTATAAGGCGAAGCCTAAACTCACTACTCACTACTCACTACTCACTACTAAAAATGATAAGTATACTAAAAAAAGAAATAGCCACTTTCCTCAACTCAATGATCGCTTATATTGTGATTGTTTTGTTTCTGGTAAGTATGGGTATGTTTATGTGGGTATTGCCCGACACGAGCATCCTTAACTATGGTTTTGCCGAAATGGATTCGCTGTTTAGTACAGCGCCATTTATTTTCATGTTTGTGATTCCTGCCATCACCATGCGCATGTTTGCAGAGGAGAAAAAGACAGGTACCATGGAATTACTGATGACCAAGCCTGTAACTGATTGGCAGATCATTCTTGGGAAATATTTCTCAGGTGTTCTATTAGTAGTTTTTACACTGTTGCCAACAGTAATCTGGTATTTCGCTATTGTTGAATTGGGAAGTCCGTCCGGTAATATTGATACGGCGGGGGTAATCGGTTCTTATATCGGTTTGTTGTTGCTGGGTGCAGTATTCACTTCTGTGGGTGTTTTCACTTCTTCAGTTACAGAAAACCAGATTGTCTCTTTTATCATCGGTGTTTTTCTGTGCTATATTTTCCATTCAGGTTTTACGGCACTGGGTTCTCTGAGCATCTGGGGCAATTATGCCGATCTGATTAACAGTTTCGGTATTGCTTATCATTACAATGCCATGAGCAAAGGCCTTATTGACTCCCGCGATGTGTTTTATTTCGTGAGTGTCATCTTCATCTTATTGTCTTCCACACACTTAGTATTGGGTAGCAGAAAATGGTAACAAAGAATTCTAAGAAAAAGGAGACGCTATTTTATTTTATAGCGGGTATCATCATTGTGGTGTTGCTGAATATCATCAATACCAAACATTTTTTCCGTCTGGACCTGACAGAAGAAAAACGTTATACTATTTCTGAAGCTTCCAAGGAAGTACTGAAAGGTTTGGACGATGTGGTTTATGTAACGGTATACCTGGATGGCGATTTGCCGGCAGGTTTCAAACGCCTGAAACGTTCAATCCGTGAGACACTGAATGAAATGCAGGTATATGGCGCTAAAAATATCCGGTACCAGTTTGTTGATCCATCGGCAGAGGTAGAAGAAAAGAAGCGTAATCAGTTTTACTATAGCCTGATTCAGAAAGGGATTCAGCCTACGAATTTGTTTACAAATGAAGATGGTAAAAAAGCTGAAAAGCTGATTTTTCCGGGGGCTATTATTTCTTACCAGAACAAAGAAGCTGCGGTTATTTTGCTGAAAGGAAATTCGGGAGGTGCTTCACCTGACGAGGTTCTGAACCAGTCTATTGAGAATGCTGAGTTTGAGTTTGTAAATGCCATCCAGGCGATTACTGCGGAGAGAAAGAAGAAAATAGCTTATCTGACAGGAAATGCTGAACTGGACAGTCTGCACAGTGCCGATCTTACACTCGAGCTTAATTCTTTGTACAAAGTAAAAAGGGTAAACCTTCGTGAAGTTCCTAATCTGGATGGTTATGATGCCATTCTGGTAGTCAAGCCAAAATGGAAATTCAATGATGACGAAAAGCTGAAAATTGACCAGTTTGTTGTGAATGGCGGAAAGGCTGCTTTCTTTGTTGATGCCGTTGAGCTGAACATGGATAGCATGAGTGCCAATGGTACAGTTGCATTGCCTGTTGAGCTTAATCTGGATGACCTTTTCTTCAAATGGGGAGTGCGTTTAAATAAAGACCTGATTCAGGATATGAATTGTGGTTATCTGCCGATGACAGTTGGCATGATGGGCGACAAACCTCAGATTCAGATGGTGAACTGGCGCTATTTCCCGATCATCAATGGCTTTGCTAAAAATCCGATTGTACGTCATATGGATGGGATTTATACACGTTTTGTAGGTTCTATTGATTCCATTAAAGCCGATGGTATCCGCAAAACACCTTTGATGTTTACTTCGCAATATTGTAAAACAATCACTGCCCCGGCGCAGGTAAGTCTCAACGAAATGCGTGAAGAACCTAAACAGGAGCAGTTCAATAAACAAAATCTGGCAGTGGCTTATTTGCTGGAAGGGAAGTTTAAATCGGCCTATGCTTCAAGACCGTTGTTCCAGGATAAAATCCAGGGCTTGGTGAATCAGAATAAAGAAAGCCGCATTGTGATTTGTGCTGATGGTGATTTGTTGGCTAATGATTTTGATTATCAAAAGAACCAGATTATTCCTTTGGGTTTCGACAAGTACACGCAAAAGAAGTTTGCCAATCGCGACTTTATGATGAACATGATGGCTTATTTGTTTGACGACAAAGGCCTGATCAATGTGCGTTCTAAGGAGATTACTTTGCGCCCTCTGGACAAGGTAAAAGTGAAGGAAGAGAAAACACAATGGCAGATTATCAATATTTTGCTTCCGGTGCTGGCTGTTATTGGTTTTGCTTTCGGCAGGGCATATTGGAGAAAAAACAAGTACACAAAATTCTAATTGCTGTCTGATTTTTCCGGGAAGCCGGAGAATGAGGATAAATGATATTTCACATGAAAAAAGACCTTAAGTTTTATCTGACCATTTCAACCATTGTGGTACTGAGCATTCTTGCCTGGCTGACGGTTCGTGATGAAAAGAATGCAACACTTGATATCAATGAAAACGCTTTTGCTGTAGCAGATACAAGTGCGATAACCAAAGTGGTAGTTACCAAACCTAATCAGCCTTTGGTGTCTTTGAAGAAAGAAAACGGTAAATGGAAGGTAAGCGACAAATATTGGAGTGAGATTGATGATGTGCAACAACGTCGTTTGTTCTTTTGCCTGTCTCAGGTAAGAGTACGCCGTCCTGTTTCTGAAAAACAGCTTTCAACGATTGTTAAAAGAGCGAAAGAAAACGGTTTGAAAGTGCAGGTGTATTCAGCAAATGATCTGGTGCAGGAGTTCTATATTGATGGAGATCAGAGCAGCGATATCGGTTCGGTATATGTAAAAGGTAATGAAGCTTATTATGTAGATGTAATCGGTGCTGACGAGTTTAGTGCAGCTGTATTCTTCAATATTCAGGAAGAAGCATGGAGAAACCGTACATTGTTTGCAAGCCAGATCCGCAGCCTTGAAGATTTGCAGATTGATTTCCTGAAAAAACCTCGTGTAACTACCAGCATTGTATTTGACAATGGGTTTTTCAAAGTGAATAATGTTGCGAAACTGGATTCGAACAGGTTGGGAATGTTCCTGATGCAATACCGCTCTGTAAAAGTAGACCAATATCTTTCTGCCAATGATTCTCTGGTAAAGAGTTATGTGAAAGCCGGAGCTGATTTTGCTATTCAGATCAAGGATCTTGACAGTACAAAAAATAACAAGGTGGAGTTCTATTTCAACCCTGCGAATCCAAACTTCCTGATTGGTTACAGTGCGAAAGAACACACTCCATTCAAAATCAGCAAAGGAAAGGTAAGTCGCTTGCTGGCCATGCCGCAGGATTTTGAGAAGGAACAAGCGAGGTAGATCCTTTTCACCATAGGCCACGGTTTAAACCGTGGCCTATGGTGTTTTATATTATAAGTATATGTTAGCATTCCACTCCGACAATTTACCAGCCGTTTTATTGACTCTTGAAACTACAGGTTCTGTTATCATTGAAGAAGCTTTTACATTTGAAGAAGTTGACAGAATCAAAGGGATTATTCAACGCTATTTTGATAGTCATCCGGATCAGCTGAATAAGCAGGTTTATGCCATCAGACAACTACTGATTGAACTGCCCGAGTTGAAAGAACTGCTATTAAATGAGAGAGTAAAAAAGATCGTAACATTATATAGTTCACAGTCTTTTATCAGCAAAGCCTTATTTTTTGACAAACCACCTGCCTCAAACTGGTATGTTTCCTGGCACCAGGATGTGCCGATTAATGTCGTCGAAAAAATTGAAACCGCAGGTTTTTCCGGGTGGACCCAAAAAGGAGCAGTAACAAGCGTTTGTCCTCCCGATGAAATTCTACATAAAACCATTACGGTTCGTATTCATCTTGATGATACTGATCAGCAGAATGGTGCTCTTAAAATTTTACCGGGCTCACATCAGAGAAGACTGAATGACAGTGAAATTGATGACTTGATAGAAAAAGAGGTTCCGGTAATATGTGAAGTAAAGTCTGGAGGAGTGCATTTAATGAAACCATTGCTTTTGCATGCTTCGTCAAGAGGAGTGAATGAACAACATCGCCGAGTCATTCATTTGGAGTTTAATTCTGTAGATTTGCCGGGAGAATTGGAATGGTCAGAAAGGGAAAAAGTTGGAATTTAAAATGTAGAAGACCTTTGTTATTTCCCGTACATAGCCCAGGGTTTAAACCCTGGGCTATGTACGGGAAGAAATCAGTTTTTTGAAAACCCATAGAGTTTAAGAATACCTTCATATTCTTCTTCAAATGATTTTTTATTGTGATGGGCTTTTTGATTTAGGATATAGTAGAAAACTTTTTCTACCATCGACTCACTCACTGAATAAGCAGCATATCCTGTTTGCCACAAGAACTTTTCTTTAGTCAGATCTGATTCGTTGACGAAATAGGAAGAACTACCTTTTAGGTGTTTGATTATTTCTGCAATTGACTTTTGTGGGTTAAGTAAAAACAAACAGTGAACATGATCGGGCATACCGTTAATTATTCTTACCGGACATCCCATTTCGTTCAGTTGGTCTTTTAGGTAATTGTGGATTTGCCTTTCAAATGAAGGATGAATGAGTGCTGTTCTGTTTTTTGTTGACCAAATGGCATGAATCCATAATTTGTTAAAAGAATGTGGCATAGCTGTATGTATAAAAAGTTAAAAATGGATCTATTTGTACTACATAGCCCACGGTTTAAACCCTGGGCTGCAAAAATATGAAGGTAATTTATTATTACAGAAGTACAAATTGCGGAGGTATAAAGAGTTATTTCCATTATGATTAGAGCCCACGATTTTAATTGTGGGGGAAGAATACCCGATTATCCTTTTAAGCGGAAAGTTAACCTATTTGTTTACAGATTAAGTTCTTTAGAAATAAAGGGGCGCCCGATTTCTCAAGCGCCCCTTTTACTGACAATCTATAATTAACTATTCCTTAACTATTCTATTGTAGTAAGTTTGTCCGTTTCTCTCAATTTTGAGAATGTAAACCCCGTTTGAAAGCTCAGAGATATTGATCTGTTCAATACTGTTTCCGCTAAAGCTATTCTGAAGTTTACCACTAATGTCAAATACATCAACCTGGTTAGCGACAGATGTCAGATTTACAATTCCGCTGCTTGGGTTAGGATAAACAGCTATGTTGTTATTAAGAGTTAAATCGTCGAAAGAAGTAGTCTGATCCACTTTCAGCTTTGAAGCTTCAGAATAGAATTTTACCCCCGAAGCATCTTTAGCGACAATTTGCAGTCTGAAGTCTCCCGTTAGATTTGCCAGCCAGCTTGCTGCAATACCAGAGCCTGTTTTGTTAACACTCGCGATCAAAGTAGTGTCTTTATAGATTTTATAATTTACTTCCGCCAGAGAAGTAATTCCGTCTATAGCTACTTTAAATGGAACAGACGAATTAACTGCCACAGTAGTATCGCTTGTCGGAACCGGACTCATTAATCGCGGAGCAGGAGCAGGACCGGCAGAGCATGAACCCAAGTTTGCCCATACATCCCACGTTCCGGAGTTATAACTTGGATCCTGATTCAACGTCCACCATTTAGCCTGGTACTTGGTGTTGTTCGAAACAACAATATCTCCATTTACATAAATAGTGTTACTGTTGTAAAGATTGATATTAGAACAGTTGTTACCGGGAGCGTTTACTTTTATCGTAATAGAGGCAGAGGTTGTTACTGCATTATTGTTATCAGTTGCTTTGGCAGTAATAATGTAAGTCCCTGCCGATACGTTTGTCCAGGAATAACTGTATGGCGATGTATTATCAGTTCCTAACAAAGCAGTACCGTTGTAAAACTCTACTTTGCTTACAGTGCCGTCAGCATCAGCGGCATTTGCTGAAATTGTTATCGTTGCCGGAGCAGTATAGGTGGCGTTGTTTGTCGGGGCAGTAATAGTAACCGTCGGTGCCTGATTTACCGGAGCATTCACTTTTACTGTAACAGCGGCAGAGGTTGTTACTGCATTGTTATTGTCCGTTGCTCTTGCAGTAACAGTGTAAGTACCTGCAGCTACGTTTGTCCATGAAAAACTATAAGGCGAAGTATTATCAGTACCTAAAAGTGTGGTACCGTTATAGAAGTCGACTTTAGTTATTGAGCCGTCGCTATCCGTCGCATTTGCCGAAATTGTTACTGATGCCGGAGCAGTATAGGTAGCGTTGTTTGCCGGAGCAGTAATAGAAACTGTAGGAGGCTGATTGACAACAGCACGGGTGAACACAAGCTTATCAATATTGAAATCACCTGCAATAGCGTAAATTCTTAATATTTTTTGACCTGCTGTTAGTGATACGTTATTAATAGTAGTCGTCTGCCAGGTCTGCCATGCAGTAGTGTTCGGTACCGTGAAAGTGGCAATAGTACTACCATCCAGTTCAACCCTGAATGTTTTACCGGAAGCCGTTGCGGCTAGTCTGGCATCTATGTTATATGTTCCTGCTGTAACATTTACTGTATACTCCAGCCATTCTCCAGGTAATATATAGCCAACATTATATCCGCCGCCTGTTGTTGTTTCAATATCAACAGCATCCGTTCTGTAAGCGCCGCCTTCATTAGCTGCAGTAAGATCATTAAATGCCACATCCTGGCCGCCGAGGTCATAGTTTTCTGCTTCAATTGTACCCGGAATAGTCCATGCTGTCCCTAAATATGGCGATTGAGGAATCGGAGCAGGATTTACCTTTACAGTAACAGCTGCCGAAGTTGTGACCGCATTACCATTGTCCGTTGCTTTAGCAGTAATTATATAAGTACCCGCAGCTACATTTGTCCAGTTAAAAGTATATGGAGCGGAATTATCCGTTCCCAATAAAGTAGTGCCATTATAAAACTCTACTTTGCTTACAGTACCGTCTGCATCTGTTGCTGTAGCAGCGATGTTTATCGTTGCAGGAGCTGTATAAGTTGAATTATTTGCCGGAGCAGTAATGCTTACTGCCGGAGCCTGATTGGTTGGGCCGGTAATATAAGTTTGACCGGCAAGGTTCCGTCTTTGTAAGCCGGTATTACGGTAACCGTCTACCAAAGCATTAACCTGAGTAAGGTTTAACTCCTGATCCTTGTAAAACAATACCCAGTCGGCCTGCATGGTATTAGTACGGTTCGCGGTACTGCTGCCTGTCACATTGTTCCAGATCCAGTTAGCAAAAGCAACCTGCATATTACTGCGGGGATATACAGAAAGCCCTGCCTGAATTTCACTATCAGTCACCGACTGCGACCCCAGGTAAGTATTGTCCATATAATATTTTACATTAACCTTGTCAGTACAGGTCGCAATAAAAGTATGCCAGCCTGCTTTAGAGCCTTTCGGAGCAAAATAAGTTTTCCAGGCCTGCCACGGATTTGCTACATATTTATGCCAGGAAGTAACATACATTACCGGCTTGTCAGGGTCAATACCCCATTTATCAGCAGCCATGTATTCAACAATATCCAGTTCGCTGTATTTACTGCCATCTCCGGCATATTGAGAACTAACGATAGTGAAGAAAGTCTGAATATTAGCATCCTTCGTTGTAAAAGCCTCATCTGAAATATAAACACGGGCCGCATAGGTACCCTCAAAATATTCATAAGAAGATTCTATTCTCGAATGGGTTGTTGCTTTAGTCTGGCCGTTCACGGTCGTGCTCAGCGTCATCAGCTTATTGGAGGCGTTGGCAGGATCGGTTATAAACTTGATATTATCTCTGCTGTACATTGCGCCTTCCGGCGGACCGTTTTGTCCCTGAACAATACTCCACTTATTAAAGGCGGATAATTGTGGGTCAGTAGCACTTGAATATGTGAAGTCGTCAAACATGATTGTCTGAGCACTCAGAGGAACAGAAGTTCCATAAAGCAGCAAGCCCAATAGAATTGCTTTGGCCTTGCTTAGTGGAAAAAAGTTGAATCTTGTCATATCTGTTGTTGGTTTAGACCGCAATCTTAAAGCGGCATACAATGCTAAATAAATTTATTGTTCAGCAATAATTTACCCGCATTACATAAACTGGACAAACCATGTAAAGAGCAAGACATAAACTGGACGCATAGGGAAAAATGTATTTAAGGGGTTTAAAAGCGTTTTTTTGTAGCGCTATTCCGAAAGTTTTCGGGAGTGCCCCGTCCCCCTGAATCACCATTTTTAAGGATGCATCATGGTGGGGGCGGGAGCAATTAATACTGGGGTAACGCTTTCCGGGTGTATTTCATCGCCTATCCCCGGTCGTGTCCCGACGACCGACCGGAATGTTTGCCGGGGATTGTATCGCATACGCCCCATGATCCGGTAAAGTGGCCGGTCAGAGACACGGCCACGGTGGAAGTGCCGAAGTCGCTCACCAAGTCTGCTGAAACGGTAGCTGAGCTTGCCGCAGCTAAAAAGTACTGATAAAATCAGAAAGCCTTTCTTCATTTTCAATCTCCAGCTTCTCACGAAGTCTGTACTTCCGCTTTTCAACACCTGCCACTGAAATATTCATGTGTGCGGCAATGTCTTTATTAGCCTTATTCATTCTGATATAAGCACAGAGTAAAAGCCAGCTAGGGTTCAGTTTGGGATATTTCTGCCGTAAGCGGTGAAGGAAATTGTTATGCAATTGGTCAAAATGTAGCTGAAACTTGCCCCAATTGTCATCGAAGTCCAGATCCTGGTCAATCGTTTTAATTACTTCTTTGAATATCAGATTATCACCATTATCTGTATCCTTGTGGATGACTTCCAGTTTATCTTTCAGTTGGGACAGGAATTCTGTTTTTTGTGTAAGCGCAGTTGCCAGAGATGCCAGTTCATTGTTTTTCAGAACAACTTCAGCCTCTAGTTTTTCATTCCTCAGGGCAATCAGCTCTTTCTCATTTTGCAGCATGGTAGTAAGGTGTTCCTGCTGCATTATCAGTAGCTCCTTTTGTTTTTGGTTTTCCAGTTTTTCCTTCTGAACCCTGAACCTGTTTTTTACAAACCTGAAAAGTAGCAATCCAGCACAAAGCAGTACAAAAACATAAAACATAAAAGCCCATATTGAACGATACCATGGAGGAAGGATACTAAAAGCAAAACTCGTTTCTGCTTCCTGTTGATAAATATTCCGGGCTTTCAGATGAAGTATATAATCTCCTTCAAACAGTTCTGAAAAGTCAACCTGCGTATTGCTTGTCCAGCCGGACCAATCCAGTGTTTCGTCACCCTTTTTTGCTAAAGCATACTGATAAGTCAGTTTTTCAGGATTCTCAAAATATTGGGCAGCAAAGCTGATGCGTAAAGAATTATAGCCATACTTCCACTGCCTTACAGTGCTGTCATTGTTGCCGCCATAGAGCAAAGTATTCTCAAAACTGGACTCCACTTTTCTGACTAAGAGCTGATAAGGCTCGTGTTGAGCAACTTTGTCTTTCAGGTTAAAAAAGATAAAACCTTCCTGTGATCCGATAACAGCCAATTGGGAACTAACCGGCATAGCAAATTCATAGCTGCCGACCAGTTGTCCTGTTAATTTTCTGAAAACATTTTTTTCGGCAACAAACTTACCCGGAGCAATATATTTATGCAGGTGTACATCGTCGCCGGTAAACACCCATATGTTTTTATCATTCGTCTGGATAATTTTATTGATGTAGATATTACGTCCGAACATTTCGTCCAATATATATTCTTTCTCAAAAGCATTTTTTTCAATATTAAAAACATAAGGGCCGTCATTCGCTGAGAAAATAAGTGCATCGTTTACATAGGTAATTTCATTGAAAAAGTCAGGTGCCAGTCCCAGCTTTTCATTGTAGTTAACAGCACTTTTTATTCTGGTCAGGTCATCCGCTAAGGTTACTTCATAAATACCTTTGTTCCCATGGCACATCCATATACTACCATTATGGTCTTCTACAAATACTCGGGAAGATTCTTCAAACCCTGCAAGTTTTCTCAGAAATTGCCAGTTACCGTTATCAAGTTTGTATAACTGGAATCCTTCATAAGTGCCTTTGAGCGCGTAACCCGGTTTATTTCTCAGTGGAATAATTTTCCATTGCCCATGACCATCAAAGACAGAAGGAATCAGCCGGGCTGTATTTCCTTTGATCTGATAAGTATGATCCGTCTGACAACACAAAAGAGTATTGCCTATGACTGACAGGTCTGAAATCTGACCGCTCAATATTTGCTTAAATGAAGTTGTGGCCAAATTACCTTTCCACTCAGAATAGAAAAGCCCTTGAGAAGTACCCAAATAAAGCTTATCGTCAAAAATGGCAGCAGTATAGCCCAATCCTGCCACGCCGTCCGGAAAGCCGATGAAAGAAAATGGCGTATTGATTTCTATATAGGAAATCCCATTATCCAATGCGAGCCAGAGACCACCGTTTTTATCAGTATAAGCACAGGTGATATTGTTGCTTTGAAGACCGTTATCAAGTGAAATATGCTTGATAATATTTCCTGACAGGCTCACTACATAAAACCCGTTGCTACTTGTTGTAATAAGGATATTCCCATTTTGTAATAGTAAAGCATCTGTTAACTGTTGCTGTTTTAGTACCTGGTTTGCTTTGCCTTCGAGTGGAATAATTTTTTCATAGTCGAAAACGGATAAACCATTTTCTCCCAATATGAGCAGGTGGCTTTTGTCAAGTTGGATGATGTCTTTCAGGTTAATATTTTTGAAAGCTTCCCCGCCTTTTATCATTTCAAGCTTATTCCTTTTGAGCATTTGTAAACCAATGCTTTTTTCCTGTACATAAATTGTTTGCCCAACTTGTTTTGCAAAGGCAAACCCGTCATTTTCTACAGTTGGGTGTATAATTTCAAAGTTGGTTTGATAACAATAGAGACCGGTTTGCGAGAAATAAATAACAGCTTCTTTGTTGAAAAAGATGTCTCTTACGGTCCCGATTTTATTTTCGTCTGTTGGAATTTTATTGTAAAGCGACTGGTAGATGGTACTGCCTGTTGAATCTGAAGAGAGGAAGCCCAGTTCGTTATAGGAACCAACGTACAGTTTTTTATTTGGACCAAGACCGAAAGAAAGTCCGCTATTGCCGTTCGGCAGAGGAATATTTTTCCAACCATTACCATCATATTCAATTACACCATAGGCATTCCCGAAGTACATCAGCTCTTTTTCACTTTGTGAAATCGCAAAATTTCGGGGGTGCATTCTGTACGACTTTACGCCATAGTGCAGCGTTGTATAGCCACCGGCTGTATGGTGAACCTGAGCATCAGCATAATTGGCAAAGAAAAAAATAGTCAGGCTAAAGAAAAGGAAAGATCGTCTCACAAGGCATTGAATTTATATAACTGACTATTTAATTGGGTATATGAATTTAAATTAAAGAGGAATTTTCTCTTTTGAAACATTTTAGTAAATCAAAAAGAAGCTTTTTGATTTACACATCGGCAAATTAATGAAAGCTTATAACGCAGAAAACCCCGATTTTTTCGGGGTTTTCTGCGTCAGGGTGATAAAAGGTTACAATTTAATTAATCGTTCGGTGCGTACATCGCCACCATTATATATTTTAAGGATGTATTGTCCACCAGGGATTTTGCTTAAATCTATGCTGCCATAAGGTTCAACATCAGTAGCAGGTATTACAAGTGTGCCATAACCGTTGTATACTTCAACACGTGACGTTGTAGCGGTATAAATATAAACATCACCTGTTGTCGGGTTTGGTCCTGACACTGTTGCCAGTGGAGCTGGCGCTGCAGCAGAAGAACTACAGCTTCCTACAAGAATCCAGGCTTCAGTCCAGTAAGTGCCGGTTCCCGGTGTATAAGCCCATCCTCCGACATTACACCATCCGCTATAAGGAAATGGCTTACATTCATACTGATTACCATTATTTACTACTTTACTACCTGCAACATAATTGGTAGTTCCGGAAGCAATATATTGAGGAATACCTGAACAGCCACCGGTATTTACAGTGTTGACTGTAATGTTTACAGCGGCAGAAGTTGTAACGGCACCAGCATTGTCAGTTGCTTTTGCTGTAATGCTGTATGTTCCCGCTGCAACATTTGGCCAGGAGTAGCTATATGGCGAACTGTTGTCAGAAAAAAGCAAAGTAGAACCATTGTAGAAATCCACTTTTGTTACAAAACCGTTTGCGTCAGCAGCTGTAGCAGCAATGTTCACCGTTGCAGGTGCATTGAATGTTGCTCCGTTTGATGGTGAAGTCAGCGACACAGTCGGAGGCTGATTGCCCGCAGCATTTACGGTAATGTTCACTGCGGCAGAAGTTGTAACCGCACCGGCATTGTCAGTTGCTCTTGCTGTAATACTGTAAGAACCTGTAGCTACGTTTGTCCATGAATAACTGTATGGAGCACTATTGTCTGACGCGAGTAGGGTAGAGCCATTGTAAAAATCTACTTTGCTTACAGTACCGTCTGCATCAGCAGCTGTAGCGGTAATGTTTACCGTTGCAGGGCTTGTAAAAGTAGCTCCGCCTGATGGCGAAGTAAGAGACACCGTCGGTGGCTGGTTTGAAGGGCTACTTGTAGAAAAAGTGATGAAATTCAGGTTAAAATCACCACTATCCATAGCAATTTTCAATATTTTCTGACCGGCTGTCAAACTGATATTATTAATTGTTACCGTTTGCCAGTTTTGCCATGCGCCCGTATTCGGAACTGTGATTGTACCCGAAACATTAGTACCGTTAAGTTCTATATGAAAAGTTTTTCCTGCTGTAATAGCGGCAACTCTTGCTTCCAGTTTATAAATTCCGGTCGTGGCTACGTTTACAGTATATTCTACCCATTCACCAGCTACTATATAACCAATATTGAATCCGCCGCCTGCATCAGTTGAGGGTTCAACATCTACAGCTTCCGAAGTCCTGTAGGCATTTCCCTGGTTTGCGGTTGTTGTTTCGTTATAAGCTACACCCTGACCGCCAAGGTCATAGTTTTCAGCTTCAATTTTACCCGGAATCTGTGCAATTACGCCGTTATATGGAGCTTGTACTGCAGGTTGGGTTACTGTGATTGTCGCTGCTCCTGAAGTTGTAACCGCCCCTGCATTATCAGTTGCCCTGGCTGTAATTGTGTAGCTCCCTACGCTGACATTTGACCAGGTATAGCTGTATGGAGCGCTGTTGTCAGAGAAAAGCAAAGTTGATCCATTGTAAAAATCCACTTTGCTGATTGATCCGTCAGGATCTGAAGCGTTTGCAGAAATTGTTATGGTTGCCGGACTGTTGAAAGAGGAACCACCTGCAGGTGAAGTAAGAGAAACCGTTGGTGCCTGATTTGAAGTTGTGCCCATTACATCCTTAATGGCCGATAACAGTGAGTTTTGGTTTGACAAATCCTGAGATAATTCCCAGATCATAATGCCTCCATACCCTTGTGATTTTACGTATTGAGCTTTTCTTTTGATAGTTGGAATACCGTTGTAGCCAATTCCTGCAAATAGATCTGCATTTGGATCGGCACCCCGGTTAACTAATGCCGCGTAAGATTCCCATGAAGGACGGCCGTAGAACGGAACACCAAGGTTTATTTTACTTTTAGCACAGCCGCGGGTATTTCCCCAATAGTTAAGGCAAGATAAAGCATAGTCATAAGTTGAATGTTGGTAGTCGTTGGCGTCATAAGCCATGATATTTAAACCATCGATAATTGAGAGAACAGTTGAATTGACACCTTCTCCTGTATTGCCGTTTCCGATAACCGCCATTGTAAGAAGTTTGCCTCTGTTGTGAAGTTCGGTACCTAGCTGGGTCATCAACATCTGGCAGTTAATTGCAGATTGTCCCGGATCAGGATATTCCCAGTCAATATCAATACCATCGAGGTTATAAGTATTCACAAGAGAAATACAGGCATTTACGAAAGTGTTTCTGCCGCTGGCGCTGGCTGCAAAAGCTTCAAAGCGGGGGTCTATCAAAACATTGTTGTCTGTCCAGCCACCTACTGCCAAAAGAACTTTCACACCGTTTTGATGTCCTCTGTTTACAATTGTCTGAAGCTTAGCAGGATTATCCAATGGTTTGATAGTACCGTCAGCATTGGGTAATGCGAACGAGTAATTGATGTGGGTCAGTTTGGTATATTGAATAGAGTTTGCATCACCCGCCCAGGAAGGCATATAACCAACCACTCTTTGGCTATAAGAGGTTTGGGAGAATCCTCCAAGCGTAACGCAGAGAGCTATACTCCATTTGCTTATTAAATTGCTGAAAAGTTTCATAGGCTTAAGTATAACGTTAGTTTGTTTGAGAACTAATCTAATTTAATATTCATATTTTGATATTTTTTTGGACTATAATACTTTTGTTTGATTTATATAAAAGAAATAAACCAACTGAGGATATGATTATATCGGTTCAATACCATTAAAAAATGTTTGTTTTTTGCGCAGAAACCTGATTTCTGTCAAAAAAGCTTTGCGTTTGAATAAAGAGCTGAAAAATTATTGAGCTACGATTCAAAAAGAAGAGCGGAATACATTTAGCGGGGAGTAATTTTAATGAATCACTTTTAATTCGGATTGATCTCAAAAGGCTTTTTTGTATCTTCCACAGAATTTAAAAATTCTGCTTTGTGAGTAAAGAGATCAACAATAGTACCATCAGGCCAGAGGATGCCCTTAATTACCACATGGGTGATAAACCAGGTAAAATAGAAGTGGTTCCAACAAAACCTGTAAGTTCGCAACGGGATCTGGCTTTGGCTTATTCTCCGGGTGTGGCAGAACCTTGTAAGGCAATTGCAGCAAATCCTGAAGATGTTTATAAGTATACCGCTAAAGGCAACCTGATCGGGGTCATCAGCAATGGTACGGCTGTTTTGGGTTTGGGTAATATTGGTCCTGACGCATCCAAGCCGGTTATGGAAGGGAAAGGGGTGCTTTTTAAGAAATTCGCGGGTCTTGATGTTTTTGATATTGAGATCAATTGTGAAGATCCTGAACAATTCGTAAAAATTGTTGAATCCCTTGAACCTACTTTCGGCGGGATCAATCTTGAAGACATCAAAGCTCCGGAGTGTTTTTATATAGAGCAGGAATTGCGCAAAAGAATGAATATTCCTGTGATGCACGACGACCAGCACGGAACTGCTATCATTTCTTCTGCGGCTTTGCTAAATGCAGTTGAGCTCACAGGTAAAAAAATAGGAGAGTTGAAATTGGTAGTAAGCGGAGCCGGTGCTGCCGCTGTGGCTTGTACTACTTTGTATGCGAAATTGGGTGTTAATCCCGAAAATATCGTGATGATTGATATTGACGGAGTTATCCGTAAAGATCGTCCTAACCTTCATCCTACACATGTTCCTTTTGCTACTTCACGGAACCTGAATACTTTGTCAGAAGCGATTGTCGGAGCAGATATGTTCCTTGGTCTTTCTGTCGGCGGCGTTCTGAAGCCCGAAATGGTAAAAGCAATGGCAGCCAATCCTATCGTTTTCGCTTTAGCCAATCCAAATCCGGAAATAGATTATGAAACGGCTATGGCTACCCGTGACGATCTGATTATGGCAACTGGCCGTTCAGATACTCCGAATCAGGTCAACAACGTACTTGGTTTTCCATATATTTTCCGTGGCGCGCTTGATGTACGTGCAACAGAAATCAATGACGAAATGAAACTGGCAGCCGTGCGCGCTATCGCAGAACTCGCCAAAGAACCTGTAGATGAATTTGTGAACCAAGCCTATGGTGACAATAAAATCTCTTTCGGCAGGTTTTATCTGATTCCAAAACCATTGGATCCGCGCCTTATTACAGCTATTTCTCCTGCTGTGGCAAAGGCTGCGATAGAAAGTGGCATTGCCAAATACCCTATTACTGATTGGGATAAGTACAAATCTCAGCTATTGGAAAAACTTGGCCGTGACAATAAACTCATTTCACGCATCATTGCAATGGCGAAGCAATCTACCCGTAAGCGTGTTGTATTTGCAGAGGCGCATCATTATAAAATACTGAAAGCCGCTCAGATTGTTGTTGATGAAGGAATTGCCGAACCTGTTTTATTGGGAAGTAAAAAACGTATTCTTGCTATTGCCAAAGAATATGACCTTGACATTGATGGTTGTATGATTATTGATCAGCTAGAGGATACACAGCGTCAGGAAGATTTCGCACAGCTACTTTATCAGAAACGCCAGCGTAAAGGAATGACCCTTGAAGAAGCGCGCCGCCTGATCAAGCAAAGAAATTATTTTGGTGCAGGTTTGGTAGAGACGGGTCAGGCAGATGCCATGATTTCCGGTTTAACCAAAGATTATCCAAGAACGATATTACCTGCGCTTCACATGATCGGGATTGACCCGGGCGTGAATCGTGTTGCCGGAATGTATGTACTGATCAGTCCGAAAGGCACATTCTTTTTTGCGGATACTACTGTAAACGTTGACCCTACAGTAGAACAACTGACAGACATTGTTGCTCTTACTGCTGATGCTGTTAAAAAATTAGGGGAAACTCCTCGTATTGCATTATTGTCATATTCTAACTTTGGCTCAAGTAAAGGAGCTGTTCCTGATAAAATGCAGAAAGCTTTAATTGCCATTAGAAAAAAGTACCCCGAATTAATAATCGAGGGGGAACTTCAGGGTGATATTGCTTTAGACCCTGAAATTCAGCAGGAAAACTTCCCATTCAGTAAGTTAAAAGAAACCGGGGCCAATACCTTGATATTCCCGGCATTAGCTTCAGGAAATATCTCTTATAAACTAGTACAGTCTATAGGAGGCGCTGAGTCAATAGGGCCAATTTTGATGGGAATGAATAAACCTGTGCATGTTTTACAGATGGGCTGTTCAGTTCGTGAAATTGTAAATATGGTGGCAATTGCCGTAATTGACGCTCAAATTAATAAGGAGAATATCAAACAATGATTGCTTACATTAAAGGGAAGCTGGCGCATAAAGATCCGACCCATGTTATCATAGAAGCCAATGGTTTAGGATACCTTGTAAAAATTAGCCTTGGAACCTATTCATCCATTAAAGATTCAGAGTTAATTCAGCTGTATACTTTCCTCCATATAAAAGAAGATGCACATACTTTATATGGATTTGCAGAAGAACGAGAAAAATCCATATTTTTGCACCTGATTTCAATTTCAGGGGTTGGGCCGGGTACTGCTCTAATGGTATTATCATCGTTAACAGCCACTGAAGTAGAAAGCGCTATCCTAAGGGAGGATGTAAAAACAATCCAGGCCGTAAAAGGTATTGGTGCAAAAACTGCCCAGCGTATTATTCTGGAACTCAAAGACAAAATTAAAAAATCAGCTTTGGGTAATGAATCTGCTGTCAGCTCTTTAGTGCCTCACAATAAACTACGGTCAGAAGCGTTAGCTGCACTACAAACTTTAGGAATTCCGAAAACAAACGCAGAGAAGACTATCGATTACATTCTACAAAACAAAGGCAAAGACATCCAACTTGAAGATTTAATTCGCCAAGCGTTGAAAACAGCCTAACCAAACTATTTTAGCTTACTTTTTGGATACTAAGAAGCATATACTGCTCCTAACAGGAGTTCTATTTACCTTTATTACCTTAATCGCGGTGGCATATCCCGGGAAGTGGGATGGCTATATCCCCGATCCAAATCCGGAGATTGACTCGCTTTCGGGTGACGGAGATACTACAAAGAAGAAGGAAGAAGAATATAAAAAAACAGCCAAACCGCTATACAATCCTAAAGATCGTCTGGGCGATCCTATTACAGACCAGCAATCACAATCTCCATTACAGCTTAAAGATCCGAGTAATATTCAGAAAGAAGTAAAGCTGGATGAAAACGGGAAGGATTACATCATTGAGGAAAAGGTTGGTAGCATGGATTACCGTCCGCCAACTAGAATGACAGCCGAACAATATGTTCGTTATAAAAACTCAAAAGACAGACGGGATTATTTTAAGGAGCAGTCTCTGGAAGCAGATAAAGAAAATGCTCCGGAGAATAGCGCTAAGCGTATAATCCCTCAGATTATGCTACCCTCTTCTTTAGATCGGGTATTCGGCGGTAATACGGTTGATATCAGACCCAACGGGAATGTCTTGTTGGATTTTGGAGGTTTTTATCAGAAAACAGCCAATCCTAACATTCCTACCACACAGCAAAGATCAGGCGGCTTCCTATTCAATCAGCAAATTGCAATGAACATGCAAGGGAAGATCGGAGATAAATTAAAGATCAGCATCAACTGGGACACCAAAGCTACTTTTGATTTCGAAAACAATATCAAACTTACTTATACCGGCTATGATCACGACATCATTAAATCGATTGAAGCAGGTGTTGTTAGTTTTCCTTTGAATACAACCTTAATTCAGGGTTCACAAAACCTTTTTGGTATTAAAAGCCAGTTGCAGTTTGGTCGACTCAAAGTGGGGATGGTGCTTGCAAACCAAAGAAGTAAAACAGAAGAAATTTCAAGTAATCCGGGAGCTTCCGGCGGAGGGGTAGGCCAGGGTAAAGCTTTTGAGATCAGAGCGGATGCTTATGAAGAGAATAAGCACTATTTGCTGGCACAGTTTTTCAGAGCCCACTACGATCAATGGTTGGCTTCGAGCCCTAAAATTACGTCGGGAATGGTTATTAACCGCCTTGAGGTTTATGTAACAAATAGAAACAATACAACAGATAAAACGAGAAGTATTGCAGCTTTTGCCGATTTAGGAGAGTACCAGCCGAGAAATCCGGTTTGGACAAAACCAGGTGTAACTATAGATGCGGCAAACAATGACGCTAACACGCTTTATGAGCGGATAGGGAAGGATACTACTGTGGGTAATGCTTTCAGAGATCCAAATGCCATTAATATGGCTTTTACAGATAGTATGCGAAAGGGTATCGACTTTGAAGTAATTAAAAGTGCGAGAAAGCTTGAAAATGGACGTGATTATAAGTTTCACCCAACGCTGGGTTATCTTTCGTTAACTACCCCTTTACGAAATGATGATGTACTTGGTATTGCTTTTGAATATACCTACAATGGAGTTAAATATCAGGTAGGGGAATTGACTGGCGATATGCCTAATGATGCAACCAAGCTTGCATTCATGAAGTTAATTCGCCCAAGTTTGGTTAACGTGTCATTGCCGATGTGGAACCTTCAAATGAAGAACGTTTATTCACTGAACGCGACGAACATTACAAGAGCCGGATTCCAGTTAAGGGTAATTTATAAGGATGATAAGTCCGGTTCGGATAACCCGTTCATGCCTAACCTGAAAGACCAGAAGTCTGCTACTACTCAAATCATGCAGCTGCAAGGGGTTGATTATCTTAACTCTTCTCTGGAACCTTTACCGGATGGTGTCTATGACTTTATCAGCTCTCCTCATCCCGTTACTATTGATTCCATTACAGGACGTATAGTTTTCCCGGTTTTAGAGCCATTCTCATTTAAAGATGGTTTGTTACTTGATAGCGCTAAAGCCAAAGATCCCGCAGGTTATAATCAGTATGTATTTAACGAGTTATATACCAGAACAAAATCAGATCTGAACAACTTTTCATACAAAAATAAGTTCTTCCTGAAAGGGAGTATTGTTTCAAACTCTTCAGACGAAATTGCATTGTCTGGTATGAACATTGCCCCCGGTTCCATCAGAGTAATGGCGGGAAGCAGGCAATTGGTTGAAGGAACAGATTACACTGTTAACTATGACATGGGGAAAGTCAAAATTATTAACCCCGGTATATTAACATCAGGAAATGCAATTTCAATAAAGTATGAAAAGGCTGATTTGTTTAACTTCAGAACAAAGTCATTGATGGGAGTGCGCCTTGACTATGAGTTAAGCAAGGATGTCAATATCGGGGCTACAATGTTGAGAATGACAGAAAAACCTCTGATTACACGTGTCGGTATTGGAGATGAGCCGATCAATAATACGATGCTGGGAGCCGATATAAGTTTGAAAAAAGATTCAAGGCTGATTACAAAGGGGATTGACAAATTACCACTTATTGCTACAAAAGAGCCCTCATCTGTTCAAATGAGTGCTGAATACGCAACTATTATACCGGGGCACTCAAAATATATAGGAAGTACAGGAAACTCATTTATTGATGACTTTGAAGGGGCTGAAAACCCGTTTGACCTTACACGTGTACCCACCCGTTGGAAACTGGCGACACCACCTGTGTCAATTGCTGATGCAACCAAATTTTCATCAACAGATTTGTCTTATTCTTACAGAAGGGCAAAAATGGCCTGGTATAATATAGACAATGCATTTTATAGAGAAGGAAGTGCGAACCGTCCGGCCTCATACGATAAAGCTGAGTCAGAAAACTATGCTACGCGTGCCTGGATGCCTCAGGATCTTTTCCCGTCCAAATCAGTAATGGCGGGACAGGCATATGAAACCACTTTTGATATTGCGTATTTCCCGAGAGAAAGAGGACCCTACAATTATAACCCGTACTTAGATTCGCAGGGGGATCTGGATTCTGCTTTATACCCTCCGAAAAAGAACTTTGGAGGTATTATGCGTGCCATCACACTTGATACGGATTTCGACAACTCAAATATTCAGTATGTAGAATTCTGGCTGATGGATCCATTTGACAATGATGTTAATGGGGGGATCAGGTTAACAAAAGACAAAAACAATAAAATTTATAATACGACTGGTGGTGACATGTATTTTAACTTCGGTTCTATTAATGAAGATGTGTTAAATGATGGGTATCAGTCTTTTGAGAACGGGATGCCGGAAGATGGCAGGGGTGATATTGATCTTGTAAAAAACACAGGTTGGGCGTCTGTTGCCAAAAAACAATATTTGAACGATGCTTTTTCAAACACTCCTGGAGCAAGAGCTAATCAAGACGTAGGCTTGGATGGGTTGAGAAGTAGTTCAGAAAGAGATTTTGCGGGCTATGCCACATTCGTGAATAGTGTTAACGCGAGTGCTGTCATGAGTCAGGAGGTAAAAGATAGGGTCTTATTAGATGTTTCTGCCGATGATTTTCAATATTATTTGGGGGGGAATCAGGATGCAATTGGCGCTACAACGATTGACCGTTATAAGAACTTCAATGGACAGGAAGGCAACTCGCCGGAAGTAAGCGGTGGTGGTTCTTATACCCCATCGTCATCTACAATTTCTGACAATGAAGATTTAAATCAGAACAATAACATTGATGTTGTTGATGCCTATTATGAGTATAAAATAGAGCTTTCGCCCAAGACACTATCGGATAAGACTGCAAATTATTTGATTGGTGAGCAAAAAGTTAGTGGAGCTAATGGAACTGACGGAACTACCTGGTATCAGTTCCGGGTACCTATTCGTGATATAAAAGCTACTCAGGTAGGTGGCATCGATGGGTTCAAATCTGTTCGTTTCATGCGTATGTATTTGACAAATTGGGAAGACCCTGTTGTATTAAGGATGGCACAGTTTCAACTGGTGGCTGCACAATGGCGCCAATATGATTCTTTAATCACATCAAAAAATTTGCAGATTACTAAGGAACCTAACTTGTCAAATATGACTGTTTCTACAGTAAACATTGAAGAAAACAGCTTAGGTTTGAAAGATGTAAACAGCCCTTATGTGTTGCCTCCGGGATTTACAAGAGACCAGGATTACTCTTCAACGTTAAACAGGGTTTTCAACGAACAGTCTTTGCGTGTATGTGTAGATAATCTTCAGGACGGGGTTGGCCGGAGCGTATTTAAGAACTTTAATATTAACATGGTCAACTTTGAACGGCTTCAGATGTTTATACATGCAGAAAGCCAGACCATTACAAAAGACAGGGACGTATATGCAATGTTTCGTCTGGGTACCGATTTAGTACGAAATTACTATGAGGTTCTTATTCCTTTAAGAATGTCCAGTATTAATTCTACAGATCCTAACGAAGTATGGCCGGCAGAAAATTCATTGGATGTAGTATTGTCTGATTTAAGTGCATTGAAAGCAGGACGGCGGGCGATAGGCGGAGATCAAATGGCTTATTATTCTGAAAACCACGGAGACCAGGTTTATGGTGTTTATGGTAACCCTGATTTTACTTCTGTACAGCAGATCATGATAGGAGTGTACAACCCTAAGCGCGGGGATGTTCGTTTGGCTGATGGCGTGACTTTTCCCGATGATGATGGACAGACTAAAACTTTGTGTATCTGGACAGATGAATTAAGGGCTACAGGGTTTAACCAGAAAGCAGGTCAGGCGGCTTTAGGAAAGATGAATGTTAAACTGGCAGATTTGGGAACAGTAACATTTTCCGGTTTATATAAAGGTATAGGTTTTGGTTCTATTGAACAAAAAGTTTCTCAAAGAGAGCAAAATACCACATTACAATCAGGAGTGAGTACACAGCTTCAGCTTCAGAAGTTTGGTTTAGAAAAGACAGGCCTTAAAATTCCTTTCTATTTCAGTTATGATATCCAGAATATCACACCTAAATATGACCCGTCTAATCCCGATGTCTTACTTGAATCAGCAGCTAATAGTCAATCACAGTATAACAGTTCCGACTATAAGGCTATTATGGTTGACAGGACTAACAGACGCAGTATAAATGTTACCAACTTACAGAAATCAAGGACAAAACAAGGAGCAAAGATGCACCTGTGGGATATTGAAAACTTAACGTTTACTGCTGCTTATAACGATGCATCCCGTAGCAATTTCCTGATAGATCAATATAGCAGGAGAGAATACAGATATGCTATAGGTTATGCGTTTGCAAATCCGGGAAAACCCTTTGAACCATTCAAGAATATTTCGTCTAAATCGAAATATATGAAACCTGTTACAGATTTTAACCTGTCTGTTTTACCAAGTGCCATTAATGTCAATTATGAATTGTTACGTTCCTTTACGAGGACACAGCTGAGAAATTCTCAATTGAGTACGAGTGGAGTAAAACCGACTTTTGAGCGTTCTTTTTTCTTTAACAGACGCTATGGATTACGCTGGTCTTTGGCCCGAAATCTGTCATTAACTTATAACGCCTTTATGCAGTCGATTATCGATGAAGATACGGGTGAATATGAAGGTTTCCTTAGTGAGAGTATAAGCAAGAAAATCATTGGATTAGGCCGTAATAAACAATTTGACCAACAGGTTTTGCTTACTTATAAGCTGCCTTTCGATAAATTACCGCTTACCGACTTTATAAGTACCGACATAAGTTACGGAGCTACATATATGTGGATTGCCAGTTCGCGAAGGGTACAGGATTCATTAGGTAATACAATTCAGAATACAAGGGATATTGCGGCAAACGGTAAGCTGGATTTATTGAAACTTTATAATAAATCTAAATTCCTTAAGAGGATAAATGCGCCAACACCTACCTCAGGTAAAAAGGCTCCACCGGAAATGAAGATGGTTCTCAAGAAACGGGCAGATGGTACCACTGATACACTGCAGGTTAAAAAGGCGGAACTGAAAGTATTTAAAGGTATTTTGCGTGCTATGATGACAATGCGGTCTATCAATGCGAACTATAGTATTATGAGAGGTACAACTTTGCCCGGATATAATAAGGAAGCAAAGTTTTTTGGACTGGATGAGGCTTTTAGTTCTCCCGGTTTGCCATTTATTTTAGGTTACCAGGATCCCACCTATATAAAATCAGGCGCAGTTGAAAGGGGAGATTTGGTTCATTCCAAGTCATTTAGTGACCAGTTTCTCCAAACCAAAACTGTTAACCTTAAGGCGAATACTGCTTTAGAGCCTATTAAGGATTTAAGGATACAGCTGAATATTACGCAAACTCAAACATACAGGTATCAGGAACTCTTTAAGGATTCGACAGGGTTCGGAGATTATAAATCTTACGGACCTTCAAGATCAGGTAGTTATTCTGTGTCAACTATTACTTTATTGACAGCATTTCAGAAAAATGAAAAATTTACAAATCTGAACCCTGCTTTTAATTCTTTTATAAACAACAGAGCTGTTGTAATGGAAAGGTATAAAAATGCAAACCCTAATCCGGGTACTTATTCATTAAACTCTCAGGACGTACTGGTTACTTCATTTCTGGCGGCATATCAGGGTAGAGATGCTGGTAAGATTAAATTGACTTCTTTTCCTCAAATACCTTTGCCCAACTGGCGTATTGACTATGGCGGACTGTCAAAACTCAAGAAAATTAAGGAGTGGTTCCAAAGCGTAAACCTGACACATGGCTATAATAGTTTATATACCGTCAGGTCGTTTAATAGTTCACTGGAATATAATCAAAATCATGTAGACCTTAACAAGAGCATATTCAGTAATGATATGCCAAATGTAGTGAATCCTAAAACAGGACAGTTTATTCCCGTTTTTGTCATCGGAGACGTTGTTATTGCAGAGTCATTTTCTCCTTTATTGGGGGTTAATGTGAAAACAAAAAAGAATATAACATTTAGAGTTGAGTATAAAAGGGAAAGGGCTTTGTCATTGATTATGACTAACAGTTCTGTTAATGAGCAAAAGAACTCTGGTATTGTGTTTGGGGTAGGCTATATTAAAACAGGTATGAAATTGCCTGTAAAATCGAAAGGGCGTACCGTAGTATTGAAAAATGAAATAAACATGCGTTGTGACGTTTCTGTTAACGATGTTGTAACTATTCAGCGTACCATAGCAGCCACTGATGAAACTGCTGGTGTGAGTACAATTACTCAGGGAAATCAGATTATTCAGGTTAAACCGAACGTTACTTATGTGATCAGCTCGCGGTTGAATATTCAATTTTATGTCGATTATACATTAAATAAGCCTAAGGTATCTACTTCTTTCCGCCGTGTAAATACGCAATTTGGTATACAGGTAAGATTTACCTTGTCATAGTTTTTTCTAAAATTTAAAAAGCGGTAAATTAGCCGAAGTAACTTAATCAAATTGAGATGAATTTTCCTGATAATCTTAAATACACACAAGAGCACGAATGGGTATTGCTTGAGGGCAATGTTGCTACAGTTGGAATCACAGCTTTTGCTCAAAATGAGTTAGGCGACATCGTATACGTAGATATTAATTCTGTAGGGCAGTCACTTGATCAGAATGCAATTTTTGGTACAGTAGAAGCAGTTAAAACTGTTTCTGATTTGTTTTTGCCTTTAGGGGGAAAAGTTGCAGAGTTTAATGCAAAACTTGAGTCTAAACCAGAGTTAGTAAATTCTGATCCTTATGGAGATGGCTGGATGGTGAAATTGGAAATTGCTGACACTGCTGAGGTCGATAAATTATTGACTGCCTCGCAATACAAAGAATTAATTGGGGTAAAGTAACCTTACTATAAAGAAAATCGTTTTTAAAGTTCCTCCTTTATTTCTAAGGGGGGAACTTTTGTTTTTTTAACCCTATGTTTATGCGCGCATTTTTACTGACTTTTTTGATAGTAATGCATCATTTTTGTGTAAAGGGACAAAACATGCTGCGTGTTCATAAAAATCTGGATACTTTGACCTCACGCGCAATGCATGGGAGAGGAGCTGCTTTTGGAGGAGACAGTATAGCAGCAGCATACATTGCCAGCCAGTTTGCTGCTTTAAACCTTCAGATGTTTTCGGGTAATTCCTATTTTCAGAAGTTCCATTATAGTATCAATACTTTTCCCGGAGAACTTGAATTGAAATTAGGGAAACAGAAGCTTGTATGTGGAACGGACTATATTCTTGCTCCGGATGCAAAAACAGTCAATGGAAATTTTAAAATAGTTCATGTTGATAGTTCAATACTGGCCAACCCTGTCAAATTTTCAAAACTGGTTAAAAAATCAACAGATGGTTCTTGTCTTATTATCAGCGAAAATCTCTTTAAGGAGTTTAATACAGATCGGGAACTAAGGTTTTGGTTGAATTCATTTCCTGTAATTGTAAAGTTGATCGATCATAAATTGACAGGCAACCTTTCAACAAGGCAATCACTTCAGTCCAATATCTGGATGAAAAAAAGTGTCTGGAACCTGCATAAAGATAAGGCTTCCAGATTGTATGTTAATCTGGAAGCAACCTTTTTACAGGAACATCTCTCTCAAAATGTTGTAGGGATGATTGAAGGATCGGCCAAACCAGATAGTTTTTTAGTGATATCTGCCCATTATGACCACTTGGGAAGTATGGGAAAAAAGGTTTTTTTCCCGGGAGCTAATGATAATGCGAGTGGAGTCTCTATGTTGCTTGAACTTGCCGACTATTTCTCCCGGCCAGAAAACAGGTTGCCTTATTCTTTAGTATTTATTGCTTTTGGGGGAGAAGAATCAGGCTTATTAGGATCCCGGTACTTTGTTGAAAACCCCTTGTTTGGTTTGTCAAATGTAAAATTCGTTTTAAACCTTGATTTGGTAGGAACAGGAAGCGAGGGTATTACAGTAGTAAATGGAAGTGTTTTTGAATCTGACTTTGAACGGTTAAATAGCCTGAATAAGCAAGGACAGTATTTTAAAGAGGTGAAAAAAAGAGGAAAAGCCCCTAATTCAGATCATTATCCCTTTTCAGAAAAAGGAGTACCCGCATTCTTTATTTATACGATGGGGGGTATACAGGCATACCATGATGTAGATGATGTGGCAGCTACACTTCCTCTTACAAAATACAAAGAGCTTTTTGAGCTGATTACTAAGTTTGAGAAGGGCTTTTAGTTATTGACGGTAACTGGTTTCCTGTTCTTGACAAGCAACAGGAAACCAGTTACCGGTAACTATTAAATTTTGTCGAAACCGGTATAGCTATGCAATACTTTTGGAAGCAAAATTCCGTCTTTAGTTTGGTTGTTTTCCAACAATGTTGCGACAATTCTGGGAAGAGCCAGTGCAGATCCGTTAAGTGTGTGCAATAACTGCATTTTTCCGTCTTTGTTCTTATAGCGCAGTTTAAGTCGGTTAGCCTGATAACTTTCGAAGTTGCTTACAGAACTTACTTCCAGCCATCTTTTTTGTGCTGCAGAATATGTTTCAAAATCGAAAGTAAGTGCTGATGTAAAGCTCATGTCTCCGGCAGACAAACGTAGAATACGATATGGCAATTCCAGTTTTTCTAATAGATTTTGTACATGTCTTTTCATACCTTCCAAAGCTTCGTAAGAGTTCTCAGGAGTAGTAATCTGTACAATTTCAATTTTATCGAATTGGTGTAACCTGTTTAGTCCCCGAACATGTGCACCCCAGGATCCTGCCTCGCGACGAAAACAAGGGGTATATCCTGTGTTTTTGATAGGCAATTCATCTTCTTTCACGATCACATCACGGTACATATTTGTGATTGGCACTTCAGCCGTAGGGATCAGGTAAAGATCGTCAGCAGCAGCATAGTACATTTGCCCGTCTTTATCAGGTAGCTGTCCAGTACCAAAACCAGACGCCGCATTTACCATAATAGGAGGTTGCACTTCTATATAACCTGCAGCTTGTGCTTCGTCTAAAAAGAAGTTAATTAGTGCCCTTTGTAAACGGGCTCCTTTGCCTTTATATACAGGAAATCCTGCACCTGTTATTTTATTTCCGAGCTCAAAATCAATAATATCGTACTTCTTAATCAGGTCCCAGTGAGGTAAAGCGTCTTCACCCATGTCTTTGATTTCACCATGCTGGTATTCATTGACATTTTCTTCCGGGGTACGTCCCTCCGGCACGCTGCTATGCGGCAGGTTGGGTAGTTTTACCAGAGTTGCCTGTAAAGAAGCTTCAATTTGTGTCAGTTCTGGTTCAAGGTTTTTTGTCTTTTCTTTTAATTCAGCTGTTTTTGTTTTAAGAGCTTCAGCTTCCGCCTTTTGCCCCGATTTCATCAACTCCCCGATTTTCTTAGCAAGGCTATTAGCTTCTGCCAGGTTATTGTCAAGTTCAAGTTGAATTTTTTTACGAAGATCATCCAACTCGATAATTTTATTCACATCTTCCTGAGCAGTAGCATAGTATTTCTTTTGCAAACCTTTCAGTACCAATTCTTTATTCTCTTTTATATGGGTTGTTAACAGCATAAACAAAAAACTTTGAACTCAAAAATAAGTGTTTATGTTGTCAGGTACAAGCCTTGAGTATAGAGTAATTAAGTGTTGAGTTTCCGGATTAGCTTCTGAATGTATTCTCTTTAGACCTCTCTGCTGTAATAATAAAAGCTTAATTGCTTGACAATATGACTTTCTAGTGATATAATTGTAAATCAATCGCGACTGATTTCCTTCGGTTAGCTTCTTTCAAAATCATTTAACAAATCTTACACTTTTCCGGGTTGGTGTTTCATGTACCGGCTCAAATCAAAATCTTATTAAAAAATCCAAATGTACACAATTGATGACCTCAACATCAGGCTTATCTCTGAACTAAGAGATGTGGCCGAATCTTTGGGTGTAAAAAACTACAAAAAATACACCAAGGAAGAATTAATCTACAAAATTCTAGACCAGCAAGCGTTATCTCCTTCACCTGCACCTGCACGTAAACCAGCAAAAAAAGCGGAACCGGAAACACCAACTTTTGAAGCAGGGAGTGAAGCAGAGGAAAGCCCTCGTAAATTCCGCCGTCAGAATGTAGAAGCTATTGAAAACCCGTTTGATGAAGATACTTTTGAAGTTTCTTTTGATGAAACGCCGAAATCGACAGTGACCATTACAGATGCACCGGAACCGGAAGTGAAGGCTTCTGAATTGCCGCAGGAAGACCCCCTGGCTTTTTATGAAAGTCTGGTGCAGGGTGAAAACAGTAAAGTGCCATATGGCAAATCTGCTGCTTCAGCTGCTCCAAGGGCAAGAAAGCAGGAAAATAATTACAACCAGAATGTAAAAGAATTTGACGGTATCATCTTAAATGAAGGCGTACTGGAAATTATGCAGGATGGTTATGGTTTCCTTCGTTCAGGAGATTATCATTATTTGGCGAGTCCGGATGATATATATGTTTCGCCATCTCAGATCAAATTGTTTGGTTTGAAGACCGGAGATAGTGTTAAAGGTCAGATCCGCCCTCCAAAAGAAGGAGAAAAATACTTCGCATTATTAAGAGTAGAGACAATAAATGGTAAAACACCGGAAGAAATCCGCGACCGTGTACCATTTGAATACTTAACTCCACTTTTCCCTCAGGAACGTTTAAACCTGAGCACAAATGCATCGAATTACTCAACCCGTATTCTTGATATGTTCTCTCCGATAGGTAAAGGACAAAGGGGGATGATTGTAGCACAACCTAAAACGGGTAAAACTACATTGTTGAAAGACATTGCTAATTCTATTGCTGAAAATCATCCGGAATGTTATCTGATTGTCTTATTGATCGATGAACGTCCTGAAGAGGTGACAGACATGGCTCGTAGTGTAAGAGGTGAAGTAATTGCTTCAACTTTTGACGAGCAGGCTGAAAGACACGTAAAAATCGCTTCTATAGTTTTGGAAAAAGCAAAACGTATGGTTGAGTGTGGTCACGATGTTGTTATTTTGCTCGACTCAATTACACGTTTGGCACGTGCTTATAACACAGTAGTTCCTTCATCAGGTAAAATACTTTCAGGTGGTGTGGATGCAAATGCATTACATAAGCCTAAACGTTTCTTTGGAGCAGCGCGTAATGTTGAAAACGGTGGTTCATTAACAATTATAGCAACAGCATTAATTGATACTGGCTCTAAAATGGACGAAGTAATTTTCGAAGAGTTTAAAGGTACAGGTAACATGGAACTTCAGTTAGACAGAAAGTTGTCTAATAAGCGTGTTTACCCTGCTATTGATATTCCTGCATCAGGAACTCGTAAAGAAGATTTACTGGTAGACAAAGAAGAGCTGGCCCGTATCTGGATTCTCAGAAAAATGATGAGCGATATGAACTCGACCGAAGCAATGGACTTCCTGCTGAAAAACATGCATGGAACGAAGTCGAACGAAGAGTTCCTCGTTTCAATGAACGGATAATACAATCCCCGTAAGCGACCAAGTTTACGGGGATTTTTTTTGTAGCTTGAGGAACCGGGTACTGACATATTTTAGGTTATAACTTCATTTTTTATTGCTATGAATAAAAAAACAAAGGTCAGGCTTTCTGATAGTGTGGGTACCGAAGCGGGTACACTCAACTATGTTGGTAAGGACCGTGACTATCAGGTTGGAATTACCGCTATTCACTATACAGAGACTAATGTTGAAAGGGTAGAAATTACCCATATTCCTGATTGCGTAAAATTTAAGGATAGTCAGGGTGTATTGTGGTTAAATGTTGATGGGGTGCATGATAATACTGTTGTCAACAAGATTGGGGAAATATTTGATCTGCATCCTTTATTGCTTGAGGATGTTGTTAGTACAGTCCAAAGGCCAAAGCTGGATGAGTATGATGAACAAATGTTTGTAGTACTTAAAATGCTTTCATATTCTGGTGTTAGTAAAAGAGTTGTGAATGAGCAAGTGAGCTTGGTTTTGGGCAAAAACTATGTAATCTCATTTCAGGAAGATATTAAAGGAGATTTTTCGATCTAATAAGAAACAGAATTGAGGCTGGTAAGACAAAAATAAGGCGCTATGGCGCTGACTATCTTTTTTATTCATTAATCGATGCTGTGGTAGATAACTATTTTGTTATTACAGACCAGCTTGGCGATCGGGTTGATGAGCTTGAACATATGCAGGTCAAGGATGTCAATGATAAAACGCTTCCTGCTAAATATTTTAGATTGAAACAGCAAATGTTAAGCTTTCGGAAATCGATTTCCCCGATGCGAGAAGTTGTTAATGTGCTGTATCACGGTACAGAAGACAAAATTTCGGAAGAAACTACGCTATATTTCAGAGATGTCTATGATCATATGAACCAGGTGTTGGAAACAATTGATTTGTATCGTGACACATTAGCAGGTTTACACGATGGTTATCTATCGGCACTCAGCTTGAAAATGAATGACGTGATGAAGTTTCTAACTATTTTTTCTACATTTTTCATACCACTGACCTTTGTTGTAGGCGTTTATGGAATGAACTTTCAAAATATGCCAGAATTAGCGTGGCATTATGGATATTGGGCCATTTGGGGTGTTATGATTTGTAGCGCTTTTGGTATGCTTGGTTACTTTAGGCATAAAAAGTGGATTTAAGTTTAATGGAGCAGTATCTGGTTTATATATAAGGGACTTTTGAAGCATAACTAACTGAAAATTAAAAGTGTTTAATAATAAGGTTCCAGCAAAATAATTTTATACTGAACAAAATTTATTTTACTTTTGTACGATTATGCTAAGTTGTCAGCTATGTTTTTAGTTAGAGTAGATTCTACAGAACTTAAATTGGTTATTCGTCTATAATATAAATTATGAAAAGAAGTTTATCGTTTGTTTTGCTATTTGGGTTGCTTATTGCAGTTCAGTCTGTATTTGCTCAGGCTAATGTTTGGAATGGTAGTGGAGCTGATAATAAGTGGACTACAGCAGCTAACTGGAGTAAGGGTACTGTGCCGACTAGTGGAGAGATTGTACAGTTTAATAACACAAGTTCTAAACCTTGTGTTATAGAGGATCTTATAGGGGAGGGCTATGTTTGGGCAGTATCTGCTCAAGATTGGGAAGATTGGGGACAATATTCGGACAATTATGAAGACTTGGATACTAACGATGATTTGGATACTCTTGAGTATACTCCCAGTTCGCTTATTCCGGTTTCTCCTGTAGGTAGTTTTGTTGTACAGTCTACTTATTCGGGTACGATCACCGTTAATACTTCTGTTTTGACTGCAACGAATTCATTTACTTTACAGGGAGGTACATTTAATCTTAATGGAGCAACATTGACAGTAGGGGGGTTTGTTTATCAAGGAGGAGTTTTTGCGCATAATGGAGGATCTGTTGTTATTAATAATATTAGCAATGGAACTAAAACAATTGCCAGCAGCATATCATTTTATAATTTGACAATAGGTGTATTTTCAGGTGCAAACGATCTAACCCTGAATATCACAAACTCAATAACGGTTGAAAATCAATTAACTTTTAATGTTCCTTCAGGAAAAACAGCAAATGTAGCAGTAGGTACCGTGAATTTGAAAAACTTATTGTCAAAGACAGGGGCTGGCTCTGTGGTGTTTACCACGGCAACCTTGAATCTAAATGGTACAAGTTCTCAAAACTTCAATCCAACAGGTTTTATTTTCAATAATATCACGACGAATAATATAAGTACTGCCGGATTAGTATTAAGTGGAGCAATTACGGCATCCAATGTAATAGGTAACCTATCTGTTCAGTCTGGCAAGTTTGATCAGAATGGCGTTAATGTTACTTTGGCATCAGGAAAGAATCTTACCGTAGCTGCTGGAGCTACGTATAAAATTGGAGCCCCTGCAACGCTACCAGTTGTTTCAGGAGGAGGAGCCATATCTTTTGCGGTAGGCTCTTTCACAGTTTATCATGGAGTAGGGCCACAAACGGTAATGCCTGCGCAGTATTCCAATCTGGAAATACAGGATGGTTCAAGAACAGTAACTTTTAGCAACACAGGAGCTATTCTTGTTTCCGGCACTTTTACCCCAGTTACAAACTTGTACACTACAACAGGAAGCTCAATTGTATTTAATGGCGTGAATCAGACAATTCCGGCATTTAACTTTTACAACCTTGAGATTAACTGTACTTTGGCAAGTTCTACTGTAGGACCGGTTTCTATAGATGGTACTTTGACATTGACTAATGGCCTTTTAACTGTAGGTGCCACAAATACATTAAACCTGTATGGCGATGTGGTACAGACAGGTGGTGCTTTTGCTTATAATACGTCAGGTACGGTTAATTACAGTAAGTCTTCCGCAGGTCAGTTTGTGGCAAGTGGAGAGTATTATAATTTAGCTTTTTCCAATTATAATAAAACATTAAGCCCAACAGGTACTATTAAAGTAAATAAAGGTTTTGATGTAGGGCTGGCTACGGGTCATACGGTAACCGGATCTACCATAGAGTTTGATGGTAATACTGCTATTACAATTCCTGCATTCAATTATAATAACCTTACAAGCTCTGGTTCTGGTAGCAGGGTTTTACCTTCTTCAGGTGAAGTTGGTGTTGCCGGTGTATTTACTCCGGGCGGCAATACTTATACTGTAATAGGCTCGACTATTAACTTTAACGGGGGAGCCCAGACAATTCCCGTATTCTCTTATAGCAATTTGACAACGTCTGCATCTTCTGCCGCTGTGAAATCATTAGGAGGAGCTATTACTGTTGTTGATGAATTAAGGATTGGTGCTAATACTACTTTGAACACTACCGGTTCAAATTATGCACTGGGGCTTAGTGGTAATTTGGTTAACAATGGAGCTTTTTCAGGTAATTCAAGTAACGTCACTTTTTCAGGTAATGCATTATCTGAAATTAAAGGGACATCTAAAACTAGTTTCAGGACTCTTACTTTGAGCAAAACATCGGCATCGGTTGCTATTACCGGTGATACGGCAAAGGTATCTGAATTGGTGAATATCACTTCCGGTGGTCTTACTACGAATGATAAGCTGGTATTGCTTGCAACAACAGATGCTGCTCATGCAATTCTTCTGGATGCAAGTACAGCTACTCCAAATGGTTCAGTAACCGGCGGTATTTTGGTTCAAAGAATTATCAATGCGCGTGGAGGTACGGCTACCAATGGTAATGCCGGCTATTATTCAAGCCCTGTTTCAAATGGTACTGTTGCTGATTTCCAGGCCAATACTACTAACTTTTATTTCCTGAACTCAACAACTCAGGCCTGGGAAAGGGCTGCTTCCACTTCTACTTCGCTTCCGTCAGGTGTTGGTTTTAGCAGAAGGGCTGCAAAAGCAGGAGAGAAATTGTTTATTACTGGTAATCCTGGCAATGGGTCAGTAGGTACTACTTTGGTTTCCAGTGCCGTTGGACGTGCAAATATGATCGGTAACCCGTACCCTAGCCCTATTGACTGGGGCTTGGTAAATAAAGCTAACATTGCTGGTTCAGGTGCAGCTTATTTATTCAATGGTACTTCATTCAACACAATTACGGCTGGCCCAATTGGAGTTGGACAAGGGTTTCAGGTATTGGCATTAGCTGGTGCAAGTGTAACGTTTACAAATGCAAGCCGACTTGGTGTTTCGCAGTCTTTTGTACGATTAGCTCAGGAAGAGAGTAAATTATCTATACATTTGGCAGGTAATGGTTTAAAAGACGAATCTTTTTTGTTACTTGATGAAGCAGCTCCTGCAGAATATAATGTAGCTATTGATGCTAGAAAATACTATCCTGCTGATGCTACTTGCCCAGGGCTGGCCCTTAAAAAAGGGGCATCAGACGTGGTAATATACCACGTAAATAAAGAGCAAAGCGAAAAAGTGATTCCTTTAGTAACGAAAGTAAATAAAAGTGGGACTTATACCTTCACATTTGGAGGGCAAGATTCATTTAATGGTGTTTATGATCTTTATTTAAATGACAAAAAGGAAAATACGACAACAAGATTAAGTGCTGATCTTACAAGTCTGCCACTTACGTTAGAACCAGCAGATACGAGCCGTTTTGCGATTTTGCTAAGAAATACAGATATTGCTACTCCTGTAGAGGATCAAACTCTAAACGATTCCGGAATTCACATATATGCGGCTAATAGCCAGGTCTTTGTTAAAAACTTGTCGAAATCTTTAGTACAGAATATAGTTATTTACGATGTTAATGGTGTTGCAATTGCAGAAGCAGTTGGTAACGGTAATTATGAGCAATCTGTCAGACTGAGAGAGGGAGTTTCTGGAGTGTATATTGTGAAGGTATCTACTGCAACACAAGTGATTACTCAGAAAGTATTAGTATATTAGATTAGTATAACCTAGTTGAGTTATGAGAAAGCGTTTTTATTTTATTTTTATTACTTTTTTCCTGGCAATAGCTTCTGTTATGGCTCAGGATGGTTTTCCGGAATTACCACCAGATGATGACGATGATGCAAGCATTCCTGTAGACGGAGGGATTTCTCTGTTGATTGCTGGTGGAGCCATGCTTGGCGCAAGTAAATTATACAAAAACCGCAGGAAAAAGGAAGAAGAGTTGGCTTAGATTAATAATCTGAGTTAATAAAAAGGGGAGTTCATCATAATTGATGAACTCCCCTTTTTATTGCTTTAATGTTAAATGTGTTATAAAACATTCAGCGATTGCTCTTTAATTTTTTCTAGTTCCTCTTTCATATTGACAACGAGACGCTGGATTTGGGCATCATTAGCTTTTGAACCTATAGTGTTGATTTCTCTCCCAATTTCTTGTGCTATGAAACCTAATTTTTTTCCATTAGCATCAGCTTTCTCCATTGTTTCGATGAAGTAATTGAGGTGATTTTCTAACCGTACAAATTCTTCTTTTACATCAAGTTTTTCAATGTAATATATAAGCTCTTGTTCAAAACGGTTTTTATCGTAACCATCTGCACTAACCAATTCGGAAACCTGTTTACGTAACTTCTCTCTTACATTTTGTAAACGAACAGGGTCTTGTAGCATAATCTGCCCCAATGAAGTTCTGATACTTTCAATATACTCTTTTAATTTCCCACTTAAGACAGCTCCTTCGTCTTGCCTGAATTGATCACAGCCAGCCAAAGCTTTTTCAATGGTAGCTTTAATCACATCCCACTCTTCTGTATTGTCTGTTTGCTTGTCTTCTGAACTCATTACGTCAGGCATATTGAGTGCCATTTTGAATAAGTCTTTTGTATCTGCTTTTACATAGTCAGCAGCAGCCAGTAGGTCATTATAATATGCTTTTACTAAATCTTTGTTAACACTCACCTTAGCTTTTAATTCCCCTTTACTTTGAATATCTACAGCCAGGTTTACTTTTCCTCGATCCAGGACCTTGGATACAAGATTTCTGACATCAAAGTCTTTATCGCTATAGTTGCGTGGTAGTCTGATTGTGGCATCCATGAACTTAGAATTCAAAGACTTGATGTCAATTGTAATAGTGATTTTGTCGGTTTCGGCGGTTGCTGTGCCAAAGCCTGTCATGGATTTAATCATAATTGTTCTGCTTTGAAACAAATATAAGAAAACTTGAGTAGTGCATAGAATTTCTTTTAAAAGGGCTAATTTTACATAAAAAATTTTATCATGGAACTTATTGACTTTATTTTACACATTGACAAACATTTGAATGACTTCATTATTCAATATGACCAGTTAGTTTATGTGATTTTGTTTGCAATCATTTTTATAGAAACAGGACTGGTGGTAATGCCGTTTCTGCCTGGTGATTCACTTTTATTTGCCGCAGGTATGTTTGCCGCTCAAGGATCATTGAGTCTGGCTTTGCTATTGATATTGTTGTTTATTGCAGCTTTTGCCGGCGATACAGTAAATTACTTTATCGGAAAGGTTTTTGGTGAGAAAGCAATGAATATTAAGTTTAAAGGAAAGCAACTGGTTAAAAAAGAATATCTTGACCAGACACACGAGTTTTATGAGAAGCATGGGCCGAAAACAATCATTATAGCACGCTTTGTGCCAATAGTCAGAACCTTTGCCCCTTTTGTTGCAGGAGTTGGCAGTATGAACTACAGAACGTTTGTTTTATACAATATTATAGGCGCATTTGTTTGGGTTTTTGGTTTGACTTTGCTTGGATACTTTCTGGGGGAGATACCTGTTATTAAAGAGAATTTTGAAAAAGTAGTGTTTGGGATTATTTTCATTTCAATTCTTCCAATCATTATTGAGTTTTTCAAAGCGAGGCTGTCGAAAGCTAAGGTTTAAAATAAAGAGCGTCCCGCATTTCTGCGGGACGCTTTTGTCATTTCATCCGAAGGCTACCTGTATCATGGATACCAACCAACCAAATCTATCTCACTATAATTGTTTTCAACACTCAACCAACCTCTTTCTCAATTATCCAACTTCCCAACCAGTTTATCTAAATCAGTCAGCCCTCTTTTGTAATGATCTGAAACAAAATACGTTATAACTATCGGATTAGTAAAACACTTTTAGGTGAACCCTGGAATATATTGGATTAATGTGTCATAATTGTCCATCAATGAAATAATAGCGATTTAATCTTATTTTGTAATTGTTTTCTTAATTTGCAGAATAAACCCTTGATTCATGTTTTTAACTAAGCATATTCCTAACTTTTTGACCTGCTGCAATTTACTTTGTGGTTGTATCGGAATAATTGTAATTGCACCTTCTACGACGGCATTTCAGAATGAACTTATCAGTAGTTTAAAGTTTGCTTCTTATCTTATTTACGCGGCTGCTATTTTTGATTTCTTCGACGGTTTTGCTGCTAGATTGCTGAATGTAAAGTCTGATATAGGGAAAGAACTTGATTCATTGGCAGATATGGTAACTTTTGGAGTACTTCCTGGTATGATGCTTTTTAAAATTGCAGTTACAGTAGCTGACATGAATTCGTATTTGCCATATCTGGTATTAGTTGTCCCTGTTTTTTCAGCTTTAAGATTAGCGAAATTTAATATAGATATACGCCAAACAGAATCATTTATCGGGTTGCCTACGCCTGCTAATGCAATATTTATCAGTGCCCTGCCATTTATCATTGAGTCGTATCCGGGATGGCTATGGCTACAAAACCCCTATACTATTGCTGTATTGGCTGTTATAATGTCTTTGTTATTGGTGGCGGAGTTACCGTTGTTTGCACTTAAGTTTAAAGTTTTTGCATGGTCGGAAAATAAGGTTCGGTATAGTTTCATTTTAATGAGCCTGACATTGGTTGCATTATTAGGGTATCTTGCTATACCGGCAATTATTGGTTTGTATTTAGCCATTTCGGCATGGAGCTTTTGGGCAAAGAAAAGCGTATAATAAATTAGTTGTAATATTCGTTTTGCTGAAGTGATTTTAAAATTTAATATAAAAGAGTTTCGCTTAGGAGTGCTGGCTGTTAGTTTAGTGCTGCTGTCTGTTAATATTGCCCTGTCGCAATCTGAATCTGTTCAGGTGGCGTGGCATTCTGTAAGTATCGTAAATGAAGCTGGTATTACAATAAGCGTCCCTTCCTGCAACAATGCCTCTAATAATGCCAGTGATAAATACCTGCCTTTTATTCACCTGTCTAAAAGCGGGAGAGTTGATCAGGTTATTCTCCGTAATGAAAAATATGAGCCACTAAGTAGCGATGAGCAAAAAAACATAGATGTAAATTTTCTCACATCTGTTAAGCCCTGGGCTGTTATTCATGCTATGCACAGAGGGCGTCCTGTAAGTGATATCAGTATCGCGGCTTTGAGAGTAAGCTCTTCTGGTGGTGTTGAAAAGCTTATTTCATTTGATTTTACTGTTACATTTAATAATTTACCTGCTGCCAGGGTTGAACGGCAAGCCAGTTTCGCAGCCAGTTCTGTTTTAAGTACCGGACAATGGTATAAAGTTGGCGTAGTAAAGTCCGGGATTTTCAAAATTGACAATACTTTTTTACAACAAATAGGTGTTAATACAGCTTCAGTAGATCCAAGAACTTTGAGGATTTACGGTAATGGAGGGAGAATGCTTCCTCAGGCTAATTCTGCATTCCGTTATGATGATTTACAAGAGAATGCAATATGGGTTAGAGGGGAATCAGATGGTACTTTTGATAATGGAGATTATTTGCTGTTTAATGCCAAGGGGCCTAATAATTTATTGCCTGATACAGTAAATAATATATTTACTCATGAGAAAAATCTTTATTCTGACACCGCGTTTTATTTTTTAACATTCGGACAAGGAGCGGGTTTAAGATTGGCAACTTCTTTCTCTGAACCAGGCGGAGAATCAATTTCTATTGGTGATAATGCTTTTTTTCAGGAGGATGATTTAGTAAATCTTGCTCATTCCGGACGGGAATGGTTTGGCACTTCTATTGATAATCAGACTACTAAAAGTTTTAATTTTACGATAGCGGATATTGTACCGGGTACTGTAATGCCAGTCTCAATTGGGGTTGCAGCAGCGTTTAGGAGCACTAAATCCATTTCATTTAATTTTACTCTGAATAATACTTCACTGGGTTCTTTGTCGCTTTCCGGTAGGGGCGAACGTATAACAGATCCTGTAGGGAATGGTGGCGTTTTTTCAAGATCGCCGAATTCTTCTGTTTTGGAAAACGGAAGTACATTTAGATTTGGAATTCAGTTTAATGGAAACGGTAATGCAGGGGCTATCGGTTATTTGAATTATATCCGGGTCAATTATAAGCATAACTTAAATTTACCTGCAAGTCAGCAATTAACATTTCAATCCTTTAGTGCAAAAGAGTTTGGAAATGTAACCTACATAATTACGAATGCTTCAGCAACTACAAGGGTTTGGGATATTACAAACCCTTTATTACCAATTGAGATGGGAATTTCTTTAAGTGGGGGAGTTGCTTCTGTTAATTCTAAAGCTGATAAATTCCGCCAGTTTGTGGTATTTGGTGAAAATGGTTTTTCTGTGCCATTTTATAAAGGTACTATCGGCAATCAGGATTTACACGCTTTAATACCAACAGTGCCTTCTCTGACCAGTGCAGCTAATAGGTTAGCAGATTTTAGGAGAGGACAGGGGATATCAACCACTGTGGTAACAACACCATTAATTTATAATGAGTTTTCGTCAGGAGCACAGGATATTACAGCCATTAGAGATTTTGCGAAGATGCTGTTCAATAGAAGTGTAGCGTCTGATTCTTTAAAATATATTTTATTATTTGGAGCAGCTTCATATGATTATAAAAATAGGATACCCAACAATACGAATTTAGTCCCTGTTTACGAATCAAGAGAGTCCTTTAGTATTACAGGCTCATTTTCTTCTGATGATTATGTTGGGTTGCTGGATAATAATGAAGGTTTCTGGGATGAACCGAATAGTAGTGATATGTTAGATTTGGGGGTTGGCCGGATTCCTGTTAAGAATATACAAGAAGCTGATGCTGTTGTAGCTAAACTGATAAATTATGCCAGTAATAAATCTAATTTGGGCAAATGGAGGAATAAAGTAACATTTGTTGCAGATGACGATGATGCTGCCTTGCATTCAAAGGATGCTGATACTCTGGCTAATAGGCTTAATTATCGATATCCGGTATTCAATACAGAGAAATTATACCTGGATTTTTATGTGCAGGAAGCAACAGCTATTGGTCAGAGGAGCCCTGACCTGAACAGAAACTTAGATGATGCTGTAAATAGCGGCACATTAATTATGAATTATACCGGCCATGGGCGTGAAGTTGGCTGGGCAGCAGAAAGCATTCTTTCTATGGATCAGATTGCAGCCTGGTCAAATCCTAATAATTTGCCGTTTTTTGTAACAGCAACCTGCGATTTTGGCCGATACGATGATCCTGCTATTTATTCTGGAGCTATGTCTGTTTTACTTACTCCTAATACGGCTGGTATTGGTGCAATTTCTACCACCAGGGTAGTATATGCAAGCACCAATCTGATTATCAATAAAGCTTTTTATGATTTTGTATTTGAACGCAGAGGAGGTCAATGGCCTTTGATGGGTGATGTAATAATGAATGCAAAGAATAAAAATAGTATGAATACAGGGGTAAATAACAGAAATTTTACTTTGCTGGGAGATCCTACTTTTGTTTTAGCTTATGCCCAAAATTCACTGGTATTAACAGACTATAATAAACAACCTATTGTTTCTGGCAAAGATACTGTTTCTGCTTTGCAAAAAGTAACTTTTGATGGAGAGGTTAGGTCTGTTAACGGTACTTTATTGTCTGATTTTAACGGTTTGGTGAGTATAACTTATTTTGACAAACCTGTAGGGGTTACTACCAGAGGAGATGAAGCCCCGCCGACATACCGGACATACCAGGTTCAAAAGAATTTCATTTTTGAAGGTAAAGCATCTGTTAAAAATGGGAAATTTAGTTTTTCTTTTGTTGTACCCAAAGATATTTCTTATCAATATGGTTTTGGTAAAATTAGCCTTTATGCTTCCCAAGAGGGAGCAATGATTGATGCTGGAGGAGCAAATGATAAGATTATATTAGGAGGAACGGCTAAAAATGCAGCGAAAGATAATACACCACCTTTGGTGAAAATTTTTATGAATGACTCGTCATTTGTTTTTGGAGGTGTAACAGGTAACCCGGCAAGGCTGATCGTTAACTTGAGCGACGAGAATGGGATTAATGTGGCTGGTACGGGTATTGGCCATGAAATAACTGCTATCTTAAATAATAATTCACAAAAACCTATCGTTCTTAATCAGTTCTATTCGTCTGAGAAAGATAATTATACAAAAGGTGTGGTAAGTTATAGAATGACAGATTTGCCACAGGGACGAAATTCCCTGCGTGTAAAAGCCTGGGATACTTACAACAATTCGGGAGAAGGTTATATAGAGTTTATTGTTGCTAATACAGAATCAGTTGCACTGGACCATGTATTGAATTATCCGAACCCTTTTTCTCAGAACACCACTTTTCATTTTGATCACAACCGGCAAGGTGATGACCTGGAAGTAATGGTGCAAATATTTACAGTCAGCGGTATTCTTGTAAAAACCATAAATACATTTTATCCGGGAGCTAAATCTCATATCGGTGACATTCATTGGAATGCCAGGGATGATTTTGGTGATAAGATTGGTAATGGAGTATATATTTATAAGGTCTCTGTACGCTCAGAAAGAGATGGAGACAAAGCATTCCAGTTTCAGAAATTGGTGCTATTAAATTAATTCATTTATATTTACAGAGTCAGAAAACTAAATTATGTATTGCAAAAAGATACAGGCAGCTATTTTGTTGCTTTTGATTACTACAGCGACAGGTGTTGCCCAAACAGTTCCAGGTCCGAATGGAGAACCCGTTACTCTTTTAAATTCAAATAGAGTAATTACCACAGCCGTTCCCTTTTTAAATATTAATCCAGAGTCGCGCGCCGGCGGTATGGGTGATGTTGGTGTTGCCACCTCTCCTAATGCAGCTTCTCTCTATTGGAATCCTGGTAAAGCGGCTTTCATTGAAGATGATTTTGGTTTTTCCCTTTCATATAGCCCATGGTTAAGAAGATTGGTGGGAGATATGTCTATCTCTTATGTATCAGGTTATTATAAGAGAAGAAAGGAAGAATTGATAGGCGTGTCGTTAACCTATTTTGATTATGGTTCCATCAACTTTACAGATATTAATGGAAATGTAACAAACCAGGTGCACCCTCGCGAGTTTGCTCCGCAAGTAAACTATTCCAGAAAATTGAGCGATAAATTGGGTTTAGGCCTAGGGATAAAAATGATTTATTCTAACCTGAACACAGGAACGCAGGGGGATAATAAAGCTACGCTTTCTGCAGCGGCTGATTTGGGTATTTACTACAATACGCCGGTGAAAATTAAACTAACCAAAAACAACCTGGCCTTGGGTCTTGCAATTACAAACATTGGTGGAAAGATCAACTATGTAAGTAATGATACAAGGAGCTTTATCCCAACAAACCTGCGTTTAGGAGCAGCTTTTACTCATGAACTGGATTTGTATAATAAAATTACAATAACTGCAGAAGCCAGTAAATTACTAGTTCCGACGCCGCCTCTTTATGGAAGAGATTCTGCGACAGGGAAAACAGTAATTGTTGACGGTAAAGATACCAAGGATATGGGTGTTGTAACCGGAATGGTTAACTCCTTTAGTGATGCAGGAAGTTTCAAAGGAGAAATGCAGGAGATTTTATATGGTATAGGTGCTGAATACTGGTATAACAATATATTTGCTATAAGGGCAGGTTACCATTATGAGAACCCTAACAAGGGTAATAGAAAATACTTTACAGTAGGTGTTGGTATTAAGTACCAGACTTTCATGCTTGACATGGCTTATATTATTTCTTCGAAGCAACAAAATCCTCTTGGAGAAACTTTAAGATTTACTCTTGGGATGAACTTCAAGAAGAAGGCTAAAGGAGGAGACGACTCAATACAGTCAGAATAATAATATTTAATTTTGTGAAAATGGGTTGCTGCTATACTTAATATAGGAGCAACCCATTTTTGATTTTATTTAATGCTCAATTAAGATTGATATGGTTCTCGACAGAACAGTAGCGCCAGAGTTTAGATCTCCGGAAAAATTTGATTTGATTAAAGCTCAGACAACGAAACTTTCAAATGGAGTTGCGTTCCATTCATTAACAAGTGGAGAACAGCCTATTGTAAGGTTGGAAATGGTTTTTCATGCAGGTACGTGGTATGAAAATACTCCACTGGCAAGTCTTTTTACTACAAAAATGTTTGGAGAAGGAACAGAGAGTCGTACTGCAAAGCAATTATCTGAAGCTTTTGCGTATTATGGAGCATTTGTAGAGTATAATCATGGTGTGGATAGATTAAATCTGACATTATATACTTTGAATAAAGATTTAATCCAATTGTTGCCGGTAGTAAAGGATATACTTTTCAACCTTCGTATTCCTGAAGAGAACCTTGAAAACCAGAAACGGATTAGTTTGCAAACACTGAAAGTCAGCAAGGAGAAAACGAGCTTTCTGGCCACAAATGCTTTTAAGGCGGCATTATATGGTAGTGCAAGTCCATACGGATTGGTTCAGACAGAAGAGGCGATTAGTAGCCTTAATAGAGCTGTTTTGGAGGAGTTTTATGCAGGCCATGTCACTGCTGATAAACTTGAAATTTTTATTTCAGGTGGTATTACTCCGGCTGAAAAGGATTTAGTAGCCAGGTATTTTGAAGGGAACGACTGGCGAAGAGGGACAAATTCGCCATCGGTCATAGTAAATACCAATACTCAGGACAAAAAGGTTCTTCTTGAAAAGGAAGGGGCAATCCAGTCAACTATCAGGTTAGGCGCTACGACTATTCAAAGAAGTCATGCCGATTACTTCAATCTGGTTGTGTTGAATGAAATTTTAGGGGGGTATTTCGGTTCCCGTCTGATGAAGAATATCCGGGAAGAAAAGGGACTTACTTATGGCATCGGATCAAGCATTGTTCAAATGCAACATGGTGCACATTTTGTGATAGGGACTGATGTGAAAAGAGAGCTTACTCAACTGGCCATTGATGAGATTTATAAAGAAATTGAAGTATTAAAAACGGAAGCTGTAGGAGAGGAGGAATTGAGTACGGTTAAGAACTTTATGCTTGGTTCTTTTATGGGTTCTGTAAATACGCCATTTAGTTTGATGGACAAATTTAAAACCATTCACTATGCAGGGCTTGAATACGATTATTTCGACAGGTATGTGGATAGTTTAAAGTCCGTTACTTCAGATATAATTTTAGAGACGGCTCAGAAATATTATAACACTGAGAATTTTACTCAGGTAGTTGCAGGTGGCTTTTAACTAAAATAAAAATCATTGAAAATTACACTATTACTTGTTGGTAAAACAGAAGAACAGTACCTGAATGAAGGTGTTGATATTTATGTGAAAAGGTTAAAACATTATATACCTTTTAGCATGCTGATTATACCTGCATTGAAAAACACAAAGCACCTGAGTTTTGAGCAGCAGAAGAGTTCTGAAGCAGAATTGATTCTCAAAAGCTTACAAACAACTGATTTTGTTGTTTTATTAGATGAAAAAGGAAAGCAGATGACATCTGTGAGTTTTTCGAAGTTTATTGAAAAGCAGATGAATGCGAGTGTCAGTAACCTGGTATTTGTTGTTGGAGGCCCTTATGGAGTAGATGAAAGTATTAAAACCAGAGCGAATTTAAAGATGTCGCTTTCTGAAATGACTTTTTCGCATCAAATGATTCGTCTTTTCTTTACGGAGCAACTTTATAGGGCTTTTAGTATCATGCGGGGCGAACCTTATCATCATCAATAAGCTCAACTGATAATAACATATTTTTAATCCCGGATCCTTAAGGTCCGGGATTTGTTGTTTAAGGGGTAAAAAACAGTATATTTTTAATAGTGCGTCTTATTATTATGCTGTTTTGTCTAAAAATATATAATATTTTAGGAATAAGCCTTTTAAAATACTTACTTTTGTAAAAAAAAGTATAATATTATATAAAGTGGCCTTTAAAATACAGATACAATGGCAAAAAAAATAACAATTATTCCTTTTGTAGTATTGGTAGGTATTGTGCTATTGTCATTATTAATGACAGGAGAACCTTCTATTAATGCGGTTGATTACTGGACGAAATATCAATCGCAATTAAATTCAGGAGATACTGCCTGGATGTTAACTGCTGCAGCCTTGGTTTTACTGATGACTCCGGGTTTGGCTTTCTTTTATGGAGGGATGGTAAACCCTAAAAACGTTATCTCTACTATGCTTCAAAGCTTTGTTGCCATGGCCGTTATTTCTGTTTTATGGGTAGTGGTAGGTTTTAGCCTGGCCTTTGGAGAAAGCTGGAATGGTTTGATAGGTAACCCAGGCACATTTTTTATGTTTGATGGCGTTGCTGACCACGCACCGTGGCAGTTGGCTTCAAGCGTACCTTTTTTGCTGTTTTCTTTATATCAGTTGAAGTTTGCAATTATCACACCTGCGCTTATTACCGGTGCTTTTGCAGAGAGAATCCGGTTTACGTCATACATTTTATTTATCTGTTTGTTCTGTTTGTTTATTTATACTCCCTTAGCTCATTGGACATGGCACCCGGAAGGTATCCTGTTCACAAGAGGGGTACTTGATTTTGCAGGAGGTACCGTAGTGCATATGTCGGCCGGCTGGGCTGCTTTAGCTTCAGCAATCTATTTGCGCCAGAGAAAAGAAGTAGAACATAACCCCGCAAATATTCCTTTAGTGATGTTAGGCACGGGTTTATTATGGTTTGGTTGGTTTGGTTTTAATGCCGGTTCTGCATTAGGTGCGAATAATCTGGCTGCAATGGCAGCAATGACTACAACAGCAGCTTCATCTGCGGGAGCTTTGGCATGGATTTTCTTTGATGCTGTAAAAGGTAAAAAACCATCGGCAATGGGTATGTGTATAGGCGCAGTGGTGGGTTTGGTAGGTATTACTCCGGCAGCTGGCTTTGTAACAATTCCTCACTCTATTTTTATTGGAGTTGTTGCCAGTCTGGTTTCAAACAAATTGGTTGACTGGAGATCAAGAACTTCTTTAGATGATACATTGGATGTTTTCCCTTGTCACGGAGTTGGTGGTATTGTCGGAATGATTTTAACAGGTGTTTTTGCAACAAATGCAGTCAACCCGAATATTCCTGTGGGTGATAATGGTTTGTTTTTTGGAGAAACAAAACTATTTACTACTCATATGCTGGCCTTGGTCGGAGTATCTGTGTTTTCTTTTGTAGGTTCTTATCTGCTTTTAAAACTGACAGATATAATTTCACCGCTAAGAGTAAAAGAGGAAGAAGAAAAAATAGGATTGGATATCAGCCAGCATGGAGAGAGCTACTTGTCATGGGTAAAAAATGACGAATAGGTTGTAATAGCTATAGAAAAGGGGATAAGTTTGTTCTTAATCCCCTTTTTTTGTAGTAAATAGTATCCTTTTGGGAAATGATAAAATTTTTAGATCTGGCTATAAAGAAATTAACTTAATGTTGTTTTCATTAAGTTAATTGTGAATCTTCTATAGCTTAGAACGAAAAATAAGCCGGTTTGCTATTTTCTTGGAGGAGGGATTTTTACTGGGATAACAAATGGCTCAAAAGTTGCTCGTCCTGCTTGTTTTGCCGGTACCCAATTAGGGGCTGCTTTCACTGTTTCTAAAACCCGGTCATCAAGAATCTTATTAAGCCCTCTTAATACTTTTATTCTACTTACCTTTCCTGAAGAGTCAACCAATATAGAAACAAAGACGGTTCCTCCGATATTGTCTTTAATAAGTTCTTCTGGGTATTTAAAATGCTGGGAAATATATTTAGCATACTCTGCAATTCCTCCGATCGGTTGAGCATGTTCCTCAGAACCGACAGAATATCCGCCTTTTTCATCAATACCGGAAGAATCTCCTTTTAAAGCACTTGCATTAGATGAATCTTTTTTGTCTGTGGTATTGCTGTCTGAATCTTTCGGGGTTTCGCTTATCGTCGGATTAGTGTTTTTATTTGGCTCAGAAGAAGTTTTCTTTGGTTTGTCTTCTTTTGGAGTACTTTCTTCTTTTGGGGCGTTTTTAGTTTTTGAATTAGCCTCCTTGTCCCCTTTAGGGATATTTAGTTTAGGAATAGATGAGTCGAAAGCAATATATTCTACCACTGTTAGGTCTTCTTCATACTCTTCTTCTTTGGAGTGCAGATATATACTCGTGCCAATAATTGAAGCACAAAATGTAATGGTAGAGAATAATACAGACCAGAAAAGGACTTTGTTAGAAAGAAGTCTGAGTTCGTAAGCACCAAAATTCTTGTTCCTGTTTTTAAAAACAAGGTAGTCCAGCGGATCTCTGAAGTAGATATTCGCTAAACGTGTCCACGTTTCTTTATATGTAGTAAGTAATCCTGGCATTTATTGTAAATGGACGGCAATATACTTGCTTGTACACTAGAATCAAATTTAATAAAAAAAGAAAGCCGTCCCTCATAGGAACGGCTTTCTTGTCATTGAAATTGTATGAAATTATTTTACTTTCTCAAGATCAACAGCTTCTTTTTCAGCTTTTCTTTTTCCCATGTCAAGTACAATTGGTGCAGCAATGTAGATTGATGAATAAGACCCAAAGAATAAACCGGCTAATAAAGCAAATGAGAAGCCGGAAAGTACTTCACCACCGAAGATGTACAATACAATCAATACAATGAATACTGTAGATGCAGTAATGATTGTACGGCTGAAAGTTTCATTCAATGCTTTGTCGATCAGGAATCCTAAATCGGCACGAGGGTTCTCACGAATGTTTTCACGGATACGGTCAAAGATAACCACAGTATCGTTGATTGAATAACCTACAAGGGTTAACAACGCTGCAATCATGATCTGATCGATTTCATAGCTTATACCGAATACCGATATAATACCAATAACTGCTAAAGCACACAATACGTCGTGGAACAAGGCAATTACCGCACCTGCAGAGAAACGAACATCCTGGAAGCGTAGCAATACATATCCAAAGATAACTGCTAATGACAGCAGGATTGCCCATAATGACTTAAGCTGAACATCTGAAGCAACAGTAGCTCCTACTTTAGAAGAACTCAATACTTCAGGGTGTTGTGACTGATATTTAGCAAGTCCTGCGTGTAATGCAGCTAGAACTTTTTTATCTGCATCTTCAGAATCGTCATCTATCAGGTAGCTGGTAGTGATTTTTACCTTATTGTTTGAACCATAAGTTTTTACTTCAGTACCTTTTCCTTCAAAAGATTTAGAAACGTCTGAACGTATATCAGAAGCAACAACTACGTTATCAAACTTAACAATATAAGCACGTCCGCCTTTTAAGTCTACACCTAAATTAAATCCGCCTTGTGCCACTACAATACCAAAACCAAGCAAAATTACAGCAATAGATACTGCATATGCTTTTTTACGGTTTGCAATGAAGTTGAATTTTGTGTTTTTGAATAATCCTCTTGAGAAAACAGTAGAGAATGACATAGCATCCAATGCGTTTTCTTTTCCTTTAACCATCCACTCAATCACAAATCTTGAGATATATACTGCAGTAAAGAATGAAGTGAATAGACCGATGATCAATGTAACGGCGAAACCTTGTACAGGACCTGTTCCAAGAAGGGCAAGGATAATACCTACAAGTAAAGTAGTTACGTTAGCATCAAAGATAGATGAGAACGCCTTTTTATAACCAATTTCGATAGCAGGCCCTACAGCACGCCCGGCAGAAATTTCTTCACGCACACGTTCAAAAATCAATACGTTAGCATCAACCGACATACCAATTGTTAATACGATACCGGCAATACCAGGGAGTGTCAATACAGCACCCATTTGAACCATTACGCCCATCATAAAGAAGACGTTGAATAGCAATGCCAAATCGGCTACAAAACCACCTTTTGCATAGTAGAATATCATAAAGATAACTACTGCAAGTACACCAAATGCTGAAGAATATAAACCTTGTTCGATAGCCTCTTGTCCTAATGACGGCCCTACGATAGCCTCTTCAACGATTTGTGTAGGAGCAGGTAAACGACCGGATTTTAGCATGTTAGCCAAATCTTTTGCTTCTTCTACATCAAAATTTCCTGTAATAGAAGAAGAACCGTTAGGGATTTCGCCCTGAACATTCGGAGCAGATAATACCACGCCATCCATTACAATTGCAATACGTCTTCCTGTATTTTCAGCAGTAAGGCGTCTCCATTTTCTAGCGCCTTCAGAGTTCATCTGCATGCTTACTCCCGGTGCACCGCTACC
>CAZNHL010000012.1:66018-66615 GCA_964572965.1 uncultured Bifidobacteriaceae bacterium
TCAGTTACAACTTTACCTTCAAGAGATGGTTTCCCGTTTCTTGCTTTTTTCAAAGCATATAGGTCAAGAATTTCTTCTTTCTGGCCTTTTTCAGGTTTGTTACCCCAATGGAATTCAAGACTTGAAGGGAATAATGCTTTAACAGCAGGTTCCTGAAGTATACGGTTTACTTTAGCAGTATCTTTTACACGTACACCTAGTCCGTTATAAGTAGCTACAAATAGTTTTGTAAACAATGAGCTTTGACCTTGAGCAGAAGTGTCTTGCTTTGCACTGTCTGTTTTAGCAACAGTGTTATTAGCTAATTGCTTTTCAAGATCGTTACCTTCCGATTTCTCAGAATCTGATGATACTGCTGTGGTCTGAGGTGCATCCACTACAGGGCTTTGGCCCAGTTTCTCTTTTGCAATCAGATAGTCATTCAATTTCATTACATATGGGCCAAATTCATTGGCATCATATACTTCCCAGAAGTCAAGGTTTGCAGCTCCTGATAATAGTTTTCTAACCCTTTCCGGATTGTCAACGCCTGGTAACTCCAATTGAATACGTCCGGTTCCTTCAAGCCTTTGGATGTTAGGCTGAACTACACCAAAC